>NZ_CP027805.1:1387500-2044184 GCF_003072625.1 Limosilactobacillus reuteri
TCTGGGCTGTTCCCCTTTCGACGGTGGATCTTATCACTCATCGTCTGACTCCTGAGTATAAATCGATGGCATTCGGAGTTTATCTGAAGTTGGTAACCCATGACGGGCCCCTTGTCCAAACAGTAGCTCTACCTCCACGATTCTTTACCTCAAGGCTCCCCCTAAAGAGATTTCGGAGAGAACCAGCTATCTCCAAGTTCGTTTGGAATTTCACCGCTACCCACACCTCATCCCAGCCATTTTCAACTGACACGGGTTCGGTCCTCCAGTGCGCTTTACCGCACCTTCAACCTGGACATGGGTAGGTCACCTGGTTTCGGGTCTACAACTACATACTTCTTACGCCCATTTAAGACTCGCTTTCGCTACGGCTCCGGTTTTCCCACCTTAACCTTGCATGCAATCGTAACTCGCCGGTTCATTCTGCAAGAGGCACGCCGTCACCCATTAACGGGCTCCGACAGCTTGTAGGCACATGGTTTCAGGAACTATTTCACTCCCCTTCCGGGGTGCTTTTCACCTTTCCCTCACGGTACTGGTTCACTATCGGTCACTAGGGAGTATTTAGCCTTGCGAGATGGTCCTCGCGGGTTCCGACGGGGTTTCACGTGTCCCGCCGTACTCAGGATCCTGAACAGAGAGTGTGACGTTTCGTCTACGGGGCTTTCACCCTCTATGGCACAGCTTCCCAACTGTTGCGACTACGTCGCACTTTGGTAACTCTAATGTTCAGTCCTACAACCCCAACAAGCAAGCTTGTTGGTTTGGGCTCTTCCCTTTTCGCTCGCCGCTACTCAGGGAATCGATATTTCTTTCTCTTCCTGCAGCTACTAAGATGTTTCAGTTCACTGCGTCTACCTCTTGCTAGCTATGTATTCACTAGTCAAGTAATCAGCGACTAAGCTGATTGGGTTGCCCCATTCGGAAATCTCCGGATCAAAGCGTACTTACCGCTCCCCGAAGCATATCGGTGTTAGTCCCGTCCTTCATCGGCTCCTAGTACCAAGGCATTCACCATGCGCCCTTCATAACTTAACCTAAACAATCAAAGATTGTCTGATTAATTGAGTTAGCGATTATAATTTGTTAATTAAAACTCAAATAACGCGGTGTTCTCGGTTTATTGTTTTGTTAATAAAGAAATTAGATAGTATTTAGTTTTCAAAGTACAAACTCTATCAACCTTATGGTTGATAATGGAGAATAACGGAATCGAACCGATGACCTCCTGCTTGCAAAGCAGGTGCTCTCCCAGCTGAGCTAATTCCCCATATGGGCCTAAATGGACTTGAACCATCGACCTCACGCTTATCAGGCGTGCGCTCTAAACCAGCTGAGCTATAGGCCCAAATAAGTGTCTTATAGGTTAAAGTTTTAAGAGGTAAACCTCTCAAAACTAAACAAAGTTTCTTCGATGTGTAGGTTCCGTTTTATTCCTTAGAAAGGAGGTGATCCAGCCGCAGGTTCTCCTACGGCTACCTTGTTACGACTTCACCCCAGTCATCTGTCCCGCCTTAGGCGGCTCCCTCCATAAAGGTTAGGCCACCGACTTTGGGCGTTACAAACTTCCATGGTGTGACGGGCGGTGTGTACAAGGCCCGGGAACGTATTCACCGCGGCATGCTGATCCGCGATTACTAGCGATTCCGACTTCGTGTAGGCGAGTTGCAGCCTACAGTCCGAACTGAGAACGACTTTAAGAGATTAGCTTACTCTCGCGAGCTTGCGACTCGTTGTACCGTCCATTGTAGCACGTGTGTAGCCCAGGTCATAAGGGGCATGATGATCTGACGTCGTCCCCACCTTCCTCCGGTTTGTCACCGGCAGTCTCACTAGAGTGCCCAACTTAATGCTGGCAACTAGTAACAAGGGTTGCGCTCGTTGCGGGACTTAACCCAACATCTCACGACACGAGCTGACGACGACCATGCACCACCTGTCATTGCGTCCCCGAAGGGAACGCCTTATCTCTAAGGTTAGCGCAAGATGTCAAGACCTGGTAAGGTTCTTCGCGTAGCTTCGAATTAAACCACATGCTCCACCGCTTGTGCGGGCCCCCGTCAATTCCTTTGAGTTTCAACCTTGCGGTCGTACTCCCCAGGCGGAGTGCTTAATGCGTTAGCTTCGGCACTGAAGGGCGGAAACCCTCCAACACCTAGCACTCATCGTTTACGGCATGGACTACCAGGGTATCTAATCCTGTTCGCTACCCATGCTTTCGAGCCTCAGCGTCAGTTGCAGACCAGACAGCCGCCTTCGCCACTGGTGTTCTTCCATATATCTACGCATTCCACCGCTACACATGGAGTTCCACTGTCCTCTTCTGCACTCAAGTCGCCCGGTTTCCGATGCACTTCTTCGGTTAAGCCGAAGGCTTTCACATCAGACCTAAGCAACCGCCTGCGCTCGCTTTACGCCCAATAAATCCGGATAACGCTTGCCGCCTACGTATTACCGCGGCTGCTGGCACGTAGTTAGCCGTGACTTTCTGGTTGGATACCGTCACTGCGTGAACAGTTACTCTCACGCACGTTCTTCTCCAACAACAGAGCTTTACGAGCCGAAACCCTTCTTCACTCACGCGGTGTTGCTCCATCAGGCTTGCGCCCATTGTGGAAGATTCCCTACTGCTGCCTCCCGTAGGAGTATGGACCGTGTCTCAGTTCCATTGTGGCCGATCAGTCTCTCAACTCGGCTATGCATCATCGCCTTGGTAAGCCGTTACCTTACCAACTAGCTAATGCACCGCAGGTCCATCCCAGAGTGATAGCCAAAGCCATCTTTCAAACAAAAGCCATGTGGCTTTTGTTGTTATGCGGTATTAGCATCTGTTTCCAAATGTTATCCCCCGCTCCGGGGCAGGTTACCTACGTGTTACTCACCCGTCCGCCACTCACTGGCGATCCATCGTCAATCAGGTGCAAGCACCATCAATCAGTTGGGCCAGTGCGTACGACTTGCATGTATTAGGCACACCGCCGGCGTTCATCCTGAGCCAGGATCAAACTCTCATATAAAACATATAAGAACTTGAATAGCTCTCAATTATCTTTGTTATTAAGCGAATTGACTTCGCAAATGTTTTGCTTCAAATCACATCGTGATTGAAGACCCTACACATTTGATTCGTCGAAACTTTGTTCAGTTTTCAAAGGTCTACCTGTTGGCTAATTGAACAGCCAATCAACATATTAATTATAGCATACATCAAATCGGCTTGTCAAGAAGAAATTTTAATTAATTTTAAATTTCTTTTGATTGATAACTCAATCAGCAACTTTATTAATATATCATGTCATCAAGTCGATGTCAACAATTATTTTTAACTTTTTTTGTCAAACCATCTCAACAGCGCTTAACTGTTTTGACAACGATAATTACTATACATGGGTTTTTATTCCCCGTCAACTGTTTTTTCTAAAAAAATTAAAAAGTATTCTCAAGGTCATACAAACAGTTAAAAACTTCAATAGCAACTAGGTCAATATCATCAAAGCGAAAACGTTCATAAGGGCGATATCGAACGAAGATAAATTCTTCCCTACTATGGATATAAGTTACATCACATAATGGAATACCAAATTTTTCAAATGTCCGTTTCTGCCGATCTCTTGAATCATCGTTTTGCATCGCAATCAAACGTCTAATAATCACTAATAATTCTGATTCTTTCACAATGTTAATCCTCCTTCATACAAATAAAGGATCGTGCTAGCACACAATCCTTTTTTCTATCTTTTTACTTTATCAGGCTTTATAAATACAGCTACAATTCCGGCGAACATTCCGAAGTAATATGTGAGTAGTCGCCATAAGATCATTGCTAAAACCAATTTTGTATTTGAGTGAATAAAACTTGCAAAGAGAACGGAAAAACTATACTCGGCTCCCCCCGCCCCTCCTGGAATTGGAAAAAGCGAAATAATCATAAAAATTAACACGTGCAAGCTGAGCACCATCACAAAATTAATGTGGTCAATTCCAAGCGCAAGCATAATAAAGTATGGGATTGCATAGTAAAAGAATAATTGAAAAATAGTTACTACGCAAACCTTAAGCAGCTTCTTATAATCTTGCTTCATTCGGAGACTCTCTTGGTAAAAAGTATCCACTTTTTCATTTAGGACAACTTTCATGTGCTCATATCGGTTAGCCTTCATAAAAATAGCAGCTGGTTTGATAACGAGGTTCATTAGTTTTTTAGTAAAACTATACCAGTACATTACCATCAATAATCCGACAATTACTGCTAGGTGAATTAAAAAGCCAAATATTACTAATAATGAAAGAGCATGGAGTTTTTCCGTAATAAAATGAAAACCAATTAACAAACTAATCAAGAAGTTAACAACAATCATTGCTTGAAATACAACAAACTTCATTAAAAGAACTGAACTTGCCAATCCTCCATCAACACCTGATTGAATCATTGCCACTAATTGCGCTGGTTGTCCCCCTGTCGAGAACGGAGTAATTCCATTAAATAGTTGTTCAATTAATGGTAATCGTAACGCATCCTTCCAGGTAAAACCATCGTGACGATCATTCATAAATATCTTTACGACAACCGCCTCCAAGCCTAAATATAAACAAATACAGCCAAGTGCAACGAGCATCCATCCCCAATTAATGGCAGAAACATCCTGTAACAATAGGTGGATGTTTGAGTTACGTAATGAGTAGCCGAGAATTCCAATTCCAATAATTAGCATTATACTTAATACTAACCAATTTCGTCTGCTCACTAAGCATCCCCCTTTCGCGCTTGCTCCTGATAAAACTTAGTCCAAACATCTGCCAAATGTTCTTTTGAGTACTCCTTAGCAGCTCGCTGGGCCTGATTTTGCCAATGTGCCAGTCGTGCAGGATCATTGCGTAATAATGTCAACTTCATTTGCATCTCATTGACATCTTTAGCAGGCTCGTAATCCCCTTCAATAATAGAATGATAAAGGTCAAGATCGCGCAACATTACTGGTGTCCCGCAGCTAAAAGCTTCTAAGACAGACATTGGGAACAGTTCATTATATGAAGGTAAAAGAAATAGGTCAGCAAGATTGTTCAGTTCAGCAATCTTATCCCGCGAAACGATTCCTGTAAAATGTAAATTAGCTAGTGGATTATCTACTACCTTTTTTAATTCACTATAGCCATCAGTTAAACGACCAAAAGAAAATCCGCCAGCCCAAAAAAACTCAACATCCGGATTTTGGCGAGCAAGACGAATAAAGTCGGGAACCCCTTTTCGTTCTTGAACTTGGCCGCTTCCTAATACCACAAATTTATCGGCAGCAATCCCATTTTTTTTTCGGAGAGCAGTCCGCTTAACGGCCGAATATGGATGGAAACGATCATTATCAACAAAGTTAGGAATATAGGCAATCTTTTTTTCAGGAATCCCGTATGCTACTAACTGCTTGATAAAAGATGGATTTACAACTACTAACTGATCCATGCGTTTATAAAAGGCAATAATATAATGATAAAAAAGCCCGCGAAACGGTTGCGGGATTGTAAGACTTCCTTCTAACGTCTCAGGAAGAAAATGCACATAGCCGATCTTTCGACCCCGCTTTTTTGAAAAAGTTGACAAGTAAAAAAGAGGGTCGATTGTATGATAATGACTGATCTGACTCTTCCCATAACGGTTGATTTCAATTTCAAATTTGTCACTGCATTGGTTGCGCAACAAGTTAATTAATTCAAGATAGGCGCTTCCTACTCCTTGTCCCGCAACCTTATCTGCAGATGAAAACATTGTTATTTTAATCATCATTAGCTCCTTGGGCGGTGAAAAAGACGATGCGATTTTTCAGCTTGGTTAAGTTCATCATGGACAGCCATATCTCTTTGACAATCCTCGTAGAACTGAACAACCTTTTCAACAAAGACTTCTGCTGAAATTTCATGTAGCTTTTGTTGCCGTCTCAACCTTGATTCTGAGTTTTTTGGTTGGTTAAGGTAAAACAAGACACCATTAACCAAGTCAGCCCGTTTTTGAAAACTAATACCAATCGCTGGATCATCAATCAATTGGTCAGTATATTCACTACGCATAACTACGATTGGCAAATCCGAGGCAAGGGCTTCATCATAAGTCAGTCCTTGTGATTCAGAATCAGAGGCTGAAACAAAAACATCTGCCATCTGGTAATAATGGTAAACTTCATCATTTGAAATCTCACCAGCAAAACTAATATTGTCATTAAGCTGCATTTCACGAACTTGACGCTCCAAAGTATGTCTTGCGGGACCATCCCCAACAATCAGCAACTGTGCATCAGGCTTGTGAGCAAGAATATCTGGCATTGCTTCTATTAATGAATGGATATTCTTTTCATATGCTAAACGACTAAGCGAAAGTAAAACTGGGGTCTCTTCACCATAGCCTAGCTTTGCCCTTAAATTAGCTATTTCTTCTGCTGAATCGCGTTTACTATATACTCGTAAATTAATCCCAGTCGGAATAACACGAATTGGTGACTCTACATGATAACTGGTTAAAGTATCCAAAACACGGTCACTTGGAGCAATAATCCCAGAAATATTTTTTAAATAAAGATGAGCAAGCCTGGCAACATCATTTGGCTTAAGAATATGGCCATTCGCAATATAGTGAAGATAATCTTGATACATCGTATGGTAAGTATGGAGACAGGGAATATGCAAATGCTTGGCAACCGTCTTCCCCATAACTCCAAGCGCAAATTCAGTTTGATTATGAACTATATCTAATTGGAACTTTTTAGCAAGTTTGATAGCCCGAAATACGCCGCGCACCGCAATGCGACGATCAGAAAACGAAACAAAGGGAATGCTTGCAAAGCGGTATATCCCATTTTCAACGTCATCATGTTTCGCCTTAGGATCAGTTGTCGTAAAAATATATACATGATGTCCCTGAACAATCAATTCATCACGAAGCGTCTTAATTGAAGTCGCCACGCCACTCACCTGAGGGAAATATGTATCTGTAAAAATACCAATATTCAACCTAACTGCTCCTTTTTCATCATAAGTTTTCTAGATAATAATTAGTCATAACTGCTATTATACTAAAGCATTCACTGAACCGCAAAACAGATTTAGGTTATTTTAAATCTTCCTTCTAATAGTGACAAGACTCAGAAAGGCTGATTAAAATTTCTTTACAAAATCTTTTAATAATGAGAATAAAAAATAACTCTCTTGACGGTGCGAACTATCAAGAAAGTTATTTTCATTTATTAAAGTTTTACCTGCGGAACATACTTTTCCACTAATTTTTGGACCGCCGCGGCAGTTTCAGCATGAATTGCCCGGTGAACTAATGGCTGTAATTTACGCGTATTCAACTGGTTAATTAAAGAGCGAACACGTAAAATCTGACCACTGCTCATCGAAAATTCATCCAGCCCCATTGCCATTAAGAGTGGAACCGCATAAGCATTATTAGCCATCTCTCCGCACATGCCAACCCATTTCCCTTCAGCATGAGCAGCTTCGATCACCTGCCGAACCATCCGTAAAACTGCCGGATGAAGTTCTTGATACAGGTAAGCTACTTGCTGGTTCCCACGATCAACAGCGAATAGATATTGAATAAGGTCATTACTGCCAATGCTAAAAAAGTCAACATACTTCGCAAAATGTTCAGCCATAACCGCAACTGCCGGAATCTCTAACATCATGCCGACTTCAATATTTTTAGCAACTTGAATACCCGCTTGTTCAAGTTTTTCTTTTTCTTCATCAAGAATCGCGCGCGCTGCTTGAAATTCCTCAATCGTTGCAATCATCGGAAACATAATGGCTAACCGTCCATAAACTGATGCACGAAGGAGGGCCCGCAATTGAGGACGCAATATTTCTGGGCGTGCTAACCCGATCCTAATGGCGCGAAAACCCAGGTAAGGATTATCTTCATGAGGGAGAGCAACCATCCCCAGTTTTTTATCCCCACCAATATCAAGCGTTCGGGCGACTACCCGCTGTTCATTCATCGCCGAAACAAATCTTTTGTAAGCATTAAATTGTTGCTCTTCTGTTGGCAATTCATCCTTACTCATATAGAGAAATTCTGTTCTCAAAAGGCCAATTCCCTCGGCACCATCCTCTTGAGCATCAATAACGTCAGCAAAGGTTCCGACGTTGGCTCCCACTTCAAATCGCCGTCCATCAGCACTCACGGTTTGCTTATCTTTTAACGCTCCCCACTTTTGCTGCTCTTGGATAAATTTACCGGCTAACAAGCGGTAATGCTCAACCTCTTCATTCGTTGGATTGACAATCACTTTGCCATGAATCCCATCAACAATCAGTAAATCGCCATCATGAATGATCGCAGTAGCATCCTTGACACCAACGACAGCGGGCAAGGAAAGGGTCTTACTCATAATTGTAAAGTGAGAAGTGCGTCCACCATTAGTTGTAACAACCCCTGCAACATATCGTTTATCAAATTGAGCGGTATCAGTAGGCGTAATATTATTAGCAACAAAGATCGCGCGATGGTCTAAAAGTCCTGGGTCTGGTAAAGGAACATTCAATAGGTGACTCAAGACTCGTTTGGTCACATCACGCAAGGCGGTTGCCCGCGCATATAAATATTCATTATCGTTCTTGCGCTCAAAAATACTTAAATAATAATCTTCAACGCGTTTAACAGCCCACTCGGCGGTATCATGATGGCTATTAATACGGTCAATAATCTTCTTTTGTAAAGTCGGATCGTCTAAAATCGCAATTTGGGTATCAATAATCGTCACTGCCCGTTGACCTAACAGCTCATGGGCACGCTTAGATAAATGCTGAAGTTCGGCCTTGCTTAACGTAAAAGAATCATGAAGCCGGGCGACCTCATGATTCTCATCAGCTGTATGCTGTTTTTTTATAGATAGATCTGACTCTACTAACAGGTGTGCCGGAGCAATCGTAATACCACTACTAGCGGCAAGTCCGGTTAGTAGTATAGACATTAGTCAGTCAATCCTTCTTTCTTCATAGTTTCAGCAACGGTGTCCAAAGCTTCTTTTTCATCGTCACCATTGGCAGTAATAGTAACCTTAGCGTTTTGACCAACACCAAGGGACATTACACCCATGATTGACTTCAAGTTTACACTCTTACCTTCGTATGAAAGAGTAATGTCAGATGAAAACTTTGAAGCAGCTTGTACCAAAATAGTAGCTGGACGAGCATGAATACCAGTTTCTGAAGTAATTGTAAATTCACGTTTTTCCATATTAATCAGTCTCCTTCGAGCAGATATAATTAATTTATTATCAGTAGCTTTACCACTGATACACCTCGATAATTACATTTTAGCAATTGTAAGCGTTAAATACAAGGCTACATCTTACGATTTATCGCTCTCTTAATTGATAAATAACTTTACCGCCTCGCTGCGCTTCGCCTTTAATTTGCGAACGATACGCATACGAGTGAAAAATTGGTTGAAATTGCTGAAAATTCTCAGGGGTAATTACAAAATGATCAATCTTTTTATTTTGCAAGTCATCCAACAATTGCTCAAAATTTTCTTCTGCCATTCAATCACCTCAACATAAAATTTTATTTTCTTATTATACACGAAATTACTTTCATCTTTCTATTTTAGCATTCATGGCTAAAGAGTGCTAAAATCAAAGTAAGCTGTTTTCGGCATTCCTAAGTAACTTAGCTATGCGGAAAATCGCTCTTTATTTAAGAAAATATTTAAGTTTTATGGCTTGCTTTGCGATAAAAAGTAAGTATAATATTAACCAATGGTCAAGAAAGGTCAAAACATTTCTTGGTGAAACTATTTAGGAGGTATTAAATTCAGATGCAATGTCAATACTGTCATCAAAATCCAGCCACGATTCATCTTCAAATGAATTTTAATGGGCAACGGATTCAAATAGACCTCTGCCAAAATTGTTATCAAAAATTACAAAATCTACAAACAGATATGATGAATGGAGGTAACGGAATGAATAATTTCGGTTTTGGAAGCCTCGAAGACTTCATGAACGCAATGAACAATATGCAAAGCCAAGCTGCTGGTGCTAATGGTCAAAACATGAACGGCCAAGCCCAACGACAAGGTGGCGGCCGGAATGGAAAAGGAATCCTTGGGCAATATGGGATTAACCTTACTGATCTTGCTCGCCAAGGTAAAATCGACCCAGTCATTGGTCGCGACAACGAAATTAAACGAGTAATTGAAATTTTAAATCGTCGGACTAAGAATAACCCAGTCTTGATTGGTGAAGCTGGAGTTGGTAAGACCGCCGTTGTCGAAGGCCTAGCTCAAGCAATCGTTAGCGGCCAAGTTCCTGAAAAGCTTGCTAACAAGGAAATTATCCGACTCGATGTTGTTTCCTTAGTTCAAGGAACAGGAATTCGGGGACAATTTGAAAAACGAATGCAACAATTAATGGAAGAAGTTCGTAAGAATAAGAACATCATCCTCTTTATTGACGAAATCCATGAAATCATGGGTGCGGGAAATGCTGAAGGCGGGATGGACGCTGGAAATGTTCTTAAGCCAGCTCTTGCCCGTGGTGACTTCCAATTAGTTGGTGCCACTACTCTTAATGAGTACCGGAAGATCGAAAAGGATGCTGCTCTTGCACGGCGATTCCAACCAGTTGAAGTTGATGAACCATCCGTTGAAGAAACAATTCGTATCTTAAACGGGATCAAAAGTCGTTATCAAGATTACCATCACGTTAAGTACACAGATGACGCAATTGTAGCAGCTGCTAAACTTTCTGACCGCTACATTCAAGATCGTTACTTACCTGACAAGGCCATCGACTTACTTGATGAAGCGGGATCAAAGAAGAACTTAACCCTTAAAAACGTGGATCCAAACGCAATCGAAAATGAAATCCACACAGCTGAAGCCCACAAGCAACAAGCAGCTGATAACCAAGACTATGAAAAAGCAGCTTTCTACCGCGATCAAGTTGCTAAGCTTGAAAGGGCAAAGAAGGAAGCTGAAGAAAACCATACTGAAGATTCTGCAACTGTTACTGTCAAGGATATGCAGAAAATCGTTGAAGAACGAACGAACATTCCAGTTGGTGACCTGCAAAAGCAAGAAGAAAACCAACTTCGCGACCTTGATAAGAAGCTTGACGAACATGTGATTGGTCAAACCCAAGCAGTGGACAAGGTTGCTCGTGCCATTCGTCGTAACCGGATTGGTTTGAACAAGTCTGGGCGCCCAATCGGTAGTTTCCTCTTTGTTGGTCCTACGGGGGTTGGTAAAACTGAAACTGCTAAGCAACTTGCTCTCCAATTATTTGGTTCTAAAGATGCCATGATTCGGTTCGATATGTCCGAATACATGGACAAGACTTCTACTTCTAAATTAATCGGGGCTGCTCCTGGTTATGTTGGTTATGAAGAAGCTGGTCAGTTGACTGAACAAGTACGGCGGCACCCTTACAGCTTGATCTTACTTGATGAAGTTGAAAAGGCGCACCCAGATGTTATGCACATGTTCTTACAAATTCTTGATGATGGTCGTTTAACTGATTCTCAAGGACGCACTGTTAGTTTCAAGGATACAATTATTATCATGACATCTAATGCCGGAACTGGTGATTCAGAAGCAAGTGTTGGTTTTGGGGCTGAGTCTAACGGCAGTACCCACTCCATCATTGATAAGTTGACAAACTACTTCAAGCCAGAATTCTTAAACCGGTTTGATGACATTGTTCAATTCAATGCCCTCTCTAAGGATGACTTGATGAAGATTGTTAGCCTAATGATTGACGATGTTAACAACATGCTTGCTGATAAAAACTTGCACATCGAAGTCACTACCGATGTTGAAGAAAAATTAGTTGACATGGGCTTTGATCCAAAGATGGGTGCTCGTCCTCTTCGCCGGGTAATCCAAGAACAAATTGAAGACCGGATTGCTGATTACGTTCTTGACCACAGTGACGCTCATAAGTTAGTTGCTAAACTTGATAATAATGGGAACATTGTTGTCGAAGAAACTGAAGCAGTACCAACAATTGCTAAAAAATAATTGAGTAATCGAGTAGGAGATAATTGATTAGTTCAATTATCGACCTCTCACACCACCGTACGTACGGTTCCGTATACGGCGGTTCGACAACTTAATCACATTGAATTGACTGGAGCGTCTTGGACATATTCATAAGTCCGAGTTGTTCCAGTTTTCTATTAGGGACTGTCTGAAAACTAAAAATTCAGGTATAATCTGAGGAAAAACGAATCGAGGCATTCCGATGACAACACCTAAACGATACGAACTGGAAGATGCTCAGTGGGACCGAATCAAAGGATACTTCCCGCCATACCGGACTGGCCGTCCATCAAGCCTAGACAACCGTACCGCCCTCAACGCTATCCTCTGGCTCATGCGCAGCGGGGCTCCTTGGCGTGATCTACCTGAACGCTATGGCTCTTGGAAAACGGTGTATAGTCGCTTCCGAGCCTGGGTAAGTTCAGGCTTGTTCGAACAGGTTTTTCTCAAATTGATTGACGATCCCGACATGGAAAACTTGAGCTTAGATTCAACGATCGTTCGAGCGCATCAAAAGGCCACTGGGGCAAAAAAACGCCGAATGTATGGTCGAAAATCAAGCTATTGGACTAAGTCGAGGTGGCCGAACGACCAAGATTCACGCACTCGTTGACGGATTAGGGAATCCCTTGGTTTTTCGCCTAACAGGTGGTCAAGTACATGATAGCCAAGTTGCCAGTGAGTTGCTGGAAGGCTTCGATATTTCTCAATCAAATATTATCGCGGATAAAGCCTATGGCACCGCGAAACTTCGCCAGTATATTAAAGATAAAGCAGCCGTCTATACCATTCCGCCAAAGGAAAATACCAAAGACAAGTGGACCTGTGATTACCACGTTTATTGTGAGCGCCATTTGATTGAGAACTTCTTCAATCAGTTGAAGAACTTTCGTAGGATTGCAACGCGTTATGATAAGCTCGCTCATGTTTATCTGGCTACGGTTTACATTGCCTCAATTTGCATCTTACTTAAGTAGTTTTCAGACGGACCCTAGTTAGAGAATAGCTCAAGGTCTTACTATGTGCAGTTCGCCAGTAGCCCTTTCGGGTACTAGCGAAGACGGTACTGTACCCTGTCAAGTTTACACACTAAATAATAAAAATTAATTGGCTTTGCCGTAACGAAATTCCGTTGCAGTAAGGTCATTTCTTTTAGCTGAAATAAATGTATTTGTAAAGTATTCAATTCCTTCAGCTACTAGTGTTTGAAGTTCATCAAGTGTTTGTGGCTTAGATGAATGCGCTAGCCAAATTGCTTTAAAGTCGGCCCACCAGTGCTCGATAACTGCGTTATCTGCTGGTGTGCCAGGAGCTGAATAGCTATGTTGACTA
The DNA here is from genome assembly GCF_003072625.1 of Limosilactobacillus reuteri. Lineage (NCBI taxonomy): Bacteria > Bacillati > Bacillota > Bacilli > Lactobacillales > Lactobacillaceae > Limosilactobacillus > Limosilactobacillus reuteri. Next base: position 1,400,864 of record NZ_CP027805.1, read on the forward strand.
TTATTGCTAGTTAAATATTGATTGAACGCCTTAGAAGTATAAGCAGCTCCGCGATCAGTATGAATAAGTGGGGCTAATACACCTTCTTGTTTCTGAGCTTTCTTGAATACTTGAATTGCTCCCTCACTAGTTTCTGTTGGGGTAATTAGCCAGCTAATTGGAAATTGACCATATAAATCAAGAACCACATGTAAACGAACTTTATAATTATGAATATTGTAGGCGAGTTCTGTTGTATCAGTTACCCAAACCTGATTAGCTGCTTCCTGTTTAAATTGACGATTAAGTATATTTTCAGCTTGATAGGTTTGACGTTCCTTGTCGCGTTTTCTTTTAGCTTGACGATAGTCAGCTTTAATCCCATGTTCCTTCATAATTCTAATAACTCGTTTTTTGTTGACCAAATATCCAAGACCTGCGTGCTTAATAAGACGAATCATTTTCCCATAGCCAATACTTTGCTTATTAGTTTTCTCAATTTCTTTAATCAAATTAAGGATCTCTTGATCCTGGATATCCTTAGTAGTTAATTCTTGTTTTAGCCACTTATAGTAGGCTTGCCGGCTTACTTTAGCCGCTTTAACTAGTTCTGATACTGTATAACCGTCTTTAATCATTTCTTGAATCGCTTGATATCGTCCGGTCGATGCACCTCCCGATTGCGTATTTCGACTAATTTTTTTGCGAACGCAATTTGTACCTCGCTTTCTCGTTTCTCAGCTTCTAATTCACGTACTCGTTTTCTCAACCGTTCGAGCTCATTTGTCGGTTCTTTCTCTTTATTTCTGCCACGATTATCTTTTAGTACTTCCCAATTATGATCATGCAAATATTTACGTACCCACGAATAAACCCGCTGATAACTAATATCATACTTACTAGCTGCTTCTTTATAGTTGTTCTGGTGGTTAATCGTCCACTGCACAATCTGCTTTTTCTCATCAAAGGATACTTTCCGGCCCATTTTCTTAACTCGCTTTCTTGTTGCGTAAGCAACAGTTAGTTTGTCACTATTGTACTGGATAATCCATTGTTTTAGTTGAGAAATATGGCGTATTTTGTACTTAATTAAAACCTCACGACTAGCCAGTCCGTTAAGCTGATAATCTTTCACCGCGGCAATCTTTGTCTTAAGTGAATATTTTTAGTTATGTTTAGGACGAATTAATCCTGCCAGTCCTGCTAATAAAAATTGTTTAATCCATTTAGTCATGTTTGCTGTTCTCACTTCGTGATAGTCAGCGAATACTCCTAATGAGCAATCTGAATCCTGATAATTACTTAGTAATCTTAATTTTTCTGTTGTGGAATAACTAGAAACGAAAAACACCCCCTAGAATTGGCACTTTTATTATTTAAAGTGTCAACCCTAAAGGGTATTGTACAAAAGATTGCTTTTTAGTATAGGAGACTAAGTTTTTGATTGCTAGACATGTGGATACGGACTACTTACCAATACTGGAAGAGCAACCATTGGAACAATAACAATCGCCAATATCAATTCTGCAAGTCCATTAGTCGCCATTACTGTTTCTAAAGCAATTAATAAATGATTAACATTTACCCCATAAGTTTGCGCAACTGCTGGAGTACGATAAAATAGATAAATAAAGCCTAATACTAAGCCAGTATTAGTAAGGGCTCCTACTATTGCAGCACTTACTGCGGCAATATATTTTACTTTGAACAAACGACACATAAGGATAAAAGTATAGCCAGCTAAAATTCCAATCATAATGCGAGGGACAACAGAAACAAGCGGGTTAACAAAAACTAAGGGAGCAAGCGGACTACTTGGTGCAACAAATGCTCGCACCCAAGTCAAAAGCCCCCAAATACCACCAATAATCGCGCCATCAACGGGTCCCAACACGATTGCCGCAATAATGACTGTTACATGAAGGGTCGTAATACTAAGCGGCCCTAGCGGAATGTTGCCAAAAAATGGGACAAAATCTTGTAAGAGAATAATTGCGATAAAGATTGCTAATGTCGTATTGTGCCTAATTTGTTGGTGCCGTGTTTTTGCCATTTTTCTTCTCCTAAATAAATTTGAATAGGCTTATTATAATAAAAAAATCACCTATCTGCAATTCTCAAGAGAAATAGTATCTGTCAAGTTTTCATAGGTAGCCTTTAAATATACAGTTTTAGTGGGTTAGTGCCTTAAAAAGTTGTCCCATTGGTCTACTTGTGACCGTGTTAATCGGAATTATTCCTTGTACTGCTCCAATTGACGGCTTTGTCGGTGCCTTTCTTAGAAACTCTCCAGTTCGAATATGCATTTCCTGTAATAGGCTGGTTTGAGCCACTCGAGGAAGAACTGTTAATTGTTCTAGGATTGTATTTAAACTAGCTTGCAGTTCACCATTCATTCGGGCTTCAATTAAACCAATCATGGCTTTAGCCCCCTGCTTAGTCCATGACTTGCCCTGTTTCTTCATCCGGTAAGTAAAAGCCCGGTGAGAACTTTCGACTGAACCAATTAAATGAATATCCTTAAATCCACGCATTTGTGGTGAGAGGATATACCGCCAATTTCGCTGTAGATACTTTCTTAAACGCATTAGGTCGTCTGCTTGTTTTTCCGTTAGGTTTTGTGATTCATAAGTATCTAAAATTATTGTTAGCTCTGCTTGATCATGATGACGAACGGCTTTAATTGCTCGCATGGCTAATTCGTTGTGCCGGCCTAAAGTATGTTCAATTTTCTGTAAACAATGATAGCGGTCGAGAAAGTATTCACCATGTGCACCTTGAGGAACTAGACTTAATAGCTTAGCTGGTTCGTAACCTGGCCAGCGTCACTGGCCAAAAAGATCGTTTGACCGGCAAGCTTATAATGGCGGTCTAAATAATCACTTAGTCGTGCTTCAAGCCGTCCTTGGTGCCCAACACTGAGAAAGTCATGCCGATTAATGATTTGATTAGCTACTCGCTCATAAACCCGATAATGGTGCACAAGAGTCAGCTGACCTGCTTCTTTTTTACCTTTAATCATAAAGGCATCACCCTCAATAGTTAAATTTTTAGGCATATGGCGAGGAGTAGCTTGGTGTTCTTTTGCTTGAGTTTGTTTAGCTACCTGATTTCCTAACTCATGCACGGCGTGCATTACCGAATCGGCAGTAATTCCGCTGTCAAATACAAGGTTCAAAATGTCGGCAGTATTGCGCATTGTAGTTGTTTGGGCAATCTTAGCCATCATCATTAAGTAGTGTGGCGATAAACGACGACGTGGTTTAATTTTTAATTGTTGGTCTAAGTAAAATTCACGTTTCTTTGTCCCTGCCTGATAATACCGTCGTTGAAAAGTCACCGGGCCAAAGATAAAATTAAGCGTCCGTGGCTGTTTATTGATTACTTGATAGTTCGCTGGAGCTTGGGACTTTAAGCTTCGATCTAAGCTTTCCAAAAAGTTTTGCATGATTACTTGTCCTAACTCCAATACACCTTTTAAAATAATCTGTTCAGCTTCAAATAAACTGCCTGATTTCACCAAATTCTGCTCGATTTCTGTTAAAATATCCATGAGGAAAGACCTGCCTTTGCTTAGTATTCGACACACTAAAGGCTACTGGTCTTTTCTTTTTTTGTAAATAAGTAAATTGGTCTACAAAAAAGATTTCCACGACCAGATGAATTATTCATCCAACCTATGAAAATCTTACACTAACGAGAAATATGGTCGTTCCTTATCGTGTCAGCCACTAAAAAGCGCTATAATAATAGAGAATTAAGGTTACGGAGTGTTAATAATGATTGACAAGTTTAAAACTGGAAATCCTATCTGGGTTTACTATAATGATATCGATTCAGGAGCAAACCTTACCGTTCCGCAATTATTACGCGGATTCATCGGTCAAGGATACCAAATTGAACAAAAGCAATTTCCTAATTACCGATACGTAAAAACTGAAGGTGAAACTAAGGGAACATTTGATATGCGGCAACGAATTGTGCACCTTTTTTATCGGAAACAAAATTGGGGAGAGGTTCAATCGATTGAAATGTATCTCCACCTCGATGCCCCTACACAGGTATTTGACACAGTTGGTGGAATGCCAGTCGGTGCCCCCCTTCCTGCTGATATTACAGTTAAGTCTTTTCACCGGGTTGCAACTAAGAATGGTCAGTTTTGGTATGAAATCGGCGCTGATCAATGGATTAAATACGATCAAATGCACGTTGTTGACAATCCATTCAACCAAGATATCCGGAAAGAAAAATCAAAACTCATTAATAATTTAACGGTAATTTCCTTGAAGAATGTGCAGGCCAAAGTTGACTATCTCCATAATAAGTCAATCAATGTTTACGATGCGCCTTATGGAAATAAAGTGGCAGAGATTCCAAATGGCGAAACAATTACCCTAATTGGAAAATTAAACGATAATGATGAGATTACCTGGTACCAAGTGGGGCGTAAAAAATATATTACTAGCAACTACATTCAAATTGAATATCCGGAAGATGATGAATAAAAAAGCGAGGCGATTGGTGAACTTCACCTTTCCGCTTCGCTTTTTGATATTCATTAATTAATCCCGTCGTAATTGAATTTTATTACGCCGTTTGTAAAATTAAGTTAGAAAAATAGAAAAGCCATTTGTGGTAGACTTTTGAATACCCCTAAACAAAAGAAAGGAAACCACAAATGACTTACACCCATCTTACCACAAACGAGCTGACAATCATCGCCCATTCTTTCGTGCAAAAGCTTAAAGCGTACCGAGTGGCCCAAATGATCAACCGTTGCGCCGAAACCGTACTCAGTTGTCACTGGCTGAACTCACTTATATCAACGACAAAATTGCCCAGGGGTGGACGCCTGATACCATTATTGGGCGCGCTGAGCGCCCAATTAGTTGTAACCGGCGAACTCTTTACCGGATGTTTGAACGTGGCCAGTTCGGCTTCGATGTCCGTTCCAGGTAAGCGGCACCCGAATGGCTATGTCGAGCGCCGCGGGAAGGCTGGCCAATTGGGGCGAAGTATTCACGAGCGTGCCAAGGACTTTCCGCACTATGCCACTGAATTTGGGCACCTTGAAGCTGATACCGTCCAAGGCAAAAAGCACCAAGGGGCGGTAATGACCCTGACCGAACGCCAATCGAAGGTCGAAATTGTACTCAATGTGCACGAAAAGACGGCTGATGCGATTAACCAACACTTAAGTCAGTGGCTTCGGAAATTCCCGCGGTACTTCTTCAAATCGATTACCTTTGACAACGGAAAAGAATTCGCCGGCTGGCGCGAGATTGCCAATCAATTTGACCTTCACACTTACTTTGCCGAGGTTGGTGCTCCCAATCAACGAGGGCTGAACGAAAACAACAACGGTCTTTTACGCCGGGATGGCTTAACGAAACAGCTAGATTTCCGCAATCTTCCTGATGAATTGGTAACCCAACTGATGAGTAAGCGAAATAACCTGCCCCGTAAATCACTAGGCTATCGAACTCCATATGAAGTATTCATGTCTTACGTCACTGATGAGCAACTATTTTCTTTCTAACTTAAATTGACATTTCGGGAATAATAGACTTTCATAAAAAATTGTAATAATATAGTAGAGATATTTCACGAGAATAAAATAAGGAAAGGAAAAAATTAATGTCACCAAAAGAACTTGCTGAAGCAGTTAATAAACGGCGTACGTTTGCCATTATTTCTCACCCGGATGCCGGGAAAACAACGATTACTGAACAACTCTTGCTTTTTGGGGGAGTAGTTCGTGAAGCCGGGACCGTTAAAGCACGGAAGACCGGTAATTTTGCAAAGTCAGACTGGATGGAGATTGAAAAGAAGCGGGGAATCTCTGTTACCTCATCTGTTATGCAGTTTGATTTCCAAGGTAAGCGGATCAATATTTTGGATACTCCAGGGCACGAAGACTTCTCTGAAGATACTTATCGGACATTAATGGCGGTGGACTCCGCTGTGATGGTTATTGATAGTGCGAAGGGGATCGAGCCGCAGACTAAGAAGTTATTCCAAATTTGTAAGATGCGGGGAATTCCGATCTTTACCTTTATGAATAAATTTGACCGGGATGCCCGTGAACCACTCGATCTTTTAAATGAAGTTGAAGACGTATTAGGGATTGAGACTTACCCAATCAACTGGCCAATCGGTTCTGGTCACCAGTTCAAGGGAATCTATGACCGCTTTAACCATCGTGTTGCCTTGACTCACCCAGCTGATGAAAACAATCCTTACTTACCATTAGATGAAGACGGTAATGTTAAGGGTGATAACCCATTAGCTGGTGATGGTGAATGGCAAGATGCAATGGACGGCATGGAACTGGTCGAAGTTGCCGGTAATGAACTCGATCGAGAAAAGATTGCCAAGGGGGACCAAACACCGGTCTTCTTTGGATCCGCTTTAACTAATTTTGGAGTTCAGACTTTCTTGGAGACTTACTTACAGTTTGCCCCTGCACCAAGTGACCACAAAACCGAGGACGGTGATGTTGTTAAGCCCCTTGATCCCGAATTTTCTGGTTTTGTCTTTAAGATTCAGGCTAACATGAATCCTCGCCATCGTGATCGAATTGCCTTTGTCCGGATTTGTTCCGGTGAATTTGATCGGGGGATGGATGTTACATTATCACGGACTAAGAAACCAATGCGGTTATCAAATGTGACTGAATTTATGGCTGATACCCGTGAAAATGTTGAGACAGCTGTTGCCGGTGATATTATCGGTTTATACGATACCGGAAACTTCCAAATTGGTGATTCTATTTACAATGGTAAAAAAGATATTCAATTTGAAAAGTTGCCACAATTTACGCCAGAATTATTTGTCCGTGTTTCTGCCAAGAACGTGATGAAACAGAAGTCCTTCCACAAGGGAATCAATCAATTAGTTCAAGAAGGGGCCGTCCAGCTTTACCGGAGTTATTCTACTGGTGATTATATTCTCGGTGCAGTTGGTCAGCTTCAATTTGAAGTGTTCAAATTCCGGATGCAAAATGAATATAATTCTGAAGTTGTGATGGAACCAATGGGAACTAAGACTGCCCGGTGGATTGATCCAGATCAATTGGATGAAAAGATGTCGTCATCACGGAATATCTTGGTTAAAGACATTCAGGACCAGCCACTGTTCTTATTTGAAAATCAATTTGCAGAAAACTGGTTTAAGCAAAAGTATCCTGATGTGAAGCTGACGGCGAAGTTATAATACCCGAAATGTCAATTTAATATTCCTGAAATGTCAATTTAAATTAGAAAAAAGGTGAAAGTTGTTCTTCTGTGACATGACTCAAGAATACTTCTAATGGTGTACGATAATTAAGAGATTTTCGTGGGATATTGTTGCGACGATGCATTAGCTGAGTGACTAGTTCGTCTGGTAAATCGCGAAAATCTAGCTTTTTACTAAGACTATCACGACGCAAGAGGCCGTTATTATTTTCGTTTAGCCCTCGTTGATTGGGAGCACCGACTTCCGCAAAATAGGTGTGAAGATCATACTTATTGGCTATTTCTCGCCATCCAGCAAATTCTTTCCCGTTATCAAAAGTAATTGATTTAACAAAGTGACGTGGCAGTTTAGCGAGCCATTGATCAAGCTGGCAATTCACTGCTTCGTCTGTTTTATGATGAATATTAAGGACAATCATTACTTTGGATTGTCGCTCTACTAGCGTCATTACCGCTCCGCGGTGAGCTTTACCTTGAACTGTATCAGCTTCAAAGTGCCCAAATTCATGTTGGTAATGCGGAAAATCACGATATCGTTGATAGATACTGCGTCCTAATTGGCCAGCTTTACCACGACGTTCCACATAGCCATTGGGATGGCGTTTTCCTTTCATCGGTAGCTGTTTAACGGGAAAGCCATACTGATTGCGGGCAAACATGCGATAAAGGGTGCGTATACTGCAGCTAATTGGGTGTTCATGACGACCAATAATAGTATCAGGAGTCCAACCCGCCTTGATTTGCGCATGGATATAGTTAACTTCGATAGTTGGCAGTTGGGTCTGCTTCCGACCACAACGACGCTTATGACGCTGATAAGTCTGAAGATATTGGTCGATGGTTTTACCGTCATTGAGGAAACGATAAACACGATAGATGGTTTCTTGACTACGCTGAAGTAATTTAGCAGCCCGATAAGCTTTAGTACCTTGATACCAAAAATCAGCTATGAGAGTTAATTCACGTGTGGTAAGATGTTTATAGGTCATTTGTGATTGCCTTTCTTTTGATTAGGGATATTCAAAAGTCTATCACAAATGGCTTTTTATTTTTTCTAACTTAATTTTACAAACGACGATTAAAAAAGTTACAGAAAGTTTAAAGTATTGAGATATATTTGAACTTAGGATTAATTTTCTGCTATATTAATAAAGTTAGAACTTATTTTTATTGAGGTACTTAGTATATGGATAATAACAATAACAACGAATCGCGGGAACATTACCGTAAACGGATGGAAGAACGTATCCAACGTGACGTTAATGAACGCAAGCGTCGAGAACGCGAGGAAGCACATAATAAGCGGGAGAACCGTTTGCGACGAGAAGAAGAACAATCGTCACCCGATTATCAACCGCCCAAAAAGCATCACTACCGAACACCGAATTGGGTGCGCGCTTTAATTGGGTTATTAATTTGTCTAGTAGTGGCTGGCGGATTTTATGAATATCATAAAGTGCACTCAGTTGCCAAAGGAGTGTTTGGCGCTGGTGATGGAAAAATTAGTAAAAAGTTACAAAAAGGTGAACCTGTTTCCGTTCTGGCCATGGGAACAGATGTCGGGGCTCTCAACCGTGGTAACAAGGGTGGCAATACCGACTCTTTGGAACTATTTACTATTAATCCGAAAAAGAAAACAATCACCATGACTAGTATTCCTCGTGATATCCTAGTACGGGTTGAGACTAGTGATGGCCCTGATTACGTTAAAATCAACGCTGCTTATTCAATCAATGGACCAAAGCAAACTGTAAAGCAAGTATCAGAATTACTTGATGTTCCAATTGATTACTATGCAGTTATTAACATGGGAGTTCTCGAAAAAGTTGTTAATTCCGTTGGCGGGGTCGAGGTTGATAACCCATTTGCCTTTGACTACGAAGGCCACCACTTCAAGAAAGGTAAACAACACCTTAATGGCGCAAATGCGTTGAAGTATTCCCGAATGCGGTATGATGATCCAAATAATGATTACGGTCGTCAAAAACGGCAACAACAAATTCTAAAGAGTGTTATTAATAAGTTCAAGGCTTCAGGCTCAATTAGTTCAGCTAACAAGATTTTAGATGCTGTTGGGGATGGGGTTAAAACCAATATTCCAATTGATGATATTGCGACCTTGTATGGTAACTACCACGGCGCAATGAACAATGTTAAGACTTACCATTTCCAAGGACAAAACGCAACGATCGAAGGAGTCTCCTTCCAGATTGCTAGTCCTAAAGAAATTAACCGGGTATCAAAACTGGTACGAGCCCAACTTGGCTTAAAAGCTAAGAATGTTGTTAACCACGAAACGAAGATGTATAAGTCACAACCACACTACAATGGTTACAATGAGACTGACTTTGTCCTTCCTGGTGGCGCCAGTTACAATGATCCTGGTAGTGGTAACGGAAGTGATGAAGTTATTGGTAGCTCTCGTTCATCCCGACGGAGTACAAATGAGACTGAATCATCTTCAACATACACAGCGGGTAATAATGAAAGCTATAGTGAATCTCGAGCAATTCCGGCAACTGGAAATCAAACACCGACTGCTCCTATCCAACATCATTATTCTACCCCTCAATACCACACTTATAATGGTTACCATCCAACATATGGTAATCATTATGGATATACACATCGGTATCATTAATAGTAACAACTATTAGTTCTCTTACCACTAATCGAGTAGGAGATAATTGATTAGTTCGATTATCGACCTCTCACACCACCGTACGTACGGTTCCGTATACGGCGGTTCCACAACTTAATCACATTGAATTGACTGGAGCGTCTTGGACATATTCATAAGTCCGAGTTGTTCCAGTTTTCTATTAGTTAGAGAATAGCTCAAGGTCTTACTATGTGCAGTTCGCCAGTAGCCCTTTCGGGTACTAGCGAAGACATATGCATCATGCTGGGACAGCCCCAACTTCTGTAAGTTAGTTACCTTAGTTTTAAACTTTTTCCATTGCTTCCAAATATACTGCCTTATTCGAACCCTCAACCACTTGTCAAGGCGTTGAATAAAGTTAGTTAGTTTCCCAATTGAGTAGTACTGAAGCCACCCACGCATTTTTCGATGAATTTCTTCAAACATTCTTGTCAGAGATATTCCACGATTACGTTTAGTTAATAACTTCAGTGCTTTCTTTACTCGTTGTTGCGATTGTTTAGCTGGACGGGCGTAGGCCCCATTGTGGTCTACACCCAACGAAAAGCCAAGAAACTTCAACCGTAGCGGGCTACCGACTTTGGTTTTATCTGGGTTCACTTTAACTTTCAAGCGCTTTTCTAGAAACTGGGTAATGCTTCGCATTACTCGTTCTCCGGCTCGTTGACTTTTAACATAGATGTTACAATCATCCGCATAGCGCACAAAGTGGTGACCACGTCTAGTCAACTCTTTGTCCAACTCATTTAGATAGATGTTCGCCAGTAGTGGTGACAATGGACCTCCTTGTGGGGTTCCTTTTTCACTCTTAGCGAAAAGCCCATGGTCTAAGACTCCGCTAGTTAGAAACTTACGAATGAGTCTTAGTGTCCATGGGTCATCAATATATTGTTGGAGATACTTAATCATCAAGTCATGATTAACGTTATCAAAATAGGCTTTTAGGTCTAAGTCGACAACTCTTCGATAACCTTGATTATAAAGATCTACTACTTTTGAAATAGCGTCATGGGCCCCACGTTGGGGACGGAAGCCAAAGCTATTATCAGAGAAAACACGCTCAAAGATAGGCGTAAGAATTTGGGCTACAGCTTGTTGAACCATTCGGTCCACCACCGTTGGTATTCCAAGTCTTCTTACTCCACCATTAGGCTTCGGAATTTCTCCCCGTTTGACTGGAGCTGGTTTATACTTGCCCTCACGCAAACTAGCGATCAGTTCCGTCTTATTTTCTCTGAGATATGGCAGAAGGTCATTGACTGTCATATCGTCAACGCCTGCTGCTCCTTTATTTCTCTTAACTCGCAAATAAGCCTGATTAAGGTTATTGCGATCCAAGACCAGGTCTTGGATAGTGACACTCATACCTTTACCTTCACCATAACCGGTACTACGCGCCCTTGTGTACTTTCGGTTTTCCAAACCTATCCTCGACAAGCGGTCGGCTTGTTGTTCTGTTTTCTGCGATTGTCGCACCTGATTACACCTCCGATATAAGTTACAAGTTATTGTCGTTCAGTCCTTCATCTGATTATTCAAACTACTATGACCTCGGCTGACTTCTGGCTTACTCAACACTGCATCACTGCACCGCTTGTTTCTGTGGAAATTAAACTTATTCCTCTTGTCGGAAACGTGTAGGCCAGATCTCCCCGGGTAAGAATATTAGCTTTCGTACCATGTCATCGTTAGCTTTACTGAGACCAACTTCGAGTAGTATTGGACTTCAACTTGTCTAGCAGCCTTATCCAGTTAATTTCAGCCTTATAGCTACTTCTTGTTCATCGATGCAGTACTTTGCCTTAGACTTCCTTCAGATTCCACCTCACGGTGGACACCCTTGTCCTCAGCTCATGGTTCCGACTACTACGGCCCATAGCGGACTTTCACCACCTAGCTAATACCCATGCCGGGCGCACTACAAAACCGGATGATGGATCAAAAAAGGTCCATCATCCGGTTTTAATTTTTGACTAGGGACTGTCTGAAAACTAAAAATTCAGGTATAATCTGAGGAAAAACGAATCGAGGCATTCCGATGACAACACCTAAACGATACGAACTGGAAGATGCTCAGTGGGACCGAATCAAAGGATACTTCCCGCCATACCGGACTGGCCGTCCATCAAGCCTAGACAACCGTACCGCCCTCAACGCTATCCTCTGGCTCATGCGCAGCGGGGCTCCTTGGCGTGATCTACCTGAACGCTATGGCTCTTGGAAAACGGTGTATAGTCGCTTCCGAGCCTGGGTAAGTTCAAACTTGTTCGAACAGGTTTTTCTCAAATTGATTGACGATCCCGACATGGAAAACTTGAGCTTAGATTCAACGATCGTTCGAGCGCATCAAAAGGCCACTGGGGCAAAAAAAACGCCGAATGTATGGTCGAAAATCAAGCTATTGGACTAAGTCGAGGTGGCCGAACGACCAAGATTCACGCACTCGTTGACGGATTAGGGAATCCCTTGGGTTTTCGCCTAACAGGTGGTCAAGTACATGATAGCCAAGTTGCCAGTGAGTTGCTGGAAGGCTTCGATATTTCTCAATCAAATATTATCGCGGATAAAGCCTATGGCACCGCGAAACTTCGCCAGTATATTAAAGATAAAGCAGCCGTCTATACCATTCCGCCAAAGGAAAATACCAAAGACAAGTGGACCTGTGATTACCACGTTTATTGTGAGTGCCATTTGATTGAGAACTTCTTCAATCAGTTGAAGAACTTTCGTAGGATTGCAACGCGTTATGATAAGCTCGCTCATGTTTATCTGGCTACGGTTTACATTGCCTCAATTTGCATCTTACTTAAGTAGTTTTCAGACGGACCCTAAGAATTTTTAGCCTTTTTATTTAACGTAAATATCTATTACTTGAGTAGATCTCTTTGGTACAAAAGTAATCACTGTTTCACCATTTGCTGAAGGTTTCACCTTTATCCCTGAGACTGAGTGATTTTCTCCATAATTTAATACAGGTAATATTATCTTATTTACTTTCCCCTTCTTTAGTCCATTAAATCTATATTGTATTGAATTATATTTTGGTACAATATTTTTCTCTGACAATTGAATGTTTTTTCCGTTTACATTAGCAACATGTTTATGAATATTTAATCTAGAACGAAATACTTTCGATTTATTCATCCCATTTAAAGCACCGGATGGCATATAATCAGTGTAAACAGCATTGGTAGCAATCTTTCTATATAACGAAATATTATCGATTTTTTGAACTGATTGGGAATTATAAATATATTGATGCATATACGTAAAACTAATCATACAAGTAATAAGCCAAACCATACTAATAATCCAATTTGTTTTCGTACTACATAATTTTGCAAAAACTAATGAAAAACAAAGAGTAGCTAATCCTAAAAAACGCCATGAGAACTGAATAACATTCATGGGAGTATTCTGAAAAACAAACCATGGAAATATATTAGTTGATAAAACAACAAAGAATATTCCAAGACATTCAAGATTTATTAAGTTTTGATTTTTTGACTTAAAAACTAATATTCCAAAAACACTTACAATAGTAACTACTAATCCTAAGTTAACATCCAAGAGGTTATTAGGACTAGCATTATTTAATGAATTAAGTAATAAATTGCTTGGGCTTAATGCTTCATTAATTAGAACATCTGGAACAATCGGAATAATTACTGACGTTCTACTTCTTGCTCTAAGCATCGTAACTAATAATGGCAAACAGAATACGGCTGTAATCCCAATACTTATTAATAATCGTTTAATTACAAGCAGAGTAATTTTAGTATACTCCAACACAAATAAGCATAATAAAAAGAATGTAAATAGCACAACAGATAAGATGTGGGTATAGCAAACTAATATCATTCCTAATGGTAACCATAGCCATTGATATGAGGAGGTAAATAATTTCTTATATCCGACAAAAATCAACGGTAATAATATTAGTGCAATATACTCTGCTATATCTCCACGCATGCTTATTTGGAGCAATAAATACCCACTGTTATTGTAAATAATACTAAACAAAAAAGCCGTTTTATTAGACTTAATTAAACTTCTTACTGAAAAATAAGAAATAAATAGTGAGGCAAACGTTAATATAAAACAGCCTAAATTATACGCAATAATTGGATTGAAAATAAATCTTAAAATAGCAAATAAATACAAAAATAAATAAGGGTAAAATCTATTAATTGCCAATCCTATACTTGAAAATGTATAAGTTCCAGTAGAAGAAAAAACGTGCCCTGTTTGTATACTCCTATATAATTCTTCAATTCTATTTAAGTGAAATTGGGTATCCCAACCTAATGGAATTACTTTTGCTTTAAAGAGATAGACATACAATAGTAGTGCGTTAATAACAAGTAGTATTGGATATCCATATTTTTTATAAATTTTAATCATTAGTTTCTTCCTTTATAGGATGTTCAATTCGATAAATATCAAAGAAGTATTCACAAACAGTCTTGATAACGGCATAGAATGGAATGCATAAGATCATTCCTCCGATTCCAGCAATATGGCCCGCAGCAAGTAATAAAATAATGATTGTTAATGGGTGAATCTGAAGCGTTTTCCCGATGATATTAGGATAAACAATATTTCCATCAACTTGTTGAACAACGATCACCACCACAATTACCCAAATAATCTTATTTGGTGTCATCGTTAAAGCAACAAATAATGCTGGTGCAATCCCAATATAAGGTCCAATATATGGAATGATATTAGTTAAACCAGCAACAATTCCGAGAACAATTGCCAGCGGCTGGCCAATAATAACGTAACCAATTGAGGTAAATACACCGACAAATAAACATTCAATCATTTGTCCAGAAATATAGGAAGATAGAGTTGAATTCATTTTGCCAAGCAGGTCATTCACTTCTTTAGCATGGTGGGGAGAAAGCCATTTTTGAATACTTGGAATAAGTTTAGAACCATCCTTAAGCATATAAAATAGCATTACCGGAACAGTAATTGTTACCACTGTCACATTTGTCAGCATACCAATGATATCCCCGACCCGTGTTGATAGGCCTTGCAAAACCTTTTGCGCATATCCCGCTAGTTGGTGATCAAATTGCCGGTAATATGCATTTAAATCCACGTTTCGCAAGAATGAATGCTCAATTGTATCATTAATAAGGTGTTGAATTCCCGTGACTGTCTGCGGCATATTACGTACTAATGTTGAAATTTCCTTTACAACTGGTGGAATTAACATGGCAATTCCGCCAACAACAATTACGATCAATAAAAGTACGATTAATAAGCTAGCAATCCCACGATTCATATGAAAACGCCCAATTTTGATCTTCATAAAAAGCTTTAAGACTGGGTTTAGCATATAATATAGGAATCCCGAGATAATCAATGGAACAAAAACTACTGAGATAAATGTTAAAAACGGCTGAAAAATAAACTGAATTTTTGTGCACATCCAGATTAACGTCGCCACTGTTAGTAATAGCAACGGCCAAAATAGCCAATGATAAAATTTTTGCTTAGACATAATTCCTCCTTAATAAAAAAGACTGTGATATTTATTGTCATAGCCTTTTTATTTATTGATTATTTAATTGTTTCAATCCGAACTCCGTCATCATTGAACACATAAGTTACGCCATTAATAACATGACGTCCCGTATAAGCAACACCATCTGCACCGAAGTAGTAACTCTTCTTAGCGCCATCATCATTAAACCAACGATTTGTTAACATATTACCATTCGCATCAAATCGGTAAAGACGACCGCGGTCATTCAAGAATTGATTTTGATACCGAATTCCATCAGCTCCAAAATATTGGTTATTACGCCATTGGTTAGTAACCTTTAGGAAGGTTATTGGGTCAAAATAGTAATAACTTCCATACCATTCTTGTAATCCTGATAGTACTTGACCATTATCGCCAATCAAGTACCAGTCACCCCACTGTGATTGAACATAGTTTCGCTTATTAGCTAGCAAGTGAGTTGCAGGATCAAAGTAATAGTAGGCACCATTCCATGATTGAACGCCGGATAAAGCTGCCCCATCATTGCCTAAGAGAACTCCACGACCATCTTTTTCTGTTTGAACATAAGTATTCTTTTCACGTAAATAAGTTACTGGGCTGGCATAGTAAGTGTTGCCATTATAATCATAAAGGCCAGTTACAATCTTACCATCTTTACCAAACATGTACCAGTCGCCCCATTGCGATTGAACATAATTATTATCTATACGTAAATGCGTCTGTGGATCGAAGTAATAGTAAGTACCGTTCCATTGCTGAACACCAGAAAGGGCTGCACCGTCATTTCCTAAAAGAACTCCACGACCATCTTTTTCTGTTTGAACATAAGTATTCTTTTCACGCAAATAAGTTGCTGGGTTGACATAGTAAGTATTGCCGTTGTAGTTGTAAAGACCAGTTACAATCCGACCATCATTACCGAACATGTACCAGTCGCCCCATTGCGATTGAGCATAACTGTTGTCCACCCGTAAATAGGTTGCTGGGTCAAAGTAATAATAAGTGCCAGCCCATTGTTGGACACCAGAGAGTACTTGACCATTATCGCCAATCAAATACCAGTCGCCCCATTGCGATTGAACATAGTTTCGCTTATTAGCTAGCAAGTGAGTTGCAGGATCAAAGTAATAGTAAGTACCGTTCCATTGCTGAACACCAGAAAGGGCTGCACCGTCATTTCCTAAAAGAACTCCACGACCATCTTTTTCTGTTTGGATATAAGTATTCTTTTCACGTAAATATGTTGATGGGTTAGCATAGTAAGTATTACCTTTATAGTTATACAGTCCACTTACAACTCGACCACCATTGCCAAACATATACCAATCGCCCCATTGTGATTGACGGTAGTCATTATCTACACGGAGGTAGGTCGTTGGATCAAAGTAGTAATAAGTACCAGCCCACGGTTGAACACCAGATTGAGCAATCCCATCCTTTACAAAGTACCAATTCGTATTTCCTTGAACATTTGTATCTGGAATTGTAGGTAATTGAACATATTGTGTTCCCTTTAAATCTTGATCAGTTTTACCATTGTATACCCACTGGTTATCAGCATTTTTTTGCCAATCAGTTGTTTGTTGGCCTTTATTCTGCTCGTCGTTACCTGTAGATCCATTATCATTGCCAGCGTTTTCTTTTTGATTTTGTCCATTTTGAGGCTGATTCGTTTTACCAGAATTATTTGGCTGAGGGACATTATTTTTTACATCCCCAGTACTACTAGTTTTTCCTTGATCAGAAGCAGGCTGACTAGTATCAGTTGTACCCTTCTCTTGATTTACTTGGGCTTGAGGAGTTGAATCACCAGTAGTTAATGTATCCGCATTAACAGTAGTATTACCAGCTACTAAACCTAATGTTGCGGCAAATGTTACTACTGCCGCAATACACCATTGCTTGCCACTTTTGTAAAGTTTAAAGTGTTTCTTTAACATCATTACTATTACTCCTTCATTAATTAATTTACACGTAAATCATATCACGATTAATAATAGAAGGATATTAAAAAAGAAGCCAAGCTGATATTTAGCTTAACTTCTCAAGACATATTCTCCAACCATGCAAATAATAGTTACCAAAATTTGGTAATTTACCATAATAACCATTAATTTTCTACCTGATTAAATTTTCCAGTTCTTATCAACTGACATTAATCGTTCATTAACAACCTCAGTAATATCGTTTAATGATATGTTTGAGTGATGATCAACGCCGATGTTAGCCCATAGATCATCATTGTGAGTATATGCATCATTTCCAATGCTATCAAACCAGTCTTTAAATAAAGAATTAATATTTTTTGAACTGAGGACATTGGAACTTAACTCTTTATAGCGATTAATGATTTCTTGTTTATGATGAGCATAGAAGTTTAATAGGAGTTTATTATCATTTTCACGTAAAGTATCTTCAAAATTCTTAGTAATATCTTGCTTTGAATTATCCCAGTTAGTATCCCAAGTAGTATCTAAATCATATGGGATAATCGTCCATTTGCCATTATCCTTAGATACATACATAATATTCTTTCTTAATCCATCTGAATTATTAATAGCAAACGAAAAGGCTAGGTAGTCAATTGCAGCCGGTACATCAAAATATTTTTCTTCTAAGAATTGATAAGTTTGTTCATCTGCATTAGCTAATTCGTATAATTTATTAAAATGATCTGCAACTTGCTGATTAACCTTTGCCGATGACGTATTGCTAAATACAGTATCTCTTAAATCATCTACCGTTGCCATTGTATTAAAAGCTGTACATGGAGCATGATAATTTGCACTTAAAGCAATATTATTTGTCTTTTTGTCATTAAGATTATACAGTTTATCTTCGTGATACGTTTCCAAAACATATAATCCTTGGTCTAAGCCGTTAATACCAAATTCGACTGGAATTCCATTTACTTGACCATAGTTTGGCATCTTATTTACAATACTATCCTTTAAACCTGGTCGGGATTTTGTTACTTCTGCAAATAAGCGCGAATTAACAATATTTAAACTCTGGTCCCCTGTCAATAAAATAGACAATTTAAAATAGAGACTTTTTTGTCCTATGCCACGACTAAATTTTGAATTTGAGTTTGATACTCATCTTCAAGTTGCTTTGGTGATTTGAATCCACAATGACTGTGAATTCTAACTGTGTTGTAAAACGTTTCAATGTACTGAAAAACTAGTCGTTTAGCTTCGGAGTATGAATGGATTTTAAACCGATTTATCCATTCACGCTTAATCAAGGCATGAAACGACTCAATGCAGGCATTATCCCAAGGATAAGCTTTCTTTGAATAGCTTAATGTCATGTTAGCTGTAACTTGATTGTAAGCTTCAGACGTAAACTGACTACCACGATCACTGTGCATGATTAATGGCTTGCTAATATGGCGACTGTGCTTAGTCTTTTCAATAAGTGGGATGACATTCGATACCTCCAAGGTTTCAGATAAGTCCCAACCAATGATCCGTCGGGAGTACAAGTCCATAATACTGGTTAAATAAACGAATCCGTCATGAACTGGAATATAAGTGGTGTCAATGCACCAAACGGCGTTTGGTCGCAATGGATTGAACTGCTCGTCTAAAATATTTATTAGCTGTTTATCAAACTTAGAATTGCGAGTGGTAGTCGTCCAAGGGGTTAGGTAAACGGCGTGAATGCCAAGGTCACGCATATACTTACCAACAGTTCGTTCAGCGATCTTATATCCTTTTGAGCGAAGTTCTTGGGTGATTTTGCCGGCACCGTAAATACAAAGGCTTTTGAGCCAAATTGCTTTAATTTCACCTTGAATAAACTTCTTCCGAAGCTTTCGCGGTGATTGGTGATTATGACGCTTTTCTCGTTGATAGTAACCACTTCTTGAGATTCCAACATAATCACACATACCATTGATGGAAGGGTGGGATTCCAAAGCGTGCTGAACGTCCATTTCTTGGTATACCTTTTCGGTAGTTACTTGCTCAGAATCCCGATTGATTTTTTTAATACTTCGATCGCTCCTTCAGCGTCACGAAGTTGACGCTTTAGTCGTGCAATCTCCTTGTCCTTATCGCTGGCAAAATTACCAGAGCCACGGCCAAACTCCCCAGTCTCAGTAAACAGCTTAATCCATTTATGTAATGTACTAGCCCCAATACCTAGATTCTTACTTATTTCATTCATGGTCATGTGATCCTTGTTATCTAAGTAATACTGAACGGCCTGTTCCTTAAATTCCTTGTCATAACTGTGCTTCGTCATTATTTGATCCTCCAATTTACTTCCTTAATTATACTAAATCAGAGTCTCTATTTAACTTGTATACTTTTTATTCTAGGCCCACTCATCGTTGGGTCAGTAAAGCACCCCTTTAAGTTAAATGAGTTGGTCTTATAACCAGTACCCGGTAATTCAATTTTGTATTTTTCAATTAATTCTTGATCCTTAAATAATTTTATCCGATATCCTTTTTTAGGCCATGCAAGGCTGCTATTTCCTTGCCACTTAATTGTTGCCCAAGCATCTAGTTGACTACCATCAGTTTGAGTAAGCTTAAATTTAACTACTTTTTTATTATCTTTTGTAATTCCAGATAAATCGCCATCAACGGAAAGAGAAGCCAAATTAGGAAACTTTTTCGAATCAAAAATATTTGTAAGCTGTCCTTGTTCGTCCGTCTTATGGAGCACACTATCAACTAAATAAGTAGCATTTTTATAGTTAAAGCCATCAATCCTAGCACCAGTATAACCATAGTATTCTCCATCCGCCCAGGCATTCGTTACTTTCAGATAAGTCCGCGGATCAAAATAGTAAGTCTTACCATACCAATTCCATACACCAGAAACAATTCGCCCATCGGGCCCAAACATATACCAGTCGCCCCACTGGGATTGACGATAGTCATTATCCACACGAAGATAGGTCACTGGATCAAAGTAGTAATAAGTTCCTGCCCACTGCTGAACACCTGACTGAATTCGTCCATCATTGCCAAAGAGATACCAATCTCCCCATTGAGATTGACGATAGTCGTTATCCACACGAAGGTAGGTCACTGGATCAAAATAATAATATGATCCAGCCCATTGGTAAACTTTGGTAACAATTCGCCCATCGGGCCCAAACATATACCAGTCGCCCCACTGGGATTGACGATAATCATTATCTACTCTGAGATAAGTATTAGGGTCAAAATAGTAATAGGTCCCTGCCCACTGCTGAACACCTGACTGAACTCGTCCATCATTGCCAAAGAGGTACCAATCCCCCCATTGAGATTGTCGGTAGTCGTTATCCACACGAAGGTAGGTCACTGGATCAAAATAATAATATGATCCAGCCCATTGCTGAACGCCAGATTGAGCAATACCGTTATCAAGTAAGTACCAATTATTATCACTCTGAACATTTGTTGCTGGGATACTTGGTAAATTAATATACTGTCGTCCAGTCAGTGAATGCCCCTCTTGATAGTAAACTAATTGTCCCTGTTCATTTTTTAACCAACCATTTTGAACTGATGATTGAGACAATTGACTAGCTTGTGGAGTCACATTTTGTACATCATCATTTTTCTTAATACTAACTGAAATATTTTCATTATTATTAGTTACAGTAGAATCTGGTTTAGTATCTGTATTTGACACTGATGCCTGGACTATTGATGTCGCTGGCTCTGCAGCAGCTTCAATCCCATTACTTGCAAATACTAACCCACTAATTGTGCTGACAGTAACAATCATAATTGTTACCCATCGCTTACCACTTTTACACATTTTGAAGTGTTGCTTTAACATTTAAATAAACCTCTCCCAATAATATAAGTTCCCATTCTATCATACTAAAAATATAAAAAAGAAACTAGATCACATAATAGATTGCACATAAATTACCAACTGAGTGGGCCTAGAATAAAAAGTATACAAGTTAAATAGAGACTCTGATTTAGTATAATTAAGGAAGTAAATTGGAGGATCAAATAATGACGAAGCACAGTTATGACAAGGAATTTAAGGAACAGGCCGTTCAGTATTACTTAGATAACAAGGATCACATGACCATGAATGAAATAAGTAAGAATCTAGGTATTGGGGCTAGTACATTACATAAATGGATTAAGCTGTTTACTGAGACTGGGGAGTTTGGCCGTGGCTCTGGTAATTTTGCCAGCGATAAGGACAAGGAGATTGCACGACTAAAGCGTCAACTTCGTGACGCTGAAGGAGCGATCGAAGTATTAAAAAAATCAATCGGGATTCTGAGCAAGTAACTACCGAAAAGGTATACCAAGAAATGGACGTTCAGCACGCTTTGGAATCCCACCCTTCCATCAATGGTATGTGTGATTATGTTGGAATCTCAAGAAGTGGTTACTATCAACGAGAAAAGCGTCATAATCACCAATCACCGCGAAAGCTTCGGAAGAAGTTTATTCAAGGTGAAATTAAAGCAATTTGGCTCAAAAGCCTTTGTATTTACGGTGCCGGCAAAATCACCCAAGAACTTCGCTCAAAAGGATATAAGATCGCTGAACGAACTGTTGGTAAGTATATGCGTGACCTTGGCATTCACGCCGTTTACCTAACCCCTTGGACGACTACCACTCGCAATTCTAAGTTTGATAAACAGCTAATAAATATTTTAGACGAGCAGTTCAATCCATTGCGACCAAACGCCGTTTGGTGCATTGACACCACTTATATTCCAGTTCATGACGGATTCGTTTATTTAACCAGTATTATGGACTTGTACTCCCGACGGATCATTGGTTGGGACTTATCTGAAACCTTGGAGGTATCGAATGTCATCCCACTTATTGAAAAGACTAAGCACAGTCGCCATATTAGCAAGCCATTAATCATGCACAGTGATCGTGGTAGTCAGTTTACGTCTGAAGCTTACAATCAAGTTACAGCTAACATGACATTAAGCTATTCAAAGAAAGCTTATCCTTGGGATAATGCCTGCATTGAGTCGTTTCATGCCTTGATTAAGCGTGAATGGATAAATCGGTTTAAAATCCATTCATACTCCGAAGCTAAACGACTAGTTTTTCAGTACATTGAAACGTTTTACAACACAGTTAGAATTCACAGTCATTGTGGATTCAAATCACCAAAGCAACTTGAAGATGAGTATCAAACTCAAATTCAAAATTTAGTCGTGGCATAGGACAAAAAAGTCTCTATTTAAATTGTCTATTTTATTGACAGGGGACCAGAGTTACCTAAGAAATAATTATCAAGTTTGCACACCATTTTTCGTATATTAAGGCATAATATTACGAACAAATGGGATTTTTCTAATCAAAAAGGTAATTATTCCACTAATAAAGTAGACAAAAATTGGATAAAGTAAAATCTTAAAAATTAGTGGTACTTGCAATAACAACGGTTGCATCGGATTGAGCAGATAATTAATGACGAAGGGATGAACTAAATAAATTCCAAA
The DNA here is from genome assembly GCF_003072625.1 of Limosilactobacillus reuteri. NCBI lineage: Bacteria > Bacillati > Bacillota > Bacilli > Lactobacillales > Lactobacillaceae > Limosilactobacillus > Limosilactobacillus reuteri. Next base: position 1,423,707 of record NZ_CP027805.1, read on the forward strand.
CGTTAATCCAGCTAATGTCGGTAAATATGAGCTAAGATGCCAGCCAATGATATAAGGTTCAGCATTCTTCAAAGCTAAAAACAAAGCACACATACAAATAAAAGCAGGTAAATTACCAATATCAGCAAAATTCTTCACAATTTCTCCAGGATAAGTTAGCCGTTGGAGATGAGGAATAAAAATTGTGAAAATAATTGTCATTACTATTTCCAGTGCCAACATTATTGTTGCTAGAATATATATCAATTTCCGTATTCTTGGCTTTATAGAAATATTTACTATGTACCAGCCAGCTAAGAAATACTGTAAATAAGCTCCCACGAGTGGAATTGACGGATTAAACATATTAGATGTGCCTAAAATTAGATCTACGATGGGGAGAATTGTATTATAAATTAAGGCAATAATAATCATATACCTAACAAGCCTTGCATTTCCTTTTTCAGTAATAATCGACATAAAAGGAACACAGAGATAAAATCCAATAATATTATAAAAAAACCAATAAGGACCAACAATATTACCAGAAATAAAGCCCTTTAAGAAATTCAAACCATTAATACTACCTAATTGGTTATTATGAAGAAAAATAAAACCTAAAATACTCCATAATAGAAATGGAATTACTACCTTATGAACTCGTTTCTTCACAAATGTTTTAGTACTATATCGCTCACGATAAGTTAAAACATTAGCTCCAGACTGCATGAAAAAGATGGGAACTCCAAAGGAAAATAGAATTCCAATTAGAATAAAAAGCACCGGATAAAAGCTAAAGTGATCTGTTTTAATTCCAAAAGAATCCGGGTTAGCTACTGTATGTAAAACAACCACTGCAAAGGATGAGATAATGGTATTTAAATACATAAAATAATATCTATTTTTCTTCTGCATTCTTTTTTCTCCTCATACCAGTAATTAAAATAATTATCCATGCACAAATTGTTATAACAATACATAAATAATACCCCATGCCAGGATCAAACCCAACTTCAACTCTTATTTTTCTTGATTTAAGTATACTATGTGGAATTAAAACTGTACCTCTGCTACTAATTTTATAATCTATCTTTTCACCATTAACTTTTACATATGTATTGTGGTAAGCAACACATGGTAAATTCAAAGTTTCTGGACTAGGCAAAGTAATTTTATAAATAATAGTGTTCGGTAAATATTTTATGTTTACATTTGTAATCTTTTTATCATTTGCATAGATAATTCCTTTAATAATACTATCGCAGTTTTGTTTCTTTGCTATTGAACTTTGAGGATAGTAGTCTGTTTCACCCCACTGAATTAGGCAATTAAATTGATCGTTATAGTTATCTTTATTTAATATACTGGCCGGAAGGGTACTATTCTTTATTTTCTGAAATTGTGTAGGTGTTGCATCTTCCACTTTAGTATACATTTCTTTTACTGGAACCCAATAACTGAATAACGTAATAATAATAGTAGTAGTAATAGCAAAACTTTTTGTTAAATTTAATTTTCTCATAAAAAATATAAAACAAGGCTTTGCGAATATAATTGCAAAAAAGAAAGCAGAAAATTCGAGGTATCTATAAGGTATCTGAATAGTGCCCAAAATACTGTGTTCAAATAAATACCAAGGAAAAGAAGATGAAGCAAGAATTAAAAATAATAGGCCTAAGAGGTAAATAGATACATATATTTTTGAATTACCCTCAATCTTTCCAAGAAAAATCCACCCAAATAAACAAGTAATTATCAAAAATAGACCTATACTATTTGCATTGATAACGCTATCAACAGAACTACCAATAATCAATGTAAGAGGTTGAATCAGGTTTAACATTATTCCTAATTTAGTTGAAGTAATTCCCTTACCGATATAGTCAAATATAAAAAGGTAGCAAATAGGTAAACAAAAAATGATAGTTAACAAAATACTTTTGAATATATTGGGAGTGTAAAATATTTTGTGTAAATTGATACCTTGAGGGTATTGAAAAAGGGAAAGCCTTCCCCGTATGATTGAAATCGCTAAAAACCAATCAGAATACGGAGGCTTTCCCCATGAACCAGTTTAACAAAGATATTATCGCAGCGCTATCTTCAGACAAAGATATTACCCTGAATGAAGTCTTACGTTGTCAAATTGAAGTGGCCGCTAATCAGTTCCTTCAAAATGAACTGACTGCGGTGCTAGGCTACGAACCACATACCCGGATCGACCGATCAAAAGGCGACGTGAACTACCGGAACGGGGCGTACACCCGCACGATCGACACTGAGTACGGTGAAATTAATCTGACGATCCCACGGGACCGGTTAAACAAGTTTCAAAACGCCCTCTTCCCTCCTTACGTGCGTCGGACTGATGGACTGGAGGAAATGGTCATCAAGATGTACTCCAAGGGCGTCACAACTCGTGAAATCGCTGATATGGTTGAGAGAATGTACGGCCACTACTACTCACCAACCACGGTTTCAAACATCACTAAGCGGACGGAACACCTGGTTGAAGAGTTCCACGAGCGCAAATTCAAGTACTCACAGTACGTCTGTGTGTTCCTCGATGCTACTTACATTCCGTTACGCCGTGGTACCGTTGAACGAGAAGCCGTTAACGTAGCGATCGGAATTCGAAGTGACGGCGGTAAGGAAGTTCTTGACTACAGTATCGCACCGACCGAGAACGGAGCCGCTTGGTCTGAACTACTCCAGGGATTACGCGCACGGGGGATTAAAGATATTCAGTTGTTCATCGCCGATGGTTTAGTTGGACTTCAATCTGCGATTGAGGCTAACTACCCGCAGGCGAAGTTTCAACGGTGCTGGGTCCACGCAGAGCGCAACCTTTTAGGGTACGTTCGCAAAAACGATCGCAGGGAGATTATCACCGACTTTAAGGCTATTCGGCAAGCAGAGAACCTACAAGACGCCAAAGAACGATTGGCGGCTTTCAGTGCTAAGTGGGAGTCCAGTTATAAGCGTCGAATCAAGAATCTAGTCCAAATGGAGGATCTATTCACGTTCTTCAGTTTTCCAACTGCGATCCGTCAGACCATCTACTCGACGAACCTAATTGAGTCGTTCAATAAGAGCCTGAAGAAGATGGTCCGACGTAAAGAGCAGTTCCCAAACGAAGGGGCCCTCGATCGCTTTATCATGACGCAAGTGATGGAGTACAACGATAAATTTGAGAATCGAGCACATCGGGGATTCAAGGACTGTCACGACACGCTTGATTCGATGTTTTAGAATTGCCAATTCATGCGGGCGAAGTTTCCTTTTTTACACAACATTCTTGACACTCTCAATATATTTTTCCATTGGGAAATAACATTATTTATATTTCCTGTAAAAGAATAGATTACTAGTACTAATGCAAATACTTCTAACGTAATTATGACACTTACTAAGTGAGAATAAATTAGCAATGTCATTCCTATGCTAAGAAGCATAACAGAATTATTATTTCCTTGTTGATCAAAAAACATTTTGTAAAAACCATAAAATACTAATGGTAAGAATGCTGACGCAATATATTCCCCAAATACAGAAAAACTAAGGTATAGCCTGTAAGTATTAAAAACATAAACAACAGCAAATATAAATGACATTAAGCTATTTTTAGAAAACGCCTTCATACAATAAAAAGCAATAGTTAAAGAGAGGTAAGTCATCAAAGCTTGCCAAATATAAAATGAAGTAATTGGGTTAAAGATAAATCTTAATAGTGCCCATGGATACAAGAAAAAATATGGATAGAATAAAAAGGATCCAGAACCAGTATGTTGAAAAGTATTAGTGGCTATAAAATCTATCAAAGTCCCGTGTCTGAGATTAAGATATATTTGTTCTACACGAGATGCATGAAATAGCCAATCAATATCTGCAACTAATTTACCAGTATGAGTAAATGGAAGTTCAATTGTTAGTGAGATTAAAATAAATGATAATATATAAGGAATATCTTTATTTTTAACGGAATTATGCATTTTTCTCTCCTAAACTTATTATTTTAAAAATTAATGAGCGAAATACATCTAATAAAATTGCTCCTAAGTACCAAATACTTGCAGTGAATATCAATTCAATTATCATTCGAAGTGGGGATAGCTTTTGTAAAAAAAGATAATTATTGGTAATTAAAAAAGCAAAAACAAGTGGATTTGTTTGCAGTAAATAAGCGCTAAACGAGTGAACACCTAAAAAAGTCACAATATTTGATATCAATTTATTTTGTACTTTAACCTGCAGAAGTAAGAGAAAAACAAGTATTGACAATGTTGTTACTAAAGAAAAATTATATTGAAATTCTGACATTGCTAATCCATTACCATCTAAATATAATTTATGATTATGTAAGTAGTAAGATATTCCAACTAATAGACCCCAATTAATAATTATTAAAAGCATTAAGAATCCTTTTTTCTTAAGCAGTTGTGGTAAACCAAATTTTCTAAAATATGCCCCATAAATATATAGAATAATTAGCCAAAGGCCACAATATCCCATTTCCAGATTAAACATGTCATTTTGAGGGTTAATAGTTAACACACTTGTTAATATAAAAAGCCCTGTTAATAAGTACTGATAAGGTTTCTTTTCCAAGTTATGTAAACCTTTATTTATAATTGGCATTAAAACAAACAGAATCACATAACCATTCCAATACCAGTATGCCTTAAAATATGTTGGAAAAAGATTATGGAAGATATTATCAGTTGTAAGCTGATTTCTTCTATATAGTCCAAAATATAATAAAATAAACCAAGAAAAAAATAATACTTGAAACCATAATTCAATAAAACGCCTCATCCGATGATGTGAATATAAACCAACATAACCTGAAACTAATGCAAAAAGATTTACCGATATAACAGTCAATTCAACTATTACACGTCCTAAAAAAAGATTCATATTATTAGATGGCTGAACAGTCATCCAACTACCATTAAGTAATAAGTGATAATTCATTATCATAAACATAGCAATGACTCTAATAAGGTCAATCCCAAAAATTCTCTGTTTCATTTTATTCTCTCCTTGAAAAAAGGACCGTGATTTTACTACTATCACAGTCCTTTTTTTAATAAATAGTTATTGCTTGACCACCATACTCATTAGCTAATTGGCCCCAAGTAATCCATGCGTTCCAACCGCGGTCATAAGCAGTATGTCCTTCACTATTCGCACTCCAGCCACCATTGCCATAGCAAGGATCATAAACATGGAACATTCCGTTATTGCGATTATATCCTAAAAGGATTTTACAATGGTTTCGTACTCCCCCAGCATCGTATGGAGAGTAGCCATAGTAAAGAACTGGATGCCCATTTAAAATACTATTGGCAATTTGACTAATGGTTGCACCAGAGGAATCAGAGACACCATCATACCAACGTTGTCCGTAAGCAGCTAAGGCGTTAGGCTGAATTACTCGACTAAAGCCAGCACCATTATATGGATTACCAATCTGACCGCCATTACCTCCTTGGGGAATTCCGGCAATCACATTTCCAACTCCTGGCCAAATATTATGAGTACTTAGTAACATAGTTAAAGCAGCTCCTGCGCATCCCCAACCAGCCCATACTGGTGTAAACTGTGAGAAATAATGAACCGTATGAGCGACTCCATTATTGTCAGCCCAGTAAGTATCCCAATTATTCCAATACCCATTACCATTAAAGTAAGTATTAGTTAATTTTAGAAAAGTTGTCGGATCAAAGAAGTAGAGTGAACCATACTAACTACAGAAGCCCGAAATGATACGTCCATCGCTACCAAACATATACCAGTCACCCCATTGGGATTGACGATAATCATTATTTACTCGTAAATAGGTAGTTGGATCAAAATAATAGTAGGTTCCGGCCCATTGGTATACTTGTGATGCAATACGTCCATCGCTACCAAACATATACCAGTCACCCCATTGAGATTGACGATAATCATTATCTACTCGCAGATAAGTAATTGGGTCAAAGTAATAATAAGTTCCAGCCCACTGATATACCCGTGAAGCAATACTACCGTCACCACTAAACATGTACCAGTCACCCCATTGGGACTTAACATAATTATTAGTAACCTTTAGATGGGTAACTGAGTCAAAGTAATAATAAGTTCCAGCCCACTGCTGAACACCGGATTGGGCTACTCCATTATCAACTAAATACCAGTTATTGCCAGTACCATTAATTGTTGGCAAGTAAGAATAAGTACGACCTTCAGCTGGACGTCCATTAACATAGTAAACCCATTGATTATCTTCGTTTTTCCAACCATTTTTTACTGTAGATGATTGTACAGCAACCGGTGTTGGTAAAGATTGATCTGAAGTTAATAGTTGTTGTGCATTACTTTTTATATCAGCCTTTTCTGACTGAATTTTCATAGTGGAAATATTTTGAGTCTGTGCAGAATCATAAGTCGTAATAACATTATCGTTAGTAACTGTATTAACTCTACCATTAGTAGTTAAATTATTAGCTGCTTGAACTGTATGATTTGTATCAGTTGTGTCAGTTGCGTCAGCAGTAGTCGCGTTGTCAGCATTAGCCGTAGAAGCTACCCCCATAGCCATCAAAGCAGCAATTGTGATCGCCATTAAACACCACTTTTTTCCCGCCTTATATAACCTGAAATGTCAATTTAAATTAGAAAAAAGGTGAAAGTTGTTCTTCTGTGACATGACTCAAGAATACTTCTAATGGTGTACGATAATTAAGAGATTTTCGTGGGATATTGTTGCGACGATGCATTAGCTGAGTGACTAGTTCGTCTGGTAAATCGCGAAAATCTAGCTTTTTACTAAGACCATCACGACGCAAGAGGCCGTTATTATTTTCGTTTAGCCCTCGTTGATTGGGAGCACCGACTTCCGCAAAATAGGTGTGAAGATCATACTTATTGGCTATTTCTCGCCATCCAGCAAATTCTTTCCCGTTATCAAAAGTAATTGATTTAACAAAGTGACGTGGCAGTTTAGCGAGCCATTGATCAAGCTGGCAATTCACTGCTTCGTCTGTTTTATGATGAATATTAAGGACAATCATTACTTTGGATTGTCGCTCTACTAGCGTCATTACCGCTCCGCGGTGAGCTTTACCTTGAACTGTATCAGCTTCAAAGTGCCCAAATTCATGTTGGTAATGCGGAAAATCACGATATCGTTGATAGATACTGCGTCCTAATTGGCCAGCTTTACCACGACGTTCCACATAGCCATTGGGATGGCGTTTCCCTTTCATCGGTAGCAGTTTAACGGAAAATCCATACTGATTGCGGGCAAACATGCGATAAAGGGTGCGCATACTGCAGCTAATTGGGTGTTCATGACGACCAATAATAGTATCAGGAGTACAACCTGCCTTGATTTGCGCATGGATATAGTTAACTTCGATAGTTGGCAGTTGGGTCTGCTTCCGACCACAACGACGCTTATGTCGCTGATAAGTCTGAAGATATTGGTCGATGGTTTTACCGCCGTTGAGGAAACGATAAACACGATAGATGGTTTCTTGACTACGCTGAAGTAATTTAGCAGCCCGATAAGCTTTAGTACCTTGATACCAAAAATCAGCTATGAGAGTTAATTCACGTGTGGTAAGATGTTTATAGGTCATTTGTGATTGTCTTTCTTTTGATTAGGGATATTCAAAAGTCTATCACAAATGGCTTTTTATTTTTTCTAACTTAATTTTACAAACGACGTAATTTAAAGTGCTTATAATTATCCATAGTAAATTTTTATTCCTCCCATAAACAACTTTAATCCACTAAATATATTACTCCTATGTCCTTAAAAAATCATTATTTATTTTTTAACCATTGATGTACGTCTTGCAACCTAAATTCAAATTCCCGACGCTCTTTTCTTTGAATTGCATCCAATATTAGACCACTATAGAAGGAAATAATTGCAGCAACTACACAAAAGCCACATACAACCAATGTTGGCATATTTGCCACTTTGCCAGTTAAATGGTATGGAACCCAGACATGAGGGATAAAAAATGCAGCAGCAATAATAGTTAAAATCATGGCAAGTAACCCATAAAATTTAAAAGGCTTATAATTCCTATAAAGTGTAAAAATTAACCAAAGAACCTTAAATCCATCCGAAAAAGTATTCAATTTAGATTCACTACCAGCTGGTCGGTCACGATATTCAATAACATGATTAATCATTGCCATATTATTAACAATTGCAAAAATACTCATTTCAGTCTCTATTTCAAACCCTTTCGATAGTACGGGATAAGTCTTAACAAATTCAGCACTAAAAGCCCGGTAGCCTGTCATTATGTCACGAATATCATTTTTGAAAAAGAAATTAATACTACCACGAACTAATTTATTACCAATTCCATGAAACGGTCGCTTATTTTCCTCAAAATAACTGGAACTAAGTCGATCTCCAATTACCATGTCATACTTTTTATTTAAAACATAACTTGCCATCTTAGGAATTTCTTCTGCTGGATAAGTATCATCTCCATCGATCATAATGTAACATTCTGCATCAATTTCCCGAAACATCCGTCGAATGACATTGCCTTTCCCTTGCATATATTCGTGACGAACTACCGCTCCAGCTTCCTTAGCCAATTTAACTGTATTGTCAGTAGAATTGTTATCGTAGACATACACAGTTGAATTTGGAATATTAGCAATTGCTAACTTACAATCTAACACAACTTTTTTAATCGTTTTTTCTTCGTTATAGCACGGAATTAGAATAGCAATTTTATCGGTCATTGTTATTTCTCCTTTCTTGTTTGAAATGAGTTATATCGCCTTTGCCATAAATACGTAATTACAATTGGTAAAGCCGCCAAGGCACCAATCGTATATCTTGTATAACCATTAATTGATGTTACCGTAAACAGCATACACATAATTATTAAGGGCAAGAGGAACATTATCCCCCGCCAGTCCTTCCATATTATTAACATAAATAATAATATTAAGGCTAACCATACTAACGTAGCTGGGTTAACAATAATTGCTAAAGGTGGAAACATAGCTATCATCATTAGTATCTGACGAGATACATCCCGAACATTGTTGCTAAACAAAGGATAATATTTCTTAAACCATGATGGATGCAGGAAATTTGGCATTGGTGGATAATAATTAAGAAACAAACCTGCGTCATACAAAATAAATGGATTTAGGTACCGTGAATTTGCTTCTAAATAAACTCTGAAATATTGACAAGGATGTTTTAGCCCAGTAATTAGCCATAGTTTTAAGTAGTTAATTGTTGCCTTTTTTTCCTTACTAGTAGTATTTAGTGTCTTCTTTCCATTCACTACATCACTAATCAAATCCGCACTATTCAAAAATGTATCTGATGGATATAATGATTTTAAGGAATCACCATTATTTATATCGTATTTATTTTTTATTTCAGATATATTAGTAATTTCATTAATCGTCTTTAACTCAGTTTTATTAAAATATTTAGGATCAGTTATATATACATAACTTAACTGTCTTATTGGAATAGTTAATGCTTCTGAAGGTGAACTCTTGATTACATTTTCCTTATTCAAGAAGGCATTCCATCCCATATGGACGCCAAGTATTATTCCAAAAGAACAAAGAATAAATATTAACTTTTGTTTCTCCATTAGGGTCATAGCTATCAATATCCCGGTAGTTATGACAACAATCAAAAATGCATCATTTCTAAAAAGACCAGCTAACGTTGATGAGATAATATATGAAATGATATCTATATATTTCCAGTTTTTATCTTTAATATTTTCATACAACTTTGTAAAGCTTAAATAGAACCAAGCGGAGAAAGCATAATAAAGTGTACTCTTATCAATCGTTACTGCGTATGAGCTAAAAATAGGCGAAGCGAATAATAAGAATGAAATAATTCCTCCGATTTTTCCAATTTTTGTCCATACGTATTTAATAACAAAAGTATAGATAAGACTACTTACAATAAATTGAAAAATAACAACTGTAAAAACACCGAAATTAACTCCAAATAATGATCTCCCCAGATTAAAAAGCAAACCGAATATAACAGTAGTGAACCAAGGGTGATGATTAGTTGGGCTATAAGTAAAATTTAACTGATTAAGATGAGTTCTATCAAATTCACAAAACTGTTTTAAACCATCCCAAGAAATTTGACCTGGTAATAGCCATACTATTGAAATGAACCAAATCAATGCTAATAAAAGCCAAATATAAAGGGTCTTTGGTACCACTACTTTTTCCTTTGGTATTACTATTCCAAAAAACTTTCTAATATAAGTAAAAGAAACTGTAAACATAATCATCCAACTAATCCAAGAAAATGTTGTTAAAAACAAATTCACCCCATCAGTAAGATAAAGCTTTACATTACTTACAACAAAAGTAGCGCAGTATAAGGAAGAAAAAATAAAACCAATTATCCAATCATATTTTAAAATATACTGTATTTTTCCCTTTTGCATTCCAACATAAAGCATTACAGCCCATAAAGTAAAAAGAATGGAGTAATATATATTACTATTAAAACGTGGGACATTAAAATCACCTGGATAGGTAATATTAATGCCAACTAAAGCAAATGCTAATATTACTAACCAATATCGAATCTTAATCTTATCCATTTTTGTTCTCCTAATAAAAATAAGCCGGTTGCAAATTTGCATACCGACTTATTATAACCTATTTAACCTATACAAGCACTATCTTATTTATTAATTTCCAGTTACTGAATTAGCTGTTACATGATAAGTATGACCATTCCCTGAAATTGTCCAATCATTAGTACCATTTTGAGTAGCTGTATAACCATCTACCGAATCAATTGATGGTAGATCATCAGTTGATTGTCCTGCCTCACCACGATTGTTTAATTGATTACCAATATGTTCCTTAACAATGTTACGCGCATCTGTAGCAGTCATTGTTGCTTGTTGAGAGCTAGTATTATTTTGCTTTACGCTAGATTTAGTTGAACCATCATTAGTACTTGAAGTGGTAGAAGAAACAGAGTAATTTTGATGAAATTTAGTACTTGATGAACTTGTAGTATCTAAAGATGTACCTTTTGTGGAAGAGACGCTATTATTTTGAGATGTTCCCTCATTTTTACTGTTGTTTTCCTTATCTGAGGTATCTTTTTTAGCAGTTACTTTATCTTTATTTGAATGATTCTTTTTAGTTACTTTACTAGAAGTAGTGGCTTCATTTTTAGTAGAACTTTCGGAAGCGCTATTACTACCACACGCAGCCAATGTTAGCATTAGTGAACCAGCAGCTAAAGTTGTGAATAGTTTTTTTAATTTCATTTAACTTCTCCTCATTTTCTATCTTATCGTTATTATAACAAAGATTACTATTAATTACAGTTAAGATTAAGTAAAAACAGAATTACATAGTAATGTAGAAGCTTGGTGTGAAGTATTTAGAATAACCAATTTTTACAACGTCACCTGGTTCTGGAGCGTGAACATAAGTACCATCACCGAGAGAAATTGCCACGTGATAAGGTGCATTATCACTACCGAAGAATAATAATGAGCCTTTAGGTGCATTTATGACATCATGTTCGTGAGTCCCAAGTGTAGCTTGTTGATAGGTAGTTCGGTAAGAAGGACCTAAGCCATAAGCCCATTGAACAAGTCCTGAACAGTCAAAACCAGCTGGTGTATTTCCACCCCAAACGTAAGGTACACCCCGTTGTGATAAAGCCTTGTCAACTTTTGCATCTACATTTGAAACTGCTTTAGCAACCCCATCATTATCTAAATGATATTTAGTACCATTTACTGTTACGTCTGTATTAACCACTTTCGTAAAGGTTACAGGATCAAAATAATATGTTTGTCCTTTCCAGGTTTGTAGCCCACTTAAAATCCGGCCATCGTTACCGAAAAGGTACCATGAACCCCATTGAGATTGACGATAATCATTATCTACTCGAAGATAAGTGGTTGGGTCAAAGTAGTAATAAGTCCCAGCCCACTTTTGAACTCCAGTTTGGATCCGGCCATCGTTACCGAAAAGGTACCATGAACCCCATTGAGATTGAACATAGTTATTATCTACTCGTTGATAATTATTATTAGCATCAAAATCGTAATAAGTCCCAGCCCACTTTTGAACTCCCGACTGTACAATTCCATTGTCTACTAAGTACCAACTATGCCCTTCTCCATTGATTGTTGGGAGATAGGAGTAATTTCGACCAGAAGTGACTTGACCATTATTGTAGTAAGTCCAGTTATTATTTTCATTTACCCATCCATTCTTTACTTCTGCTGCTTGAGGTTGAACAGCAGTACTAGCAACGGGAGCTGCTAAGTTTTCTTCTACTGCTTTTGTTTCTGAAGAAACTGTATTTTGGGAAATATCTGAAGTAACATCATTTTGAGATGTTTCTGTATTAATAGTTGTTGCTTCACTGGCAATCATTGAAGCAGCATTTGCGCTAGTCGCTGAGATAGTAGAAGGATCTGCAGAATTACCAGCCACTTGGGTAGTTTGTACAGGAGATGTTGTAGTGTTAATCTCATCAGCATTTGCAGTAGTAGCTAATCCAATAACACTAGCAACAGCCGCAATTGTCATAACACACCATTTTTTCCATCTTTGTATAACTTGTAATGTTTCTTAGTATCCATATAGCTGAGATAATCCCTTCTTTAAAACCGTTCTTAACATTTCTTTAATAATTATTCAACGATTATTAAGATACCAGTTATCGATTAGTAGAACAATAGAATATAAAAATATGTTAAGAAACGATAATCTTTGACACTTTCATGTAATAGTTTTGTTACATTTCGTTTCATTTAGTTCGTTAACTAAGTAATTTTTTACTTCTACAAAAAAAGCGTTTAATTAATAAAAGTATTTATTAATTAAACGCTTTAAAACTAACTATGCGCGAGCTTGATTTTTTAGGCGGTAAACATATTGATATGGATAATCAGCAAGATTTCTATACCAATTATAATTAACTTCTTGAATGGCTGTTCCTCGTTCACCTTCTGTTAAGTAACAAGTTGAAATAACTGTTGGATTATCCCCGGAACCTGTTGCCACCATTGTATGTCCATTACCACCAAGACTAGCGGCTTTCTTTCCCCAAATAATCACATCACCATATTGAAGAGAAGTCTCCCCTTTACCCTCATAAGCTAAATAATAACCGTTATTAAGTAGGTAACCATGAAGTGTTTCAGTACTGTAAATAATTTGCGGAGCAGATGCACCAGCTGTACGGAGCGCCATCGTCATGGAACCAGAACAGTCGGCAGTTCCATCAGCACCTGTTCGTGAACCATACATTGAGTATGTAATTTTTCCTTCACGTTGTAAGAACCAGTTAATTACGCGAGTTGAAAATCCACCATTGACCAAACGTCCGTCAGCACCAAAATATAGTCCTTCGCGCCATTCATTATTAACACGAAGATAAGTTACGGGATCGAAATAATAGACTGAACCAGCCCAACGGTGTGCACCGGTTTGAATACGACCATCTGATCCAAATAAGTACCAGTCCCCCCATTGCGATTGACGATAATCATTGTCTACTCGTAGATAGGTATTAGGATCGAAATAGTAATATGTGCCAGCCCACTTCTGTACTTGTGTTGCAATTCGGCCGTCATTACCGAATAAGTACCAGTCCCCCCATTGTGATTGGACATAATTATTGTCTACTCGAAGGTAGGTATTAGGATCGAAATAGTAATATGTGCCAGCCCACTTTTGTACTTGTGTTGCAATTCGGCCGTCATTACCAAAAAGATACCAGTCCCCCCCATTGTGATTGGACATAATTATTGTCTACTCGAAGGTAGGTATTTGGGTCAAAGTCATAATATGTATCTGCCCATTTTTGAACACCAGATAACACAACCCCATTATCTGTTAAATACCAGTTATTACCCGTTCCTGTACCATTAGCTGTGATAGTAGGTAAATAGGAATATACTCGACCCGTGGTTGTTTTACCATTTTGATCATAGAATGTCCATCCTTGAGTCTCTTTTTGCCACCCTGTCTTAGTAGCTTCACCTTGCGGATGAACTGGATTATCACTTGTTGTATCTGATACAGTTGTTTCACTCTTTGACGCATCAATATTTTCTTTATTATCGGCTGTTATTAAATTAGTATTTGAATCCGATTGTACAGATAAAGATTTTTCGGTTGTTGATTGAGCTGAAGTTTCTTCTTGTTGTGTATTCGCTTGTACTTGTGTTGTGTCAATTGACGAATTTACAACATTTGTATCAGCACTAACAATTCCCGTTAATCCTAATGTTATTCCCATTGTTGCAATGGCCATAACACACCAATTTTTTCCCGATTTATATAGCTTAAAATGTTTTTTTATATTCACTTTTATTTATACTCCTCTTTAAATTGAACAAATAAGTTCTAATTTAATATTTTAGCAGGTAATTTACTATAATCAACGTGATTATAATAAATTGTCAAGGGCGGTTTTAAATTGTCATTTTATAGCGGTTTAAAAATGTATGATTTGGGCGGTTTAAGAATTGACCGATGCCAAGCGATATGACTTTCCTTTGATCTTAATTACGTGTGAGTGATATACAAGGCGATCTAAAATTGCCTCTGCGGTTGCCGTGCTATGGAGGACGGCTCCCCAACTTGATAATGGTACATTGGTCGTTATGATCGTTGATTTACGTTCATAGCGACCATTTATTAGTTGAAATAATAGTTTTGCTTCTTCCGCCGATATTGGTAAATAGCCTAATTCATCAATGATTAACAGGTCATACCTTTCGTATCGACGCATTACGCGCTCTAAGTGTTGCTTTCCCTGCGCTGCTTTCAATCTAAGAATTAGTTCATGGCAATTAATAAATAGTGTTCGTACGTCTTGTCGGCACGCTTCGATGCCAAGGCCAATTGATAAATGTGTTTTACCCACGCCAGGGCTGCCAATAAAAACGATGTTCTCTTGATTATCCAGAAATGACATCGTCGCAAACTCAGCTATTTGTTGTTGATTAATTGAAGGTTGGAACTGATAATCAAAATCACTGAGCAGCTTAATAATTGGAAATCTTGCACGTTTGATTCTTCTCTTTAAGCTTTTTTGCTGCTGATAGGCAATCTCCTTATCGGTTAGTTCCAACAGGGCTTCACTAAAGCTGATCTGGTTATCGTTAACTTGTTGACGATAATCCGCAATTGATGCAGCCATATTATCTAAATTTAACTTCGTTAAATTATCGACTAATTTTTGATATTGATTCATTCTATTCTCCAATCTGATCGTAAATACTGAGATTATTAAGCATATACTGGTTAATTTCTTCATCCGTTTTATCTGCCATCAAATCACTTTTAAGAATGGCGTGTTTATCATGCAGATCGTAATTAAACTGCTTATTGGTTAAATCATGCTTCTGAATTTCAACACCTTGATAGAAAATATGAATAGTTTTATCATCAGGAGTTAGTTTAATTTCAACTTCTTTTCCGATATAATTAGGGGAAACAGAGTATTGATGGTTTTGAAATCTAATCATTGAATCTCGAGATACTTTTCTAGTTTGGTCGCTGTGGAAATATCTTACGAGATCATGGTTAAGAGACCGGAAATGCTCTTTTTCTTTTGTCCATAATTCAACTGGCTTCTGATTATTACTTTGCGATTTCTCATGATTAAGCCGTTTGGCTAGTCGATCAACGATATCATTCAAATCATTGATGGTGCTAAATTCTCCATCATATGGTTTTAATCGTCCCATTGTTCTTGCCAAAGCTTCAACACAACCTTTAGTTTGCGGCCTAAATGGTCGGCAAGCGATTGGATGAAATCCGGCGTCATGACTAAATGATAGGAATCGTTCATTAAATCGATGATGATGAAAGTCACTTAATTTATGGTCAACGACAGTTGACATATTATCAAACCAGATTTCTTTAGGAATTCCACCAGTAGCCTTAAGGGCCTCAAATAAACATTTGAATAAAGTATCTTGCTTCTGATCCAGGGTTAATTTTAAGAACTTAAATTTTGAATAGGGCAGGACGTACAAAAAAATACTGAAAGTATGTGGAACCCCATTTTGGTCAGTCATTGTAACCTGTTCTTTCCAATCAACTTGAGCACTTAGTCCCATCGTATGTTCAACTCTAATCGTGGCTTTCTTAGTTTGTGCTTTGCGAAAATGGCGACAATAATCTTTAACGATGGTGTATTTACCTGTAAAACCTTTTTCAACGATAAAATCATAAATTGCTCTAGCAGAACACCCTGCGGTGTATTTATCTTTAATGATGTCTTGAAATCCATCTAACTTACTACGACGCTTTCGTTGATTTCTAACTATTGTTTCACTATTTTGAGCTCGTAAATATGCAGTTTTTACTGTTCGTGGATCAACACCGTATTGTCGTGCAATAGCGGAATAATTTGGTTTTATTTTCTCTACCACAAAATATCTCATCCTTTCGTAAACGTCTTTTCGCATACTCATCACTTCCTCAAAAGATTGATAAAGTGAGTATACAAAAAATGTAGGAAAACCGACAATTTTAAACCGCCGATTTCCTACATTTTACTTCCGACCTTTACAAAATAAAAAGAGGCTGGGAATTAACTATTAATTCTTGGTTCTCTAACAGTAAAATCCGGACTATGATTTTTGAGGGTATACACTTTCTGGTATGGATAGAGATTCCATGCCAGATTTTTTATACAAAAAAGAGGACATTTGCTGTCCCCTCGTTATACAATCAATTCACCACAAAAATCATGAAAGAAGGTTAAACAAATGTCCCATAATGATTCTATCCTAAATATTCTTGGAATTAAAGATAAAAATATTAAAATTATTTCTGTTGAAGAAGCTGAACACAACAATGATTCTGTTAAAGAGTATATAACGCTAATAACAGCTACTCTTTCTTATCCGATTAATCGTTGTCGTAACTGTGGTTTTCCCACAGTTAATAAGGATGGCTTTCGCAAAACTCATGTACGACTGGCAAGTTTAAACGGGAGAAGATATGAACTAGAGCTTCGTAAACAACGCTATAAATGTAAATCATGCCATACTACTTTTGGTGCTATTACTAATTTAACCAAAGAAAATCAAACCTTATCCAGTGATCTCAAAAATCAAATCATGCTTTTAGCTCGTAAAGGACTATCTGGTCAGCTTATTGCTGAAATGTGTCACTGTTCTCCTAGCAGCGTTCGTCGAACAATTTTAGAGCGCATGGAACCACACTATCGTGTGGCTAAGTTGCCTAAGCATCTATGTTTTGACGAGTTTCGTTCAACTAAGTCTGTGATGTCCTTTATCTGTTGTGACGCTGAAACCCACCAAATTGTCACAAAGTTACAGGATCGTCTATCACCTACCATTATTGATTATTTTGAAAGTCGTTATTCAAAAGCCGAACGCGAATGCGTTCAATCAGTTGTAATTGATTTAAATGCTCAATATCAAAGCTTTATCTATCGCCTTTTCCCTAATGCCAATATCATTATTGATCGCTTCCACCTTGTACAATTAGCTGGTCGCGCTTTGGACAATTGTCGTATCTCTATCCTAAAACAACTCGATAAACAGAGCCGAGAATATAAAATTATGAAGTCACATTGGAAGCTATTCCATAAAAAAGCTGAAGATCTTCACCCTGAAGAAGTAGTTTTTCTTCGCGGCGTTAAACAATATATGACTCGCCAAAATGCTGTTGATCTCATTACTAGTAAATTTTCCAAGTTCGCTGAAGTCTACCAAACTTACCAAGATATCACGAAGGCCCTAAACGAGCGTAATAGTGAATTACTGGAGTCAACCATCTTAGACTACCAAAAAACCAATACAGAAATGGATACCGCTATTCAAACCCTTCGTCAGAACAGAAAATATGTCTTAAATAACGCTAAATTTGAATACTCTAATGGTCCTTTAGAAGGCATCAATCGCAAAATCAAAACCCTAAAACGAACTTGTTATGGTTTTGCCAATCAAAAATTTTTCTTTTTAAGAATTGATTGTATTTTTTCATAAAAAAATACCCCCTACATTTTCGTAGGAAGTATTTTTAGTCAACCATACCAGTTGACAGATATCCTGGTATGGTAGCTATAAGTATAATCATGGACTAACCAACGCATTGGCAGGTTCTCATCCAACATCATTTCAATCTTTCTTCCAGAATAAGTTTGACGTGAGTAGGCAAGCAAGAGAATCTTAAGCATAATTGCTGGATGCGATGAAGGGCGGCCAGTAGCCGCTCTCGAATCTTCTAATAGCACATCTTGTGGAATCGAGTCGACAAAATCACTAATTAATCGTGCAACATGATTCTGTGGTAAATCATAGTTATAGTTTAGTACGAATTCGGTTTGCCCTATGGTATAATTTTGATACATGGAAATCGCTCCCTTTGGTTGTTTTTAGGGGTAATTACATCATATCAGGAACGATTTCCTGTGTACATAAAAACCGGATGATGAATTGTTCAAAAATTCATCATCCGGTTTTTATTTTGGACTAGGAGTTTTTTCCCAGCCTCTTTTTATTACAGTACCTCTCTATCCCATGCATCCAAGTTATATGTCCTAATGACATTATTCAAATTGGAAGCATATTTCGGATCAGTTGCGTAACCATCATCGTGAAGATATTGAGTTACAACTGCATAGTCCTTTTTCCATAAAAGATTCCTATAACGACTATTTGTAGCTAGGAAGCGACCATGATCGACTACACTCTCGTAATTGCTAGGATACTTTCGAAAAGCATCATTAATATAATAGTAACCACCAGCTCCATACTCTGCTGTCCGCATCGTAATAGATTGACCATTATAACTACCTTTAATTCCAAACAAATTATGGCCTTGCGTAGCCAATGCTGATTGTCCCCATGCACTTTCCAAAATTGCTTGAGCCGCAGTAACAGATGGTAATACACCATATTGACGCCATCCGTCTAGAGCAGCATCATGTATACTCAAAAGGAAGGTTGCATTTTTATTCACACCAGAAATAATCCCTGTGCTATCAGCATACAGACTTATTCCACCTACCGTAATATTCTTATTTGTTACCTTTAAATAGGTTACAGGATCAAAATAATAGTAGTTTCCTGCCCACTTTTGTAAACCTGAAAGGATACGACCATCATTGCCAAATAAGTACCAATCGCCCCATTGTGATTGACGATAATCATTGTCTACCCGGAGATATGTAGTGGGGTCAAAGTAATAATAAGTACCTGCCCATTTTTGAACACCAGACTGAATCTTTCCGTCATTGCCAAATAAGTACCAATCGCCCCATTGTGATTGACGATAATCATTGTCTACCCGGAGATATGTAATAGGATCAAAGTAGTAATAAGTACCTGCCCACTTCTGAACTTTAGTTTGAATCGTACCATCATTACCAAACAGGTACCAGTCACCCCATTGTGACTTAACATAATTATTATCTACTCGAAGATAGGTATTTGAGTCAAAATCGTAGTATGTATTAGCCCACTTTTGAACTCCACTTAAAACAACACCATTTTCTGTTAAATACCAATTATTACCATTCCCTGTACCATTGGCTGTAATTGTGGGTAAATAAGAATAAGCACGACCAGTATTTGTTACACCATTATTATAATAAGTCCAACCCTGTTCTTCTTTTACCCAACCATTTTTTACGTTAGATGTTGCTTGTGGGATTACTGCAACTAAACTAGTATCAAGTGAATTTTTGTTTTGACTTTGCTCAACTTGACTCGTTACTAAAGTGTTATTTACCGATTGATCATTTTGACTAAGTGTAGTTTGTTGACTTGAATTATTATCCCCAATAATCTCATTTGCTGACTGATTATTATTTGAAAGAGTAACGCTACTTTCATTAGCGTTACTACTTACTGTGTCAGCACTTGTTTGAGCACTAACTTCATCGCTTGAAGCAGTAGTACTTGATGCGTCATCTGCATTGGCTACTCCCGTTAAGCCAAGTGTTACTGCTACTGTAGCAAGTGCCATAACACACCATTTCTTACCGCTTTTATATAGTTTAAAGTGTTTGCTTGTTTCCATATAATAGAGAAATCCTTTCCGTACATTGTTTTTATTAGTTAAAATTTAATTATAAATTGATACACAAACTAGGGTCCGTCTGAAAACTACTTAAGTAAGATGCAAATTGAGGCAATGTAAACCGTAGCCAGATAAACATGAGCGAGCTTATCATAACGCGTTGCAATCCTACGAAAGTTCTTCAACTGATTGAAGAAGTTCTCAATCAAATGGCGCTCACAATAAACGTGGTAATCACAGGTCCACTTGTCTTTGGTATTTTCCTTTGGCGGAATGGTATAGACGGCTGCTTTATCTTTAATATACTGGCGAAGTTTCGCGGTGCCATAGGCTTTATCCGCGATAATATTTGATTGAGAAATATCGAAGCCTTCCAGCAACTCACTGGCAACTTGGCTATCATGTACTTGACCACCTGTTAGGCGAAAAACCAAGGGATTCCCTAATCCGTCAACGAGTGCGTGAATCTTGGTCGTTCGGCCACCTCGACTTAGTCCAATAGCTTGATTTTCGACCATACATTCGGCGTTTTTTTTGCCCCAGTGGCCTTTTGATGCGCTCGAACGATCGTTGAATCTAAGCTCAAGTTTTCCATGTCGGGATCGTCAATCAATTTGAGAAAAACCTGTTCGAACAAGCCTGAACTTACCCAGGCTCGGAAGCGACTATACACCGTTTTCCAAGAGCCATAGCGTTCAGGTAGATCACGCCAAGGAGCCCCGCTGCGCATGAGCCAGAGGATAGCGTTGAGGGCGGTACGGTTGTCTAGGCTTGATGGACGGCCAGTCCGGTATGGCGGGAAGTATCCTTTGATTCGGTCCCACTGAGCATCTTCCAGTTCGTATCGTTTAGGTGTTGTCATCGGAATGCCTCGATTCGTTTTTCCTCAGATTATACCTGAATTTTTAGTTTTCAGACAGTCTCTAGTATACAACAATATTTTATATAAAATTAATCTCTTACATAATGTAAAGAACTTGATAAATTCAAACTATCTTTGTAACATTTTCGTAATACGAATAAGCTAAAATCGTATAGTAAAGTAAATAATAATACTCAATATAGGAGTCTTACCCAATATGAATAATCCAGTAATTTCAGTTATTACCCCTACATACAACTCTGCAGAATACATTAATAGATTTATTGACAATTTTAATAAGGCTAATCAAAAGGGAATTGCAGAACTTATCCTAGTTGATGATGGATCAAGGGATAATACTATTACTCTTATAAAACAACGAATTAGCCTCAACGATCAAATTAAATTATTAACTCAAGACCATCAATTTCAATCTGCCGCTCGTAACCTGGGAATGAAATATGCGTCAGGTGACTATTACTTATTCTTAGATGCAGATGATACATTTGACCCTGAATTTTTTAATATTCTTCTTAATAATTCTGAAAATAATGACCTAGTAATTTGTGGAATTAATCGAGTACTCCAAGATAATACCCTTGTTTTGAATAAATCAGTATTAGAAGGCTATCAATCTAAGAATAAAATTGCCAAGCGTTTTCTTCTTGACCGTGATCAAATGGATTCTGGACTCTGGAATAAGCTCTTTAAGGCTAATATAATTAAAGAAAACAATCTTTCATTTACAAACAAAAATTTTGTAGAAGATATTTTATTTGTTTTTAAATATCTAATGACGATAAATCCATCTAAAATCAAATTTATTCATAAGCCTCTTTATGTTTACTATCAAAATAGTGGAACTACTACTACCACATATTATCCTGAACTAGACTCTCTAGCTAAGTCTTACATTGATCAAGTAAGAAAATGTCTTATTAAGAACCATATTAAAAACGAAAATTTATTAACAATCAATACTGCTATTCGCACAGAAATTTATGTTATTCATCGGCATATTTTAGGTGACAACAAATGG
This sequence comes from Limosilactobacillus reuteri, assembly GCF_003072625.1. Lineage (NCBI taxonomy): Bacteria > Bacillati > Bacillota > Bacilli > Lactobacillales > Lactobacillaceae > Limosilactobacillus > Limosilactobacillus reuteri. Next base: position 1,445,669 of record NZ_CP027805.1, read on the forward strand.
AATGCGCTAAAACAAAAAGCATTCGTAAAAAGTCTTAAAACACAATTTACGAATACTCAATTTCTGCCATTTAAATATAAAGTTGGTCTTTTAACTATGCAATATTTACCAGCCACCTATATTAAAATTTATCAATTATATAAGCGTGTTCACTAATCTTAATATCAAATTAATTTATTTACGGCGGTCGTTACATAATAACCTGACCGCATTTTTTTTGCTATTTTTTCAACATTATCATGCATCTGATGATATTCTTCTTCCGTAATCGAATTAAGCTTTTCATCTAAATCGTTCAGATTACTAATTGTAATTCCCACTCCGTTTTCTTTTACAAAATCTGCCAAAGCAGCTTGATCCCAAATAATTACTGGCAGACCAGAACTTAAATATAGTGACGTCTTGTGTGGATTGTTGTAACGTAAATATTTTCCGAAAGTACCATTACAAGTATCAGCACTTGTTCCATGCCAAACTAATCCAAAGTTTTGTGTTAAATGTTTTGGCAACTCTTCTGGTGTATACTGACCCTTATATTCAATACTATCATTATATTTTTCAGCGGGATTAGGGCCAAAAACAGTTAGCTTGCTCTTTTGGTGATACTCATCTAAAAATTTTGCATCAATTAAATTACCAGCATAACATAATGTTTTACTGTAACTTGTATACTTCTGCAAAGGTTGAGGATTATCATAATCAAAAATTCCTAAATCAATCAAAGGTACATTTACTCCATTTTCCTTTAACCAAGTATTCATCTTCTGATTATGTCCAATAATCCCATCCGCTAAATTGAATGATTCAATTTCGGCGGCTCCTTTTTCTGGTTTTTCGGCATAAAGTCGAATAGCCTCAACATCGTGAATTATAAAATATAATTTTGCATTACTATGTTTTCTCACACTATCATGAATTAATTTTACAATTTTATTAGAGTATAGTGGGTATTGGATAATAATATTATCAATATTCTTATGTTCCTTAAAAAATCGAGGTAAGGAAATATATGCCATTTTAAACTTATTCCAACGCCCGGTAATTTGATCCCATATACTATAATGCCACCAAAATTCAGGTTTCCATCCATAATCAAGCCAAAATTCCTTAAATCCAAGTTTTTTTAAGAATCTTATATTATCCATATTCGCTTTAGGTCCACCTACATTACCTGATGGATCTTTTAGTGAGATTATATAATTATTACTCATCTTTTCACCCATTAATTAACTTATTTACGGCGGTCGTTACATAATAACCTGACCGCATTTTTTTTGCTATTTTTTCAACATTATCATGCATCTGATGATATTCTTCTTCCGTAATCGAATTAAGCTTTTCATCTAAATCGTTCAGATTACTAATTGTAATTCCCACTCCGTTTTCTTTTACAAAATCTGCCAAAGCAGCTTGATCCCAAATAATTACTGGCAGACCAGAACTTAAATATAGTGACGTCTTGTGTGGATTGTTGTAACGTAAATATTTTCCGAAAGTACCATTACAAGTATCAGCACTTGTTCCGTGCCAAACTAATCCAAAGTTTTGTGTTAAATGTTTTGGCAACTCTTCTGGTGTATACTGACCCTTATATTCAATACTATCATTATATTTTTCAGCGGGATTAGGGCCAAAAACGGTTAGCTTGCTCTTTTGGTGATACTCATCTAAAAATTTTGCATCAATTAAATTACCAGCATAACATAATGTTTTACTGTAACTTGTATACTTCTGCAAAGGTTGAGGATTATCATAATCAAAAATTCCTAAATCAATCAAAGGTACATTTACTCCATTTTCCTTTAACCAAGTATTCATCTTCTGATTATGTCCAATAATCCCATCCGCTAAATTGAATGATTCAATTTCGGCGGCTCCTTTTTCTGGTTCATTAATATATAGACGAATTGACTCTACATCATGAATAATAATGTAGAGTTTTGCTTTTGTGTATTTTCTCATACATTCAACAATTCGTTTCATTGTATAAGCAGAGTATAAGGGATATTGCAAAATTAAATATTCCATATCTGAGTGTTGTTTAAAAAAACGAGGCAGCGTTAAATAAGCCATTTTAAACTTATTTACTCGAGATTTAATTGCATTTTTAATTCCGTGATTATTCCAAAAATTCCAGCCATAGTCTAACCAATAATTACTAAAGCCTAACTTTTCTAAATTATGAATATTATCCATATTTGCTTTAGGACCACCAACATTCTTTGCTGGATCACGTAATGAAATAATATATCGTTTCATTATTGTTCCTCCACTGGTATAAGTTGTTTTACTGCTTTTTTTACATAAAAACCATTCCGCATTTTTTCTGCAACATTTCTTACATTTTGATGTATCTTTTGGTATTGATCATTAGTTAAGTCATCTAGTAATGAGTCTAGCTCATCAAGACTATCTATTGTCAATCCTAATTGATTTTTTTCAACAAACTCAGCAAGAGCTGCTTTTTTCCATATAATTACTGGAATTCCTGAACTCAAGTACAGTGAAGTTTTATGAGGATTATTATATCTCATATATTCACCAAAAACTCCATTACATCCTTTAATGCTTGTACCATCCCATACAAGTCCAAAATTAGCTGTTAAATGTACTGGCAAATCCTCAGGTGTATATTGTCCCTCATACTCTACATTATTAGGATATTGTTTTGCAGGATTAGGACCAAATATTTCTAATTTATGCTGTAGATTGACCTTTTGTAAAAATTCAGCCTTCTTTAGGTTTCCGGCATAGCAAATAGTTCCTTTATATTCTCGAGTCTCAATTAATTTAGCAGGGTTATCATAATCAAAAATATCTAAACTAATAAGTTTAGTCATAACGCCATGCTCCTTTAACCATGTATTCATTTTTTGATTATGGCCGACAATTCCATCCGCTTTATTTAAAAAAGAAAGTTCAGCTTTATAATATTGTGGTTGATTAATAAATAATCGAATTGATTCAACATCATGAATAATAAAGTATATCTTAGCATCAGTATATTTACGAATACTATTTACTACTTGTTCCATTAAATAGGTGGAATATAAGGGGTATTGTAAAATAATATTATTAATATTCGAATGTTGTTTAAAAAAAGTTGGAATTGTATAATGTGCTAACCATAATTTTTGCAATCGTGATTTAAAACCAGTATTAGTTGCAAATTTCAACCAGTAGTTTTTAAAACCTAATTCTTTTAAAAACTTAATATTATCATTATTTGCTTTAGGCCCTGCCACATTTTTAGCAGAATCCTTTAAAGAAATCACATAATTTACCATTATTTTTCACCTTTGTTGATTATTCGCAGTATTTTAGTCATTGCATTTTTAATATAGATGCCCTGTCTTAGTCCAGAACTAATTTTATCTACATTATATTTCATTTTTTGATAATCATTTTTTGATAATCTATCTAGTACATTATCTAAATTATTAAGATTATCAATTACAATTCCTAATTTATTTTGCTCTATGAAATCAGCTAAGGCAGCTTTCTTCCATATGATTACTGGTAACCCACTACTTAAATATAAGGATACCTTATGCGGATCATTATATTGCATATATTCTCCATAAGGACCTGTACATGAAGTTACATCTGGACCATCCCAAACTAAGCCAAAGTTTTGTGTCAGTCTTTTTGGTAATTCATTTGGTGAGAATATGCCTTTATAAAAAAGATTATGATGATAGGATTCAGCAGGATTGCTACCAAATAAAACCATTTTATGATCTAATTTTAATTGATTTAAAAAACTTGATTTTGCAAGATTACCAGCAAAACAAATAGAACCTTCATACGGAGTAGATAAATTAATTGGCTGAGGGTTATCATAATCAAAGATTTCAAGATTAACAATTGGTACCGTTATGCCCTGTTGTCGAAGCCATTTTGTCATCGATGCATTGTGAGAAATAATACCATCACAATTTTTAAGTTGGTTAAGTTCCTCTTGATTTTCTTTTTCACGTCCATCTTCATGATTTAAGCGTAAACATTCAATATCATGAATTAAAATAATTAGTTTATTCGAACTCTTTCTAATAGAATCTAACATTTTCCTCCGCAAAAACGGTTTCCCAGATGGAAATTGAAAAACAATAGTACTATTTTTAATGTTTTTTATCTCTTGCGGAAATTTTAAATAGGTAAATAATATTTTATTTATTTTTCCACTAGGAGTATCAATTATTTTTGCCCCTTCGTTTTGAAGAAAGAATTCCACATCCTGTTTAGCTTTACTTCCTCCATGATTTGCAGAATCATGCCATGAAATCACATAATTTGTCATTATATATCCTCTCAGTCTTAAAATATTTTAAGGTAATATGTATTTCATAAATGAAATTCTCTTTAAACTCAAAATTATTGGTACTAAAATTATATAAATTAAAATCGGTAAAACGAAAATATGAACTGGATTTTTTAAGACTTGCATATAGGAATCAAAATGAGCTGCTGATCGACTAAAAAATAACCAATCAAAACCAGCAATAAAAAGAGGATGTAAAATATAAATTCCCAGACTAGTCGAAGCCAGTTTTTCCATTAAAATTGTAACATGTTCATTGTTCTTATATCTATCCGCACATCGTTTTATAATGAGATAAATTGCAACAGCATAAGGAAAATCACTAATATTTTGAAGTAAATTATAGTTGTTGATAGTTAAATCATTAACAATATCCAGGATAAAAGTAAACATTCCAAAAATAATCATTCCGTTTTCTACTTTTCTTGAAAAATAATCTTCCTTTATCAAATAACCAAATATAAAATATTGAATCCACGACGAGGCTAGTAAAGGTTGAGTAAGCATACTTTTCATTAAATTTAAGTGAAGTGTATGATCAATGTAAGAATAAACATCGGCACTAATAAATGCAATAACTGCAACATAACAAAGAATATCTTTATGCTTTTTAGCCAAAATGGCGAATACAGGAGTGGCAACATACAATTGAATTATTATATAAAAAAACCAGAAAAGACTATTAATTTTATTATCAACAAAAGCTTCAGTAAAATCACGTAATCCAAAAGTAGTATGGTGAAATATACCCGGAAAAGCATATTGGTAATAACCATAAATATAATAAAAGATACTCCAAATAAGAAATGGAAGAGCTACTCGTAGTAAACGTCTCTTAAAAAAATGTGAAGTATTTTGGCGTTCCCGATAATTCAGCAACATCGCACCAGAATTCATAAAAAATATCCCTACAGCAGGAAGAAAAATTGTTTGGATAACGTTACCAATAATAGTGATCGTTTGAGTTGAAACACCAACATGTGCAATCTGAGCCGTATGCTGCACCAAAACACCAAAAATAGCAATGCAATTTAGTAAATCAATATAAAACAACCTGCTGTTTTTCTTTTTTGTCATATTAATTCCTCTTCAATTATTTATTTTTCTTATTAAGACTCTAGCCTGATCTATTACAGGAGCCTTTACTATAAATAACGCAACTAAATATATTACTATTCCCATCAAAATTTGAACAGTCAAATTTACGATATTCATTGTCATCATTTGATTAAAACGATAGACTACTGCACACATAACAATTCCACAAAAGAAGTAGCGCCAAGTTGCAGCAAAAAGTTTTCTTCTCTTAATCGTATTTCGAATAAAGAAAAGTTGCATTGCAGTAACTGCAAACTCTGAAATAACAGTTGCCATTGCTGCACCATTTGCTGCAAAAAAGTGAATTAAAAATAAGTTTGCAATTATATTTAATACAGCCCCTACTGTAACGGATGTAGTATATTCTTTAACGCGATTAACAGGCATCAAATACTGATTTCCAGTTACCGTACTCCAAGCAATTAAAACAATAATAGGGGATTCAATAATCATTATTTTTCCTGTAGCTAAGTACTGATTACCTAAAAACCAAGGAGCAAATTTATTTGCAATTGCTACTAAACCAAACATCATTGGAACAGCAATTGCAGTTACAAAGTCAAAAGAATCATATAAACTTTCGCGTACGCCTTTTATATCATTGTCTGCAAACTTTTTAGCAACATTTGGTAACATTACAGAACCAGTTGCTGTTGCTAAAGCTAATAGTAATTTAACTAATCGATCGGCATAAGTAAAATTTCCTAAGTCTGAAGGTGTAGCCATATGTCCCAACATTAAACGGTTAACAACAAGGTAAACCTGCGTAGTTATAGTGGGAATAAAAAGTAAGAATGCAGGATAAAAATGCTTAAAAGGATGCAAGTCTTTTAATGGAACTCGACATACCATTTGTTTTAGATAAGGCCAGAGCGTTAAATTCCCGCCAAGTTGTGCTAATCCTAATAACAAAATGTACTTCCACAAATCATTACCATTTCTTACAACAATAAAAATCAAACTTATTGTTATTAACTTAACTAATGTATTACGCATTACTGTTTTCTTAAAATCTTCCATTCCCATGAAAAACCAAGAAACATCGAAAGCCGTTGCAAGAATCCATAATGTTTGAAGTAAAAAATACTTTTTATATGTGGTACTAAAGAGGACCACTGCTGATAAATAAGTAATTAGCGTAAGAGACATTGTACATGTTTGAAGTAATTCAATCTCCCAGAACGTCTTAGAACGTTTATAAAAATCGTTGTGATTATAAGCAATCTCTCGATTCCCATATAATGTAATTCCTAATTGACCAACTAAATAAAAAAATGTTACCCAACTATTAGTGTATTCATTAACCCCTGTATTATGTGCACCTAACACTCGTGCAACGTAAGGTGTGGTTATTAGCGGAGCAAACATTATTAGTATTTGATATCCTGCATTATATAAATAGTTTTTGATGACCTTCATATAACAACCTCATTTAATTTTCAAACTAAATGTTAATTTTACCACTGTTATACCTTAAACAAAAGATACCTTAAACTAACTTTGTTTAATATTAAAAGGTAAATTTAAGAATAAAGATCCTAAATTCACCTTCTTAATTTAGTTAAATTCTTGATTAACAGCCGTCAATGCTGCGTGTAATACTTGATCCATGTTGTAGTAACGATATTGGCCTAAACGACCACCAAAGATCACATTATTAGCCTGCTCACTCGCTAACTTCGTATATTGCTTATAAAGTTCGTTGTTCCGTTGATTATTAATTGGGTAATATGGTTCATCACCCCGATGCCAATCAGCTGGATATTCACGGGTAATCACTGTCTTATCCTTATCACCTTTACCGAATTCAAAGTGCTTATGTTCAATAATCCGGGTATATGGTGTTTCTGCATCAGTATAGTTAATTACCGCGTTACCTTGGTAATTGCCAATGTTCTTTTCCTCAGTTTCAAAGCGTAAACTACGGTATTGTAATTCACCTAACTGGTAGTCAAAGAATTGGTCAATCATTCCGGTAAAGACGATCTTTGGATAATCTTTGAGGTACTCATCCTTTTTATCAAAAAAGTCTACTCCAGTTTCAACATCAATCAAATCACTGTCTAACATTTTTTCAACAATCTGGGTGTAACCACCAACCGGAATTCCTTGATAGGTGTCATTAAAGTAGTTGTTATCGTAAACTAATCGCACTGGCAGACGCCGAATGATAAAGGCTGGCAATTCAGTTGCCTTTTGTCCCCACTGCTTTTCAGTATAACCTTTGATGAGCTTTTCATAGATATCGCGACCGATTAAGGAAATAGCTTGCTCTTCCAAATTCTGTGGTTCTTTACCTGCCATCTCTTGACGTTGTTCATTGATCTTTGCCATTGCTTCCGCTGGTGTCCGTACACCCCACATCTGACTAAAAGTATTCATGTTAAATGGGAGGTTATACATTTGGCCTTTATAATTAGCTACCGGACTATTCGTATAGCGGTTAAATTCTGCAAATTGGTTCACATAATCCCATACTTCCTTATTAGACGTATGGAAAATATGAGCGCCATATTGATGAACTTGAATACCGTCTACTTCTTTAGTATAAATGTTACCAGCAATATGGTCTCGTTTTTCAATTACTTTTACGCGCTTACCACGCTTAGCAGCTTCGTAGGCAAAGGTCGCACCAAAAAGGCCCGCCCCTACTACTAGATAATCATAGTTTTTCATACATAATACCTCACTTAATTAAATTAAATGTTTCCAAGTAGTGATACTAAATGCAATCACCATTCCAATCAAAAAGCCAACAGCAGCCCCCAATAAAGTATATTTTTTAGTAGAAGGACTTGTATGACTCACTGTATCTGAAAGGCGTGCTTTAGAGAAAAGTTTAACTGTTCCTGCAGAAGGGGCCATTTCCTTAATTTCTTTGGCCGCTGCATTCGTTACTGAATTAACAATTTTTACAGAATCTTTTGCACTTCCTGACATCGTACCAACTTTAATAACCAAACTTTGATCAATAGGATCAGTGTTAACCATCGCCTGAATATCTTTAGCACTATACTTTTTCTTTAGATTAGTGGGAAGATCTTTACGCGCTTGTTCTGCAACATCTCTACTATCAATAATTTTTGCATACGTTTTTGTCAAGCTCAAATCAGCCATTGCCTGTTCATTTGCATAATCCCCAGTATAATCATGCTCCACCATCATATATCTATTTGCTTCGTATGATGTCTGCTTTTTATGATGAGCGTATAAGCAACCAAGTACGCCACCAACAATTGTAATTAACATGATTAAAATAATATTGCGAAAGATGACTTTACTTATACTGTTTATTGTTAATTTTGAATTCATTCTTTAATCTCCCTAAATTTAGTTTCCTTAGCTAATAACGCCAATAAAAATGGATTATAAATAATCTGAAGGATATGTGGCTCTAGAACAGCATTAATTGCTATTAAAAGAAAAATTGCTGGTAATACATATTCTTTATGTGCCGTTCCTCTTATTGTGATCCACATTATAGTACCAATAACAAGGACAAAAATTATCGATCCCCAAACTAATAACATTCTGACAAATGAAGAGTCAAGGTAAAAGTAATTGGTGCTAAGTTCAAATAAATTATGATTAGCAAAAGTTGCGCCTTTTGTTCCACCAAAAGAATGCTCAACAATTTTTCGTCCAAATAATGTAATTGGATATCGTTCAAACCCAACATGGCTTAAGTGTAAACGCCCTGATAATAGACTGTTTAACTTAAAAAAGATATGATTATTTTGATTATAGAAATAGGCTGAAATCAAAGTAATGGATGCTAAGAATGGAGTAGCAATACACCAAAATGAAGCGAAGTAACGTGAATATTTTTGCCCTTTTTCAGCCCGTTGAGCGATTATCATTATCGGAATTAAAAGAATCATTTCATAAAAATCTAATCTAGTATCTGTTACCTTCATAACAACAAGGCCAATAAGAAAAATCGCTAAATAATCTATCCATTTTAGTTTGCTAAAACGTAAATAACAATAGGCTAAAGAAATATACACAATATGAGAAGCAACAAATGTTGTATACGCCATTCCTAAAGAATACCTTGTTGGTCTTAGCATAGAATAATATGTTAAATTTGGAATTATATTTAACAATGAGATAATGGCAATTGCCATGATAAAAGATAGACTTAGGTAAAAATACCAGCTAATAATCTCGTTGAAAGGAACGCCTCTAGCACCAATAACAAATACCATCATCATTAAAATTTCTGGATATTTTGCTGCTCGCCATCCAAGAACACCAATTATAAGAAATACAGAAACTATAATTAATTGTCGCCAATTCCAATTGTCTAATACATATATTTTAAGTAGAAGAATCGGGATCGCAATATAAGAAATAATCCTTAGCTTTGACCAACTCAAATATACCGTAAATGTCGTATCAATTAAATATGCTGGAATAAAGTATATTACAAAAGCTAGGAAATATAACTGAGTACCAGAAATAGGTGCATTAAACAATTGATGAGTTTTCTTCGAAAGATCCATTACTTTTATATTCTCCTTTTTAATTTTCTAATATGCCCCCTCACTCTTAAAGATACTAATAATATTCTTAAACATTATTTTCGTGTCAAATCCGAGTGAAGCCTCATCAACATATTCTAATTCAACATCACAACGTTCTGGATATGGGATATTACTGCGACCACTCGATTGCCAGAGTCCCATTGCTCCTGGCTTTACCGATAAAAACTTATCAACCCGGTCGCCATATTCTGCTAATTCAGCCTTTACAACTGGTCGTGGTCCAATAATACTCATCTCACCACGCAAGATATTAATAAACTGGGGAATTTCATCAATGGATGTTTTCCGTAGCCATCTACCCAAACGAGTAATTCGGGGGTCTTCTTCTGGTTCCAACTTATAGTTATTTGCTACATATTTAGCATAAAGTTCAGGATCATCTTCCAAAATTTTATCTGCATTTACAACCATGGACCGGAATTTGTAGATTTTAAAGGGCTTCCCATGCCAGCCGATCCGTTCTTGCTTATAAAACAGTGGTCCCTTATTATCACCAAAGCGATTCATTATAAAAACAGCTAAAAATACTAGGCTAAAACAAACTAATGCTCCTGATGATAGCACAATATCAAAGAACCTCTTCCAGAAAAGGTAGCTCTTAGATTGTTGTTTAATTTTTACCTTCTCATTCATGATTCTCAACCCTACTTTTTCTCTTTAATAATATATATCGGTCGTTTCTTTGTCTGCATATATATCCGACCAATGTAACGACCAACTATTCCTAAACAGAGTAACTGAATACCGCCGAGGAATAAAATGATACAAACCATTGACGCCCAGCCAAAAGCACTACTCCCAGGCTCAACAATTTTACGGACAATAACAATAATCATCCCGATAATGGAAATGAAAGCTGTTAAGCCACCAGCCCAGGTAGCAATTGCCAATGGTGCTTCAGAAAAATCAGTGATCCCGTCAATTGCGTATTTAAATAATTTCCAGGTCGACCAGTCTGTTGTTCCAGCTACTCGTTCGACATTTTTATAGGGAAGGTATTTAGTCTTAAACCCAACCCAGTTAAAAATACCTTTTGAGAACCGGTTATATTCAGTTAATGATAACACCGCATCCACCATCTGACGCGTCATCATCCGGTAGTCACGAGCCCCAGAGACAATTTTAGTATCAGAAATCTTATTGATAACATTATAGAATTGGTTAGAAAGAAAAGACTTAAACTTCGCCTCACCCTTTCGATCTGTCCGCCGCATCCCCACACAATCATATTCACCAGTAGAAATAGCCTTATACATCTTCGGCAAATATTCCGGTGGATCCTGTAAATCAGCATCCATCACAACGATATAATCACCTGTTGCAGCCTGTAATCCTGCATAAAGCCCTGCTTCTTTACCAAAATTCCGTGAAAAAGAAACATAATGAACCCGTTCTGGATCCTGTTCGTGAAGCTTGCGTAGTTCTGCTAAAGTCCCATCATTTGATCCATCATTGACAAACCAATACTCAGTGTCCACTGGCATCTGTTTAACCACTTTTTCAACTGCCGGGTAAAAAAGTGGAATAGTTTCTTCCTCATTATAACAGGGAACAACTATTGACAATTTTGGCATTCTTGTCTCTCCAATCGTTAATGTTCACCATGGCCGGTGACTTTACGTTTTAAGAACTTTGCAATCTTTAACGGCCAGTTTTGCTTTTCAAGAAATACCCGATTAACCTCCACTGTCTTGTATTGCGGATTAGTCAACAACCAAGTATCGAGTAAAAGCTCACTCAAAAAACCAAAGACCCGTTGCTCATATGGTGTATAGTCAGAATAATCAACTTTTTTCTCAACTTCGCCTAAAACATCAAACAGCCAGGTACAATATTCATCCAATGGCTGCTTTTTCATAATCATCATGTTGAAATAGTGAGCTGATGTCTGTTTCATTACCCTTTCGAAAGCAGATAAGTACTGAGGATATTTCTCTTTTAACACCTGCCGCGTAATTTCAAGCGGCTCGTGCTCATGAACATGGAGGTAATGTGATTCATTTGTTTCAATGTAGTAATGCCGCTTCTTTGGCAAGATTACATCGGCATCTTTCAATAACTCTTCAACCTGTTCATGATTGAGGATGGTCGAAAGATCCTTTGAGTGTCCCATCGTCAAGTAACGACGGTAGTGGACTAATCCTAATGCATCCACATCAAGGTTTTTCCATCCCCAATACAAAGCTGTTAGCTCATTGTAATGCGGATTCTTTTTTGAAATATTATCTCCGGTGTTATCACCCTGAAATGTACGGTTAACAGTCGGGTGAATCTCTTTACCAACAAAAACTGGTAAATACATTGGATCATCTGGCATCCGATAATTTTTATGGACAGCCACTAAGATTTTAATATTCACTATTTTACTCCTAATTATTGTTTTTAAACATAATCATTAAAATGATACCAGTAATTCCTAATCTTGGAAAGTTATTATTATAAATCTTGCGCATCTAGCCAGCTCTGCACGTCATCCAGATCAAATCCTTTGCGATACATTGTCTGCTTAAAATGCTGCTCACGCTCGTATCCTTGATAACGGCGAACACGACGCCATTGCTTTGCTGCTTCTTTTGCTAAAAGGTCGTTCTCTTGCTCCAGATCAGGTTGTGGAACAACTTCATCCTTAATCATTTCATACACACTACTGGAAAATCCTTTTGTCATGAGTCCCTGTTGTACTTTTTGTTCTCGTCGCCGCTCTGGCTGGTTTCGATAACGGCGAAATAACTTTACAGCTAACTTCTTTGCCAATTCTGCTTGAACTTCGGGAGTAAATTGCGTTAAAGCATCATCAATATCGTTTTCGCCAATCCCTTTTTGTCGTAAGTGTTGACGAATCACACTGGGCCCCTTCAAGTCTGTATTAATCATCGTGCGGACATAAGAAGCTGCATAGGCATGATCATCGATTAACTGTTGGCTTCGCAGCTTTTTTAAGATTGGCTCAACAAACTCTTCTGGCGTATCAATTTCTTTTAGCTTCTTAATGATGTCGCTTTCCGTCCGCATCTGGTAAGAAAGGTAATCAAGCATTCGTGAATAAGCCCTTGCTTGCTGGTCAGCAGTCGCAATGGCCGCAATTTGCTTTTTATCTAGCTCGGTTCCCTTCATCAAACGGAACTGAATCAAAACACTTTCTGCAACCGGAAAAGCATACTTACCATCAAGGTATATGTTATATCGACCCTTCCGTTTTTGCGCCTCAATTTTCGAAATTTTTGCCATTTTTAAATTTCTCCTTAACATTCTCAATTTTTAATCGTTTATAAAGGTGTAAGCAGTGGCCGCTACTTAACAAATCAAATTAAACAAAGGAAGTTTTTATCATGCAAATGGTTCGTAATTTCAAGTCCGCTAAAATTCAACTTACCCTCACCAACAGTGAACATCCCAAGGGCGTTAAACATCCCTTTAACAACATCATTGAGGATATCACTAATGAGCAGGTAGCGCAATTTAGTGCAGCAATTGAAATGCTCACTGCTGAAAAATGCCTTGATACAGACATTATCGTTACTAGTCAAGTCGCATTGAACAACTAATCTCAAGGAGGAAATTAATTTATGCGTACATTAAGCTTAACTTTCAAGGGTAGTCTTGGTAAAAAACATTCATTAAAGTTGAACTATGCCAGTGGTGATCTTGATGCCGAAACCGTTCGGAAGGCAATGCAAGAGATTGCACAAACCCACCTCTTTACTAAGGAAGGCGAAGATATTTACCAACAACCTCTTTCCGCGAAATACATTGATACTGTTTCTACCGTTATCTTTAACGATGATCAAAAGTAATTAAATATCAAGTTCTAAAGATCTTCAACATTTGGAGGCTAGGAAATTTCCTAGCCTCCATTTTTGTTTTTTCTTTCTACCAGTTGCCAAAAGTGTTTCTTGGCATGCAATTCACCTTCATGACATTCTTGCAAAGCAGCATTTAGCGCCGCCCCCAGCATGATAATATAGCCAGAAAAGTCAAGCCATACCATCATTGCAATAAAAGCTCCAATTGTCTTGTAGGAAATTACCCCGTGACCAAATAATAAGGTATAGAACGAGAATAAACGTGATAATCCCATCCAAAGCAATGAAGCCAAGAATGAACCAGCAAGTGCATAGCGCAACCGGACCTTCGCATTAGGAACAAAGTAATACAAAAGCGTGAGCGCGATAAACAAGACGCCAAATGTTACTGGCCATCTTAATGAGCTAAAGATAGCAATGTAATCGCGTCGGAAATTAAAAATTGGCTGGATACTCTTAAGAACCTGTTCCCCAAAACCGTATAAAATAATGATGATAAAGATAATTACTAAGAGGACAATCATCCAAACAAATGAGACGATTCGGTTCATCACTGGATTCTGATTTTCCGCAATCCCATACGCATGATTAACGCTACGTTGAAAAGCGGCAATCCCCTGGCTAGTCGACCAAAGAGCAATCAGGGCCCCGGTTGTCAGCACACCACCACTCCCCCGCCGTAAGAAATCATAGATCAACGGCTGGATAAAATCATAGACTGATTTAGGAATTGCCGTGGAGAGGTAGGCTAAAATCGTCTTAGCATCAATTCCAATCATAGGTAATAAATTTCCTACTACCATCACGGCGGGAAAAATAGATAACAAGGTATAATAAGCTAAGACTGCAGCAGAACTTGAAATCTGGGCCATGGTAATATGTTGGATTAATAACGCAATAAAAGTTTTACCTTTGCCCGGTTCCTTGTCCATAATAACCTCCAAAAATATTTTATAGGTTTAATTATAACAAACTGAACACCCGACAAATATTACAGAATAGATAAAAAAGCGGCTGGGAGAAAACTTTTGTTTTCTCTCAGCCTCAACTACTTATTATGAATAATAGTAAGATAACGCGGAACTAGCTTCGCGTCGCCACAAGGCTCGAGTCTAAGTACGAACGATAATCAGCCCGTGCCGTGCTAATCATCGTTCTAGCTTAGCCCACCGCCTTGTCGAGGAGGTTATTTCCCACTTACTTTTTTATCATTTACCCTTCAACATGGTGACGCTTTGCGGAGATTTGATAGAAGACCAACGCAACGATTGCAAAGAAGATTGGTCCAGCAAGTGTCCAGAAAGCAGTTTGATAATCTTTTTGTAATAGTGGTTGAACAAACGTAAAGACGATTCCGACAATTAAAATCAATTCAACGAAACATACTAATACGTCTGTCCAGAAACGGTTCTTAAAGACAACGAATGGCCGGTCAAGGTTCTTCTTCGCCTTAAAGAATGGGAAGGCCCCGATCAAGAAGATATATGGGAAACAAGTTGAAACGTTCGCCATATCAGTCAAAATCAAGTAGAACTGTTGAGCAGCATTTCCACCAAAGGCAACCAAGAAAACAATAATTGAAACAATAATTGCTTGAAGCCACATTGCATTTGCAGGCATCCCCGCCTTATTAAGTTTTGTAAGTTTCTTTGGCCATAAGTCTGGATTAGAACCAAGAATGAATGCCTTGATTGGGGAATAAAGCAGAATAAACAATGCGCCCAAGAAGCCAAGGGTCTGTGCAAAGGCAACGATCCGCGTCATGATAAGTCCAAAAGTAAGGGCAGCCCCGTGCGACCAACCAAGTGCATCCCCCATGGTAACCCCTAATTGATTAAAGACAACATAGGTAACATTACCAAGGTTAACGCTGCTCTTAGTCAAAGTTTGTTGATAATTTACTGACCAACCAAGCATGAAGATCATTAAGACATAAGTACCAATCGTAAAGATACTTGCAATGATCAATCCACGAGGGAATGTCTTTTCAGGATTTTTCATACTATCAGTAACAGACCCTAACGATTCCATTCCACCGTAAGCAAAAATAGCATAAGCAACAAATGAAATAATGGCAATTGGTGTCTGGAATTGTGGATTAGGTGATGTAATGAAAGTTGAAGCACCATGAATTGGTTGCTTTAAGATTCCCTTATCGGCGACTAAAACAATAACGCTGACAATAACAAAGATAATGTTAACAACAATTGTAAAAATACCACCAAGTGAACCAACTTTAGCAATGGCGGTCATTCCCCGTGAACTGCACCAAGTTGTTCCAAGAATCAACAGAATCCCAAGAACCCCAATCAATTGAGTCGAGGTCAGGCCAAATGCGTGCCATTGCTGGGTGGTATCCTTACCAAAAAGTAAGGCAGAAAAGGTAATCCAAACCCGTGATGCCGTTGACACCATCCATACAATCCAAGATGCTAACCATACGAAAGTACCGACAAAAGCGATTCGTTCACCAACTGAGCCGGCAAGCCAGGAATAAATGCCCCCTTTGGCATCCTTAAATGTGGAACCGTACTCTGCCATCATCAAGCCACAAGGAAAGAAGAAACAAATCCCTGCTAATGCGTACCAAATAATACTACCGTAACCCATTTGTAAGTAGGCGTTTGAAACATTCCCAAAGCCAAAAATGGCGGTAATGACCATCGTCACTAGTCCAAAGGTAGTAATCATCTTTTTATTACTACTCTGTTCGTCCAAAATAATGCCTCCAAAGCTTTAGAATTCTTAAATAAAAACAAGAAATTATTTAATAATTATTAGTATAGTCGTCTTTTAAAAAAATAAAAGTCTTTTACATAATTTTACATTACTTTTATACTAATTTTTGGTATTTTTATGCTAATTTAGAAATATTTATTCGCGTATTTGTATATTTAATTTTAAGTGATGTATACTATTTTCATCATTTAATAATCATTTTCACATTTAATCTTAACGATATTCATAGCGTTTTCTGACGTTGCTATAATTGGGTTAAGAACATTTATGTGATTTTCACTCTAATATATAAGATCGTGAGGTGGAGTAAATAAGTGAGAAAAAAGGTATTAATACGATGGAACTAACCCTTTTAATTGTGGGGTCGACAATTGGTTCGGGAGTATTTGGCATTACCAGTGATTTAGCTACCGCGGCGACTCCCGGCCCAGCAATCATCGCCTGGATAATAGTAATGATCGGCGTCTTGACTTTAGTGCTCTCCCTAACTAATCTTTCGCAAAAGCGGCCAGACCTTGATTCAGGGATTTTCAGCTATGCGGCAGCTGCTTTTGGTCCGCTGGGCGAATTTATTTCTGGTTGGGCATACTGGCTTTCCGCACGGCTCGGCAATATTGCTTTTGCAACGATTATGATGAGCGCTCTTGGAACGTTTTTCCCCAGTCTATTTGCCAATGGTCAGAACTTATTCTCAATTATTGTTGCAATTATTTTAACCTGGGTTTTGACATTCTTGGTAAATCGAGGGATCGAATCAGCGGCCTTTATTAATTCAATTGGGTCAATCTGCAAGATTATTCCATTAGTCGTCTTTGTTATCTGTGTGATTCTTGGTTTTAAGGCTAAGATTTTCACTGCCGATTTCTGGGGCAATGTAACGCAGAATCTTAGTTCAAAAATCGAAACCGGTTCAATCTATGACCAAGTAAAGGCCTCAATTATGGTAATGATGTAGCTATTTGTCGGCGTTGAAGGTGCTTCTGTCCTTTCCAGTCGTGCCAAAACGCGGACTGATGCTGAATGGGCTTCGATCTTCGGCCTGGTAAGCTTGCTTGTTATCTATATTGTGGTTTCTATTTTGCCATATGGGGTCATGACCCGGGCACAGTTAGCAGCTGGTGGTCAACCGGCGCTTGGGGCTATCATGCAACACCTGGTTGGAACGTGGGGTGCCGCCCTGATCAGCATTGGATTGATCATCTCAGTTTTAGTTTCGTGGCTCTCGTGGACAATGCTCCCAGCCGAATCATTAATGCTAATGGCTGATGATGAAACTCTTCCAACATCATGGGGTGAAGTAAATGATAAAAAAGCGCCAACACGGGCATTAGTAATTACCGGGGTTCTTCAATCAATCTTCCTCTTCTCTTTGCTTTTCACTACCTATGCTTTCAACTTTGCATATACGCTTTGTACGGCTGCGATTTTGATCTGTTACCTCCTTGTTGGTATTTACCAGATGATGTACAGTTGGCAGCACCAAGAATGGGGACAATTTGTCATTGGACTAATCGCCACCCTCTTTGAACTGATGGCGATGGTTCTCTCTGGCTGGAAGGAAATAATGGTTGTTTCAGTCGGTTTTATTCCCGGATTCTTCTTCTATGTCCAAGCATGCAAGGAATTCCATCACCCAATCACAGTAAAGGAAAAATGGGCAATGGGGATTATCGCTGTCTTTGCGGTTATTTCCTTAGTATTAGTAATCAACGGAACAATTTCAATTAATTAAAGGAGGAAAAATATCATGGTAGAAATAGCACATTTTGGTGTTGAATCATGGCTAAATAAGTGGGAAAAGAGCGCGACTTATGATATTTCACAAAGTACAATCGCTTCTTTAAGTATGCACGATCTCTTAAATTTAGATGGTAACAATGGCGAAGAGTTTTATGAGATGCTTGATAAGTAGCAAATGAACTACGGGTGGATTGAAGGATCACCCGAGTTTAAAGAAGCAGTTGCTAAACTGTATCACCATGTTGATCCAGAAAATATCTTGCAAACGAATGGCGCCACTGGGGCAAACATTTTAGCCCTCTATGCCCTAATTAATCCCGGCGACCATGTAATTGCCGAATATCCTTCTTACCAACAACTCTACGATATTCCTAAATCATTAGGTGCAGATGTTGATTACTGGCATATTCATGAAGAAGATGATTGGTACCCACGAATCGATGACCTAAAAGCGATGGTTAAACCTAATACTAAAATGATTTGTCTAAACAACGCGAATAATCCAACGGGAACAGTTCTGGATAAAGAATTTCTCGAACAAGTTGTTGAAATTGCTAAGGCAGTCGATGCCTATGTTCTTGTTGATGAAGTCTACCTGCCCCTAGATCACCCCGAAAAGTTTGCCCAGATTATTGACCTTTATGATAAGGGAATCTCTACTAATTCTCTTTCAAAGACTTATTCGGTGCCAGGGGTTCGGATCGGTTGGACTGCGACTAACGCTGAAGTTGCCGATGTCTTCCGTAAATTCCGCGATTACACCATGATCTGTGGAGGAGTCTTTAACGACCAGCTAGCTACCTACCTATGTCTTACGTCACCGTGATCAAGTTCTCGCCCGGAATCGGAAGTTAGTTCTTGGCAACCTCGCTATCTATAAGGATTGGATTGACCATGAAGGCCGAGCAAGTGTCATCATGCCACAAGCAGTCTCCACATCCTTCCCAAAGCTTGATGTGCCAATTGATATTCATACCTTCTGTGAAAATTTGCTCCATGATGAGGGGGTTCTCCTCGTGCCCGGCGATGCTTTTGATACTCCGGGTCACGTTCGCCTCGGCTACTGTGCACCAGGGGCAACCCTAAAAGAAGGCTTAAAGCGGCTTTCAAAGTATATGCATCAATATGATTAGCGTAAAAAAAGGATGTTAGAAACATGCAAAAGTTTCCTAACATCCTTTTTCTGTTACCAGGCAACTAATTTTCAAACTGCTTAGCAACCTTTTCTGCGATCTCCCGGTAATGTTCCAAGTACCTAGCATAATTATCATCGTACATGTAATCAGCATCTGCTTCCGGATCCTGAGACGTCAAAATCTTCGGACCGTCATTCGTAATAACTAAGGTATGCTCGTATTGGCAACTCCAACCACCATCAGCAGTCTTAGCAAGCCAACCACTAGGATCACTAGTATCAGCTTCCCACGTACCAGTGTTAATCATTGGTTCAACAGTAATGGTCATTCCGTCACGAAGACGGATTCCTTGACCATGTTCGCCGTAATGTGGCACCATTGGATCTTCATGCATTGTTGGTTGAATACCGTGACCAACAAATTCTCGGACATCCCCATAGCCATTTTCATCTTCTGTGTAGTATTGAATTACTGCACCAATATCACCAATCCGGTTACCAGGAACACATTGATCAATTCCCATAAATAGTGACTTCTTCGTAACGTCCATTAATTTTTGGATCTCAGGAGAAACTTCTCCTACTGCATAGCTCCAGCAAGAGTCGCTGAAAGCACCGTCAACGCTGACAACAGTATCAACCTTTACTAAGTCGCCCTTCTTTAAGATTAACTTCTTACGAGGGAACCCATGACAAATTTCATCATTAACACTAACACAGGTAGCGTATTTGTATCCTTCAAAACCAATTTGTTCAGCTTTAGCTCCCGCAGCCTTGAAGTACTTCCGAGCGAATTCTTCAATCTTCCAACTTGAGATGCCCGGTTTAATAATTTTGCGAAGGCCAAGGTGCATTGCCGCTAAGGCTGCCCCCGCCTTTTCCATTGCATCGATTTCTCGAGGTGATTTTAAACTAATCATTTTCGCAATCTCCTTATTTACAATCTAACATAAACAGTATACCACTTGTCTGCCCTGATATCGCAAACCGTGCTATACTATATGAACGTTATAGATTTAATGGAGGTTATAAAATGGCAAAAGCACTTGTAGTATACACAACCATTACAGGTAATAATGAAGACGTTGCAGATATCATTACTGACGCTCTTGAAGATTTAGGAGTAGAAGTCGATGAAGTTGAAATGACAATGGCTGATCCAGCTGACTTTGAAGAAGCTGATATTTGTGTGATCTGTCCTTACACTTATGATGAAGGGACTCTTCCAGAAGAAGGAATTGACTTTTATGAAGACCTGCAAGAAGAACAATTAGCAGGCAAAGTATACGGGGTTGCCGGCTCTGGTGATACTTTCTATGGGGATGACTTCTGTGTTGCCGTCGATAAGTTTGGGGATGCTCTTGCCAAGACAGGGGCAACTAAGGGCGCTGAAAATGTTAAAGTCAATCTTGCACCAGATGAGGAAGACATTCAAAAGCTCGATGCCTTCGCTAAGCAATTAGTAGAAAAGGCGGCTAAACTGAATGATTAAGGATCTATGGGTAAAATATAAGTCAATCATCGCCTACATTTTCTGGGGCGTTGTTACAACGGTGGTTAACTTAGCAGTATTCCAGATTTTGAGTTCTGGGATCCATTGGAATTATCAAGTAGCTAATGTTATTGCCTGGTTTTTATCGGTTTTAGTAGCTTACTTCACTAATAAAGTCTGGGTATTTGGATCACATTACACTACTGTTAGTGACTTTATTGTTGAATTTCTTCGTTTCTACTTCTATCGGGGCCTCACGCTTGTATTAGATATAATTATTATGTATGTTGGAGTTTCTTTATTAGGATTCAATGATCCTCTCCAACAATTTATCGTTAAATTTATTGATAATGTCATTGTGGTAATTGCTAATTATATTTTCTCAAAGTGGTTAATCTTCAAAGATAACCGTGATATTGCAGATAAAATCGAGTAGGAGATAATTGATTAGTTCAATTATCGACCTCTCACACCACCGTACGTACGGTTCCGTATACGGCGGTTCGACAACTTAATCACATTGAATTGACTGGAGCGTCTTGGACATATTCATAAGTCCGAGTTGTTCCAGTTTTCTATTAGTTAGAGAATAGCTCAAGGTCTTACTATGTGCAGTTCGCCAGTAGCCCTTTCGGGTACTAGCGAAGACATATGCATCATGCTGGGACAGCCCCAACTTCTGTAAGTTAGTTACCTTAGTTTTAAACTTTTTCCATTGCTTCCAAATATACTGCCTTATTCGGACCCTCAACCACTTGTCAAGGCGTTGAATAAAGTTAGTTAGTTTCCCAATTGAGTAGTACTGAAGCCACCCACGCATTTTTCGATGAATTTCTTCAAACATTCTTGTCAGAGATATTCCACGATTACGTTTAGTTAATAACTTCAGTGCTTTCTTTACTCGTTGTTGCGATTGTTTAGCTGGACGGGCGTAGGCCCCATTGTGGTCTACACCCAACGAAAAGCCAAGGAACTTCAACCGTAGCGGGCTACCGACTTTGGTTTTATCTGGGTTCACTTTAACTTTCAAGCGCTTTTCTAGAAACTGGGTAATGCTTCGCATTACTCGTTCTCCGGCTCGTTGACTTTTAACATAGATGTTACAATCATCCGCATAGCGCACAAAGTGGTGACCACGTCTAGTCAACTCTTTGTCCAACTCATTTAGATAGATGTTCGCCAGTAGTGGTGACAATGGCCCTCCTTGTGGGGTTCCTTTTTCACTCTTAGCGAAAAGCCCATGGTCTAAGACTCCGCTAGTTAGAAACTTACGAATGAGTCTTAGTGTCCATGGGTCATCAATATATTGTTGGAGATACTTAATCATCAAGTCATGATTAACGTTATCAAAATAGGCTTTTAGGTCTAAGTCGACAACTCTTCGATAACCTTGATTATAAAGATCTACTACTTTCGAAATAGCGTCATGGGCCCCACGGTGGGGACGGAAGCCAAAGCTATTATCAGAGAAAACACGCTCAAAGATAGGCGTAAGAATTTGGGCTACAGCTTGTTGAACCATTCGGTCCACCACCGTTGGTATTCCAAGTCTTCTTACTCCACCATTAGGCTTCGGAATTTCTACCCGTTTGACTGGAGCTGGTTTATACTTGCCCTCACGCAAACTAGCGATCAGTTCCGTCTTATTTTCTCTGAGATATGGTAGAAGGTCATTGACTGTCATATCATCAACGCCTGCTGCTCCTTTATTTCTCTTAACTCGCAAATAAGCCTGATTAAGGTTATTGCGATCCAAGACCAGGTCTTGGATAGTGACACTCATACCTTTACCTTCACCATAACCGGTACTACGCGCCCTTGTGTACTTTCGGTTTTCCAAACCTATCCTCGACAAGCGGTCAGCTTGTTGTTCTGTTTTCTGCGATTGTCGCACCTGATTACACCTCCGATATAAGTTACAAGTTATTGTCGTTCAGTCCTTCATCCGATTATTCAAACTACTATGACCTCGGCTGACTTCTGGCTTACTCAACACTGCATCACTGCATCGCTTGTTTCTGTGGAAATTAAACTTATTCCTCTTGTCGGAAACGTGTAGGCCAGATCTCCCCGGGTAAGAATATTAGCTTTCGTACCATGTCATCGTTAGCTTTACTGAAACCAATTTCGAGTAGTATTGGACTTCAACTTGTCTAGCAGCCTTATCCAGTTAATTTCAGCCTTATAGCTACTTCTTGTTCATCGATGCAGTACTTTGCCTTAGACTTCCTTCAGATTCCACCTCACGGTGGACACCCTTGTCCTCAGCTCATGGTTCCGACTACTACGGCCCATAGCGGACTTTCACCACCTAGCTAATACCCATGCCGGGCGCACTAAAATAAACAGGTCGGTAAAAATCTCGTTTTGCCGGCCTGTTTATTGTTGTGATAAGTATTTTTCAATAATTTTAAGAATCTTTTTGCTCGCGTGCCCATCCCCAAACGGTACTTCCGCCTGTTCCATCCGCCGATACTTCTTTTCATCATTTAACAATTCAAAAACTGCTTGCTGAATCGTTGTTGGATCAGTTCCAACAATTTTTACGCCTCCCAGGCTGACCGCTTCTTGACGTTCTGTTTCATCCCGTAAAAGCAAGAGGGGGCGATGCAATGCTGGAGCTCCTTCCTGCAAACCGCCTGAATCAGTTAACAGAATCGAACTCCGGGCAGCAATATTTAAGAAATCATGATGATTTAATGGTGCAATAAGATGAATTCGGTCATGGTCTCCTAAAATATCATTAGCCAGTGATTCTTCTTCTGGATGAGGATAAACAGGAAATATCAGGTCAAGATTGTTGTTAGTCTCCACAATATCACGCATTGTATGGAAAACACGCTTCATGGGGGCACCCAGGTTATCTTTGCGCCGCATTGTCATTAATAAAATCCGATTGTCTGCTGGGATAGACTGCAGTAAAGGATGCGTAAAATCTTCTTGTAAATTATGCTTCACGCTATCAATGGAAGTATTTCCAGTAACATAGATTCGTTTTGCCGGATGGTGCTCTTGCAACAAATTATCGCGGGCACTTGTCGTTGGCGCAAAATAAAGGTCTGCTAGATTATCTGTAAGGCGCCGATACATTTCATCAGGGAATGGCGAATACCGTTCATAAGTACGCAAACCAGCTTCAACATGGCCAAGTGAAATATGATGATAAAAGCTAATCAAGCTGGCAGCCAAACTTGTAGTAGCATCACCAGCGACAAGGATCATATCTGGTTGTCCAGCATTAATCACATTATTTAAGTTATGCAACAGTTGGCTCAATAGTTCAACTTCATTTGTACTTGTTACGTTCGATGAATCAACACTGAAATCAATTTGGAAATTCAAATATGCCAACGTGTCGTTTAATAATTGTGAATTTCCCGTTGCAACAAGAACCGGTTGCCAGGTCGCAGGATTTTGATGCATCAATCTAATGATCGGCGCCAACTTCAAAACCTCAGCCCGCGTACCAAACAAAAACATAATCTTATATGGTGGCTGCATTAATGACTCTCCCTTCAGCTTTTAATAAAAAAGACGTAATCACTAAACAAAGCAATCACGTCGACAGTGCATTATCAAATGGTCCCATCCGGATTTGAACCGGAATCGACCGCTTAGGAGGCGGATGTACTATCCAATTATACTATAGGACCAAACTAAAGAATATTATCGCATTTACGAAGGATTTCGTAAAGACGGTAATTATTCTTTTTTAGTTTTCGTTATTTTTACGACGATGCTTCAAACGAATTCCTTTATTTTTGCGATTCTTTTTCTTTCGCCGTTTCTTTGGCTTAGAGAATCCACTGAGAGTTTGATTCATCTTTTTATGGGTTTCCCCACTTAATTGTTCTTTTTGCAAGTGACGACTAGCCTGCTTTTTGATTGAAACCACCCGTTGACCCTCTTCTGGTTTCTGGTTGGTTAATTTATTATCACCAATGTAGAGCTTAGTTAGTTCATAATCACTATCAGCAAGCAGCTTCTTAAGGTCACGAATATCATGATCATCACCTAAACTAAGTGCTAACCCTGGTTCTCCCTGTCGCCCAGTACGGCCAACCCGATGAATATAGGTATTGAGCGATGTCGGCAAGTCAAAGTTAATAACGGCAGGCAATTTAGGAATATCAATCCCCCGGGCTGCCAAATCCGTTGTCAATAATAACTTAATTTGCCGTTTCCGAAACATCCGCATTGCTTTTTCACGTTGTACTTGTTTCTGTCTACCACCCAAAGTATCTACCGCAACATGTTCGTGCCACAACCGACTTGCAGCATAGTTAAGGGTACGGGTACTGTTGAAGAAGACAAGCGCCCGAAAATCTTTAATACTCGTCAACTGGCGTAAAGTTGCTGTTTTTTGCGCATTGGTTCGTGCACTTAAGTAACCATGTTCTACCGGTCCCTGAGAAGTATCCTCATCCCGCACATCAATGGTTTCAATATCGCGACCAAACATCACGTTCAATTCGTCCAGAACAGGAGATTTGGTAGCAGAGAAGAATGCTAATTGAGTAGATAGTGGGGTTGCACGCTCAATATCTTCTACGACAGCTAAAGTATCGTCTTGAAGCATATCATCGGCTTCATCAATAACCATTGTCATTAGATGGCCGAGCTTTAAGTGGTGGTTATCAAGCATATGGAGTACCCGTCCAGGTGTCCCTACCACGATATCAGGGTGTTGGTGCAAATTCATAACTTGTCGCCGTAAATTTGCCCCCCCTGTCAGTGATTGGACGCTAACACCAATTAAAGTTGCCCATTCACGGATTACCTTGGTTGTTTGAATTGCCAATTCTTGTGAAGGTGCGAGAACCAATAATTGAGTTCCCTCGCCTGGCATAATCTTAGGCAAGATTGGCAACGTAAAAGCTAGGGTCTTTCCAGAGCCAGTCGGTGCTATTCCAAGGACAGATTGGTCAGTCTTTAATACTGGCGAAACTGCTTCTTGGATTGCTGTGGGCTGCTTGTATTTTTCATCAAAGTGTTTTTGAAATTGTTCGATCAAATTAAATCATCCTATTCTTGATTGTTATCAGATGGGAAAACTAGTTGAGCAGATTGACGAAGGGAGTACATAACTGAGTTGACCGTCTTAGATAATTCTAACCAATGCTTGTACTTCTTCATTTCCTCTTCATCATCAGGATTGTTAAAGAGGTCTGCGAAATCATTCATTTCATCAGTCATTGAATTTTCTTCAACTGGTGCTTCGATTGGGTGCGCATTTTGGTCAGCATCATAGTAAGTAACCTTTCGCGTATCAAAAATACTATCAAAGACTAAGGTATCCTTCAAGCCGTAAACTTCAGAATAGAGGTGAGAGTTGGCGGTCTTACCGAAGTTTAAAGTGACAGTAAATTTGTCATAGTTAAGGATTGCAACCCCTTTACCATCAACCCCGGTTTTAGTAAGAGTTGGGAAGTAAATTACAGATTCTGGTTCACCATAAATAGTAACGGCACCATAAGCAGCATATACACCGAGGTCCATTAATGCTCCCCCTGCATACTTAAGGGTAAAGATATTTGGATATGGTTCACTGCCACTAAGAACTTTGTCAAAACGCGATGAGTATTTCATTACAGTTATGGTTGCGCCTTGAACGTAATGTTCCTTCATCTCATCAACTTTCTTCAAGGCAGCTTGATAAATCTTGGTATGGATATGACGAGCTGCTTCAACCAAACGAGCCTTAGGGTGGGCTGCTAATAATGATTCAATCGCACTGTATTCACTTGGATTTACGAAGGCTGGCTTTTCAACAATGATAAATTTATCATTTTCGATTGCTTTCCGTGCTTGTTGATAATGTAAACTATTTGGTGAAGCAATATAAACAACATCAAAGTCGCCCTCTTCAAAAAACTTATCAATGTCATCATAAAATTCAGCTGCTCCATATGGCTTACCAAACTTCTCAGCGTGCTCTAATGTCCGAGAATAGACAGCAGTCAATTCATATTTCCCAGTTGTCTTGGCCGCATCTAGCATCTGATCAGTAATAATATTTGTTCCAATAACACCAAGTTTTAGCATAAAATCAACTCTTCCTTTTCAAATATTTCTTTGCTTACATTTAATTTTAACAATTATTGCGCGTTTTTAACAGAAATGAAATCTTCTGATAATAGAAATGTGTGTATAATTAGTTATGTTATAGAATGACTTATCACTTAATTGAGGGGACTGATAAAATATGAGAAAAAAAGGAATGTTACTTTTCGGCGCGGGACTAATGGCTGGACTCACCAGTACTTTAGGGTTCAGTCGTGCGAAGAAAAGCGATAATACGATCTCGTTACCTATCTTTTATGCGGGCACATGGCAATATTACGATAAAGAACGAGATCGCTCTCATAAAATAACCATCTCTCCTGAATTAAAGCTCGGCATCGATAACCAAATCATTCCGGCAACGGTTCAAAAAATCAAACCTGATAAGTTAGTTTTCCTTGATCGGTTTGGTTATCACATTACTATCCGGGCAAATGAACAACGGCCAGTTTCATTAACCGATGAAGCTGATGACCAAGTTTATACTATTCAATCATTAAAATAATGTTGGCGCTGTAAGACAGCGTTTTTTCTTTTTAAATTATTTTTGAGTGTACTGACGATGTGCCGGTGCTTTATAATTTTGCATAAATGCCAAAATCTGGTCAAACTGGTCGCTAAAACAGATACTATTTAGATAAGGATCTTCTACAAAGCCCGCCTTATTCATTTGCTTAAATAGATCGTTTAACGAATCATAAAAACCATTAAAGTTGTAAAAAGCAACTGGCTTATGATTATCCCCAACTGTTGTCCATGAAGCAGCTTCGGTAATTTCCTCTAGTGTCCCAAAGCCGCCGGGAAAAGCTAACAATCCATCTGCAAGGTTCATCATCGTTTGCTTGCGAATATCCATATTAGGGACAATTCTTACATCGGTTAATTCGTTATAGATAGCTCCACGTTCAGCTAATTCAGTAGTAATTACCCCGTGAACAATGCCCCCATTTCGCAAGACTGTCCGAGCAAGGGTTCCCATCAAGCCAAACGCACCGGCACCATAAACCAATTCAATATCGTGTTGGACTAGCCATTCACCAAATCGTTGTGCTTCACGATTAAACGCCGGATTATTTCCATCACGCGCACCACAATAAACTGCAATTCGTTTAATCATACAACTACTCCCCTTTAATATTTTTTAGAGAATCTAATTGATGCTTAATTGTTGCTGCCGCACTCTTAATCTCTTCTTCTTCTAATGGGTAAAGTTTTAAGAGAAGAAGATTACCAATCCCTTGCCGGCCAATCAACGCTGGAAAACTGATGTAAGTTGAATACTGTGGCTGATAAATTGCAACTGGCAACGCTAATTGTTCATCCGCGAAAATCGCCGTAATAATTCGGAGAGTCCAGGCAGTAACAGCACTAATATTATACCCTAATCCATCAAGCGTGTACCAATTACTAAGGTTCGCCTTAATTTTAAGCTGGCTTTGGTCTAAGTGGTGACCATTGATTGCCGCGGTTAAGGGTTGGCCATTCACGCGAACAGTTGACCAAGCAAATACTTGATGACCATCATGCTGACCATAGACAAAGCCCGTTACATTGGCAGCAGCTACCTTTGCTGCTTCTGCAATTGCCCGATAGACGCGCGCAGTTTCAACAACGGTGCCAATCCCAATTACTTGCTTTTGCGGTAAGCCAACTTTTTGCTGGAGGACAGCAGTAATTGCCTCATTAGGATTAGTAAGGTTAATTAAGATCCCACTAAAATCACTCTTAAAAATCTTATTACCAACTTGTAAGGCCTGCTGATAGCTGGTCTCAAGCTCGGCCATTGGTTGCTGCTTCATCAACGCACTCTTTCCAAAGGCGGTAATAAGGACATCCGCATCAGCTAAGGCAGCATAATCTTGAATAATTATTTTTGTATGGGTTGCCAAGACCGTCTGCGCATCATTTAAATCGGCCTGAATTGCAATTGCTAGTTGATCTTTCTTATCAATCAACACTAATTCGTCAGCTTTTCCGTTCATTACCAACTGGTTAGCTAACATTTCACCCATATGACCGAGACCAATAATTCCAATCTTTCTCATTTTTAGCGCTTCTTTCTATTTCCCGGGAAATAACGAAAGTGAAGATAAGGTTATTACCCTACTTTAAAAAGATAGAGACTAGGAAATAATCTCCTCAGTCTCTTTTATTTTCCTGAAAATCCTGAACTTCTGGGAAATCACTAAGAATTACATCACGAGCACCCTTTGAGAAATCAAAAGCTGCTTGAGCATTATAGCTTTCTTGATGATTCCCTATATGTAATACTACTTGCGTTGGTTGCAAATCTACTTGAACGCCTAACTCAATGGCAGCTTTGACCAATTGTTGAACATCATCTGAGTAAACATCGCTAATTGCTTGCAGAGGATGTTGGAAATTAATATTTTTTGTATAACGATCATTAGCAATCTTCAATCCAAATGATAATAAGTCACCATTTTCAAGTTGATCTGCTAACTGACCGCTAAGAGTTAAGGAGGGGTCATCCACTCGTCGTTGAACGAACTTCAAAGCAAGCTGATATTCTCGCGGAGCATTAAACTCAACAATAAAGTTTTGCAATTCTGCAATTAACTGCATCGCTTCTTCATGCATCCACGGTAACTGCTCTTTCGGTTTTTGCAAGGCTACTTCATTATTCCGCTTTTTTGCTTCCGCTAAGCGTTCTTCTAAGTTATCAGGTAATGGTGAAAGAATACTATTTAAAAGCATTAATTCAAGGAAGTTAATCGTATCATCACTAATTCCTGTCCGCGACAACGGATCAAGGTCAAAATTACGAAACTCAAGATAATCAATACCTTCTTGTAAAGCCCCATCAATGTCATGCACATCATGGTTATGCCGTCGTAATCGTACTGGACCAAAGAATTCCTTCATACTATAGTAAGTGCCATTATCCATGAAGTGCTTTAGTTCTGTAAAATGCTGGTCATAGGAAGTATAGGTAACTTGCTCATTGGTGAAATTGTCATCCCCATAATCACTACAACGCAAACTACGAACTGGCAGCTCCAAATTCTCTGGAATACTATGTGGCATATCTTCAGAAACCGGACTTGCACCATATAAGTACGTAAATAACCATTGATAAAGGTAGAATTTTTGCGCTAGTTTAAAGTAAAGATGATTTTGAAAATCAATGCGGTTTGGATACCGGTCCGCATAAAAGCGGTGATAAATCTCGTTGATTAATCCACCATCTAAACTAAAATTAACATGAACATCCCCAAAGATTTCTTGAACAATGCCGTATTTTTTGCCTAGATAATCATGAGTCTGTTGGTCCCATTTTTTTGTAAATGCCGTTTGTAAATACTCAAGATCATGCTGATAAGTCGGTCCCGGTGCCATACTTAGCGGCCATAAGCGTTCATCACTCCGTAAATGTGAGATAACAATTTGTTCTAACATTTTTAGTTGCCGGACTGCATTCTTAGCTCCAACAACTGGATCAGTTTCAAAGTCCATCATGTCATCCGTATAGCCTGAGTTCAAATAAATATTATATTGCCGTGAACGCAGATTTTCAGGATATGGATAACGACTTGCCCGCCCATTGGTCAAAATTCGGTGCTTCTTTGCCTCTAAACCAAACTGTGAAGAAAAAAGTTTGGCATTTAATGACGGTTCTTTTAAAGCTGCTTTAAGTTGATCATAATCGGTTCCCATCCAAGAATCCCTCCAATCAATCATTTTAATTTTATTCAAATTTAACCATAACACTTTTGGAACATAATAGACAATAATAACTTAATTATTTTACTGGATAATCACTTTAACATTGATTAAAGCTTTCTGTCCTTAATTATACCAATCTCCGCCACCAAGGAACATAAAATTGCTGATACGCTTTATTCTTAGCAAAGAAATGATTAATTCCGCTATTTTTACACTGATGTTCTTTTAATGAATTGACATAATCAGCATAAACCTTTATTCGTTGCGAATCCGGAACACCCCGCCATGCGATAACATCCTGCATATTTTTTACTAAGTCAGCATAATTACCGCCATCATCATAATCACTAGGTGCCTGCCAATATTTTTTAGCGACCTTTCGAAGCTGACTATCGGTTGGTTGAGTAATATCAAGACGTTGATGAGTGTGCCGATATTTACCAGTTACATAATAATCTCCATAGGGAATTCCATAGTTAAAAGATTCTGTATCCGCAATTTGCCGTAATTGATTGGTCGAATAGTGTGCGGGATCTGAATCAATTCTTCCTTGGTTATCATATTGATAGGTATTCCATTGACTAACAAACTTTCCTGTTTCGATATCAACAATAAATTCAATCATCCTAGCAGGATTAGCATGCCAACGATACGAATTACGAACTAATTGAACTTTCATATTAAAAGGATAAGCAAATTTATGGTGGTAACGATTATGGTAATTAGCACCAGTTTTAAAATCCAATTTAAGGTGATTGTCGTGGGCATAGGAAAGCAATCGTTGAAAATCAGTTGCTTCCGGCGAAAGAGAAGGACGCTGATATTGACGAATAAAGGCGATATTTTGCCGATCAAGATAACTACGAAATAAATGAATTTTGCGTCCTAACAAATCAGCTTTTAGCCCTTTCTTCCCTGAATAAGCCGTCACAACTAAATCACGAAAATAAGGATAGAAAAAACTGGTAGGGGCTAACTGCGGTGAAAATTGATAGACGGTTGGTGGAAATTGAAGAAATCCATAGTTATCAATGTAAGCTTGTAAATGGTGATTAATAATTAAGTCAAGCTGTTCACGAGCGTTGAGACCGCTTTGCTTCAAGGTTCTTATATAATTAATAGAGCCAATTTGATTTGCTTTCATTATATTATTTGTCATAAATATCGTTTAACGGTTCATGAACCATCCTAACATGCTCACGCTCGGCCTCTATAAAATGGTCACCAACAGATTCAAAACCATATTTTTTATAAAAGTCCTCAACATAGGCTTGGGCATGAATAATTATTTTAAATTGCGGAAAATTCTCTTCAATTCCGCTTAATAAATGTTCAATAATGTTTCCGCCCAAGCCAATACCGCGTGCTTGCGGAGCCACAACTACGCGGCCAAAAGTTACAACATCATTCTGAATAAAATAACGTGCATAGGCCACTACTTCATCATCAGCAGTCGCAAAAACATGGTGCGCAATTAGGTCACTATTGTCTGGATCAGGATAATAACTCTGCTGTTCTCCATTAAAAACTTGTGCTCGTAACTTAAGTATGGCAAAAAGTTCATTAACTGTTAGTTCAGTAAATTGTTTATCAAACCATTGCATAATTTATCCCTCCTATAATTTTATATATTATACAAAAATTAGTAATTTAGCATAGTTTTTCCGCAAAACAATTTTATTATTAAATTTATGGAATATAATAAAGGTAAAGATTTATTTGTGAAGGGAGCGTTCAATAATGGATAATTTTTAACCTAACCGTTGAAACGTTGTTGATATTACCGACTTAAATAGGTTTTTAACGAAAATGTATGGTTTAATGACCCTGGCAGTATTGCTTTCTGCCTTAACCGCTTGGCTCGTAATGACTGTTTTCGCTCAGCAATTTACTGCTTTTATGGTTAATAACCGCTGGGGGATGTGGTTAATTATCCTCTTGCCAATTATTTTAACGTTTGGGATTAATTTTAATGCCACCCGTAGTCCTGGCCTTTGTCTATTCCTATTAATTTTAACAGCGATCGTCTACGGAATTACTTTGCTTTTATTGCAGGTGCTTATGCTGGTACCGATATTGCAACAGCCTTCGTTTCCTCAGCGGGTGTATTCTTAACAATGGCGATTATTGGTACTTTCTCTCACCGTGATTTTACGCGAATTGGTTCTTATGCTAGTGCAGCCTTAATTGGCTTGATTATCGCCATGCTGATTAACTTTTTTGTGCAAAGTCCAATGATTAATTATCTGCTTTCAATCGTTGCAGTAATCATTTTTACGGCATTAACCGCTTGGGACGCGCAACGAATGAAAAATATCTATACCGAATGTAATGGTCAAGTCTCATCCAACGGGCTAGCTGTCCTTGGTGCATTACAGCTTTACCTTGATTTTATTAATCTCTTTATTAGTTTCTTAGACATTTTTGGATCAAGTAATGAAAGATAAAAACATTAAATCATGAAATCAAATACAAATATTCACCGCTTATCCTATAAGCTATCACTCTTAGCAATTTCATTATTTATAATGATGTCGGCAGTAATTTCGCCGGCCCTTCCGCTAATGATGCACGCATTTTCCACAATTAGTCATGTAAAGATTTAATTGCTCGCTACTATTCCTAATCTTGGCATGATTTTTGGATTATTGATCAGTCCTTTTCTCAACAGAAACTGGTCACCAAAAAGAATTATTCTTAATCAGCAATTCATGGTTTACTTAGGAGCTTAAAACACATTTTTATCGAATAGGCAGATTGCAAGAAATAACTTGAACGAATTTAGTGACGTAGATTAAGCAAGAAGATCTCGATTGGTGCGTGCCAGTTAAGACATTTAATTGGTCGGGAATTCAGATACCAATTGATTTGAACCAGCTGGCGATCGCTCAGCTCTTCAATGGCTTGTCCCTTGGGAATAAACCGTCGCAAAACTCGGTTACGGTTCTCATTACTACCGCGTTCATGTGGTGAATAAGCATGGGCAAAATAAACCTGAGTACCTGTTAGCTGTTCAATTGCCTGATAGTTAGCGAACTCTTTCCCATGATCCACGGTAAGCGTCTTGAGCTTGTCTTGAAGTTGACTAGCTAGTTCAAGTACGGCTTGAGTCATGGACTGACTGTCGCGACCATGGAGCCGTTTAACAATTGTCAGGCGACTCTTACGCTCCACAAAAGTCGCCACAGCTTGACCTTTACGTTTGCCAGAAAGTACGGTATCAGCTTCAAAGTGGCCGAATTCTTGGTGAGTTTCGACTTTATGAGGACGCTCCTTGGGCCTAGAATAAAAAGTATACAAGTTAAATAGAGACTCTGATTTAGTATAATTAAGGAAGTAAATTGGAGGATCAAATAATGACGAAGCACAGTTATGACAAGGAATTTAAGGAACAGGCCGTTCAGTATTACTTAGATAACAAGGATCACATGACCATGAATGAAATAAGTAAGAATCTAGGTATTGGGGCTAGTACATTACATAAATGGATTAAGCTGTTTACTGAGACTGGGGAGTTTGGCCGTGGCTCTGGTAATTTTGCCAGCGATAAGGACAAGGAGATTGCACGACTAAAGCGTCAACTTCGTGACGCTGAAGGAGCGATCGAAGTATTAAAAAAATCAATCGGGATTCTGAGCAAGTAACTACCGAAAAGGTATACCAAGAAATGGACGTTCAGCACGCTTTGGAATCCCACCCTTCCATCAATGGTATGTGTGATTATGTTGGAATCTCAAGAAGTGGTTACTATCAACGAGAAAAGCGTCATAATCACCAATCACCGCGAAAGCTTCGGAAGAAGTTTATTCAAGGTGAAATTAAAGCAATTTGGCTCAAAAGCCTTTGTATTTACGGTGCCGGCAAAATCACCCAAGAACTTCGCTCAAAAGGATATAAGATCGCTGAACGAACTGTTGGTAAGTATATGCGTGAACTTGGCATTCACGCCGTTTACCTAACCCCTTGGACGACTACCACTCGCAATTCTAAGTTTGATAAACAGCTAATAAATATTTTAGACGAGCAGTTCAATCCATTGCGACCAAACGCCGTTTGGTGCATTGACACCACTTATATTCCAGTTCATGACGGATTCGTTTATTTAACCAGTATTATGGACTTGTACTCCCGACGGATCATTGGTTGGGACTTATCTGAAACCTTGGAGGTATCGAATGTCATCCCACTTATTGAAAAGACTAAGCACAGTCGCCATATTAGCAAGCCATTAATCATGCACAGTGATCGTGGTAGTCAGTTTACGTCTGAAGCTTACAATCAAGTTACAGCTAACATGACATTAAGCTATTCAAAGAAAGCTTATCCTTGGGATAATGCCTGCATTGAGTCGTTTCATGCCTTGATTAAGCGTGAATGGATAAATCGGTTTAAAATCCATTCATACTCCGAAGCTAAACGACTAGTTTTTCAGTACATTGAAACGTTTTACAACACAGTTAGAATTCACAGTCATTGTGGATTCAAATCACCAAAGCAACTTGAAGATGAGTATCAAACTCAAATTCAAAATTTAGTCGTGGCATAGGACAAAAAAGTCTCTATTTAAATTGTCTATTTTATTGACAGGGGACCACCTCAATGGAGCGGCCGTGACTGAACGTACCACGCTTTTCTTTAGCACGATGACGACGAATTCCATGATCAGGCAAATCGGGTAACTGTACATCAAGCCATCCTTGATCAATCCAGTTATAGACCGTCTTGTAGGCAATCCCAACTACATGGGCAACTTGTTCAGGGGACCACTTCTGGACTTGAATCTTTTCCTCAATCAAGTGCTTAAGGCTTTTAGTGAGTGAAGACTTCCGCCCCCGTTGACTAACCTTGCGTTCAAAGTCAGTTTGCGCTAGTTCAGCCTGATACTCACCGTTGAGCCGGTGAAGTTCGTTAAAGACTGTGGTTTTACTAAAGCCTAAGTAATTAGCGATGTATCGTAAGGAACGTCCTTCATTATGAAGCGTTTCAATGACAATGCGGTTCTGGAATGATAAAATAGTGGTGCCCATTAAGGTCCTTCTTTCTAATGGAATGTTGTGGTAACACCATTAAAGACCTTGATGGGTTTTTCTGTCCACTTAAATGTTCAACTCAATTTTTACAATCTGCCAATAACAAAAAAGGTCAGTGAAAAATGCTAGTTTTTTCCTGACCTTTTTTTCTTAGCATACCTTTTCCAAACTAATGCCTCTTTAATACATGGATAGTGACGAATAAGAATTAATGTGTACGTAGCAGTTGTGACCGTGAGCAATAGCCAAATTACCCACCCATTATCTGGCAAAAACTTAAAGCGTTCTCGTAAAACTTCATCTAATAATTCAAATATCAGTCCTTTAAACGTCATTCTTAACCCTAAAAGGTGATCCGTCGCAATTTCAACCATAAACACAAGGGCGAATCCTTATAAATAAGCCCAACCACGCCGATATTTAAATATATGGTTGCCATATTTATCCTTTTTCGCTGTCTTCACAATGCGAACGCTAAAGGTTTGAAACCAGCCAAGCATGATGCCAATTAAAATTAGAACAATTGTAACCAGCAAATGCCATTCCTGTTGCTCCGTAAAGATCGAAATAATGGTCATGATTAACGCATAAATCGGAATAATTATAAAACTAGTCTTAGTCATAGACTCAAATTGAAATGTTCCTTTAATAAAGTTATATAAAATCAGCAAACAAAAAATTATTAAGAGAGTCATTAACCATCCCTCCTAATATAAATATAGGATAGATTTTGATAACTCTCCACTATTACACCTTTAATAAGACAAATTAAAAGGTTTCACGAACACCGAATCAGTATTATGGTGTTATGACCGAGATCAAATTATCCCTATTAAATTCCCTGACATCTTTGAATTAACTGTTGCTAAGACCGGTACTAAAATTTTAATAAAAGATCATACCTACTTTTATCGTGAACGGTTATCCCACTTCAAAAGCGATCTTCCAAATGACTTTATTGAAGCATCTGGTAGCACTGTTTTTAATTATCATTATCTTGATCACCTTGAACTATTAGATAATGGATTAATAGATGTAATTTTAACAAATGGTAGCCACATTCAGATTTCACGACGAAAAATTAAAAATTTGAAAGCAAGGTTAGGACTATGAAAAAATACGTCAAATATACTATCGGTTTCTCAGCGACCGGGGTTCTAATTGGTTTAGCTATCTCTTTAATTTTTAGCTATCTTAATGGCAGTACAATTTACTACCCCTCATCCCCTAATTTCGTTAACCAATTTGCCCATCCTCTTAACAGCGTAACTGTTTCCGTTGTTTTATGGATGCTAATCGGTTGTGTTTTTGGATTTGGAAGTTTAATTTTTGAACTTGGCAGATTGTAAAATTTGAGTTGAACATTTAAGTGGACAGAAAAACCCATCAAGGTCTTTAATGGTGTTACCACAACATTCCATTAGAAAGAAGGACCTTAATGGGCACCACTATTTTATCATTCCAGAACCGCATTGTCATTGAAACGCTTCATAATGAAGGACGTTCCTTACGATACATTGCTAATTACTTAGGCTTTAGTAAAACCACAGTCTTTAACGAACTTCACCGGCTCAACGGTGAGTATCAAGCTGAACTAGCGCAAACTGACTTTGAACGCAAGGTTAGTCAACGGGGGCGGAAGTCTTCACTCACTAAAAGCCTTAAGCACTTGATTGAGGAAAAGATTCAAGTCCAGAAGTGGTCCCCTGAACAAGTTGCCCATGTAGTTGGGATTGCCTACAAGATGGTCTATAACTGGATTGATCAAGGATGGCTTGATGTACAGTTACCCGATTTGCCTGATCATGGAATTCGTCGTCATCGTGCTAAAGAAAAGCGTGGTACGTTCAGTCACGGCCGCTCCATTGAGGAGCGTCCTCATAAAGTCGAAACTCGCCAAGAATTCGGCCACTTTGAAGCTGATACCGTACTTTCTGGCAAACGTAAAGGTCAAGCTGTGGCGACTTTTGTGGAGCGTAAGAGTCGCCTGACAATTGTTAAACGGCTCCATGGTCGCGACAGTCAGTCCATGACTCAAGCCGTACTTGAACTAGCTAGTCAACTTCAAGACAAGCTCAAGACGCTTACCGTGGATCATGGGAAAGAGTTCGCTAACTATCAGGCAATTGAACAGCTAACAGGTACTCAGGTTTATTTTGCCCATGCTTATTCACCACATGAACGCGGTAGTAATGAGAACCGTAACCGAGTTTTGCGACGGTTTATTCCCAAGGGACAAGCCATTGAAGAGCTGAGCGATCGCCAGCTGGTTCAAATCAATTGGTATCTGAATTCCCGACCAATTAAATGTCTTAACTGGCACACACCAATCGAGATCTTCTTGCTTAATCTACGTCACTAAATTCGTTCAAGTTATTTCTTGCAATCTGCCAATTACAAATATAGTCATTGATAATACCCTAACTTTTAAGTTTGTATTTGTATTGTACTATAGGACAAAGACTAAAAAAATCTCTTCAAACTTACATAGAAGAGATTTTTTAGTATTTACGGTAATAGCCCCGCAACCTTATCGCCTAACGTTGGATAAATCGCCATTACTTTTTGGCGATACTCATCTCCATTAATCTTCAAACCAATAATTGGCAAGAAGTTATTAATATCATCAGCCGCATAATCGCCAATTTCACTTGCCCCTACCAATTGCTGATCTTTAAAGACTAAGGTAAGGGTACTGATTTGATCGTTTTGGCCCGCGTAAAGGCTACCATATTTTAGTGAAACTGTCTTCACTTGATATTGTGAGTCACCAGCGACATCATCTGGATTAACACCGGCACGGGCAACTTCTGGGAATGTAAAAGCCGCTTGTCCAATTGTTGGATAAACAATATCTTGATCTGTTTTACCAGTTAAGTAGTCAAAAAGATATTGACCTTCAAATTCAGCAACCGGTGTTAATTTAGGTTGTTTTCGATTAACAACATCCCCAATTGCGTACACACCGTCAACCGTTGTCATTAAGTGACCGTTGACATTAATACCATGACGATCATATTCAATATCAGTATTTTCAAGCGCTAATTTCTCGATATTTGGATGACGCCCAGTTGCATCAAGTACATAGTCAGTCTGTATTTCCCCCTGATCAGTCGTAACGAGCAAACCATCTTTCCCTTGGCTTACTTTTTGGGTATCAGTATTAAAACTGAATTTGATTCCCCGTTGCTGCATCGCATTAACTAGCGCTTCATCTTCCGCCTTTGTAAATTCACGAAGGACGCGGTCGGAATGAACAATGATTGTTACTTCAGCGCCAGCAGCTGCTACAAGGGTTGCTAACTCTAAGCCCACAAAACCCGCACCGATTATCGTAATCCGTTGTGGAAGTTCTTTTAACGAGAGAAAGCCATAACTGGTATGAAGATATTCTTTACCCGGAATATCCAGAATATTTGGTGTTTGCCCCGTCGCAATGATAATATGATCGGCCTGGTATTGGTGACCGTTTACAGTAATAGTATGGTTATCAACGAAACTTGCATAACCATCTTCAACATCGTGATTTTTCTTAATAATATCGCGAGTTTCGCCTGGCCATGGATCAAACCGCTCAAGCTTAGTCTGCATTAATGCTTCCCAATCTAATTTTGCTGGCTGACTAATGCCTCTACCAAGAAGTTGCTGAGATTGGAGAACAGTCCGGGTTGCTCCCTCCAGAAAAATTTTGGGCTCACATCCATAATTAGGACAAGTACCCCCATATTCGAAGCCTTCAATTACCAATACTCTACGATCAGTTTGGGCTA
The DNA here is from genome assembly GCF_003072625.1 of Limosilactobacillus reuteri. Lineage (NCBI taxonomy): Bacteria > Bacillati > Bacillota > Bacilli > Lactobacillales > Lactobacillaceae > Limosilactobacillus > Limosilactobacillus reuteri. The sequence continues at coordinate 1,485,094 of NZ_CP027805.1, forward strand.
AGAGGTTAGACATCTTATAGGCAGCCGGTCCAGATCCAATTAAAATATCGTCATACTTTTTCATGTTCATCCCTCCAGATTCTTACATTATTGAATCAAGTGTAACTTAAGTAGTGAAAAGAGTACAAACGTTTTGTTTCGTCGTATCAAAATATTAACCAAAATTCAATTAATACTTATCCTCTTTCATCATGAAAGCGAATTCAACTAATGATTTAACAGTATTTTGTCTAACCTATTGTATGATCCATTCAAGAATGATAGATTAGCCTTTAATTATTAGGAGGTGGTCTACATGTTAAAAGTTAATACATTATTTATCATGATCGCCAGTATTCTCGTGTTATTGATGACACCAGGACTGGCTTTTTTCTATGGTGGCCTAATCAATCGGCGCCATGCTAATAACATGTTGCTAACTGTTTTTATGATGTGTGGCTTAGCCGTACTTCTCTGGATTACAGTAGGCTATTCTCTTTCATTTTCTGGCAACCATTGGGGAATAGTCGGAAATTTAAATAATATATTAATGATTCATGTGCCAATCGATGCTATCACTAAAACCGGTATTCCAATTGGCGATTATGCAATGTTTATGATGATGTTTGCAATTATTACCCCGGCAATCTTTTGTGGATCGGTCGTCGGCCACGGACTCTTTAATTTTTTAGTAATGTTTACTATTTGCTGGTCTATCTTTGTTTACTACCCCCTTGTCCATATGGTTTGGGCACCACATGGACTATTAGCAAGATTAGGGGCAGTTGACTTTGCTGGTGGATTAGTTGTTCATGTAAATGCGGGGATAACGGCCTTAATCCTTTCAGCCTGGGTTGGTCGACGGAAAGATGTTCATTCTCAACGTAATAATTTATCGTGGGTATTAATTGGAACAGCCCTTTTATGGATTGGTTGGTACGGCTTTAACGCTGGTTCGGCCCTCGCCGTTAATGATACGGCCGTACAAGCCATGTTAACAACGACCATCTCATGTTCAAGTGCAATGGTAACATGGATGTTATTGGATCGTTATCAGTTTAATCATATTACCCTAGCTGGAGTCTGTAACGGTGCAATTACCGGTTTAGTAGCAATCACTCCTGGAGCAGGCTACGTTACACTAGGTGGTTCAATGATTATTGGAATAGTCGGTGCAATCGTTAGCCAATACTTTATTACTAAGATCAAACCACAACTGCCAATTGATGATGTTGTTGATGCATTCGGTTGCCATGGGGTTAGTGGTATCTGGGGAAGTATTGCAACTGGTATTTTTGCTAGCCATCAGATAAGTCATCTAGTACCTAATGGGCTTTCATTTGGTGGTGGTTTGCACCTTTTGCTTGTTCAAATCTTCGTTACCTTATTGACAATTATATTTATCGGTGTGATGGATATTATCTTAATAAAACTGCTCTCAATTGTTTTACCGGTTTCGATTGATAATGAAAAACTGGCAGCAATTCAAAGTAAGTGAACTTAAATTTTTGCTGCAAAATTAGATTATTTACGTATATATTCCTTTAGAAGCAAAAATAACATACCAGCACGGTTACGTTATTACCAAAAACAGGTTGATCATGAGCTATTAAGACCTGGAGATAATTATTCAGTATTTAATAATTACCCTACTTATATTATTGTGTTTTGTAATTTTGATTATTTTAAGCAGGGATGGGCACGATATGAATTTAATCTTACGTGTACTCGAGACCATAATCTAAAATTTGGTAATAATCGGACAGTCATTATCTTCAATGCTCTTGCTAAAAAATTTGATAAAAATGATGAACCGATTAAGAACTTCCTTGCTTTAATGTGCAATCAAGGCGACAATAAGAATAGATTTATTGCACAGATTCAAGACGAAATTGATAAAGTCAAACAAGATCCAGAAAGGAGAAATGGCTTTATGAAGTACGAATTAAACTTGATGGACGCTAAAATTGAAGCACGAGAAGAAGGAATGGCAAAAGCAAAAAGGGAAGATATTAAAAAGTTAATTGACTCTCTTTATGAACTCAATATTAAACCAGAGATCATTAAACAAAAAGTTATGGAAAAATATGATTTAACCGATAATGCATATGATAAATTTCTCGAATAATAAAAAGAGTGCGTACAAATGAACTTTTTGTATAGCACTCTTATTTTATTGATGTGTCCGATACCCAGCTGCCTGAGCATCAGCTAATGAATCGAAATAAACCACATTTTCAGGAGCAATTCCAGGATCAGGATATTGTTCTGGCAAGTAACAATACATTGTAGAACTATCACCAATAATTGAATTTGGTTCATAATTACCGGGATCAACCCATGGCTCTGGTTCCTTTGGTGGGGTTATCGTTCCATTATTAGGCTGCTGAATTGTTGAAGAGGCTGTCTGACTATTATTATTTGGATAACTCTTCTCATTATTCGGTTGCTGAGACTGTTGCGCGCTTATCGAGTTCGCTGATTGATTATTACTATTACTGGAAGATTTAGTAGCAGAACTATCTTTCCCTTTATTCTTAGATTCTTTTGTCGACTTTTTCTTCTTATCTGATTCTGTGGTTGTTTTAACGACTGAATCTCTTTGAGTTTTCTGTGCCTGATTATGGTTACTAATAAACCATCCCCCACCAACTAGTAATAGGGCAACTACTATCCATAGCCATGGACGGCGGTAAAATGGTTTCTGATGTTGTTTCCTGTTCATAACTAACCTCCCTTATATCTGGACTTTCTATTTTGTATCAATTATTTTCTGCTTTTATTATATAAAATCTACATACGGACAAGGTACTGCATTTACAAAAAATTAATGCGGTTAATTAATTTTTAGAAGATTAGTTATAGGATATTCATAATTTAAAAAGCCAAGCAACAGCCACCTTCTCTAAAGAATTTAGTAATTACTTGGCTTTTTATCAAAATTTATTCCATTGCGGGGATATTAGTTTCTGTTCTTTACCTATTTCTATGTAAGTAAGCTCCATTTTAGCTATTTACTGTTATTACCCATCAAGATTCTCAAAATTTTAGATTAACCAAATCGTTTAATAACAGTATTAATATCATCTCTTAATTCTTCGCTAAAACCATTTAAATCTTCATCTGTAATTACTTTCTCTGATATTAACTGCAGTAAAGTTTGAAACATAGCTCTCTTCGATACTTCAACAATAACCCCCGGCGATTTTCGATCTGCTTTTATTCGTTTTTCCAACTTCCAAAATTTATTTGATGGCGAACCATCACCATTTAATATTCTTTTGTATTCTTGGTTAAGTCGATTCATATATCTTTCTTGCCATTCTAGAAGCAACTTGTTGAATAATTGCCAGTCACTTTTAGAGATATTATTCATTTCCCCTTACCTCGTTTTTACTTTAATTATATCCAGAAAGATCAATTTAGGAGCAAAAAATTGCTTTGAAATGTAAAAGAATGTAAAAATGAGGTGAACTAAAATGATTAATAAGCTAAAAAATCCATTTGACCCAAGCTTTGGGACCCCACCTCAAATTATCCTTCCTAACTATCAAAGTGATTTTGAAAGTCCCACATCAGTTGCCCAAGCGATTGCCTACGATGATCCTAATCGAGTAATTTTCATTACGGGGTTACGCGGGTCTGGCAAAACTGCTCTCCTGACTCAAATTGAGCAACAAGTAGTGAAATTGCCTAACACATATGTAGTAGAGATTGATAATAATCAACGAATGGTTCAAAACTTTGGACACAATCTTAAAAATATTTTCAAAATGCACACCCTTACTGATAAGATTGCTTCAATTTCAGTAATGGGCTTTGGACTTAGTTTTAACAAAACTAACGAGGATTACACTACTCAAGATATTGAGAATTTTATGACAATGTTGATAAAGCTTAATAAACGCGTCGTTATTTTTATTGATAAATTTAATCATAAGGAAAATACCCGTGAATTTATCCAACTTCTCCAGAATTTAAAGCGACATAATCTTAATTTTTATTTAGTTGCTGATGGTTTGCCTAAAATGATTTATGATATTGAGCATGATCAAACATTAACCTTTTTAAAACGAGCTCGACATATTCAAACAACCATGTTAAATATCAATGAGATTGAAATGGAATATCAAAAGCATCTCAATTTTGACTCCGTTGTCACCCATCAAATTGGGTACTGTACCCTGTCAAGTTTACACACTAAATAATAAAAATTAATTGGCTTTGCCGTAACGAAATTCCGTTGCAGTAAGGTCATTTCTTTTAGCTGAAATAAATGTATTTGTAAAGTATTCAATTCCTTCAGCCACTAGTGTTTGAAGTTCATCAAGTGTTTGTGGCTTAGATGAATGCGCTAGCCAAATTGCTTTAAAGTCGGCCCACCAGTACTCGATAACTGCGTTATCTGCTGGTGTGCCAGGAGCTGAATAGCTATGTTGACTATTATTGCTAGTTAAATATTGATTGAACGCCTTAGAAGTATAAGCAGCTCCGCGATCAGTATGAATAAGTGGGGCTAATACACCTTCTTGTTTCTGAGCTTTCTTGAATACTTGAATTGCTCCCTCACTAGTTTCTGTTGGGGTAATTAGCCAGCTAATTGGAAATTGACCATATAAATCAAGAGCCACATGTAAACGAACTTTATAATTATGAATATTGTAGGCGAGTTCTGTTGTATCAGTTACCCAAACCTGATTAGCCGCTTCCTGTTTAAATTGACGATTAAGTATATTTTCAGCTTGATAGGTTTGACGTTCCTTGTCGCGTTTTCTTTTAGCTTGACGATAGTCAGCTTTAATCCCATGTTCCTTCATAATTCTAATAACTCGTTTTTTGTTGACCAAATATCCAAGACCTGCGCGCTTAATAAGACGAGTCATTTCCCATAGCCAATACTTTGCTTATTAGTTTTCTCAATTTCTTTAATCAAATTAAGGATCTCTTGATCCTGGATATCCTTAGTAGTTAATTCTCGTTTTAGCCACTTATAGTAGGCTTGCCGGCTCACTTTAGCCGCTTTAACTAGTTCTGATACTGTATAACCGTCTTTAATCATTTCTTGAATCGCTTGATATCGTCCGGTCGATGCACCTCCCGATTGCGTATTTCGACTAATTTTTTTGCGAACGCAATTTGTACCTCGCTTTCTCGTTTCTCAGCTTCTAATTCACGTACTCGTTTTCTCAACCGTTCGAGCTCATTGTCGGTTCTTTCTCTTTATTTCTGCCACGATTATCTTTTAGTACTTCCCAATTATGATCGTGCAAATATTTACGTACCCACGAATAAACCCGCTGATAACTAATATCATACTTACTAGCTGCTTCTTTATAGTTGTTCTGGTGGTTAATCGTCCACTGCACAATCTGCTTTTTCTCATCAAAGGATACTTTCCGGCCCATTTTCTTAACTCGCTTTCTTGTTGCGTAAGCAACAGTTAGTTTGTCACTATTGTACTGGATAATCCATTGTTTTAGTTGAGAAATATGGCGTATTTTGTACTTAATTAAAACCTCACGACTAGCCAGTCCGTTAAGCTGATAATCTTTCACCGCGGCAATCTTTGTCTTAAGTGAATATTTTTGGTTATGTTTAGGACGAATTAATCCTGCCAGTCCTGCTAATAAAAATTGTTTAATCCATTTAGTCATGTTCGCTGTTCTCACTTCGTGATAGTCAGCGAATACTCCTAATGAGCAATCTGAATCCTGATAATTACTTAGTAATCTTAATTTTTCTGTTGTGGAATAACTAGAAACGAAAAGCACCCCCTAGAATTGGCACTTTTATTATTTAAAGTGTCAACCCTAAAGGGTATTGTACGACGCAACATAGAGTCCAAGATGGTGACTTTTTAAATACTCTGAAAAATTACTACCTACAATTCCCGTTCAAAAATGGTGAAGTGATTAAAATATAAATATAGAATTGTAAGGCACTCAGCTATTTTGGCTGGGTGTTACTTTTATTCCATTGCATTAGGTATTCTTCATTTCCCGTTTCATCTATTTGTTTCTTAATAACTTTCAGTCCACGTTGTTGATAAAAATGATAAGCTGACTCATTTTTTACATACACATGGAGTGTCAACGAAGCGTGATTCTGCTGAATTACTGTTAATAATTGACTACCAATTCCGCGGCTTCGAAATTCTTTTTTGATAAAAATTCCTGCTAAGTAGTTTTCTTGCAAGCCAGCAAATCCAACTAACTGATCACCACTTTCTGCAACCAATACATTAGATTGCAATAACGCCTTTCGAACTTCTTGAAAATGCTCACGCCAATATTGTTGCTTAACAAATGGATGTGCTTCAATATTACAATTCAACCAAATTTCCATGACTTGATCAAGATCACTCGCCTTAAATTTTCTGGTAGTTATTTCTGCCTTTTGCTGATATCTTAGCTCAGTAAATCCATTATAACTTTTTGTCCCAATCAATTGCAGATTAATTGGATTGAGCAAAGTGTTAAATAAGCATATGCCCTGGCCAAGCAATGTAGGAACGATGGTCAGGTAATATTCATCAATCAAATTTTGTTGTGCAAGTTGTTGAACTAAACTAGCTCCACCACAAATCCAAATATCTTTACCTGATTGTTGTTTTAGTTGCTTAACTACTTCAGCAGGTTGTTCTGCCGTGAAATGAATATTGTCGGTTGAAGTTTCTTGGCGATGGGTAAAAACGTATGATTGTAAATCTTCATATACCCATTTATTGGGGGACAATTCTGTTCTCACTTGATGATATGTGTTCCACCCCATCAACACTGTATCAATATCCTTGATAAATTCTGAATATGTATCTGGGTTATTGCTATCCTCACTATGACCATGAATCCAATCAATTCCACCGTTGTTATCAGCAATATATCCGTCAAGACTCAGTGAGATAAATAGTATTGCTTTACGCATCCTAATTACTTCCCTTTTCCTTTAGTAAATCACCATCTTTCAACGTTACATGAAGTTCACGTTCAAAGATGGTGAGGCGAATTATTTAATTAACTGGTTTAATTCGTTGATGTCCACAGCATTGAGGTCAATTGCTTCTCCACCTAACCAGTCTAAAAGGTCAGGCTCGACTTACCCTTTTTGGTAATCATCATAATACTGCTCTAAACCACCGACACCACCAATATCTTCAATAATACCGTAACCACGGGCTTTTTGAACATACGGTAGCTTCTCATCAGTAACCGGTTGAATTTTTTGGACATGAAGTTTAAATTCCCAGCCGTCACCATAGTCATAATGAATAGTTAATTTATCTTTTTCATTTAATAATGATACCGTTGCTAGATCAAGCTTAACTTTTGTCATCCCGCCTGGCACAAAATCCTCTGACTGAGTATAAAATTCCTTAGTCTGTTCATTAATCGCATCATACAAGTGTGCCAAGTCACCATGAAACATTAAAATCACTGTTTCAGCGAGTTCCTCAATTGTACTACTACCCTTAATCACGAACGTACGGCTTGCTAGCGGTTTAAAATCAGCTAATTTAGCAGTAATTACATACGCTTGGTCATAGTTTTGCGGATTAATCAATTGACGGTTACTAACATTCGCTGGTATATCTGCTTGTGCTGGAGCTAGTTCGTCAAGCAGCTGCTGAATAAGAGAATCTTGATAGTCATCTTCTGGCATAGCTAATTCCGGTTCTCCATAGATAATATCGTAGCTAGTATCTAGATAGTCTACAACATCCCTAGCAGCTGATTGGCTCACGATCCCTGTGTGACTTAGAAAAACATAAAAATTGGATAACGTAGCAGAAAGAAGATCCTCATCAATTTGATCTCCTACCCCGGCAAAAAAGATATTGGGGATAGCCAGGTTAGTAGTGACCGTGCAAATTTTATTTTTTAACATGAAGTGATTCAAAAATTGGTCCAAGATACGACGAGCAGTCTTATCATCCCCCATTAACTGACCATCGGCACTGGCGATAAATTGGTCAATCATTTGCTGATTGTTTTGGCTAATCGCTTGAACTATTGCTGGATTATCCGCTGACGCTTTGCCCTCGTCATCCGCCCAAATACGGGGGCCTTTAAATTGTGGCTTGATAGTACAATATTTAGCCCCCGGTCGTGGAGCTTTCACCTTCACCGGATGTTCTTCATTAACCAATTGGCAAAATTGCATTAAAACTTTCTGATCGTTTCCAGATAAAGCTAACGACAAGTAAACAAGATCATTAAAATCCTCAGTTGAGGAAAAATCATCATCTGGTCCCCTGTCAATAAAATAGACAATTTAAATAGAGACTTTTTTGTCCTATGCCACGACTAAATTTTGAATTTGAGTTTGATACTCATCTTCAAGTTGCTTTGGTGATTTGAATCCACAATGACTGTGAATTCTAACTGTGTTGTAAAACGTTTCAATGTACTGAAAAACTAGTCGTTTAGCTTCGGAGTATGAATGGATTTTAAACCGATTTATCCATTCACGCTTAATCAAGGCATGAAACGACTCAATGCAGGCATTATCCCAAGGATAAGCTTTCTTTGAATAGCTTAATGTCATGTTAGCTGTAACTTGATTGTAAGCTTCAGACGTAAACTGACTACCACGATCACTGTGCATGATTAATGGCTTGCTAATATGGCGACTGTGTGATTGTTTCTGACCACCTACTTCATATTATCGACTTCAAATATGGGAAAGGTGTCCGAGTGGAAGCCAAGAATAATCCACAGATGAAGCTCTACGCCATTGGTGCCCTAGAAATGTTCGGTAACTTGTACAACGTTGGCGAAATCAAAACTACAATTTTTCAACCTCGCATGGCCAATATTAGTACTTGGAGGATTGATGCCAAGCAGCTCATACACTGGGCTAACACCGAACTCAAGCAAAAGGCTGAATTAGCTTTTTCTGGCAAAGGTACTATCCGTTATGGTCCCTGGTGCCAATTCTCTGCTTGTAATGCTGTGCTGCGAGCCCGATATGACTATCACCATAAGCTGACTCGTTTTCAGCTTTGCTCTCCCAATCTGTTAACAGACAAAGAAGTTACTGAGGTTCTGGAACATATTGATGACTTAAACCGCTGGGCTCACGAAGTTAAAGATTACGCTGCTGATTTAGCCATCAACCATGGCAAGCAGTGGCCAGGTTACAAAATTGTCGAAGGACGATCCGTTCGACACTATAAGGATGAAGCAGCTGTGGCAAAAATTGCTGAAGCTAATGGCTATCACAACATTTATCAAAAGAAGCTACTACCAATTACAAAATTAGAAAAGCAGCTCGGCAAGAAGAAATTTACCGAACTGTTCAGTCAGGAAATCGTTAAACCCGCGGGTAAGCCAACCCTAGTACCAAATTCTGATCGGCGCCAAGGTATTGGTGAAGCAAACCCCAAGGATGAATTTAAGGAGGAAAAATAATATGTCACAACAAACTAAGGTCGTTACTGGTATTAACACTCGTCTTTCTTACGCCAACATCTGGGAACCAAAGTCTATTAATGGCGGCAAAGAGAAATACTCGGTCAGTCTGATTATCCCAAAGTCAGATCAGAAGACGGTCGCTGCAATTGAGAAAGCTACCAATGCTGCCATCCAAGAAGGCATTGGAAAGTTTGGTGGCAAGAAGCCTAACAAGGCTACTCTGAAGCTTCCACTTCGTGATGGTGAACCACTAGGTGGACATGCTAGTGCTAGTGATGACTTCACAGCTATTGATGATAGTAGCGACGATAATTTCTTAGCTTAAATCAGAAAACGGGTAGTTACTTTGGCTACCCATTTTTTGTAGAAAGGATTCCTAATGAAGCAAATCTCGATTGATATCGAAACTTATTCTAGTACCAACCTGAATCAAACTGGTGTTTATCGCTATGCTGATAGCGACGATTTTAAACTTTTGCTCTTTGGTTATGCCACTGACTTTGGACCAGTCAAGGTGGTGGACTTAACTCAAGGTGAAAAAATTCCACAACAAATTGTTGAAGCCCTAGATGATCCCACCATTATCAAAAGTGCATTTAATGCTCAATTTGAACGAGTTTGCCTATCACGGTTTGTGGGGCATTGCCTAAAACCGGTCGGTTGGCACTGCTCACGAGTATGGTCTGCTACCCTTATCGTTACACGACGTGGGTACTGTTTTAGGACTCCCTCGTCAAAAGATTACGGCTGGAAAAGAACTCGTGCGCTACTTCTGTACTCCCTGCAAGCCAACCAAATCTAATCAAAATCGCACACGTAATTTTCCTTATCATGCACCTGACAAATGGCAGCAATTCAAACATTACAACCAACGTGACGTTGAAGTTGAAATGGAAATTACCCAGAAACTTGAACGCTTTCCAGTTCCCCAAAATGAATGGGAAAACTACTGGATGGATCAGGATATCAATGACCGCGGTATTCGGATTGATCAACAACTTGTCAACAACGCCATCAAATGTCAGGAAAAGTTCCATGATAAGTACTTGCAAAACTCCAAAGAACTAACTGGTCTGGCCAATCCCAATTCACCATTGCAGTTGAAAGATTGGCTCAACCAGCAGGGAGTAAAAACTAATTCGCTCTCGAAGGCTGCGGTAACTCAACTTTTGCAAACTACCACCGGTAAGGTTCATCAAATTCTAAGCCTGCGTCAACTGTTATCAAAATCTAGTGTAAAGAAGTATCAGGCGATGCAAAAAGCAATGTGCCAAGATGGCCGCGTTCATGGACTCCTACAATTTTATGGTGCCAATCGGACTGGTCGGTGGGCTGGGCGCTTAGTACAAGTACAAAACCTACCCCGTAATTCAATGCCTGACCTAGAAGAAGCTCGTGAACTAGTTAAACAAGGCAACACTACTACGATCTCGATGCTTTACGACTCAGTACCAGCCGTCCCATCACAATTAATTAGGACCGCCTTCATCCCCAGCCAAGGGCACCATTTCTATGTGGCTGACTTTTCGGCCGTTGAAGCGCGGGTGATCGCCTGGCTGTCGGATGAAGAATGGCGACAAAAAGCTTTCGCCAATAATGAGGACATCTACTGTGCATCCGCTAGTCAGATGTTTGGCGTTCCCGTTGTTAAACACGGAGTTAATGGTGAGCTCCGGCAAAAAGGCAAGATTGCTGAACTTGCATTAGGGTATGGTGGCTCCATCGGGGCACTCAAAGCTATGGGTGCGACTAAATTAGGCCTAACCGAGGAAGAATTACCTCCATTGGTACAAATGTGGCGTAATGCTAGCCCTCACATCGTGCAGTTTTGGTGGGATATCGACAAAGCAGCAAAAGAATGTATTAAAACGCACCTACCACGAACCACCCACGGAATGAAGTTTATTTATCGTAGTGGCTGTATGTTCTTACGATTACGGTCAGGTCGCAACCTTTGCTACCCTCAGCCAAAGATTGGTACTAACCGTTTTGGTAGCGAATCCATTACCTTTATGGGTATTAACACTGTTAAAAAGTGGTCCCGTATTGAAACCTATGGGGCAAAGCTCGTTGAAAACATTGTCCAAGCAACCAGTCGTGACTTGTTAGCTGAAGCAATGCGACGCTTAGAAGCTACTGGTAACCATATTGTCATGCACATTCATGATGAAGCCGTGATCGATGCCCCAGCTGATCGTTCATTAGAAAAAATAGTCAAGATTATGACCGAAGTCCCGGCCTGGGCTGATGGTTTAATTCTCAATGCTGCTGGTTTTGTCAGTGACTTTTACAAAAAAGATTAAACATAATGGTTTACTTTCTGCCCTCATCTGGCTTATCAGTGAGGGCTTTTTGAGTTCTCAAACTATATGAAAGGATCTGAATTTATGTCAGAAGCAACCATGGCAATTGCCAAGCTGCGCAATAACAAGCCGAATCCTAATTACCGGCCAATGATTTTCGTAATTGCACCCTTTACTGAGGTAGTAAAAGGTGATGCAGCAGTCATTGAAGCAGTTCGATCTTACTGCCGTTTTGTCTACCAACAAGGTGGAATCCCGGTTTGTCCGCAGCTCTATTTACCCCAATTTATTAATCTTCGTCACTCGCAGGAATTTCAAGTAGCTGCCTTTATCAACATCGTGCTGCTAACCAAGTGTGCAGAAGCTTGGTCGTTTGGCAACTCCACTCACGATACACGTTATTTTATCCGCCTTGCTAAACGTAAAAATAAGGAAGTCCGCTACTTTAATTCAGAAATGGAGGATTATTAAGATGCACTTTACTTTATCGACAGCAACCAATTCCGGTCAGGCCAGCAATACTATTTATCCAAACCAGCTGGCCATTGCTAGCCCTCAAGAACTAAAAAAAGTCGTACAGTACGACCATGTTTGTGGATTATTCAAGAACAATCAACGCAACATTGGCAATTTTGTTAAGGCCGACTGCCTAGTCATGGACTGTGATAATGACCATTCAGATGATCCTGCCACCTGGATTAATCCAACCAGTATTGCTAACTACTTTGATGACGTTTCCTACGCTATCACCTTGTCGCGTAACAATATGAAAACGAAAAATAAGAAAGCTCCGCGACCAAAGTTTCATATCTACTTTCCAATTAGTGAAATTGGTGATGCAAGAACCTATGCCGAATTGAAACACGAAATTCAAGAATACTTTCCCTACTTTGATGATAATGCTCTCGACGCTGCCCGCTTCGTCTTTGGTGTTCCTAATACAGAAACTAGTTGGCACGAGGGGTCACAAACCATCGACCAGTTTATGATGGCCCAACGTTACTTTGCTAAGCAAAACGTGGGATCAATTCATGTAGGAAAACGCAATACGACCCTCTCTCACTTTGCTGGTCGAATCATTATGCGACTTGGTAACACCTCCGAAGCCCGACAAGCATTCCAAGATGAAGCCGCTAAGTGTGACCCACCATTAAAAGATCCAGAGTTAAGAACAATCTGGCACAGTGCTATTAAATTTGGCCAGCGGATGACTAGTCAAAAAGGCTATATTCCACCTGAAGAATATAACCAACCAAACGATGACCTTCGACCGGATGATTACTCTGATACTGGTGAATCTTATGTATTTGTCGACAACTGCAAAGACCAGGTTTGCTACACCAATCAGTCCGGTTTCATGTGGTTTGACGGTAAAGTTTGGCAAGAATCAGAACCACTCGCCCTCGGTGAGGTTCAGCGCTTTACTGATAGGCAACTCGCCGATGCTCAATTACGGGTCACCAAGGCTTATCAGGTAATCCAGCAAAATGGTGTGGCAAAAGATATCCAAACAATGGGCAAAACTAAGGCCAGTCGGTCATTTAATGATGATCAACAGACTGCCTTTAAGGAATACGAAAATGCCAAGGCTTATGAAGCTTTTGTTCTCAAGGAACGGAGTACCCGTGGTATTAATGGAATCCTGACAAATGCACGCCCAAAGCTAGTCAAAGAAATTAATGAGTTTGATGCTGACCCATTTCTATTGAATACTCCGAATGGCCCCTTCAACTTAAAGAAAGGGATCCATGGTCGACAAGATATTCAGGCTAGTGAGTTAATCACTAAGTCCACATCTTGCATTCCTAGTGACCAAGGAACTGCAATCTGGCAAGAAACACTGAATACATTCTTTTGCGGTGATCAGGATCTGATGAATTATGTTCAAGAAATTGTAGGACTCGTGGCTATCGGTCAAGTCTATCTTGAAGCGTTGATTATTGCTTATGGTAGTGGGCGAAATGGTAAATCCACTTTCTGGAACACAATCGCCAATGTACTTGGATCTTATACTGGTCACCTCTCAGCCGATGCCTTGACCACCGGTGTCCGCCGCAATGTCAAGCCGGAAATGGCTGAAGTTAAAGGAAAACGCCTGATCATCTCTGCCGAACTGGAAGAAGGTAAACGACTTAACACCTCAATCGTCAAACAACTTTGTTCAACTGATGAAATCTATGCTGAAAAGAAATACATGAAACCCTTCTCCTTTACGCCAAGCCACACCATTGTGCTTTATACCAACTATCTACCTCACGTTGGTGGAAATGATGAAGGAATCTGGCGTCGATTAATCGTGATTTTTTTAAAGCCACGATCGCTAAATGCAACGATATTAAAAATTATGCTCAGTATCTAACCGAAAAAGCCGGTCCAGCTGTTCTGCAGTGGATCATTAAGGGTGCGCAGCGAATCATTCAGCAAAATTACCAGCTAACTACTCCGGCAGCAGTTAGTAAAGCAGTCAAAGCCTATCATGCTGATAACGACTGGCTAGGTCATTTTCTCAATGAAAATTGCGAACTTGACCCCAGCTATGAGCAAAAGTCAGGTGATCTCTATCAAAAATACCGAGAGTACTGCCAAGGTATCGGCGAATATATTCGAAGTACCACTGACTTTTATACAGCTCTCAAGAATGCAGGTTTTCAACGTCAGCGTAAGAATACTGGATCCTATGTTCACGGACTGCGCTTAAAGACATCAGAATTTCTCGACTAACACTTAACTTACACAAAAATAATCATCAAAATCACTGTCACAGCAAGCTTTTTAGCTAGTTAGTGTTGGTCATGATGGTCTTTTACCTTACATGTATATAGAAATAAAAAATTTAAAAAAAGAGATATAGAAAAGAGTAGTAAATCGCCTAACACCACTTACACAAAGCCTGATGTCAAGGCGATTAGAAAGGATTTCTAAAATGTTAGAAAAACGAATTGAAGCAGCTTTTGTCAAGGCTACTCAACTACGCGGTGGACTTTGCCTAAAATTCACCTCCCCATCGATGGCTGGAGTACCGGATCGACTGGTCCTACTTCCTGATGGCCACATGGGTTTTGTTGAAATGAAGGCCCAAGGTATGCATCCTCGTCCCTTGCAAGTCCAAAGACTTAATCAACTAAAGCAACTTGGTTATCAAGTTTTTGTTTGTGATCAATTTGAACAGATCGGAGGAATGCTAGATGCAATACAAGCCGCATGAATACCAACAATATGCAACCAGGTTCATTCTGGAACATCCGGTAGCTGCAATCTTACTTGACATGGGTTTAGGTAAGAGTGTCATTACTCTGACGGCCATCAAGCAACTCATCCATCAAGATAAAGTTCACCGGGTACTAGTTGTTGCCCCGCTGCGTGTTGCCAAGCAAACCTGGCCGGAAGAAATCAATAAGTGGGATCACTTAAAAGATTTAACTTACTCAGTAATCACTGGCAACAAAAGCCAACGGGTCAAGGCTGCCCAAAAAGAAGTCGATATCTACATCATTAACCGAGAAAACTTAAAATGGCTCATCGAATCATCCATTCCATTTGATTACGACATGCTCGTCATTGATGAACTGTCTAGCTTCAAGTCTTATCGCTCCCAACGCTTCAAAGCCTTAAAACGAGTTCGACCGTTGATTAAACGCATTGTGGGATTGACTGGTACTCCATCGTCCAACGGTTTGATGGATTTGTGGGCGGAGTTCCGGGTGCTGGATATGGGTAAACGTCTTGGTCGCTTCATCTCATATTACAGAGCAAACTATTTTGACCCCGACAAGCGCAACATGTATCAGGTGTTTACTTACAAGCCAAAGCCAGGTGCAGAACAAAGTATTTACCGTGCTATTGATGACATTACCATTTCCATGAAGTCCAAGGACTACTTGCAACTACCACCCTTAACAATGAACACCGTGCCAGTAAAGATGAGTCCCAGCGAGCAGGCCATTTATGATGAATTAAATGCGCAGTTAGTGGTTTCCACCCAAGGTAAACAAATCGATGCCCTTAACGCTGCTAGTCTTTCTAATAAGCTTTGCCAGATGGCCAACGGTTGTGTCTATGATGATCAGCAACAAATGGTGCAAATCCATCAACGCAAACTAGACGCTCTAGAAGATTTAGTTGAAGCCGCCAATGGCAAGCCGGTACTCATTGCTTACTGGTTCAAACATGACCTAGCACAAATTAAACAACGCTTCCAGGCACGTGAGATTAAAACCACTCAGGACATTAAAGACTGGAACGCTGGTAAAATTCCACTGGCTTTAATTCACCCCGC
Source organism: Limosilactobacillus reuteri (assembly GCF_003072625.1). Taxonomy (NCBI): domain Bacteria; kingdom Bacillati; phylum Bacillota; class Bacilli; order Lactobacillales; family Lactobacillaceae; genus Limosilactobacillus; species Limosilactobacillus reuteri. The sequence goes on from NZ_CP027805.1 coordinate 1,501,062, forward strand.
TTCAGCCGGTCATGGTTTAAACTTGCAGGCTGGTGGCTCCACCTTAATCTGGTATGGTCTGACCTGGAGTCTGGAGCTTTACCAGCAAACTAATGCCCGACTATGGCGGCAAGGTCAGCAACAGCCTGTGGTAATTTACCATCTCATTACTGAAGGCACTATCGATGAAAACATTATGACAGCCTTAAAGCAAAAGGATAAAACTCAGTTGGCTTTGATTAATGCGGTGAAGGCTAACTTGAAAGGAAGTGTTGTAGCATGAGTATTATGTGGAATTACTTAGACAAACGGCGAGCAACCGTTGCAGCATTGAAAGACTACGATGGCATGAAGTTTATCATTGACTCTTACCAAGACGACCTGAAGCTAGCCAAGGAACAAATGATTGGTGTCAGTTCGCCACGCTACGGTTTCGTACCTGGCAGCAGTAAAAAAGATAACCCAACTGAGCATCGCCTGCTGCATGGCATCGATGAGACAACCAAGCTGAACGAACGTTACCAGCAAGCGCGTCTTTACTTCAAGTGGTTCGAGCCAGCCTGGAAAAAGCTGTCTGAGAACGAGCGCTTCGTACTGGACGCCTGCTACCGAACACCAAACCAATCGATGAATGAAGGACTGACCCTGTTGATGGACAAGTTCTTTATTGCTAAGACCACTGCTTACAATAGGAAAAACAAGGCAATTGACCATCTCACTCTCCTGCTCTATGGAGCACATCACTAGAAAGGTAAAACGGAGAACAAACAAGAGGCTTATCCATGTTACGATGATAGTGTAGAAAATTAGGACAAGGCATTTGCTTTATAACATCACAGCCTGGCAGGTTAACCTGCTGGGCTTTTCTTATGCCTACAGGAAAGAGGAGTTCCATGCCTTACTCACCCAAGAAACCATGTCGTTATCCTGGCTGCCCGCGGCTCACCCACAACACTTATTGTGATGTCCATGCCAAACAAGTCAGCTCTCATTACAATCGTTACCAACGTCCCAAGCGTAATCGTCCACGTTATCATCGTGGCTGGCCTAGGATCAGACAAAGATACTTACTCCACCATCCCTTTTGTGAAATGTGTCTAAGTCAAGGGAAGTATACCCAGGCTACTGAGGTCCATCACGTGCTGCCACTGGAGCATGGCGGCAACAACGACTCCAAGAATCTGATGGCACTATGTAAGCCATGCCACTCACGCATTACTGCACAAATGGATGATCGTTGGCACGAAACACCACGTCAATATCATTATTAGACCACGGAGGGGGCCATCGAATCGTTAAAAAATTTTTGTGCGGGAGCGGGCCTGGGCCTTCGTGTACAAAAAATCGAAATCAAACAGGGTATTAACCCCTGCCGGAAGGAGGGAGAGATTTGGCTAAAGATGGTACAAATCGTGGTGGCGCTCGGGTTGGGGCTGGCAGAAAATCTAAATCACTTCACGATAAGCTCGAAGCTGGCCAAGAAGCAACCGTCATCGATTTGCCAGAACCAGCTAATCTGGAAGGTCACGTGATGCCGCCAGTCAAGAAGTACCTCAAGGCCAAACAGAAGAATGGTTTAGAATTTGACGCCGCTGATATTTTCAAAGAAACCTGGGAATGGTTGCTCGAGCGTGGTTGTGAAAAACTAGTTAACACTCAATTGATTGAACAATATGCCGTTAGCGTCAGCCGGTGGATTCAGTGTGAAGAATGTATCTCTAAGTTTGGTTTCCTCGCTCGCCACCCTACGACTGGTAACGCAATTGCTTCACCATATGTTTCCATGAGCCGCGACTATATGAAACAGTCCAGCCAATTATGGTTTCAAATTTTTCAAGTGGTTAAGGAAAATAACGCCACAACTTATCAAGGATCAACACCACAAGATGATGTCATGGAACGGCTCTTAAGAAGCCGGAAAGGAATGAACTAATGAAATTTGTTAAAAAGAAAATTACCGATTTAATCCCTGCCGATTACAATCCAAGGAAGGATCTCAAGCCTGGTGATCCTGATTATGAAAAATTAAAACGCTCGATGCATGAATTTGGCTATGTCGATCCAATTATTTGGAACCAACAAACTGGTCACGTGGTTGGTGGACACCAACGGTTAAAAATCCTCCAAGATGAAGGAATCCAGGAAGCCGAATGTGTGGTCGTTAGTCTGGATGATGAGAAAGAAAAGGCACTGAACATTGCACTTAACAAAATCAGCGGTGATTGGGATAAGGATAAGTTGGCTCTGCTCATGACCGACTTACAAGCCAGCGACTTGGATGTTTCCTTAACTGGCTTTGACGAGAATGAGATCTCAGACCTTCTTAGCACCGCTGACGATACGCATGATGATGATTTTGACGTTGATAGCGAATTGGATAAACCGACCTTTTCAAAGCCTGGTGACTTATGGCACTTAGGTAAACATACTTTATTATGTGGTGACGCTACTAAAACAGAAAGCTACCAGAAATTACTGGGTGATCATAAGGTCAACCTAGTGTTAACTGATCCACCATACAATGTCGATTACTCCAGCAAGGCTGGCAAGATTAAGAATGATCATCAAGCCGATGACAAGTTCTACCAGTTTCTGCTCGCTGCTTTTCAAAATATGAATCAAGCGATGGCTAACGATGCCAGCATCTATGTATTTCACGCCGATACGGAAGGCCTTAACTTCCGCCGTGCTTTCCAAGATGTTGGTTTTTATTTATCTGGTTGCTGTATCTGGAAGAAGCAATCATTAGTACTTGGTCGCTCTCCCTATCAGTGGCAACATGAACCCGTACTCTATGGATGGAAGAAAGATGGCAAACACGAATGGTACACCGGGCGAAAGGAATCCACCATCTGGGAATTTGATCGCCCAAAGCAGAGTAAGGAACACCCAACGATGAAACCAATCCCACTACTAGCCTATCCAATCATGAATTCCACCATGTCCAACTGTACCGTTCTCGATCCATTCGGTGGTTCCGGTTCAACTCTGATTGCATGCGAGCAAACTAATCGGATTTGTTACATGATGGAACTCGATCCTAAATATTGCGATGTGATTGTGCAACGTTATATTGAACAGGTTGGTTCAAGCAAAAACGTTAGTGTGGAAAGAAATGGTAAAACTATTCTTTACAGCAAAGTAAAAAAGCCGGCTTAAATCGTCGAAGTTCCTTGCTATCTGTACCCTTTAGAGTGATGTATACAGTGATCAAACAAGGAGGTACAGAAGATGGAAATTAAATTTAATGTACACGGCCAGCAACGAAAAGAATTGGTGACGAAGCTGGCTGACTATACTCATCGAAAGGCCGAATATCAATACACACCTACCTACGCTTATCAGATTGGCAAGTACACTGTTAACAAAGATGGAGTCCTAACATCCCCGGATGAGATCCCGGCCAATTTACTCGATTATCTTGAACAGCAAGGCTTCCACCCTACTGAAATAATCAAGTTGAACCTAGCCTACCAGCGAGATAAGTTTACAGATCAAGCTCTTGATAACCTGCGCCACCTAATCTGGGCTAAGGGGCAGTTAATTAAGGATGCTTGCCAGCTGGAAGCCCTCCCCTTAAACGTCGATGAAAAACAGGTATCCTTCGATTGGTTTAAAGAAGTGAAACTTGACGATGCTTTGGCTTATCAACAATTTGTCGACAAGCTGGTCCAATATGCCATCAGCCACCAGCGAATCATGTCAGAACCACACGAAGAGAGTAATGAAAAATATGCTTTCCGCTGTTTCCTGCTACGCCTAGGATTTATCGGTCCCAAGTTTAAAGACCAACGGAAAGTATTGTTACGCAACTTAACTGGATCAGCTGCTTTTAAGAACCAGGGGGACTAATCATGAATCGAATTAAGGACGAATTAGCTAAACGTAACCGAATCCGCCAGCAGGTCTTAAAAATCCGCAACACTGGTGTAGCCAATATGTTTGATGTGGAAAATGTCAAAAGACTGGCATACTACTATAACTGCCATGACTTAATCGATTACTTGAATACTGACCGCGCCGGATACGTAAATTTGATATTAACTGGCAAGTTTAATTAATCATCAATCAAGCATTGAGTTAACACTCAGTGCTTTTTTAGTACAACTGAAAGGATGTGATGCCCTCTTGCGAAAACTAAAAGATTACAAGCCAACTAGGTTCATGGCCAAGGACTCTACTTATAACAAAGACGCAGCTGATTTTGCAGTTTCATTTATCGAATGCCTATGCCATACCAAGGGAACCTGGGCGGGTAAGCCTTTTGACCTCATTGACTGGCAGGAAAAAATTATTCGCGACATTTTTGGCATCTTAAAACCTGATGGGTATCGTCAATTCAATACTGCTTACGTCGAAATTCCAAAAAAGCAAGGCAAATCAGAACTGGCGGCGGCTGTTGCTCTACTGCTTTGCTGCGCTGATGGTGAAGAACGTGCAGAAGTTTATGGTTGTGCTGCTGATCGCCAGCAGGCCGCCATTGTTTTTGACGTCGCCGCTGATATGGTGCGGATGAACCCAGCCTTAAAAAAGCGTTGTAAGATCCTCGCTTCCCAAAAACGGCTGATCTATGAGCCAACTAATAGTTTCTATCAAGTCCTATCTGCTGATGCTTATTCCAAGCACGGTTTCAACGTGTCAGGAGTAATTTTTGATGAATTACACACTCAACCCAATCGTAAACTCTACGACGTCATGACTAAGGGTTCCGGCGATGCTCGAACGCAGCCGCTCTACTTTTTAATCACGACTGCCGGTAATGATGAACACTCTATCTGTTACCAGGTTCATCAAAAAGCAATCGACATCATGAAGGGCCGTAAACATGACCCACGTTTTTATCCGGTTATTTACGGTGCTGGGCGTGATGAAGATTGGTCGAGTCCTGAAGTTTGGAAGAAAGCTAATCCCTCCCTGGGTATTACCGTCAAGATGGAGAAGGTTAAGGATGCTTATAATTCAGCTAAGGAGAATCCGGCTGAAGAGAATACCTTCCGACAACTACGGTTAAATCAGTGGGTGAAGCAGGATGTTCGATGGATGCCGATGGACAAATGGGATGCTTGTGCCTTTCCTGTTGATCCCGATGAATTACGTGGCCGCGATTGCTATGGTGGTCTTGACCTGTCATCAACTACTGATATTACGGCTTTTGTACTGGTGTTTCCTCCTAGAGATGATTCAGAAGGTTACACCCTGCTACCTTACTTCTGGATTCCCGAGGATAACGTTGATTTGCGGGTTCGTCGTGATCACGTCCCCTACGATATTTGGAAGCAGCAGGGATATCTACAAACCACGGAAGGTAATGTCGTCCACTATGGCTTCATTGAACAATTTATTGATGATCTTGGTAAAAAATACCACATCAAAGAAATCGCCTTTGACCGTTGGGGTGCAGTTGAAATGGTTCAAAATCTCGAAGGGATGGGATTCACTGTAGTTCCATTTGGTCAGGGATTTAAAGATATGACCCCACCAACGAAAGAACTAATGCGATTAACTCTGGAAAAGAAGATCGCTCATGGTGATCACCCAGTCTTACGCTGGATGATGGACAACATCTACATCCGCACTGACCCAGCCGGAAATATCAAACCGGATAAGGCTAAGTCAACCGAAAAAATTGATGGCGTAGTGGCTACCATTATGGGACTGGATCGTGCTATCCGAAATGAGGATAATGGTGATTCTGTTTATGATGGTCGGGGTCTATTGATGTTGTAATTCTGAAGAACTGAAAGGAGTTGATACCATGAACCTATTTAATAAATTGTTCCATACCAATAAAGCTTCACCAAAAAATACCCTGTCTAGCACCATGTCATTTTTCTTCGGCAGTTCGATGGCTGGCCAAAATGTGACCGAACGCACTGCAATGCAGAATACAGCGGTTTATGCTTGTGTGCGGGTCTTGGCTGAAGGATTAGCTGAACTACCACTCCATATTTATCAATACACCAGCGATGGTGGCAAACAGCGGGCAATTAACCACCCGCTTTATTTTTTGCTTCATGATGCGCCAAATCCAGAAATGACCAGTTTTATCTTTCGTGAAACCATGATGAACCATTTATTGCTGTGGGGTAACGCCTATGCACAAGTCATTCGAAACGGTCAAGGTGAGATCACTGGGCTCTATCCTTTGATGCCAGATCGAATGGACGTTAACCGTGCTGCCAACGGTGAAATCTACTACACCTATACTCGCAACTACGATGATTACCAGGCAAAGAATAAATCGAAGCAAGTAATTCTCTTATCCGATGAAGTTCTACATATAGCAGGACTAGGCTTTGATGGTTTGATTGGCTACAGTCCCATTGCTATGGCCAAGAATGCGATTGGTTTATCCATGGCTGCCGAACAATACGGTTCGACCTTCTTCAAAAATGACGCCACGCCTGGCGGTGTTCTCGAACACCCTAATGTCGTCAAAGACCCTGAACGACTTCGGAAAAGTTGGCAGTCACAATTTTCGGGATCTAATAATCACAGCATTGCCGTCTTGGAAGAAGGAATGACTTTCCATCAGTTATCAATTCCGCCCGATCAAGCGCAATTTCTCGATACCCGAAAGTTTCAGCTCGATGAAATCGCCAGAATTTTTCGTGTACCGCCACATATGGTTGGCGACCTAGACCGCTCAACCTTCTCGAATATCGAGCAACAATCTCTTGAATTCGTTAAGTACACCTTGAACCCTTGGTGTATTCGCTGGGAGCAAGCTATGAATCAACAGCTACTTTCCACTGATGATCAACGAAAGTTTTTCGTCAAATTCAATGTTGATGGACTACTACGTGGCGATTACGAAAGCCGAATGAACGGTTATGCGATTGGACGTCAAAATGGCTGGTTGTCCGCAAACGACATTCGGGAACTGGAAGATCTTAATCGTATTCCTGCTAATGAAGGCGGTGACGAATACTTGGTAAATGGCAATATGCTGCCACTCAATCAAGCTGGTAATTTCTATAGTTCTCAACCACCTAAAGAAAGTGAGGAAGCAAAAGAATGAAACGTTTCTGGAACTGGAGCGGCCCTCAGAATCAACGTGTCTTAACTATTAACGGTACGATTGCTGAAAATAGCTGGGTTGATGATGATGTCACTCCCCAAATATTTCAAGATGAACTAAATCAAGGGAAAGGGCCGATTGATATCTGGTTAAATTCGCCCGGTGGTGACTGTGTCGCTGCCAGCCGTATTTATACGATGCTAATGAATTATCCTGATGATGTGAACGTCAAGATTGATGGTATCGCTGCTTCGGCTGCATCAGTTATCGCCATGGCAGGCACAAAAGTTTCCATGGCTCCGACCGCGATGATCATGATTCATAATCCATTAACCATTGTTGGTGGACAAAAAGAAGACCTTGATCAAGCTGCACAGATGCTAGCGGAAACAAAAGAATCAATCATCAATGCCTATGAGCTTAAAACAAACCTTCCTCGTGAAAAGATTTCAGCCATGATGGATGATGAAACCTGGATGAATGTCAATAAAGCGATTGAATTGGGCTTTGCTGACGATATGCTAGGTCAAAATAAAGATGTCACGGATTGTTACTCGTATTCAGATAAGCAATCTGAATTGGTTCTATTGAACAAACTAAAACCACAAACAAAATCTAATATCTCTGTTAAGTCGCTGCAAAAGCGGCTTTCTTTGTTATCACACTAATTTTTAGGAGGACTTATCAATGAGTAAGATTACTGAATTACAAGAAAAGCGTGCCCGTATTTGGAAACAAGCAAAGGATTTCCTAGATGCTAAGCAAAAGGAATCAGATGTACTCTCAGCCGAAGACAATGCCCGCTATGAAAAGATGGAGCAAGAAGTTGTCGACTTAGGTAAGGAAATCGATCGACGACACAAACAAGCAGAAATTGAAGTGGCACTGAACCAACCCACCAGTAAGGCCCTTACTAATTCCCCAACTGCTGATCAGCTACCAAAGAGCCAGGATGCTTATGCAAAAGATTTCTGGCAAATGATGCGTGGACATGCCGTCGTGGATGCTCTTAAAGAAGGTGTGGACCCCGATGGTGGTTTCTTAGTGCCCGACGAATTTGAAAACCAACTTATCCAAAAGTTGCAAGAAGCAAACGTGCTGCGAACTATCAGTCATGTCATCCAAACCAATAGCGGCGAACATAAAATTCCAGTGGTGGCCAGTGAGGGTACTGCAGCCTGGCTCGAAGAAGAAGCGGCCTACACAGAGTCCAATACTCAATTTAGTCAGGTGTCACTAGGAGCTCATAAGTTGGGGACCCTGATCAAAGTGTCAGAAGAATTACTAAACGATTCCGCATTTGATTTGATGTCCTATCTCTCTGATGAATTTGGCCGCCGACTCGGTAATACCGAAGAACAGGCCTTTTTAACCGGTACTGGTACTGGTCAACCTACTGGTATCTTAACCGACACTAATGGCGCTTCCGCCGGATCCACAGCTGCCAAGGCCGATGCGTTAACTTTTGATGATTTAATTGACCTCTTCTATTCCTTAAAGGCGCCATATCGTCAAAACGCTGTCTTTTTGATGAACGATGACACCGTAAAAGCCATCCGCAAAATGAAAGATAAGAACGACCAATATATTTGGCAACCTTCCGTTCAAGCAGGTCAGCCAGACCGAATTCTTAACTGCCCGGTGTACACTAGTCCATTCATGCCGACGTTGGCTGCCTCTAATAAGCCAATCCTCTTTGGTGACTTCAATTACTACTGGATTGCAGATCGACAAGGTCGAACCTTCAAACGTCTGAATGAACTTTATGCCGTAACTGGTCAAGTTGGCTTCTTAGGCTCACAACGAGTTGACGGCAAAGTTATCCTACCAGAAGCAATTAAGACCTTGTCCATGGCTGCTAAATAGAAAGGATTGATGAAATGTGGCTGCTATTACTTTGGCCGAAGCAAAAGCCTACCTGAGGGTGGATAACACTGTCGAGGATGACCTAATTACGAAGTTAATCAGCTCGGCAACTGCTACAGTCGAGAATGTACTTCGTCAACCTCTATCCGCATTCGACCCCCTCCCCGATGATATTCATACCGCCATTCTCTATACCGTTGCTTACCTTTATGAATATCGGGAAACAGCCGATTTTGATGCCATGATTAAGTTTCTTCGGGCCATCTTGTCCCCTTACCGGAAGGAGGAGTTTTAGTGCAACAGCAAAATAAACGTGTCAGTAAGATTGTTGACATTGGTGAACTAGACCGACGCATCACTCTATTGAAAAAGAAATATATCGGTGAAAATCCAAATACCGGTATGGAAATGTACAAGGATGTACGCCTAGGAGATGTATGGGCAAAAGTTTCTGCCCTACACGGTCAAGAGTATTACACAGCAGTTACTGTGAAATTGGAAAAGCAACTATCATTTATCATTCATCATTCGTTATCGTGATGACATCGATGAACAAACCAACATTTGGTTTGAAGGTCGCGGCTATAATATTGGTTTTATTGATGATGTCAAATACAACCATGAGTATATGGAAATCAAAGCTGAATATTCGAGAGGAGTTGATAACCCCGATGAAGACAACTAGTTTAACAATAATTAATACTTGTTTTGGTGCAATTGGTGCCTTTCTTGGCTGGTTTCTAGGAGGACTCGACGGTTTCCTATATATTCTCCTGATTTTTATGATCGTGGACTATATTACCGGAGTTCTTTGCGCAGTTAATGAGCATAAATTATCCAGTGAAATTGGATTTCGTGGACTTACTCGCAAGGTTTTAATCCTGTTATTGGTTGGTATCGCCCACTGCCTTGATGTGTATTTACTAAAGAATGGCTCTGCTATTCGCACAGCAACCATTTTCTTCTATATTTCTAACGAAGGTATCTCTCTGTTAGAAAACACAAGCCGGTTAGGATTACCCGTACCCGATAAATTAAAAAATGTCCTTCAACAACTTCACAATAAGGATGGTGACAATCAATGATTCCCGGAATTGATATTTCTGAATGGCAAGGCCACGTAGACTTTAATGCAGTTAAAGCTAGTGGCGTAAAATTCGTCCTAATTCGAGCCGGCTATGGTCGTTCTGCTAGCCAAGTAGACCATTATTTTGCTGAACACTACACACAGGCTAAAGCGGCTGGTTTGCAAGTTGGTGCCTATTGGTATTCCTACGCTACTTCACCTGCTGATGCAGCTAATGAAGCGCGGGCCTGCTTAACTGTCCTTGGCAATCGTCACTTTGATTATCCAATCTACTTTGATCTAGGGACTGTCTGAAAACTAAAAATTCAGGTATAATCTGAGGAAAAACGAATCGAGGCATTCCGATGACAACACCTAAACGATACGAACTGGAAGATGCTCAATGGGACCGAATCAAAGGATACTTCCCGCCATACCGGACTGGCCGTCCATCAAGCCTAGACAACCGTACCGCCCTCAACGCTATCCTCTGGCTCATGCGCAGCGGGGCTCCTTGGCGTGATCTACCTGAACGCTATGGCTCTTGGAAAACGGTGTATAGTCGCTTCCGAGCCTGGGTAAGTTCAGGCTTGTTCGAACAGGTTTTTCTCAAATTGATTGACGATCCCGACATGGAAAACTTGAGCTTAGATTCAACGATCGTTCGAGCGCATCAAAAGGCCACTGGGGCAAAAAAAACGCCGAATGTATGGTCGAAAATCAAGCTATTGGACTAAGTCGAGGTGGCCGAACGACCAAGATTCACGCACTCGTTGACGGATTAGGGAATCCCTTGGTTTTTCGCCTAACAGGTGGTCAAGTACATGATAGCCAAGTTGCCAGTGAGTTGCTGGAAGGCTTCGATATTTCTCAATCAAATATTATCGCGGATAAAGCCTATGGCACCGCGAAACTTCGCCAGTATATTAAAGATAAAGCAGCCGTCTATACCATTCCGCCAAAGGAAAATACCAAAGACAAGTGGACCTGTGATTACCACGTTTATTGTGAGCGCCATTTGATTGAGAACTTCTTCAATCAGTTGAAGAACTTTCGTAGGATTGCAACGCGTTATGATAAGCTCGCTCATGTTTATCTGGCTACGGTTTACATTGCCTCAATTTGCATCTTACTTAAGTAGTTTTCAGACGGACCCTAGAAGAAAAGTGGCAATTTGCTAATGGACGTAATTTCTGTAATAGCTTAGTAAAAAGCTTCTGTAGTGTTTTGGAACAGAATGGTTGCTATGCGGGGCTGTATATTTCACGATCACCACTGCAAAACTATATCTCGCCCGCTGTTGCTCAGCGGTATGCCATCTGGGTCGCCGAATATGGATCGCGTTGTAACTATGGTGGCAACTATGGAATCTGGCAACATTCCTCTACTGGTTCTGTTCCAGGTGTCAGTGGTAACTGCGACCTAGATTATGCCTACATTGACTATGCAGCAGTAATTAACAAAAAGCAGCCAGCCACCAGAAAGAATTCTGATCAGCTGGCTGCAGAAGTATTGAATGGACAATGGGGTAATGGTGTCGATCGTCAAAAAAGGTTATCCGCTGCCGGTTATGACTATGCGGTGGTCCAAGAAAAAGTTAACCGTCTATTGAACCATAAGTCAGTCGACCAAATTGCACGCGAAGTTATCCGTGGTTCCTGGGAAAATGGTAATGAGCGAATCAACCGCTTGAAACAAGCTGGCTATGACCCCACCCAAATTCAACAACGTGTTAATCAATTACTCTGATTTATGCCTGTGGACTATGGTCTGCAGGCTTTTTTCTTTTGCCATGGTTTACTTTTCCGCTTGTTCTGGCTTATCAGTGGAGGTAATTAAACATGGTAAAGAAAGTACAACCAGTGACCCATCAACCACTAATAGCAACAAGTGAGCATATCAATTCAGAGCAATTATTGAATGATTTGCACTATCAACAATCAAAACAAATCATACAGAATATGCTTAATAAAGGCTTAATCTCGCTCACCGAATTTAAGGACATTGATGCCTTAAACAAGCAGTCATTTCCACCATTATTAGGGCCCGGAAACGTTGATACATCAAAGTTCTAGAGCTAACATACCACACTGACGAAAGGAGGGTTGTCATGTCAACCATTACTAAAATCCAAAGCTACCACCGCGATGTCAAGCATCTCCGTGTAGCGGCCTATTGCAGAGTTTCAACTGACAACATTGAACAACTGGAAAGTCTTGAAAACCAACGTATTCATTACCAAGAATACATCAGTAATCATTCAGACTGGCAATTAGCTAAGGTCTATTACGATGAAGGAATCTCAGGCACCCAACTAACGAAGCGTGATGCTTTAAAAGAACTACTGGCAGATTGTCATAATCATCGAATTGACCTCGTGGTTACAAAGTCAATCAGCCGCTTATCCCGAAACACAACCGACTGTCTACAAATCGTTCGAGAACTGCAGCAGTTGAACATCCCAATTATCTTTGAGAAAGAGCACATCAATACTGGAGCAATGACTAGCGAATTATTTCTATCGATTCTCAGCAGTATCGCTCAGGATGAATCTCATTCTACTGCCGGAAATTTACGTTGGGCAATCAGGCAACGTTTCGCTAGTGGCCAATTTCGAGTATCTTCAGCCCCCTACGGATATTCAATTGAAGATGGCAACTTAGTCATCAATCGGACTGAAGCCAGGATTGTGCGAGAAATCTTTCAATAATTTTCAAAGGGAATGTCAGCTAGTCAAATTGCTAAAGGATTAGATCATAAACACATACCAACAAAGCGCGGTGGACAATGGCGAAGTAACACCGTGATTAACATCTTACGAAACAGTAATTACACCGGTGATATGCTCTGTCAAAAGACTTATCGTGATGATCAATATCACCGTCATTTTAACCAAGGTGAACTCACCCAGTACTTAATTGAGGATCATCATCCTAGTTTGGTTAACCACGAAACTTTTAACCGGATTCAAGTTTTGCTTAAAGAAGCGGCTCAAAAACGCCATATCGAAACTGATAGCCATAAGTATCAACATCACTACCTGTTTTCTGGAAAAATCATCTGTGGTAATTGTGGAACTATTTTTAAGCGGCAAACACGCCCAAATAAAATCTACTGGGCTTGTCAAAGGCATCTAAAATCGGCTAAGCAATGCCCAATTAAGGCAGTTCCCGAAGCAAGTCTAGAAGTGGCTTTCTGTAATATGATGAATAAACTCGTTTACAGCAGGAAGTTCTTATTACAACCACTGTTAGAAAACCTGCAGGTGCAGGCTAACAGTGACACCCACGGTCGACTAAATTCTTTAACCGAACTGATGCAATCAGGACTGATAGATAAGCCTATCTACGTAAACCAAACGGCTCAACTCGAACAGGATACCTACAAGTGCCGTGAAAAGGTCAAGCAACTCCACAGTAGAAATACTGATTCGGCTAACAGTTTTGAAGATGTACGCTCCTTACTATATTGGTGCCAACAAGATCAAGAACTGTCAGGATTTGATAAAACCCCGTTTCAGGATTTTGTTCAACAGATTGTAGTACACAGTTCAAGCGTAGTTTTTAAGCTAAAGTGCGGGCTGAAGTTAACAGAGAAGTTAAACAAGGATGTCACTATTGACGACCACTTCTATCGCAATATCATCAGACAGCGCTTCAACGAACCCATCAAACAAGCCGAATATTTGTACAGCATTATCGAAAGTGAAGGTGATTTAATTGGGTAAAGTACGCATTATTCCTGCCCATCAGCCAAAAGGAAACAGTGTCCATCATCAACATAGTCCACAACCTTTTGAAAAGCTCCGGGTAGCTGCTTATTGCCGGGTTTCGACCGACTATGATGAGCAGGCTAGCTCCTACGAAACTCAGGTAGCTCACTACAAAGAGCTAATTCAAAAGGAACCAACCTGGGAATTTGCAGGTATTTATGCCGATGATGGGATCTCCGGAACCAATACCAAGAAGCGCGAACAATTTAATAAAATGATTGCAGCCTGTAAAGCTGGTAATATTGACTTAATCGTTACCAAATCAATCAGCCGGTTTGCCCGAAATACCATCGACTGCTTGAAATATATCCGGGACTTAAAAGCCATCAACGTCGCCATCTTCTTTGAGAAAGAAAACATTAACACCATGGATGCCAAAGGTGAAGTTCTGATTACCATCATGGCTTCCCTCGCTCAACAAGAAAGTGAGTCCTTATCGCAAAACGTCAAGATGGGGATTCAGTACCGTTATCAGCAAGGAAAATTATTCGTGAATCATAATCACTTCCTGGGCTATACCAAGGATGCTCAAGGCAACCTGGTAATTGAACCAGAGGAAGCCAAGGTCATTAAACGGATCTTCTATAGCTACCTAGACGGAATGACGATGAAACAAATCGCTGATTCACTCAAAGCTGATGGTATTCTGACTGGTGGCAAAACAAAAAATTGGCGCTCTAGCAGCGTGGCCAAAATCCTAAAGAATGAAAAATACATGGGTGATGCCCTTTTACAAAAGACTTACACCGTTGATTTTCTTAATAAAAAACGAGTGAAAAATGAAGGCATCATGCCACAATACTACGTGGAGAATGATCACCCAGCGATTATTCCCAAGTCTGTTTTCATGCAAGTACAGCAGATCATCAAACAGCGCCGAAATGGTATCACTACTAAGAACGGTAAGCATAGGCGCCTTAACGGTAAATATTGCTTCTCTCAAAAAATATTTTGTGGTAAGTGCGGTGATATCATGCAGCGAAACATGTGGTATCGGCCAGAAAAAGTGGCTGTCTGGCGTTGTGCTAGCCGGATAAGGAGAAGTAAAACTGGTCGCCGCTGCATGATTCGCAATGTTAAAGAACCCCTTCTCAAAGAAGCCACCGTTGATGCCTTCAACCAATTAATCCAAAGCCACGAGTTGGCTAGTAAACAAATCAAAGCTAACATCATGAAAGTTATCAAGAGCTCGAAAGGTCCAACGATTGATCAACTCGATCAACAGCTGGAGGAAGTGCAAATGAAGTTGATTCAAGCTGCCAACCAGCACCAGGACTGTGATGCTCTTACTCAGCAAATCATGGACCTGCGGAAACAAAGAGAAAAAGTCCAAAATCGTGAAAATGATCAACAAGCTAAACTGCATAGCATGGACGAAATCAACAAATTAGTCGAATTGCACAAGTATGGCTTAGTTGACTTTGATGAACAATTGGTTCGTCGCTTGGTAGAAAAAATCACCATCTTCAAACGCTACATGGAATTCACGTTCAAAGATGGTGAAGTAATTAGAGTTAACATGTAAAATTTAGGTTGCTCGGCACTCAGTCATTTCGGCTGGGTGCTGTTTTTTAATTGCAATTTTTTAATATATTTCACCAACAGATGTTCATTTGCCATTTCTTTAGCAATTAGTGATATATCGCCACCCTCTCCTTTTGTACCACTTAACTTAATCTTACTTGTCAGAGCTTGAACCTTTTCTGGATTAGGGGTTAGTTCTGACACTTTGATTTTTTCATAATTATCAGATACCAATTTTTCATAGTATGCTTTTTCTTTTTTTGTTTCATAAATAACATTATCTGCGGTTACATGGTTCCACCAATAGCCCGCATATGATACATTCCTTACATCATTTATAAAATTAGTAAGTATATATGGCAGCTCATCTTTAATATAACAATGATAGCTAATGCCATTAAACACACTATTTACATTTATGAAATGATGGTCTGGAATAATTATTTCTGCTGAAGAATCATCTATAGGAATATCATAATTGTAGTAAATCTCATTATTCCCATAAAATAATTTAATGATGAACCATTCGACCCTTATATTAAACTCTGACATCATGAATGATTCAAAATGACTATTTTTATTTTCAAGTGGTCCATCAACTTTAATAGCAAAATTAGGATCTCTAAGATATATATATGATTCATGATTATCTTCGGTTATGATTTGTTCCCAATCTTCTGGATGCATTAGAATTGCCTTGTATCGGTCATAAATACTTACGTCAAGATGAAATCTTTTCGCCCATAATAATTCCAGTTGATTATCACTAGTAGACTCATCCACTGGTGTATTCGAATCATTAATCCTTGAATAAATCAACCCAGGTTGCATTGGCTTACCTTTTCTATTAACTCTTCTATTCAAGTAAATTGGCACATTATTAGAATTTTTTATGGTAATCACATCTATGTAATGTCCGGATAGCTTAAAAGTTTCAACATTCGTTAAGGGATACCAGTTTTGTGCAAATGGTTGTCTTCTAAGATAATCTTGCAATTGTTGTTTGTTCCTACGATTAGGATCTTTATCTATGCCAACAATTTCTCCATTCTTATCATTTACACCCAGAATAATATAGCAATCATCGTGATGTGGTGTATTAACAAAATTTATAATGTCTCTCAGTAATTCACCATTATCCTCATGCCACTTTTCTTTAAAATCCCAGTGGTCATTTTCTATCGGTGCTTTATTTATTATTCCGATAAGTGTTTCTTCATTCAATTTAAGTTTCATCCTTTCAGATATTTAGTTATACGCCGAGTATACTACTATCCTGGTAATTTTCCTTTCAATGACCAATATGGAAATTTCTCAATATTGCACTAATCAACTCAATCCTCCACACTAAAATTCCACATTTTCACTCCTCTCACGATTCCACTTATACCAACCATTTCAGGCCTTTTAACTACCCAAATAAACTCGACCTGCCAAACTGGACAATTGCCTACTCGACTATCGAAATAGGACATAGAATACTCGACCCGCCAATCCCAAATAGAAAAAGTGTACTAATTCCGATCACTTAGAAAGGAAAAAGTACACTTTCAATCATCCACAAATACCGTCACACCGGCGTTTACTAGCTATTTTTCTGTACGTTCCAGGACAGTAACGCTCTCCACATGCGTCGTCTGTGGGAACTGGTCCACTGGCTGAATTGGCTTCGTTACATGGTAGCCTTGGTCAGCAAAACGCTTGATATCACGGACTAAAGTGGCAGGGTTGCAGGAAACATAAATCACTTTCTTTGGTTCCATTTTACCGGTGGCTTCGATCAGACTTTCAGCAAGACCCTTCCGTGGTGGATCAACGATGACAATATCTAGTTTGAGCCCTTCTGCTTGCCACTTAGCAAATTGTTCTTCGGCCTTACCAACAACAAATTTGGCGTTCTTAATACCATTCCGTTTAGCATTATGTTTGGCGTCTTCAATCGCCGCTGGAACAATTTCGACCCCGTAAACTTGCTTAGCATGCTTAGCTACTGCCAGGGAAATCGTGCCAATTCCACAATAGGCATCGATGACGGTTTGATTACCGTCCAAGCCTGCATTGTCGATGGCTGTTTGGTAAAGGCGTTCAGTCTGTTGCGGATTAACCTGGTAGAAGGATAATGGTGAAATTGCAAAATCAATCCCGAGGAGCTGATCATGAATTTCATCAGCACCCCATAATGTTTTATTCTTATCGCCGAGCAAGCGGTTCGTTCGCTTATCATTGATGTTTTGCACAATACTTTTTACTTCTGGCACTCCGGCAACGATACCATCCACGATTTGTTTTTCCATTGGCAGCCGCTTCGTATTCGTGACTAAGACTACCATCATTTCATGGCTGTAGTATCCCCGCCGAACCATTACTGTGCGAATCACACCTTTACCAGTTTGTTCATCATATGGTGTAATGTGGTATTGCCGTAATAAGTCACGGACAACCACAATGGCCTTATCAATTTCTGGATCCTGGATATAGAAATCTTCAATTGGTACTAAATTGTGGCTCCCCCGCTTATAAAAACCGGTTTCTAATTGACCACGAACCATTTTTACTGGTACTTGGGCCTTGTTGCGGTAATGATAAGGCTTTTCCATCCCCATCGTTGGCAAAACTTCAATCTCATCTAAGTGTGCTTTGGCCAATAATTCTTGAATTTGGTGTTGCTTGAATTTCAACTGGGCATCATATTTCAAATGACCAAGCGGCGCGATTCCCGTTTGAATATATTTTTTATCCTTAACATCAACGCGATCTGGACTCTTCGTCTGCCAGTCCATTACCCGTCCCCAAGCAAAGTGGCTGGTTACCTTGGTGATCTTTACCGTAATCTCTTCACCAGGAAGGGCATTAGGAACAAAGACGGGAAAATCATCAATCTTAACGACCCCATTGCCTTCGTAAGATAAATCCACTACCTTCGCTGGATATTCTTCATTTTTATGTACTGGAATGTTTAGTTTCAAAGTTATTCCTCCATTGATTTCAACGTTACAAACTTCTCCTATTATAACAAAACAAACGGCCAATTTCCTCTTTGCGAAGCTGACCGTTTATTTATTCTATTTTTTTTCGCGATCTTTATAATCGTCAATGCCATTCATAAAGTCTTCTTCGACCCGCTTAAAATCAGCTGAAGTTGTAATCGCATCTTCTGGAATCTCATCCAAGTTAGCAATCACTTCTAGGTGCTGTTTAAGGTTATGGAATTTCATGGGCGCATCGCCACCATATTCCCCGTCCAGGTTAACCATCAAGCGGTCACCCTTGTTTAGCGGAATAACTTCAATATCGGTTGCCTTAGCATAAACAATGCGCGGATCATCAAGGTGCTTTCCTTGAAGTGCCTTTGCCATTAAGCTGAGCATATCGATCACACTGCTCTTCTTGACGATAATCATCGTAAACTTTCCATCATCAAGTGAAGCATCCGGCACAATCTGTTCAAAACCGCCGACCGAATTAGTCAAGGCAATCATAAACATGGAAGCACTGCCCCGGTATTCCTGATTATCATACTTGATTAGCATGTCGACTGGCTTAATCCGCGGCATCAACTCTGCTCCCTTGGCGAAGTATGCTGCGTAACCAAAGAGGGACTTCATTTGCGAAGGGACCTCATAGGTTAATTCAGTCATCGTTCCACCGGCAGCAATGTTCATGAAGTAATTTTCACCAGCCCGACCAATATCAATCTTAAATTTCTTATTCTTCTTTAAGATTAACTTAGCCGCAGCGATCGGATCATCACGAGGAATCCGTAATGCCCGTGCATAGTCATTAGTCGTCCCTGCTGGAATAATCGCTAATGTTGGCCGATGTTCTAACCCAGCAATTCCATTAACCACTTCATTCAGGGTACCGTCTCCACCAGCGGCTACAATCAAATCAAAACCGTCTTCAGCAGCACGAGTGGCTTCGTTCTTAGCTGAGTTAGGCGCAGGAGTAGTCGCAAAAGCACTAGTTTCATATCCAGCTTTCTCATAAATTGCGAGAATATCAACTAAATCACTTCGCAATGTCTCACGGCCTGAGGTAGGATTATAAATTATCCGAGCACGTTTCCGCACGGTCATCCCTCCCTACTCTATTTAGCCTTCAAAGACTTCATCAATAATTGAGTAACAACTTGTGGGTTAGCCTTACCACGCGTTTGCTTCATGATTTGACCCATTAAGTAACCAACAGCCCGGTCTTTACCATTCTTAAAGTCTTCAATTGATTGTTCGTTGTTATCAAGAACTTCATCAACGATTGGCTGTAGTTGCGCAGGATCAGATAATTGAACAAGACCGTGTTCCTTTGCGTAAGCATTTGGTTCTTCACCATCTAAGATTCCTTTAAAGACCTTCTTAGCCATCTTAGAAGAAATAGTCCCATCTTCAATTAACTTCACCATGCCAGCAAGGTTAGCTGGAGTAAGCTTAGTATCTTGTAAGTCAACTTGCTTATCGTTCAAGTATGAGTTCACATCGTTCATCAAGTAGTTGGCTACCCGCTTAGGATCGCCACCGTCCTTAACAGCTTCTTCAAAGAAATCAGACATTTCCTTAGTCTGGGTAAGAACCATCGCATCGTAATCAGTTAAGCCAAGATCCTTAACATAGTGCTCACGACGCTCACCAGGCATTTCTGGCATTTTGCTTTCAATTTCACTAATCCATTCATCGCTAACGTTTACTGGTGGCAAGTCTGGTTCTGGGAAGTAACGGTAATCATCAGAACCTTCCTTTGTCCGCATCAGAATAGTCTCACCAGTCGCTTCATCATAACGACGTGTTTCCTGACCAATGTGTCCACCAGCCATCAATACTTTTTGATGCCGTTTTTCTTCAAATGCGAGGGCCTTCCGAACATAATTAAAGGAGTTGATGTTCTTCATTTCTGTCTTGGTCCCAAACTTGTCAGAACCGATTGGCCGAATTGAGATGTTGGTATCAACCCGCATAGACCCTTCTTCCATCTTCACGTCAGAGATCCCTGTAAATTGGATCCGTTGACGCAATGCTTCCAAGTAAGCCACTGCTTCTTCAGGCGAGGCAATATCTGGCTTAGAAACAATTTCAATTAGCGGTGTTCCTTGCCGGTTCAAGTCAACGTATGAATACTTGCTGGTGTGAGTGTTCTTACCAGCATCTTCTTCAATATGCATTTCTTTGATACCGATCTTTTTCTTCTTACCGTTTACTTCAATTTCAATCCAACCATCATGAGCGATTGGAGTATCTGATTGAGTAATCTGGTAGGCTTTCGGGTTATCAGGATAGAAGTAGTTCTTCCGATCAAAGTGCATGTGGTGGGCAATTTGAGCATGAAGAGCAAGCCCAGCCATGATTCCGTCACGAACGACACCCTTGTTTAAGCTTGGCAATACACCAGGGTAACCCCAGTCAATGACATTGGTGTTTGCGTTAGGCTGGTCACCGTATTCAACGGGGGATGGACTGTAAATCTTTGAATTAGTCTTTAATTCAACGTGGACTTCTAGACCGATTGTTGTTTGAAAGTTCATCTTAGTTTTGACCTCCTAACTTTGGTGTCTTCTTGTGGAAATCAGTTGTCTGTTCAAAGACATATCCAGTGTTATAAACTGTTTGTTCGTCAAATGCTTTTCCAATGATTTGCAGACCAACTGGCATGCCATTTTTAGCAGAGAAGCCAGCAGGAATGGACATTGCAGGAAGGCCGGCCATATTAATGGGAACAGTCAATACGTCGTTCATGTACATAGTTTGTGGATCATCAATCTCCGCACCAATCTTAAATGCTGTCGAAGCACCAGTAGCACCAACGATTACGTCATGATCCTTAAATACGTCTTCAAAATCTTGGGCAATAAGACGACGAACTTTAGCGGCCTTATTAAAGTAGGCATCATAGAAACCAGCAGAGAGAGAGAATGTCCCTAACATAATCCGCCGCTTAACTTCTTCACCGAAACCTTCCGAACGAGAACGAACATAAACGTCTTCCAAGTTCTTAACATCAGCAGCTCGGAAGCCATAACGGATACCATCGTAACGTTGGAGGTTAGAAGATGCTTCAGATGAGGCTAAAATGTAGTAAGCAGGAACCCCATACTTGGTGTGTGGCAAACCTACTTCATCAACAATTGCGCCGAGGGATTCTAAGTGGTCCAAAGCAGCCTTGATTACTTCTTGAACATCTTCGTCTAAGCCATCAAAGTATTCCTTTGGCACAGCAATCCGTAAGCCTTTAACATTCGTATTTTCGTTTAATTGGGCTGCCCAGTCTGGAACTTCTTTAAGTGAGGATGTCATATCCCGTTCATCATTTCCACTGATGAGGGCGGTCAACAAGGCATTATCCTTAACATTTTGGGTCAACCAGCCGACTTGGTCAAAACTTGAACCAAAGGCAATGATTCCCCACCGCGATACACGACCGTATGTAGGCTTCATCCCAACGACACCGTTAAAGGAAGCAGGCATCCGAATAGAACCACCAGTATCAGTACCAAGCGCACCTAAAACATCTCCGGCCGCAACAGCAGCAGCAGAACCACCGGAAGAACCACCAGGAACCCGTGTAAGATCCCATGGGTTATGAGTCGTAAAGAATGCTGAATTTTCAGTAGATGATCCCATGGCAAATTCATCAAGGTTAGTCTTACCAACGTTGATGTAATCAGCGGCATTTAACTTTTCAACGACTGTCGCGTCATATACGGGGTTAAAGTTTTCAAGCATCTTAGAAGCAGCCGTCGTTGTAAGGCCCTTAGTTAAAATATTATCCTTAACTGCAAGCGGAACCCCTGCAGTTAATTGATCAGCACTAATGCCTTTTGCATCAATCTCAGCTGCCCGCTTTAGTGCTTGGTCCTCATTTAAGCTGATGAAGGCTTTAACTTGATCTTCGTTACCCTTAATGTGGTCAAAAGTTTCCTTGGTTAATTCAGTTGCACTAATTTTCTTATTTACCAAGTCATCGTGCAATTGACTCAAGCTTGTTTGGTAAAAATCCATTATTCGCCGTCCTCACTTTCGTCAAGAATTGCTGGAACCTTGATGTAGCCACCATCAGTTTCAGGAGCATTGTTAAGCAAGGCTTCTTGTTCGTCTTTAGAACTCTTAACTGCCTTATCTTCACGCATTACATTTACCCGATCGGTTGCTGATGTCATTGGTTCAACGCCATCGGTATCAACCGCTTCGAGGTCTTCAAACATATCAATAATGTTTCCTAGTTGAGTGGTAAACTTACTAAGTTCATCCTTAGGGAACTCAAGCTTAGCAAGTTCAGCAACGTGTTCTACTTGTTGCTCAGTGATTTTACTGGCCATTCTCTCTACCTCTTTTCCAGTAATTTAAAATCTACATATACATTTAATAATTTTAGCACAGAATAGGTTCCTATTTCATCCATGTAGAAATAAAAGTATCTGTCAAGTTTTCATAGGTAGCCTTTAAATATACAGTTTTAGTGGGTTAGTGCCTTAAAAAGTTGTCCCATTGGTCTACTTGTGACCGTGTTAATCGGAATTATTCCTTGTACTGCTCCAATTGACGGCTTTGTCGGTGTCTTTCTTAGAAACTCTCCAGTTCGAATATGCATTTCCTGTAATAGGCTGGTTTGAGCCACTCGAGGAAGAACTGTTAATTGTTCTAGGATTGTATTTAAACTAGCTTGCAGTTCACCATTCATTCGGGCTTCAATTAAACCAATCATGGCTTTAGCCCCCTGCTTAGTCCATGACTTGCCCTGTTTCTTCATCCGGTAAGTAAAAGCCCGGTGAGAACTTTCGACTGAACCAATTAAATGAATATCCTTAAATCCACGCATTTGTGGTGAGAGGATATACCGCCAATTTCGCTGTAGATACTTTCTTAAACGCATTAGGTCGTCTGCTTGTTTTTCCGTTAGGTTTTGTGATTCATAAGTATCTAAAATTATTGTTAGCTCTGCTTGATCATGATGACGAACGGCTTTAATTGCTCGCATGGCTAATTCGTTGTGCCGGCCTAAAGTATGTTCAATTTTCTGTAAACAATGATAGCGGTCGAGAAAGTATTCACCATGTGCACCTTGAGGAACTAGACTTAATAGCTTAGCTGGTTCGTAACCTGGGCCAGCGTCACTGGCCAAAAAGATCGTTTGACCGGCAAGCTTATAATGGCGGTCTAAATAATCACTTAGTCGTGCTTCAAGCCGTCCTTGGTGCCCAACACTGAGAAAGTCATGCCGATTAATGATTTGATTAGCTACTCGCTCATAAACCCGATAATGGTGCACAAGAGTCAGCTGACCTGCTTCTTTTTTACCTTTAATCATAAAGGCATCACCCTCAATAGTTAAATTTTTAGGCATATGGCGAGGAGTAGCTTGGTGTTCTTTTGCTTGAGTTTGTTTAGCTACCTGATTTCCTAACTCATGCACGGCGTGCATTACCGAATCGGCAGTAATTCCGCTGTCAAATACAAGGTTCAAAATGTCGGCAGTATTGCGCATTGTAGTTGTTTGGGCAATCTTAGCCATCATCATTAAGTAGTGTGGCGATAAACGACGACGTGGTTTAATTTTTAATTGTTGGTCTAAGTAAAATTCACGTTTCTTTGTCCCAGCCTGATAATACCGTCGTTGAAAAGTCACCGGGCCAAAGATAAAATTAAGCGTCCGTGGCTGTTTATTGATTACTTGATAGTTCGCTGGAGCTTGGGACTTTAAGCTTCGATCTAAGCTTTCCAAAAAGTTTTGCATGATTACTTGTCCTAACTCCAATACACCTTTTAAAATAATCTGTTCAGCTTCAAATAAACTGCCTGATTTCACCAAATTCTGCTAGATTTCTGTTAAAATATCCATGAGGAAAGACCTGCCTTTGCTTAGTATTCGACACACTAAAGGCTACTGATCTTTTCTTTTTTTGTAAATAAGTAAATTGGTCTACAAAAAAGATTTCCACGACCAGATGAATTATTCATCCAACCTATGAAAATCTTACACTAACGAAATAAAAAAGGAGTTATCGGTTCGCATTTTCTAGTAACGAATCGATATTCTCCTTTTTCACCTTTAATAAGAATCAAAAATATGCGACTGGAAGTTATCAGAACCAGCATTCCGATAAACAACCGCTTGAATTTCTGAATCAGATTGAATCTTAATATCAATCGGAATCCCATTAGGAAGGTACTTCTTCGCTGCCCTGGTAATATATTGGGTAAAACTAGTAATTTCACTTTGACTATAGAACTGAGTAGTAACGGTAATGTGCATCCCCGATAAAGTCCCATTTTCATATTGAGCTTGTGCTGTAACTCCGCTCAAGTTAGGGAAGAAACTTTGAATCTGGCTCTTAAAGTTTGAGAAACTATCATCATCAGTTTGATCAGAACTATTAGTTGTTGCTGCACTAGCCTTTGGAAGGACCATATTCTTGTAATTTAGCTTCCGCCAGCTACTAATCGTATTACCATTATTCTTACTATAAGCAAAGAATGTACCACCAACTAAACTATCATCCGGTGCTTGTTTGTATAATGCAATCACGATTGGAACATTTCCAACGCCTGACTTTTTCCGCACTCGTTTCAGAACCTTTTGTGCCGCAATTTCACCTTGGCGACGAACCTCACTATCACTAATCTTCTTAGTTAAGGTTGGTCCTCCTGTCTTAGTTTGGTAGTTATATTCGGAATTTATTCCGATACCAATCGTAATCCCCTGCAATTTCATGGAATTACCACTTTCTTGCATATAATCTTGCTCGTCAATTTGTTGAATATAGACTGGGTTAGGATTGCTCTTCTTTCCTTGCGCGGGGTTTAGCCCTTCAGGATTACTCTTTGTTTTCCGGCCAAGCCAGTTTTCAATCGTCCCACTACTAAGATATTGACCTTCTTGGAAAATATAGCTTTTTGTGGAAAAGACCCGTTTTGAAACCTGGGTCAAACCACTTTCAAAGCTTTTCAGGTTATATTGATTATCGTTTTGTGAAACATTTACACCCCGAGCTTTACTTGTTCGGTAACGACCATTTTTAATTACACCTTGATAAGTACCATTACTTGAACCAGTCGTTGAATAGTTCTTTGATGACGACTTCCCACCAAAGCCACATGATGCAAGCAAGACAGTACACATCAAAACGGCAGCACTAACGGCTATTTTTTTTGCCTTTCGCTTCACGATTTACTGTTCCTCCTTCATTGCTTGGCTGAATTGCTGTTCATTCCATACATCAATGCCCAGGTCTTGAGCTTTTGTTAGCTTACTACCAGCATCAGCACCCGCAATGACAATATCTGTTTTCTTTGAGACGCTTCCGGTTACCTTAGCCCCGTGGTTTTCAAGCCATGACTTTGCTTCCCCACGAGTCATTTCAGTTAGCTTACCAGTCAGTACTACTCGCCGACCATTCCATTCGCTATCAGGATTAGCATTTGACCGTGAGCCGAGATAAGCAAAGTTTACCCCAACTTCTCGTAATTCGTCAATTAATTTAACAACTTGTTGATTAGCAAAATAAGTTACGATACTTTCGCCAATTGTTGGACCAATTCCACTAATCGCAGAAATCTCATCAGCATTAGCCTTCATTAAGCTATCAAGGTCACCGAAATGTTCCATGATAATTCGAGCAGCTTTCGCACCAACATGCCGAATTCCAAGACCAAATAATAAGCGCTCGACAGAATTATTACGACTATTATCGATCGATGTCAATAGGTTAGCGGTCGATTTCTCACCAAATTTATCTAAAGTTAATAATTGGTCATGATTAAGCCGATATAAACCGGCCACATCATGAATTAATTCTTTATCCCATAGCTGTTCAATAATTCTAGGCCCAAGCCCATCAATATTCATGGCATTCCTAGAAGCGAAATGTGCTAAGCCTTCTTTAATTTGTGCTGGACACATTGGATTAATACATCGTAACGCAACTTCACCATCAAGATGAACTAATTCTGCGCCACAGACCGGACATTTCGTTGGAATCTCATATTCAACTGAATTTGCGGGACGTTTAGTTAGAGCTACTTTTGAAATTTCAGGAATAATGTCACCCGCTTTATGCAGATAAACAGTATCACCAATCCGAATATCTTTTTCACGCAAGTAATCAGGATTATGCAAAGAAGCTCGACTAACTGTTGTACCCGCTAATTGAACTGGGTCCATAACTGCTGTTGGTGTTACATTGCCGGTCCGTCCGACAGTCCAAACAATATCACGGACAATCGTTGCTTGCTCTTCGGGAGGGAATTTATAAGCAATTTCCCAGCGTGGCACCTTAACTGTATTCCCAAGGGCAACTTCCGTATCAAGGTCATTCACTTTTTCAACAATTCCATCGATCCCGTAAGTAAGCTTGTCTCGTCGAGCTGTATATTCTTCAATATACTTCTCAATCTCTTCACGGTTATGGACAACCCGATTATTATGATTAACATTAAAGCCCAATTCTCGCATACGATCAAGTGCTTCTGCTTGGGTCTTAACCCCCAACTTTTGATATTCAGGAACATAGTACATAAATGTATCTAGTTCACGCCGCGCTGTTACTTTCGGATCTAGTTGCCGTAAACTTCCGGCTGCCGCATTCCGGGGATTAGCAAAAACGGGTAATCCCTCTGCTTCGCGTTTAGCATTTAACTTCGCAAAAGCCGCTTTGGGCATATAACATTCGCCCCGAACCTCGATTGACAATGGCTCTGGCAATTCGGCGGGAACTGACTTGATAGTTCGGACATTAGCAGTAACATCCTCCCCAATCGTCCCATTACCACGTGTAGAACCTTGAACTAACTTTCCATTCTCGTAAACAAGTGAAAGAGAAAGACCATCGATTTTTAGTTCGAGATTATATTCGGGCTCAACTTCGACATCCCAATTTTCCTGTTGTCGTTGGTTAAAGTCCATCAATTCTTCAATCGAAAAGACATCCCCCATCGATAACATCGGAATTTCGTGACGAACCTTTGTTAATTGGTTTTCTGTTGCTCCCCCTACTCGTTGGGTTGGCGAGTCAGCAGAGACTAATTGTGGAAATTGTTCTTCTAGTTGTACTAATCGCTGATAAGCACGATCATATACATAATCCTCTACGGTTGGATTATCTTGTTCATAATATTCTTTTCCCCACTTAGTCAATTTTGCTCGTAATGGCTTAATCTCATCTTGAGCTTGCTGAAGAGTTAATTCGTTTACTGGCGTCTGTTTTTCGCTCATCTCATCCGCCTCATTTCATTATTTTTGTACTTTCGTAATTGGGGCAAAACTTGCCAATAACCGCTTTACACCCTGACTTGGAAAGGCAATATCTAATTCCATATCATTGCCACTACCGTTAACTTTGACCACTGTTCCTTGGCCCCACTTTTTATGTTCAACTTTATCGCCAGTTTTCCAGCCAACTTTATCGGCCCCAGTTCCGGTGTTAGTAATTGGTTTAACCCGCTTGCCAGCACTGCGATATGTACGCTTTTGTTGGTCACGGTAGGTAGTAGCGGTCGCAGCAGCACGATCAAATGGCAGTTTACTATCTTTAATACTATTACCTGATGGGCTATTTTCAAACTGTAGCAACTCAGAATCAACTTCTTCTACAAATCGTGATGGTTGATTACGTTGGATACGACCATAAAGTAAACGTGAAAAGGCATTAGTAAGATAAAGCTTCTTCTTTGCCCGCGTAATTCCAACATAGGCTAAGCGACGTTCTTCTTCCAATTCATCATCTTCCATTAAAGCTCGCGATAATGGGAAAATACCTTCTTCCATTCCCACAAGGAAAACAACTGGAAATTCAAGCCCCTTAGCTGCATGTAATGTCATTAAAGTTACAGCCGGTGCTTGTTCATCAACATCATCTTGATCTGAGACAAGGGCCAAATCAGCTAAAAAGTTAATAATTTTTTGCAAATTAGGATCATCATCGTCTTTATGCTGCTCATCATATTCTTGTGTAACCGACTTAAATTCATCAAGGTTTTCACGCCGAGCTTGTGCTTCAAGACTTCGATCATCACTCAGCATCTTATTGTAGCCACTTAACTCTAAAATCTGTTCAGTTAAATCAGTTAACGTGAGATATTCTGCTTGTTTAGTCAAGTTAGCCATTAATTGGCCAAATTCATCAATTTTGTTTCGTGTTCGTGCAGTAATTTCACTAGCAGTATCAACATTTTGAGCTGCCTTTAATAATGTCCAGCCATTTTCATTAGCAAAATTGCGAAGATGTTCCACACTAGTTAAACCAATTCCTCGTTTGGGCGTATTAACAACGCGTTCAAAGCTCATTGAATCGGCAGGATTAACGATTAAGGTCAAATATGCTAAAATATCACGAATTTCACGCCGGTCATAGAATTTATGTCCACCGACCATTGTATAGGGAATACTACTCTTCAAGAAAGTTTCTTCAACCATCCGTGATTGCGCATTAGTTCGATAAAGGATCGCAAAATCATTAAAGTAATAGCCATGCTTTTCTTGCTCTTCTTTAATTTTCGAAACAATAAACTGCGCTTCATCGTGTTCATTTTGCGCGCGGTAATATGAAATTTTATCTCCTTGACCATTTTCTGTCCAAAGATTCTTCTTTTTTCGATAAAGGTTATTAGCAATAACTTCATTCGCTGCATTTAAAATTGTTTGCGTTGACCGATAGTTTTGTTCAAGCATTACCGTTTTGGCTTGGGGATAATCATGTTCAAAATTCAAAATATTGTTCATATTAGCTCCACGCCAACCATAGATACTCTGATCTGCATCCCCTACAACACATAGATTCTGGTACTTTTGCGCTAATAAATTAACTAATCGGTATTGGGCATCGTTTGTATCCTGGTACTCATCAACATGGATGTAGTGGAACTTATCTTGATAAAATTCAAGTGTCTCTTGATCACTTTCCAATAACTCAATGGTCTTCATAATCAGGTCATCAAAATCTAATGCCTGATTAGCTTCTAGCTCTTGTTGGTAAAGCTTATAAGCACGCGCAACCATGTTTTCAAACATACTATTAGCTTCTTTACTATAGTCATCTGGCGTCAACAAAGCATTTTTAGCATTAGAAATCGCACTTAAGATACTGCGGGGATCGAATTTTTTGGTATCAATATTTAATTCTGCGCAAATCCGCTTCATTAACGTCCGTTGCTCACTTGTATCAGCAATCGTAAAGGCGCGATTATAGCCAATTTTTTCAATATCACGACGGAGGATTCGAACACATAATGCGTGAAAAGTCGATACCCAAATCTCATTAGCGCTTTCACCAAGCAATTTACCGACCCGTTCTTTCATTTCGCGCGCAGCCTTGTTGGTAAAAGTAATCGCTAAAATATTCCATGGTAATACACCATTTTCTTCAATTAAGTAAGCAACCCGGTGTGTAAGGACCCGCGTCTTTCCTGATCCAGCACCGGCCATTACTAATAATGGTCCCTCTGTAGTTAATACTGCTTCGGATTGCTTATCATTCATTCCTTCTAATAATGCTTGCCCGTTATTCACGCTGTTCCATCCTTTCTAAATTTTCATCGGCTAATATTATACCAAATTAGGATCTCATTTGGTGCTAAAATCGAACATATGTTAGGAAAAATAAAGAGACTGCGATTTCATCCCCAGTCCCTCGTAATCTTGTACGCTTAATTTGTAATTTCATGATCAAGCTTGGTCGTTCCAAACTTCAGTATCGTCGACCTGATTCTTTAAGGCTGCCAAGTTATCGCCGCCAGTTACCCAGACAAAGCCTAGAATTGCTTGATCATCGTCCCCAACATCATTAAAGAACCTAAATTGCCAGTTATTCTTCAACAACCATTGCCGCTGAATTGCCCGTGATTGATAATTTCGAACTACCATCAACAAACCAATTTGTAATGGTGTAATAACATGCAAGGGCATTCCAACAGCACTTCTTAATTGTTCCTCATACTGGTTAACATTTGCTGTGACATCATAAATGTTAGCAATCGATGTTAACCCTGGTTCAATATTCTTTACATAAAGAGTACCAGTAGAAGTAACATAAAAATTAACGGAAAATACACCCCGATATTCAAGAGATGCCGCAACACTTTTTACAATCCGCTGCATCTCTTTTAACATATCATCGTGAATATTTGCTGGTGTCGCAACAGAAATCAACTGGCGCTTGTCATTGTAATGAAGCTGAGCAAGTGGAAAAATCTCTGTATCTTTTCCATCAGTTGCCGCTGTCATCGTATATTCATTTGTATGTTCAATCCACGATTCTAGTAAATATGTACCAGTATCAATAAAATCAGCGGCGCGAATAATATCTGATTGGCGCTCAATCAGCATTGAATTTTCCCCAATTCCTCGTTGAATGGGTTTTAATAGTGCAGGATAGCCAATGGAATCAATTGATTGGTAAACATCATCTAAACTAACCACCGTCACATATGGAGCAATGTTAATATTTACTTGATCTAAGAAAGCCCGTTCCATTAACCGGTCTTGAACAATTTCAAGAGCATTAATCCCCTGTGGAATCACTGCATATTGACTCAAAAAGTGCAGGACGCGAGAATCGACATTAGGGGTTTGATAAATAACTGCATCACACGCTTCCCCAAACTGAGTTAGTTTTGTCCGATCGTTCATTGCCCCTACAATTGTAAAGTCAGCCATTTTAGTTACTGATGGCTGAGAGCGATTCACATACACCCCAACATTAAAGCCTGCCTTTTTCGCTGCCGCAATAAGTGCAGCTCCATTGCGATTAATTCCAATAATTCCTAAAGTACTACCTGGGTAAATAGCATCTCTGCCCATTTTATCACTTTCCTTATTAGTCTTTTACGAATTCAACTTTATTATCACTCAATGATTGAATTCGTGCCAATGATTCGACACGAATTCCACGTTCTTTTAGTTCGCCAGCTCCAGGTTGAAAGCTCTTTTCAATAACTATTCCTGCACCGGCTACTTGAACCCCTGCTTGATCAGCAATTTCTAATAATCCCTCTACTGCTTGACCATTAGCCAAAAAATCATCAATCATTAAAATTTTATCATTAGCATTTACATATTTTTTAGAAATTGAAATTCGATTGGTTGTTTTCTTAGTATATGAATATACATCAGCAGTATACATGTTTTGATTAAGAGTAAGACTCTTATGCTTACGGGCAAAAATAACTGGAAGGTTCATTTCCAACCCCGTCATTACAGCTGGAGCGATTCCTGATGATTCAACTGTCCAAATTTTAGTAATACCTTCATTGGCGAAAAGTTTGGTAAATTCTTGACCGATATGCAACATTAATTGAGGATCAACTTGATGGTTCAAAAAGGCATCCACTTTTAAAACATTACCCGGTAAAACAGTCCCATATTCCTTAATTTTTTCTTCTAGCTCTTTCATTTTCGTACCCCTCTATATTACTTATCATAATTATATAATTTATACGCCTTAATCACAGAAATTAATTTTTGTGCATAATCAGGATCAGTCGCATACCCTGCTTCTTGTAATCCACGAGCTGCTTCTTGATAATTAGTCGCATGAACAACTCGATCATAATTTTGTTGATTTGTGTCTGTCCCATTTAACATCAATCGCGTATGATCCTTAATAGAGTCGCTCCAACTATCATAAACGCGGAACCGCCCCTTAGTAACGATCCACTTACCATTGATGTATTCTTTGGTTGTCATTACTCGTGAATTTGTTCCTGTTCCCTTAATTCCAAATAAATTATGGTATTGCGACGCTAACTGACTCGTTCCCCATTGAGATTCAAGAATCGCCTGGGCAATCGTAATTGATGCATAGACATGATAAGTATTTTGCATTGCCTGGGCTTCAGGAGCAACTTGCTGAATAAATAATTGTTTTGCTCGGCAATCCTTTTCACGTGCCTCTTGTTCAATTCGTTGCTGATTCCAGATTCGGTAAAAATGGTGTCCAACGTAAACACCCAAAAAAATAACAATAACAGCAAGAATGCTAATAATCCGATTTCTACCCGTATGGCGGTTTTTGCTTCTCCGCTTCCGTTTTGCCACAAGCCTAGCCTCCTCATTTCTACTAGTTATTAATTGTAGCAAAGTCCATCTCGTTTGGGTTAATTTATCGTAATATTTTTAGAAGAAGTTAAAAAGCGCAGCTGAAAAATTCTTTTCCAGTTGCGCTTGCTACTACTAGCATTAAATATTAATGGAATTGCATTCCACCATCAACAATAATTGTCTGTCCAGTAACGTAATTTGAATCAGAACCGGCTAAGAAACTTACCACATTAGCAACATCTTCTGGTTCAGAAAGACGCTTCATTGCAATGTTTTTGGCAAAGGTTTCCATTCCCCATTCATCACTCTTGCCAGCATTTTGCCCAACTTGATGTGCAATATCGTACATCATCGGCGTCTTAACAATTCCTGGTGCAAAAGCATTTACCGTAATATCTTCAGTTGCCAAATCTTGTGCTACTACTTGCGTAATACCTCGAATAGCAAATTTTGTTCCAGAATAAAGCGCAAGGTTAGGATTACCAACAACGCCAGCTTGAGATGTAGCATTGATAATCTTACCACCATGGCCAAGCTCCTTAAAAGCCTTGTGGGCAGCCTGAATTCCCCATAAAACCCCAGCAACGTTTACGCCATATACTTTTTCAAATTGTTCAGGTGTAATTGAATCAATTGGAGTAGTAGGACCTAAGCCAGCATTATTAACGATTACATTAAGATCTCCAAAATGTTCGACTGTTTTCTCAACAGCTGCAAATACTTCTTCTCTATTTGCTACATCGGCTACAAGTGGTAATGCTTCGCCACCATTATTATTAAGTTCATCAGCAACTTGTTGGAGCCTTGCCTCGTTTAATGCTACAAGAGCAACTGCAAAACCATCCTTAGCCAATCTTTCTACAATTGCTTTACCAATTCCTTGGCTTGCTCCAGTTACTAATGCTACCTTTTTAGTCATTAGTAATTCCTCCTTTATACTAGTTATCACTTATTATACCGTATATTAAATTCCGTTTAAATATAAAAAAGACACCAGCAAATACTGATGTCTCTGGAAGCGGTAATCGAAATATTAACGCTTACTGAATTGAGCAGCCTTACGAGCTTTCTTAAGACCTGGCTTACGACGTTCCTTCATACGAGGGTCACGAGTTAAGAGACCAGCCTTCTTTAAAGCGTCACGGAAGTCTGGATCAACAGCGAGAAGTGCACGGGCAATACCGTGACGTACTGCACCTGCTTGACCAGAGAATCCACCACCATTAACGTTAGCTAAAACGTCGTATTGACCTTCTGTTTTAGTAACAGCAAATGGTTGGTTAACGATAGCACGTAAGTTGGCAAATGGAATGTAGTCTTCAATTGCCTTGCCGTTCATCGTAATCTTACCTGAACCTGGTACTAAGCGAACACGTGCGGTTGCATCCTTACGCCGACCAGTACCACTGTATTGTACTTGTTGAGCCAATTCCATTCCCTCCTTAGATTAAGTTAGTAATGTCTAAAACTTCTGGGTTTTGTGCAGCATGTTTGTGGTCTTCACCAGCATAAACATGTAACTTCAAACCTTGCTTGTGACCAAGAGAGTTGTGTGGAAGCATACCCTTGATAGCAGTTTCCAATAACTTCTCTGGTTCCTTTGCAAGGAAGTCACCAGCAGTCCGTTGCTTCAAACCACCAGGGTAGTTTGAGTGACGGTAGTACATCTTTTGAGATGCTTTCTTACCAGTTAACTTAACTTGCGCAGCGTTGATAACGATAACGTAATCACCAGTATCAACGTGTGGAGTAAATGTTGGTTTGTTCTTACCGCGCAAAATTGATGCTACTGCAGATGCTAAACGACCCATTGGGACATCCTTAGCATCGACAACGTACCATTTGCGTTCAACTTCACCAGGTTTTGCGATGTATGTCGTTCTCACGATTAAGTCCTCCAATTTTGTTTTTCTTTTACATATAATAGTGTACCGAGTTATTAGATGGAAAAGAAATACCAATGGCTAGTATACCTTCTTCTAGCACTTTCGTCAATCCTTTTCATCATTTGGTATCTGTCAAGTTTTCATAGGTAGCCTTTAAATATACAGTTTTAGTGGGTTAGTGCCTTAAAAAGTTGTCCCATTGGTCTACTTGTGACCGTGTTAATCGGAATTATTCCTTGTACTGCTCCAATTGGCGGCTTTGTCGGTGCCTTTCTTAGAAACTCTCCAGTTCGAATATGCATTTCCTGTAATAGGCTGGTTTGAGCCACTCGAGGAAGAACTGTTAATTGTTCTAGGATTGTATTTAAACTAGCTTGCAGTTCACCATTCATTCGGGCTTCAATTAAACCAATCATGGCTTTAGCCCCCTGCTTAGTCCATGACTTGCCCTGTTTCTTCATCCGGTAAGTAAAAGCCCGGTGAGAACTTTCGACTGAACCAATTAAATGAATATCCTTAAATCCACGCATTTGTGGTGAGAGGATATACCGCCAATTTCGCTGTAGATACTTTCTTAAACGCATTAGGTCGTCTGCTTGTTTTTCCGTTAGGTTTTGTGATTCATAAGTATCTAAAATTATTGTTAGCTCTGCTTGATCATGATGACGAACGGCTTTAATTGCTCGCATGGCTAATTCGTTGTGCCGGCCTAAAGTATGTTCAATTTTCTGTAAACAATGATAGCGGTCGAGAAAGTATTCACCATGTGCACCTTGAGGAACTAGACTTAATAGCTTAGCTGGTTCGTAACCTGGGCCAGCGTCACTGGCCAAAAAGATCGTTTGACCGGCAAGCTTATAATGGCGGTCTAAATAATCACTTAGTCGTGCTTCAAGCCGTCCTTGGTGCCCAACACTGAGAAAGTCATGCCGATTAATGATTTGATTAGCTACTCGCTCATAAACCCGATAATGGTGCACAAGAGTCAGCTGACCTGCTTCTTTTTTACCTTTAATCATAAAGGCATCACCCTCAATAGTTAAATTTTTAGGCATATGGCGAGGAGTAGCTTGGTGTTCTTTTGCTTGAGTTTGTTTAGCTACCTGATTTCCTAACTCATGCACGGCGTGCATTACCGAATCGGCAGTAATTCCGCTGTCAAATACAAGGTTCAAAATGTCGGCAGTATTGCGCATTGTAGTTGTTTGGGCAATCTTAGCCATCATCATTAAGTAGTGTGGCGATAAACGACGACGTGGTTTAATTTTTAATTGTTGGTCTAAGTAAAATTCACGTTTCTTTGTCCCTGCCTGATAATACCGTCGTTGAAAAGTCACCGGGCCAAAGATAAAATTAAGCGTCCGTGGCTGTTTATTGATTACTTGATAGTTCGCTGGAGCTTGGGACTTTAAGCTTCGATCTAAGCTTTCCAAAAAGTTTTGCATGATTACTTGTCCTAACTCCAATACACCTTTTAAAATAATCTGTTCAGCTTCAAATAAACTGCCTGATTTCACCAAATTCTGCTAGATTTCTGTTAAAATATCCATGAGGAAAGACCTGCCTTTGCTTAGTATTCGACACACTAAAGGGGCACTATGTCCCGTCAAGTATACAGATCAAATAGATAAAAATTTTAGGAGGCTTGATTGCGGAATTGTTCCGCGGTCAAGCCGTTTTTGCTTGTGTAAGCGCGTTTGGTATTAAAGTATTCAATGGCTCCTTTGACGAACTGTTCTAGCTCTGCTAGCGTCTTAGGACGATTATGTTTGTTAATCCAGATTAGCTTGAAGTCATTCCACCAACGCTCTATGGGGGAGTTTTCCCAAGGATGACCGGGGTGTGACATACTATGAATACAATTTTTAGAGGCTAAGTAGTCGTTGAACATACTTGAGCAGTAAGCTGATCCGCGGTCAGTATGGACCATTGGTTGCGCATCAGGTTCAACCGTAAAAGCACGATTAAAGGTTTCAATTACTGCTGATGAAGTTTCTGTGTCTGAAATATTGTAGCTTAAAGCGTAACGACCATATAAATCTAAAATAACGTGTACTCGTACTTTATGAAGTGTGTGTTCGCCGTAGGCAACTTCCGTTGTGTCGGTAACCCACACTTCATTTTTAGTTTCACGGTCGAATTGTCCCTGCAATAAGTTGTCATTGATGTATTCTTCATGGCGTTGAATTCGATTGCGCTTCTTCTTCCTAATATTTGCTCTAATTCCATGCTTACGCATGCAATTAGTTATTCGTTTTAATCCAGCGGTAAAGCTTAAACGGTTTTCAAAGCTTAACTGTGTAGTCATCGCTAAATATCCCAGCGTCCAATTATGTTCTTCTTCTAACTCTACAATCGCTTCAAGTAACTCTGCTTGCTCATTATGATATCGACTTGGCTTTCGATTGAGCCATTTGTAATAACCATCTCGCGAAGAATCAGCTATTTTACACAACTGGCTAATTGACCATCCATTTTCTTGATTTAGTTCTTTGATGGCTTGGTACCGGAGTCCTTTTCCACCTCCCGATTGCGTATTTCTGTTAATTTTTTTGCGAACGCAATCTCCATCTCTTGCTTTTCTAGCTGAGCCCTTAATAAGCGATTTTCTGCCTTGAGTCGGTCAACTTCCGTCCACTTCTCTTCTGGCTTAGCTTTGCCTCGGCGATCACGAAGTGATTCTGGGTCATTACCGCTTTTGCGATACTTTTGATACCAGCCATAAACTTGTTGGTAACTAATATGGTACTTTTCAACTGCCCAATTGTAGTTCACATCATGCTTAATCAACTCTTCAATGATAGTAAGTCGTTCTTCAAAGTCAGTCTTTCGTCCACTCATTTTTGAATCTCGCTTTCTTGGCGTATAGGCCTTTAAGTTAGATTCATTATACCGGATAATCCATTGTTCTAGTTGCCTTTGAGATCGTAAACCGTGTTTTATCGCAAATAAATCTAATGCCTCATCTGTTTGTTGATATTGTTCAACCAATGAGTTTTTAAATTCTTTAGAGTAGCTTTGATTATGATGACTTGTTTGAAGTCCTGGCATTCCCTGATACTTGTATAGAAGACTCCACCGCCTGATAGTTTTTTGGCTAATCTTGTACTTAGTTATTACCTTATGGATTCCATTTCGTAAAACTTCATTGAGGATTAAGAGTTTTTCCTCTGCTGAGTATTTAGATTTTCTTCCCATAGAAAAAGCCCTCCGAGTATAAGATGAATTTTCTATTTCATCTGTATACTCAGAGGGCATTATAGCCCACACACTAAAGGCTACTGGTCTTTTCTTTTTTTGTAAATAAGTAAATTGGTCTACAAAAAAGATTTCCACGACCAGATGAATTATTCATCCAACCTATGAAAATCTTACACTAACCATCATTTGTTCCATAATCTACATTAACTAAATATAAACCACTCGCTGGCGCTGTCATCCGTGCCAATGTCCGATCCTTCGCCTTAAGGACTCGAGACACGTCATCTACTGATCGCTGATTGCTCCCGATTTCTAAAAGAAAAGCGACCATTATTCGAACTTGATTATAAAGGAAACCATTGCCAGTAAAGTCAAAGACGACTTCATTTCTTACTTCATCGCGTTTAATTGTAATATTCTCAATCGTTCGAACATTACTTTTTGCTTGACTTCCTGATGCAACAAAACTTGTAAAATCATGAGTTCCAACCAAATCATCAGCTGCTTTTCTCATTTTTTCTAAGTTAAGAGGATATTTAAAATGAGAAGTATAGTTACGTTTAAAAGGATTCACAAATTCCCCCTGATCAACCCGATAACGATAAGTTTTACGATGAGCACTATAACGCGCATGAAAGTCATTATCAACTAATTCAGCTTTCTTAATTAAAATATCCAGCGGCAAAATACTGTTGAGAGCCTTTCGCATAGATTCATTACTTAAATGATAGGGAATATCAAAGTGCGCAACTTGATTAAGAGCGTGAACTCCAGCATCTGTCCTTCCTGAGCCAATGACGGGAATAGCTGGAGTTGGATGCTTAGCAATTTTATTTACTGCATTCTTTAATGTTTGTTCTACAGTTCGCTTATTTGGTTGAATCTGGAAACCTGAAAAATTGGTTCCATCATAAGCAAAGGTTATTTTATAACGATACATTGTTTACTTCCTTAATTAATTTAGAAAATTATTCGAATGCAAATTAGACCAACTGTTACAATCAATAGCCCCAAGCCAGCCCAAGCATCATTTTTTTGCCAAACTAATTGACGATAATGAGTCCGCGGCGCATTAGGATCATACCCTCGTGCTTCCATCGCCGTTGCTAATTCTTCTGCTCGCTTAAACGAGTTGACAAACAATGGGATAAGAATCGGAACTAAATGTTTAATCCGTGTCAAAAGATTTCCAGCATTAAAATTAATCCCGCGGGCCCGCTGAGCTTTCATAATTTTATTAGTTTCATCCATAATAGTTGGAACAAAGCGCAATGCAATTGAAAGCATTAACGTAATCTGATTGACTGGAACCTTAATTACTTGTAATGGTTTCATTAACCATGCTAAGGCGTCCGCAATTTGAAAAGTTTGGGTAGTGGCAGTTAAGACAGTTGAGGCGGTAATAATCACAATAAAACGATAAAAAATAATTAATGAATTAATGAGACCGTCACGGGTTATTGCCATAATCCCCCAATGCCAAAACATCTTTCCCCCACTACTAAATAAAATTTGAAACGCTACTGTTATCAAAATAATTAAAAATAACGGCTTAATTCCTTGCCAATATTGTCTTAAGCCAACATTACTCAACTTAATTGCCGCAAAGAGCGCTAATAAAAGCCATATAGCGGCTAAAAAATTATTCACGAAGAAAATCAAAATAACATAAATAATACACATGATTAGCTTTATTCGTGGATCAAGACGATGGAGGAGCGATTTTACTGGCACATAACTACCAAATACGATTTTACTATTCATTTTCTTTTCTCCTCATTGCTTCTGCTATTTCGTCTGCCAACACATCAAGTGTAAGCGGTTCTGTATTTTTTAAGATTACTCCATTTTTACTAAGGAATTGCGCAACTTCGACGGAAACAGGAAGAGTCAAAGAAAGTTCATTTAATCGTTGAACATTACTAAACAATTGTTGAGGAGTAGTATCAGCAACAATCTGCCCATTACTCATTGCGATTACGTGGTTAGCATAATAGGCTACCTGCTCCATTTGGTGAGTAACCATTATAATCGTTGTTCCCTTCTCATTAAGATCTTTAATAAGTTTAAGTAGATCATTAGTTGCTTGAGTGTCCAGGCCCGCTGTTGGTTCATCAAGAATTAAAATTTGAGGATCCATTACTAAAATACCTGCAATCGCTACTCGCCTCATTTGTCCTCCCGAAAGCGCAAAAGGTGAGTGTGACTTTAATTCTAAAGGTAAATCAACCATCTTTAAGGCCTTATCTACTGCTTCTTCAATTCTTTTTGCGGACCACCCTAAATTATGAGGCCCGAAAGCGATATCCTCAGCAACCGTTTCTGCAAATAATTGCTGTTCAGGAAATTGGAATACAAAGCCGACTTGATGGTGGATTTTACTTAAATATTCAGCTTTTGTCGTTGCATTAATTTCTAAACCTGCTACATTAAGTTTCCCACTACTAGGCTTTATTAATCCATCAATCAATGAAACCAATGTCGATTTTCCACTTCCGGTTTGTCCAATAATAGCAACAAATTCTTGCTCTTTAATTGTTAATGAAACATTATGTAAGGCTTCATTAGTAGAATTAGGATATGTATAGTGGAGTTTTTTTACTGTAATTGCTGCTTTAGCCAATTTTTTAGCTCCTCTAAATTTAAATATCTATTTGGAATATTAATTCCTCGTTCAACCAATAATTTCTGCAACTGCTGACTTGCAGGAACTCCTACTCCAATTTCAAGTAATAATTCTTTATCTTTAAGAATTTCGGATGGAGTACCCTGTTTCACAACTTGCGAATCATTTAACACAATTATTTTATCCGCTAACTCAATTTCTTTAAGATCATGCGTAATTGAAATAATTGAAAGATTATATTCGTTTTTTAATCTTCGCAATAAAGATAAAATTTCTTGTCGTGCTAAAGGATCAAGCATACTTGTAGCCTCATCAAGGATTATTATCTTAGGCATTAATGCAAGGATTCCCGCAAGTGCTACCCGTTGCTTTTGTCCTCCCGAAAGATTAATAGGGGCAGTATTTTTATAGTCAGTCATTCCCACCATCTTTAAAGCTTTATCAATCTTTTTTTCCATTTTATTTTGAGCTACTTGGCGATTTTCAAGACCAAACGCAACATCATCAGCAACGGTTGCACCTACAAATTGATTTTCAGGATTTTGAAAGACGAATCCTATTTGCTGGTGAATCTTACCTAAAGAACTTTCGTTAACTTGAATCCCGTCAACTTCAATAGATCCAGCAGTAGGACTAAGTAATCCATCAATTAATCGTGCTAACGTACTCTTTCCACTTCCATTATGGCCAATAATTGCTGTCCAAGAAAAAGGTTCAAAATCAAGATTGATATTTTTTAAAACGGGGTATTTACTGTCTGGATATGCAAATGCAAGATCTCGAATTTTTATTCCAGTCACAGTATTTCCTCTTTTCAATATTAGTTAATAAGTATATTTTAGCAAAGTCCACAGAATTATCTATCGTCGTTTGTAAAATTAAGTTAGAAAAAATAAAAAGCCATTTGTGATAGACTTTTGAATATCCCTAATCAAAAGAAAGGCAATCACAAATGACCTCTAAACATCTTACCACACGTGAATTAACTCTCATAGCTGATTTTTGGTATCAAGGTACTAAAGCTTATCGGGCTGCTAAATTACTTCAGCGTAGTCAAGAAACCATCTATCGTGTTTATCGTTTCCTCAATGACGGTAAAACCATCGACCAATATCTTCAGACTTATCAGCGTCATAAGCGTCGTTGTGGTCGGAAGCAGACCCAACTGCCAACTATCGAAGTTAACTATATCCATGCGCAAATCAAGGCGGGTTGGACTCCTGATACTATTATTGGTCGTCATGAACACCCAATTAGCTGCAGTATGCGCACCCTTTATCGCATGTTTGCCCGCAATCAGTATGGCTTTTCCGTTAAACAGCTACCGATGAAAGGAAAACGCCATCCCAATGGCTATGTGGAACGTCGTGGTAAAGCTGGCCAATTAGGACGCAGTATCTATCAACGATATCGTGATTTTCCGCATTACCAACATGAATTTGGGCACTTTGAAGCTGATACAGTTCAAGGTAAAGCTCACCGCGGAGCGGTAATGACGCTAGTAGAGCGACAATCCAAAGTAATGATTGTCCTTAATATTCATCATAAAACAGACGAAGCAGTGAATTGCCAGCTTGATCAATGGCTCGCTAAACTGCCACGTCACTTTGTTAAATCAATTACTTTTGATAACGGGAAAGAATTTGCTGGATGGCGAGAAATAGCCAATAAGTATGATCTTCACACCTATTTTGCGGAAGTCGGTGCTCCCAATCAACGAGGGCTAAACGAAAATAATAACGGCCTCTTGCGTCGTGATGGTCTTAGTAAAAAGCTAGATTTTCGCGATTTACCAGACGAACTAGTCACTCAGCTAATGCATCGTCGCAACAATATCCCACGAAAATCTCTTAATTATCGTACACCATTAGAAGTATTCTTGAGTCATGTCACAGAAGAACAACTTTCACCTTTTTTCTAATTTAAATTGACATTTCAGGTATCAAAATTAAATTTAAAATAAAAAATCACTTACCATTGAAGTGCGCGAGGGTTTCCCGCATTCAAGCTAGACTAGGGTTCCCCCACCATCGTAACGCTCTATACTATCAATGATAGTGATTCTTTATTACGTATTTAGTTTATGTGAACAAATCAATTAGTCCACTAATTCAAGAATAACCATTGGTGCACCGTCACCACGACGAGGCATAGTCTTCAAGATGCGTGTGTAACCACCGTTACGATCTGCATACTTTGGAGCAAGTTCTTCAAAAAGGTTTTGAAGAACAGATTGTACACGAATATCATCGCCATCTTCCTTAACATCAGCAACAACATTACGTACAAAAGCGGCAGCCTTACGACGAGAAGCTAAATCGCCATGCTTAGCAAGTGTAATCATCTTATCAGCGGTCTTACGAACTTCCTTAGCACGTGCTTCAGTAGTGGTAATACGACCATTAACGATTAAATCTGTAGTTAAATCACGTAATAAAGCCTTACGTTGTGAACTTGTACGTCCTAATTTACGGTAACTCATAAAGTGGTTCCCTCCTTTGCAATTGGTATACTAATTAGTCGTCTTGGCGAAATGAAACACCAAGATCATTTAATTTAAGTTTAATTTCTTCTAACGACTTTTGTCCTAAGTTCCGAACCTTCATCATGTCAGACACCGTTCTATCAGTTAATTCCTTAACAGTATTGATACCAGCTCGCTTCAAACAATTGTAAGAACGTACAGAGAGATCAAGCTCTTCAATCGTCATTTCAAGCATCTTCTCTTTGTGTGTTTCTTCTTTTTCAACCATCACTTGAGCATTTTGAGCCGTTTCTGTTAAATCAACAAACATAGCTAAGTGTTCAGTTAAGATCTTCGCACCTAGACTAACTGCTTCAGTTGGTGTTAATGAACCATCAGTCCAAACATCCAGCGTCAACTTATCATAATCGTTACGCTGACCAACCCGTGCATTTTCAACAGTATAATTTACACGTTTAATTGGGGTATAGATGGAATCAATCGGTAAAACACCAATTGCTAAATCATCCATCCGGGCCTTATTATCGTTAGCAGAAAGGTAACCGCGACCCTTATCAGCAGTTAACTTGATGTGTAATTCTGCGCCATCAGCAACAGT
Source organism: Limosilactobacillus reuteri (assembly GCF_003072625.1). NCBI lineage: Bacteria > Bacillati > Bacillota > Bacilli > Lactobacillales > Lactobacillaceae > Limosilactobacillus > Limosilactobacillus reuteri. The sequence continues at coordinate 1,544,102 of NZ_CP027805.1, forward strand.
TGCAATATGCAGATCAGGATTTAAGATTGTAACTTCATTATCAGCCTGGATATCACTTGCAGTTACTTCAGCAGGTCCTTTAACATCTAATTCAAGATTCTTTTGATCCTCAGAATCAAGTTTCAAAGAAACTTTCTTAAGATTTAGGATAATCTGCGTAACATCCTCAGTTACACCTTCAACAGTGCTAAATTCATGTAAAACACCATCAATTTGCATACTCGTAATCGCTGCACCTGGCAAAGATGCAATTAATACACGCCTTAACGAGTTACCGAGAGTGGTTCCATAACCGCGCTCAAGTGGTTCTACGACAAACTTACCGTAGTTATCTGTTTCTTCAACTTTGTGAATATTTGGCTTTTCAAATTCGATCATTCTATCCTTGTACCCCTTTCAAAACGTGGTTCGTATTTGAGACAAAAAGGCAATTGATGGAAATAATTGTCTCCAGCAATGTCAATTAAACACGACGACGCTTTGGAGGACGAGAACCATTGTGAGGAACAGGTGTTACATCACGAATAGCAGTAACTTCCAATCCAGTTGCTTGAAGTGCACGGATAGCAGCTTCACGACCTGAACCTGGACCCTTAACTTCAACTTCAACAGTCTTCATACCATGTTCCATAGCTTGCTTAGCAGCAGCTTCTGAAGCCATTTGAGCAGCAAATGGAGTGGACTTCCGACTTCCCTTAAAGCCTAAAACACCAGCTGAGGACCATGCTACAGCGTTACCTTGAACGTCAGTAATCATGATCAAAGTGTTATTAAATGTTGAGTGAATGTGCGCAACACCAGTTTCAACATTCTTTTTTGCACGACGCTTACGCGTACCTTTTTTGGTTGCCATATCTAGTACTAACCTCCTTTTTTATAAAGTTAAACTACTTCTTCTTATTAGCGATAGCTACAGCCTTACCCTTACGAGTACGAGCATTGTTCTTAGTGTGTTGACCACGAACAGGTAGGCCACGACGGTGACGCATACCACGGTATGATCCAATTTCTTGAAGACGCTTGATATTCATTGAAACTTCACGCCGTAAATCACCTTCAACTTGAATTTGATCTACTTGTGCACGAATCTTTTCTTCTTGATCTGGAGTCAAATCACGAACACGGATATCTTCTGATACACCAGCGTTTTCAAGAATCTTCTTAGCAGTAGAATTACCAATACCAAAAATATATGTTAAGCCGATTACGATTCGCTTGTCACGAGGTAAATCGACACCTGCAATACGAGCCATGAGCTACACCTCCATTTCTCTATAAAATAAATTACTTACCTTGACGTTGCTTATGCTTTGGGTTAGCAGAGCAAATAACCATAACACGACCATTACGCTTAACGATCTTGCAGTGCTCACACATCTTTTTAACAGATGGTCTTACTTTCATTCTAAAATCCTCCTATTGAGAGTAATTGATCAATAACTACTTGAACCGGAAAGTAATCCGACCCTTTGTAAGGTCATATGGAGACATTTCTACTTTAACACGATCTCCCGGTAAAATTTTAATGTAGTACATCCGAATTTTACCAGAAACATGTGCTAAAATTTCTGCTCCGTTTTCCAATTCAACTTTAAACATTGCATTAGGCAAAGTTTCAGTTACTTTACCTTCTACTTCAATTACATCGGCTTTTGCCACGAAATAGTACCTCCTTACCTATTCTAGATATTACGTAAAAATGGTGGAAAGTATAAAACTTCCCACTACTCAGATAGATAAACCTTGCATAGTTTAGCATATGTTTACAAACTTCGCAAGAGATAACTATTATCTACTTTAGGTTTGTTAATACTTTCTTGATATCTTCGTAAACTTTATCGATATCTTGTTCACCATTAATTTCGTGCAAAACACCTTTCTTTTGGTAATAGTCTACCAGTGGTGTGTTCAACTTAATATTAACATCTAGACGATTCTTAACCGTTTCAGGCTTATCATCATCACGCTGATAAAATTCATGATGACCACAAACGTCACATGTGCCTTCAACTTTAGGAGCATTATAAAGCTTATGATAAGTTGCTCCACAGTTACGACAAATAAAACGTCCACTTAAACGTTCTACCAATACATCCGGTTCAACGTGAATATTGATCACAGCATCAAGATGCCGATTACTCTCTGCTAACATCTTATCCAAAGCTGCTGCTTGGTTAAGATTACGAGGAAATCCATCCAGCATAAAGCCATCTTTAGTATCATCTTGAGCTAACCGTTCCTTAACGATACCGTTAGTAACTTCGTCCGGAACAAGTTCACCTTTATCAATATATTTCTTAGCTTCAATTCCCATGGGAGTTTCATTCTTCATGGCTGCCCGAAAAATATCTCCAGTTGAGATATGAGGAACTGGAAAATCATCAACGATCTTTTGAGCTTGAGTACCTTTACCGGCACCTGGAAGACCCATTAATACAAGATTCATACTCATTAGTCATTTCCTCCTTTAGGTTCTCGAATAAATCCAATATATTCGCGCTTCATTGTTAGTCCGTTCAACTGCCGAACAACATCTAAAGCAATTTGTACGATAATCAGTAAGCTTGTACCACCTAAACCAATTGACTGACTTAGGTTCCATACGTTACTTGCAATTAACGGAATTAAGGAGATCAATCCTAAGAATAATGAACCTACTGTACTCAATCGCATTAACAATGAAGAAACATAGTCTTGTGTACCCTTTCCAGGACGTACCCCAGAAATATAACTTCCTTGCTTTTGCAAATTCTCAGCAAGTTTTTCTGGGTTAACCTGAACAAAGGCATAAAAAAAGGTAAATACAACAATCAAAAATACATACAGTGCGATCCCAGGACCAGATTGCATGTTAAAAATGGTCGTCATGATTTGATACCAACTATCCCCACCATGGTTTTGCTGGAAAGCCATAAGAATAGTTTGCGGGGTTGAGATAAAAGAACCAGCAAAAATAACAGGAATAACACCTGATACGTTAATCTTCAAAGGAAGATAACTACTGGATGGTGAAGTAGTGGTTCGTCTTGTGTATTGAATTGGTAGACGTCTTTCCGCCTGTTGTACCCATGTAACAAATGCTACAATAATTAAAATTGCAACAATAACAAGAGTAACAAATCCAATTCCCATCCACAAAGCAGAACCAGATTCACCAGCAATTTGGTCATCCCATAACTGACGAATTCCACCTGGCATTTGCGCAACAATACCAGCAAAAATTAACATGGAAACACCATTACCCAATCCACGTTCAGTAATCATGTCTCCCATCCAAGTAGCAAACATTGTACCTGCAGTTAAAATTAAACCGATTGTTAAATACGTTTGAACACCAGGGTGATTAACCAAACGAATAGTACTCAATGCATTAAACCCGGCGGTAATACCGATTGATTGAATAAATCCAAGTACAATCGTTAACCATCGGGTTGCTTGATTAAGTTTTCGCCGTCCTACTTCTCCTTGTTTACTCCATTCAACAAAACGCGGAACAATATCCATTTGTAATAGTTGAACAACAATTTGCGCAGTAATATATGGAGAAACTCCCATTGCAAATAAAGAGTAATTCTCCAATCCACCACCACTAAAGGTATTGAGGATTGATGCTAAACCGGTTGAGGAGATTTCCTGCAAAGCAGCAGCGTTAACTCCAGGAACGGTAATCGCTGCCCCAATCCGATAGACAATCAATACAAACAATGTAAAGAAAATCTTTTTACGGATATCTTTTACCTTGAATGCATTTTTGACGGCTGTGAACAAACTACATCACCTCAGTTTTACCACCGGCAGTTTCAATTGCAGAAACTGCAGAAGCAGAAAACTTATTAGCCTTAACAGTTAATTTCTTTTCAAGCTTACCGCTACCAAGAATCTTGATGCCGCTCTTCAAGTTCTTAACTAAGCCGCTTTCCATCAATAATTGTGGAGTAACTTCTGTACCATCATCAAACTTGTTTAATGATGCCAAGTTAACAATTGCGTATTCTTTCCGGTTAATGTTGGTAAATCCACGCTTTGGAATTTGCCGGTAAAGTGGCATTTGACCCCCTTCAAATCCTAAACGGGTCTTTCCATGAGCCTTTTGCCCCTTAGTACCACGTCCAGATGTAAAACCGTGTCCTGATGAAAGTCCACGACCCTTACGAAGACGCTTAGAACGAGAACCAGCAGCTGGCTTCAATTCGTTTAACTTCATTAGTAGGCACCTCCTTATTATTTAATTTTAATTACTTAACTTCTTCAACAGAAACCAAGTGAGCGATCTTAAAAATTTGACCGCGTGTTGCCGCATTATCTGGTAAGATAACTGAGCTATTGATCTTACCTAATCCCAATGCCTTAACAGTACGACGTTGAGTAGGTTGTCGGTGGGCAACACTGTGAATTAAGGTAACTTTTACTTGAGCCATAATTTAGTGCCCTCCTTATTCTGCTAAGTGGTCTACTGAAACACCACGTAACTTTGCAACTTCTTCAGCGTTCTTTAATTGCTTCAAACCTTCAAACGTTGCACGAACAACATTAACAGGTGTGTTAGAGCCAAGACGTTTAGAAGTAACGTCCGGAACACCGGCAAGGTCCATAACATTACGAACCGCACCACCGGCAGCAACTCCAGAACCTTCAACAGCTGGCTTTAACATGATCTTTCCACCGCCGTATACACCAATAACTTCGTGTGGAATAGTAGTTCCAACGATAGGGACAGTAATCAAGTTCTTTTCAGCAGCAGCTTGAGCTTTACGAATAGCTTCTGGAACTTCTTGAGCCTTACCAGTACCAAAACCAACATGACCTTTACGGTCACCAACAATTACTAAAGCAGCAAAACGCATACGACGTCCACCCTTTACAACCTTAGTAATCCGGTTGATGGCTACAACTTGATCGTCTAAATCCAGCTTTGCTGGATCAATGAATTCTGATGATGCCATTGCAGGTTATTCCTCCTTTTTTTAGAATTTAAGTCCGTTTTCACGAGCAGCTTCAGCCAAGGCTTGAACACGTCCATGGTAAAGGTATCCACCACGATCAAACACAACTTCAGTAATGTTCTTTTCGTTAGCGCGTTTAGCAATTAATGCTCCTACACCACTAGCTTGTTCAGTCTTAGTCTTTCCACTTACTTCACTATCATTTGTGGAGGCACTTGCGAGCGTCACACCCTTTACGTCATCAATTAATTGAGCGTAAATGTTTTTGTTTGAACGGTAAACACTTAAGCGTGGGCGCTCCGCAGTACCAGAAATCTTACCGCGAACGCGCAAATGACGACGTTGACGGATCTTGTTCTTGTCTGGTTTAGAAATCACAACAGTCACCTCTTATTATATTAATTCTATTAAATAAAAAAATGTTAAATAATCTTTTTAGATTACTTACCAGTCTTACCTTCCTTACGGATAATATGTTCGTTTTCGTAACGAATACCCTTACCTTTGTATGGTTCAGGTGAACGTACAGCACGAACTTCAGCAGCAAAATTTCCAAGGTGTTCCTTGTTAATTGAGCTTAATTCGATAGTAGTATTGTCGGGTACATTAATTTCAACATCTTCTGGCTTATCCATTTCAACTGGGTTTGAGTAACCAACAGTTAAAATCAACTTGTTACCCTTGAGTTGAGCACGGTAACCAACACCAACAAGCTTAAGAACCTTCTTGTAACCATTAATAACACCTTCAACCATGTTGTTAACATTAGCACGAGTAGTTCCGTGTAACATCTTTAACTTATTAGTATCAGCATCACGATCAAACTTTACAACGTTACCATCAATAGTCATTTTGATTAATGGTGAAATTTCACGAGATAAAGTACCCTTAGGACCTTTAACAGTAACTACATTACCATCTTGAGAAATTTCAACACCACTTGGCAAATCAATTTCTTTGTAACCAATACGACTCATCTTTGCACCTCCTATCTAATATTCGTTTTTTACCAAACGTAAGCGATAACTTCGCCACCAATTTTCTTGGCACGAGCAACTTTATCAGTAACAACACCTTCAGATGTTGAAATGATAGCAATACCTAATCCATTAAGAACCTTAGGCACAGCATCTGACTTAACGTATGTACGTAAACCAGGCTTAGAAATACGCTTTAAGCCAGAAATAACACGTTGACCGTCATTACCGTACTTTAAGAACACACGGATGATGCCTTGCTTGTTATCATCAACGTATTCAACATCGCGAATGAAACCTTCATTTTTTAAGATTTCAGCGATGTCCTTCTTCATCTTTGATGCAGGTGCTTCCACTGATTCGTGTTGAGCCATGTTAGCATTACGAATACGAGTTAAGAAATCTGCAATTGGATCACTCATAGACATCGATGTTTTCCTCCTTTTGTCGGTTTTTTTGTTTACCAGCTAGCCTTCTTCAAACCAGGAATTTGTCCTTTGTGGGCAAGTTCTCGTAAGCAAATCCGGCATAGGTGGAATTTACGGTAAACAGAGTGCGGACGTCCACAACGTGCACAACGCGTGTATTCACGACTTGAGAACTTAGCTGGACGGTTGCACTTAGCAATCATTGATTTTTTAGCCAATTTGTGGAACCTCCTTTATTTAGCAAACGGCATTCCGAGTTGAGCAAGTAATTCGCGGGATTCTTCATCAGTTTGTGCAGTTGTTACAATAACAACATCTAAACCACGAACTCGGTTAACTTTATCATAATCAATTTCTGGGAAAATTAATTGTTCATGGATACCAAGAGTGTAGTTACCACGACCATCAAATGCCTTGTTACTTACACCATGGAAATCACGAACCCGTGGCAACGCCACATTAACTAATTTATCTAAGAAATCATACATACGTTCACCACGTAAGGTTACCTTTGCACCAATTGACATACCTTCACGAAGACGGAAACCAGCAATTGATTTCTTTGCCTTAGTAATTAAAGGCTTTTGACCAGAAATCAAACCGAGTTCTTCAACAGCTTCGTCAAGATTCTTAGAGTTAGTAGTTGCATCACCAACACCCATGTTTAAAACGATCTTGTCAATCTTTGGTGCTTGCATAACTGAAGAGTAGTTAAACTTTTCAATTAATGCTGGACGAATTTCATTTTCGTATTTAGCTTTCAAACGGTTTTCCATTAGAAGTTATTCCTCCCTTCCTTAAAAATTAGTCAAGTGTCTTACCTGACTTCTTCGCAACACGAACCTTCTTACCATCAACGAACTTGTAACCTACACGAGTTGGTTCATTTGTTGAAGGATCAATCAGCATTACGTTTGAAGCATTAATTGCAGCTTCTGTATCAATAACGCCACCATTAGGATTTGAGTTGCTTGATTTTTGGTGTTTCTTAACGATATTTACACCTTCAACAATAACGCGGTTTTGAGAAGCAAGTACCTTTTTAATAGTACCTTCTTTGCCCTTATCCTTACCAGCGATTACGCGAACCTTGTCACCTGTTTTAATGAACATGTTGATTGTGCACCTCCTTATTTTCGGTAAAATCTTTAGAGAACTTCTGGAGCTAATGAAACGATCTTCATGAAGTCGTCTCCACGAAGCTCACGAGCGATTGGGCCAAAAATACGGGTACCCTTAGGGCTCTTGTCGTTGTTAATTAAAACAGCGGCATTTTCATCAAACTTAATGTATGAACCATCCTTACGGTGAATACCATGCTTAGTCCGTACAACAACGGCCTTAACAACGTCACCCTTTTTGACAACGCCACCTGGTGTTGCCTGCTTTACAGTAGCAACAATGATGTCACCAATATTACCTGTTTTAACTCGGGAACCACCTAAAATCTTAATAACTAAGATTTCACGAGCACCGGAGTTATCAGCGACCTTCAACCGACTTTCTTGTTGAATCACGGTTAATGTCCTCCTTCCATTTACAAATAAGAATTAGAATACGAATAATTTTTAGAGTTATCTGCTAAATTAAAGGGTAGCAGCTTTTTCGACAATCTTTACAAGACGGAAACGCTTCTTAGCTGATAATGGCCGAGTTTCCATAATTTGTACAGTGTCGCCGGTCTTAGCTTCGTTGTTTTCATCGTGAGCATAGTACTTCTTTGAGTACTTAACACGCTTACCGTAGATAGGTGCACTCTTGTAAGTATCAATTACAACAGTGATAGTCTTATCCATTTTATCAGAAACAACGTAGCCTTGGTAAACCTTACGTGCATTACGTTCTTCACTCATGCGCTAATCCTCCTTTTCGTATTCTTATTTGTTTAATTCTTGTTGACGAAGAACTGTCTTAACCCTTGCAATATCTTTGCGTACTTGCTTAAGACTTGCAGTATTTTCCAACTGGCCGGTTGCTAATTGGAAACGTAAGTTAAACAATTGTTCCTTCAGTTCCTTTTCACGGTCAAGTAGCTTATCAGTGGTTAATCCATTCAGTTCTTGTACATAATCTTTACTTTTCATTAGATTGTCCACCTACTTCCTCACGTTGTACGATCTTAGTGCGAACTGGCAACTTGTGACCGGCAAGACGTAAAGCTTCACGAGCGACTTCTTCAGAAACGCCCCCTACTTCAAACATTACCTTGCCACGTTTTACTGGAGCAACCCATCCTTCAGGAGCACCTTTACCGTTACCCATCCGGACCCCAACACCTTTACTAGTGTATGAGAGTTGTGGGAAGATTTTAATCCAAACTTTCCCACCACGCTTCATGTAACGCGTCATAGAGATACGAGCAGCTTCAATTTGACGGTTGCTAATCCAATGTGAATCAAGAGCTTGTAAACCAAATTCACCAAAAGTAACAGTTTTTCCACCCTTAGCTTCACCGCGCATATGACCACGTTGAACCTTACGGTGCTTTACACGTTTTGGTACTAACATGTGTTACTTCCCTCCTTGTTCATCATTGTTTGAGTTCTTCTTAGTAGGAAGTACTTCACCACGGTAAATCCAAGTCTTTACACCAAGAACACCGTATGTAGTGTTGGCTTCGTCCCAAGAATAATCGATATCAGCACGGAGTGTATGCAATGGAACGGTACCATCAGAGTATGATTCGATCCGTGACATATCTGCACCGTTCAAACGACCAGCAACTTGAGTCTTAATACCCTTAGCACCAGCACGCATAGCACGTTGCATAGCTCCACGCATAGCACGACGGAAGGCAATACGAGCTTCTAATTGCCGTGCAATACTCTCACCAACAAGGTGAGCATCTAAATCTGGCTTCTTAATTTCCACAATGTTAATGTGAACACGTTTACCAGTTAATTTGTTAAGTTCTTTACGAAGCGCTTCAACTTCTGAACCACCTTTACCAATAACCATTCCTGGCTTGGCAGTATGAATTGATACGTTTACGCGGTTAGCTGCACGTTCAATTTCAACGGTTGATACAGAGGCATCAGCAAGTCGCTTTTCAATATACTTACGGATTCGAAGGTCTTCGTTAAGGTAATCAGCAAAGTCCTTGTCAGCGTACCACTTTGCAGTCCAATCACGAATAACCCCAACACGAAAACCATTAGGATTGATCTTTTGACCCACTATTCATTCCTCCTATCGTTCTGTAACAACCACTGTAATATGACTAGTCCGCTTGTTAATTGGAGAAGCAGAACCCTTTGCACGAGGACGGAACCGCTTAAGAGTTGGTCCTTCGTTAGCAAAGGCTTCACTTACAACCAATGAAGCACGATCTAAGTCGAAATTGTTTTCAGCGTTTGCAACAGCAGATTTTAATACTTTTTCAACATCTGAAGCGGCACCACGAGGGGTGAACTTCAAAATAGCAAATGCTTCGGCAACACTCTTGCCACGAATAGCATCTAATACAAGACGAGCCTTACGAGCAGAAACCCGTACCATCTTGGCAGTAGCCTTAGCTGACTTAATGTTTTCAGCCATATGTTATTTCACCCTCCTTACTTACCTGTCTTCTTGTCATCAGAAGCATGACCATGGAAAGTCCGAGTAGGAACAAATTCACCTAACTTATGACCAACCATGTCTTCTTGTACGTAAACTGGCACGTGCTTCCGACCATCATATACTGCAAATGTGTAACCAATAAAACTTGGGAAAATGGTAGAACGACGTGACCATGTCTTGATGACAGTCTTCTTTTCAGAACCTTCTTGCTGCTTAACCTTCTTCAGTAATGAAGCATCAGCGAAAGGTCCTTTTTTCAAACTACGACCCATTTAGTGTACCTCCTCTCGGGTATTAGAACGTATATAAATATTAACGAGTATGTGGACCGCGCTTCCGACCACGAACAATGAACTTGTTTGAACGAGCTTTGTGTGAACGGGTCTTCTTACCAACAGTCTTCTTACCCCATGGAGAAAGAGGAGATGGTAAACCAACTGGTTGCTTACCTTCACCACCACCATGTGGGTGATCGTTAGGATTCATAACAGAACCACGAACGTGTGGACGTTGACCAGCATAACGAGTACGGCCAGCCTTACCTTTAATAATCAAGGCGTGTTCATCATTACCAACAGTACCGATAGTAGCACGGCAAGTAGCAAGGACCATACGAACTTCACCAGAAGAAAGACGTACTAATACGTATTTTTCTTCCTTACCAAGTAATTGAGCTGAGGCACCAGCAGAACGAGCAAGTTGACCACCCTTACCTGGTTTTAATTCAATGTTGTGAATGACAGTACCAACTGGAATGTTCTTTAAAGGAAGAGCATTACCAACTTTGATATCAGCATCAGGACCAGATTGAACGGTCATGCCAACCTTTAAGCCCTTAGGTGCGATGATGTATGATTTAGTACCATCAGCGTAAACAAGTAAAGCAATATTTGCGGTACGATTTGGATCGTATTCAATTGCCTTAACAGTTGCTGGAACATCATCTTTAATTCGCTTAAAGTCAATAATACGGTATTGACGCTTTGTACCACCACCACGGTGACGAACAGTAATGTGACCATAGCTGTTACGACCAGCAGTGTGCTTTAACGGAGCCAATAATGACTTTTCAGGTGTTGTCTTCGTGACTTCAGCGAAGTCGTAACCGTTCATGTTACGGCGCCCGTTAGTGGTTGCTTTATATTTACGAATTCCCACTGTTTTTTCCTCCTTTTTTTAATGATTAGTTTTCGTTGTTGTCGTTAAACAACTTAATTTCATTTGAGTCGGCAGATAAAGTAACAATAGCCTTACGACGACGCTTAGTGTATCCTTCATAACGACCTTGGCGCTTTAACTTGCCCTTTACATTCATAATGTTGACTTTTACAACTTTAACGTCAAAAATTTCTTCAACAGCATTTTTAACTTGTGTCTTAGTTGCTCGTAAATCAACATCAAAAGTGTAACGCTTGTTGTCCATACCAGCCATTGAAGCTTCAGTAACTACTGGACGTAAAATAATGTCGCGTGCTTCCATTATGCGAGCACCTCCTCTACTTGAGAAAGAGCTGACTTAGTGATAACAATCTTTTGGTTATCAACAACGTTTAAGATGTTAACACCTGCTGGGGTAACAACTGTCGCATTAGCTAAGTTGCGTGCTGATAAAGCAGCATTCTTGTCATCATCAGTAACAACAACTAATGTCTTTTCAGCAACGTTTAAGTTACCCATAACATCAGCAAATTCTTTTGTCTTTGGTGCATCAAAGTTTAATGCATCAACTACTACAAAGCTGTTATCAAGAACCTTTTGAGAAAGAGCAGACTTGATTGCAAGTTGACGAACCTTACGAGGAAGGCTGTACTTATATGAGCGTGGAGTAGGTCCAAAAACAATACCACCACCACGGAATTGTGGAGAACGGATAGAACCTTGACGAGCACGACCAGTACCCTTTTGACGCCATGGCTTTTTACCACCGCCGCTAACTGCAGAACGATTCTTTACAGCATGTGTACCTTGATGTAATGAGGCACGTTGACGCAAAATTGCATCAAATACAACATTTTCATTTGGTTCAACACCAAATACTGCATCGTTTAATTCAACAGTACCGTTTTGGCTACCATCTTGTTTATACGAATTAACGCTAGTCATTATTTACTTCCTCCTTTCTTCTTATTTATTGTGTTGTTTGCTAAGGCTCTTCTTAGTGTTAGCCTTAACTGAGTTCTTAATAGTTACGTAAGACTTGTTTGCACCAGGAACATTACCCTTAATGAGTAATACGTTGTTGTCAAGATCAACTTTAACAACTTGTAAGTGTTGCATGGTAACAGTCTTGCCACCCATACGACCAGGAAGTTTCATACCCTTGAAAACCCGGTTGATAATAGCACCCAATGAACCAGGACGACGGTGGTAACGGGAACCGTGTGCCATAGGTCCACGAGATTGGTTATCCTTATGGATGTTACCTTGGTAACCATGACCCTTGGTAGTACCCGTAACGTCGACAGTTTCACCTTCTGCGAAAACGTCAGCCTTAACTTCGTCTCCGACTTTAATGTCCCCTAATTCAGCGTCGCGGATTTCACCGATGAAGCGCTTAGGGGTCGTGTTTGCTTTTGCTGCATGACCTTGTTCAGGTTTGTTGCTCAAAACTTCCCGCTTGTCATCAAAACCAAGTTGTACAGCACTGTAACCATCATTTTCAACGGTCTTAATTTGCATTACAACGTTTGGTGTAACATCGATAACAGTAACTGGAACTAATTCACCATTATCAGTGAATACTTGAGTCATTCCAACCTTTTTACCTAAGATTCCTTTGGTCATGAGTACACCTCCAATTTTATGTTTTATGTATTATTCTAACAATTAAAGCTTAATTTCAATGTCAACACCACTAGGAAGATCGAGTTTCATTAATGAATCAACGGTCTTAGGTGTTGGGTCAACAATGTCGATTAAACGCTTGTGTGTGCGCATTTCGAATTGCTCCCGTGACTTCTTAAATTTGTGTGGTGAACGGATAACAGTGTAGATAGTCCGTTCAGTTGGTAACGGAATAGGACCTGAAATTTGAGCACCTGTCCGCTTAGCGGTTTCAACAATCTTATCAGCAGATTGATCTAAAACACGGTGTTCATAAGCCTTTAACCGAATACGAATCTTTTGTTTTGCCATTATGTTCCCTCCTTCGTCAGATTTGAAATTTGACTAGCTCCGCGGAAATTACCGCCACATCCTGTGGCAAAGCGGCCGGGTGTGTCGCAACCTTCCGCATCAACGCTTCGCAGCTTTCACTCAATAGGGGTAAGGCAAATCTACCTCCAAAGCTCAAGCACCTGTCTATAATACTAAAGAAACGTAATTAGATCAAGGAAAATTTTAGAATATTTTCAATTGAAATGTTTTTGTAAAATTTTTTTCCTAAATTATTTTAAAAATTGGCGATACTAAAATATCATTAATTTTCCTGACACACTAAAAAGTTATTCACGTCTTTTAACGAAACTTAGGAAAATGTGTTTTGAATTTTTGGGTATACACTTTCTGGTATGGATGGAGATTCCATGCCAGATTTTTTTGTATACGCCGTTTGTAAAATTAAGTTAGAAAAATAGAAAAGCCATTTGTGGTAGACTTTTGAATACCCCTAAACAAAAGAAAGGAAACCACAAATGACTTACACCCATCTTACCACAAACGAGCTGACAATCATCGCCCATTCTTTCGTGCAAAAGCTTAAAGCGTACCGAGTGGCCCAAATGATCAACCGTTGTGCCGAAACCGTTTATCGCGTTTATCGTTACCTGGAAACCGGTGCCTCAATTGCTGATTATCAAGATCACTATATGCGCAATAAGCAACGTTGTGGCCGAAAACGTACTCAGTTGTCACTGGCTGAACTCACTTATATCAACGACAAAATCGCCCAGGGGTGGACGCCTGATACCATTATTGGGCGCGCTGAGCGCCCAATTAGTTGTAACCGGCGAACTCTTTACCGGATGTTTGAACGTGGCTAGTTCGGCTTCGATGTCCGTTCCAGGTAAGCGGCACCCGAATGGCTATGTCGAGCGCCGCGGGAAGGCTGGCCAATTGGGGCGAAGTATTCACGAGCGTGCCAAGGACTTTCCGCACTATGCCACTGAATTGGGGCACCTTGAAGCTGATACCGTCCAAGGCAAAAAGCACCAAGGGGCGGTAATGACCCTGACCGAACGCCAATCGAAGGTCGAAATTGTACTCAACGTGCACGAAAAGACGGCTGATGCGATTAACCAACACTTAAGTCAGTGGCTTCGGAAATTCCCGCGGCACTTCTTCAAATCGATTACCTTTGACAACGGAAAAGAATTCGCCGGCTGGCGCGAGACTGCCAATCAATTTGACCTTCACACTTACTTTGCCGAGGTTGGTGGGTACTGTGCCCTGTCAAGTTTACACTTTAAATAATAAAAATTAGTTGGCCTTGCCAAAGCGATATTTTGCTGCGGTAAGGTCATTTCTTTTCGCTGAGATAAATTTCTCGGTGAAATATGTGATGCCTTCTTTGACTTGTTGTTCTAGTTCTACCAACGTCTGAGCTTTAGGAAGGTGGGCTATCCAAATTGCTTTGAAATTAGCCCACCAATGTTCAATTACCGCATTGTCTGCTGGTGTTCCTGGAGCTGAGTAGCTATGTCGTGCACTATTAATCACCAAATATTGGTTAAATGCCTTTGAAGTATATGCCGCTCCACGATCAGTATGAATAAGCGGAGCTAATGCTCCTTCATTTACTCGTGCCCTTTCAAATGCTTTAATAGCTCCTTCCGCAGTTTCAGTAGGTGCAATTAACCAACTTACTGGATACTAGCCATATAGATCTAATACCACATGCAGTCGAGCCTTATTAAGCCGTACTCCATATGTTATTTCTGTGGTGTCCGTAACCCAAACTTGGTTAGCTGCTGTCTGATTGAATTGTCGCTTGAGGATGTTTTCAGCTTCATAAGCTTGATGAGCCTGGATACGCTTGCGAGTCGGCTGACGATAGTCAGTCTTGATTCCATGTTCCTTCATTATTCGAATAATACGTTTCTTATTCACATTGTAAGGAATTTGTTGGCTCAAATTGATTAGCCTAGTCATCTTGTCATAGCCAACACTTTGCTTATTTCATTCTCTAACTGCTTAATTAATTGATGAATCTCTGACTCTTCGATTTCGCGCTTACTTGGCTTATGTTTGAGCCATTTATAGTAAGCCTGCCTCGTTATTCCAGCTGCTTTAGTTAATTCACTAACTGAGTAGCCTTCGGCTATCATTTCCTGAATCGCTTGATATCGTCCGGTCGTTTCACCTCCCGATTTTGTATTTCAACTAATTTTTTTGCAAAGGCTATTTGCACCTCCCGTTCTCGATCACGAGCCTCCAGCTCACGAACCTTCCTCCTTAAGCGTTCTAATTCATTAGTTGGTTCTTTACCTTTGTTGCGCCCACGATTATCTTTTAAGGCAGTCCAATCATGGCCTTTCTGGTACTTTCGTACCCAAGAATAAACTCGCTGGTAACTAACCTCATATTTCTCAGCGGCTGACTTATAATTATTTCCATGTTCAATTGTCCATTGGACAATTTGCTTTTTCTCATCAAAGGTTACTTTACGTCCCATTTTTCTGACTCGCTTTCTCGTTGATTGATTAACGATAAGTTTGTCATTATTGTAACTGATAACCCACTGACGTAGCTGAGAAATATTTCTAATTTGATACCGCTTAAGGATCTCCTGATTCGTATATTCGCCTGAAAGATAGTCTTTTACTGCTGCTACCTTTATTGATAACAAATATCATCGATTATGCTTAGGCCTAATTATGCCAGCTAGTCCAGCTAATAGAAACTGCTTAATCCATTTGCTCATATTAGCCGGTCTCACGCCATGATAATCAGAATAAACGGTTAAATCATAATTTGATTTTTGATAGTTACGAAGTAACTTGAGTTTCTCTATCGTAGAATAACTTGCAATATAAAATCCCCCCTAGGATTCACACTTTTATTATTTAAAGTGTCAACCCTAAGGGGTATTGTACGTCAATTCCCGAATGGATCTTCTTAATTTAGGGACTTATGTCACAGTCCCTTTAGTCAACCATACCAGTTGACAGATATCCTTTATTTTAAAAGTTTTTATTGCTAAATAAAAAAGAACTACAGTAATCAAACTGTAGCTCTTCGATGGATTTGAGATCACAATGTCAATAATTAGTTATTGCCACCGTTTTTCTTAATAATATCTTCTTGAACAGACTTAGGAACAGCTGAGTAGTGATCGAAAGTCATAGTGAAGGTACCACGACCTTGAGTTGCTGAACGTAATGCAGTAGCGTATCCAAACATTTCAGAAAGTGGAACAAATGAGTGAATTAATTGAGCATTACCACGTTCTTCCATACCATCAATGGTACCACGACGAGCTGTTACTTGACCCATAACATCACCCATGTTGTCTTGTGGTACAACAATGTCAACCTTCACAATTGGTTCAAGGATAACAGGATCAGCCTTCTTAGCAGCGTTCTTAAGTGCTAATGATGCAGCAACCTTAAAGGCAGCTTCACTAGAGTCGACTTCGTGGTAACTACCATCATAAAGCTTAGCATGCATGTCAACAAGTGGGTAACCTGCAAGAACACCATTTTGCATGGCTTCCTTTAATCCTTGTTCAACAGCAGGGATAAATTCACGAGGAACAACACCACCAGCAATGGCATCTTCAAATTCGAATCCTTCCCCTTCTTTAAGTGGTGTAAATTCGATCCATACATCACCGTATTGACCTTTACCACCAGATTGACGAACGAACTTACCTTGAGCACTTGCTTGCTTAGTAAATGCTTCACGGTAGGAAACTTGTGGCTTACCAACAGTAACTTCAGCATGGAATTCCCGACGAAGACGTTCAACAATGATGTCTAAATGCAATTCACCCATACCAGCGATTAATGTTTCACCAGTTTCAGGGTTTGTTTCAGCTTTGAAAGTTGGATCTTCTTCAGCAAGCTTTTGAAGTCCCTTGTCCATCTTGTCTTGATCAGCCTTAGACTTAGGTTCAACAGAAACTTGAATAACTGGTTCTGGGAAGTCCATTGATTCAAGTTGAAGTGGGTTGTCAGGATCAGTTAAAGAATCACCAGTAGTAGTATTCTTCAAACCGATAGCGGCAGCAATATCACCAGAGAACACTTCTGGAATTTCTTGTTGTTGGTTAGAGTGCATTTGAAGTAAACGACCAACACGTTCACGCTTATCCTTAGTTGCATTAAGTACGTATGAACCTGATTGAAGTGAACCAGTGTAAACACGTAAGAATGTTAAACGACCAACAAATGGGTCAGTAGCAATCTTAAATGCTAAAGCAGCAAAAGGCTTGTTGTCTCCAGCAGTTAATTCGACTTCATTTCCTTCAGCATCATGTGCAACGAAAGGCTTAACATCAAGTGGTGATGGTAAGTAATCGATAACAGCATCAAGCATCATTTGGATACCCTTATCTTTGTAAGCTGAACCAGCTAATACAGGGAAGATTTTTTCTTCCAAAGTACCCTTACGAATAGCTGCTTTGATTTCGTCAACAGAAATTTCTTCACCTTCAAGGTACTTTTCCATTAAGTTATCGTCAATATCAGCTAATGTTTCAACCATTTCATCATGACGCTTTTGAGCTTCTTCTTTCATATCATCAGGAATTTCAACAGTATCCCAGTTAGTACCAAGCTTATCTTCATCATAAACATAGGCAACCATCTTAACTAGGTCAACCAAACCGACAAAATCATCTTCAGCACCAATTGGCATTTGAATAGGAAGAGGAGTAACATTCAAACGGTCTTTAATAGTTTGAACAGAATAATCAAAGTTAGCCCCAACCTTGTCCATCTTGTTAGCAAAAACAATCCGAGGAACATCAAAATCGTCAGCTTGACGCCAAACGGTTTCAGTTTGTGGTTCAACACCAGCTTGCGCATCAAGAACGGTTACGGCACCATCAAGAACCCGAAGTGAACGTTCAACTTCGACAGTGAAGTCCACGTGTCCTGGGGTATCAATAATGTTGATACGGTGGTCATTCCAAACAGCAGTTGTAGCTGCAGAAGTAATAGTGATACCACGTTCCTTTTCTTCATCCATCCAGTCCATTTGTGAAGCACCATCATGGGTTTCACCAATCTTGTGGATCTTACCAGTATAGTAAAGAATCCGCTCAGTTGCAGTCGTCTTACCAGCATCGATGTGTGCCATGATACCGATGTTACGAGTTTTAGTAAGTGGGTATTCACGTTTATTAGCCATCTTAAAAGAGTATCTCCTTCCGAAATATGGTTATACTTATTTTACCATTATTTTCAAAAAGGGGTGACGTAATCGATGTTTGAACGTCACCCCTTCACTGAAAACTAGTTAAATAACCAGAATCAAATGACAGTGATTATTACCAGCGGTAGTGTGCGAATGCACGGTTGGCTTCTGCCATACGGTGCGTATCTTCACGCTTTTTAACTGAAGCTCCAGTATTGTTTGAAGCATCGATGATTTCACGTGCAAGACGTTCAACCATTGTGTGTTCACCGCGTAAACGTGCGTATTGAACAATCCAACGAAGGCCTAATGTAGTACGACGGTCTGGGCGAACTTCAATCGGAACTTGGTAGTTAGAACCACCAACACGACGAGCCTTAACTTCCAAGACAGGCATAACATTTTCCATTGCTTGTTGGAATACTTCAACTGGATCATTACCAGTTTCGTTCTTAATTTCATCAAAAGCAGCGTATAAAATCTTAGTAGCAGTTCCGCGCTTACCATCAATCATTAAGTGATCAATTAAGCTAGTAACCAACTTTGAGTTGTACATTGGATCTGGTAAAATTTCACGTTTTTGTACATGTCCTTTACGTGGCATTACTTAACTCCTCCTTAAAATTACTTCTTATCCTTAGGCTTCTTAGCACCGTACTTAGAACGTGATTGCATACGGCCTTCAACACCAGCAGTATCTAGAGTACCACGGATGATGTGGTAACGAACCCCAGGTAAATCCTTAACACGACCACCACGAATTAAAACAACTGAGTGTTCTTGGAGGTTGTGTCCAATACCAGGAATGTAAGCAGTAACTTCGATTAAGTTTGAAAGACGTACACGGGCGTACTTCCGTAAAGCTGAGTTAGGCTTCTTAGGAGTCATAGTACCCACACGAGTAGCAACTCCACGCTTTTGTGGTGATGGAGTCTTAATTTCTTCTTTCTTGAAAGTGTTGTAAACATAACCAAGAGCTGGTGACTTTGACTTGCCCTTGTGGCTCTTACGGCCTTTACGTACCAATTGGTTAATGGTTGGCATTATTTTTTCCCCTTCCTTAATTTAAGTCCACACATCCAGGCGGTTCTTTTTTATGAAGAAAAAAAGTCCTAAATGTATCTATACAATTGTTGTGCCTTCGTTGACGCATCTGCCCAACGACAGACACTCCGTTGCTAAAAAAGCACCTTAAATAGACTATCATGCTTACAAATGAATGTCAATGTATCCTCAACGATTTCTCTTAAATCGTTAATTTAAAAGTGAATTTCATTAAAAATTACGTATTTATTTATTGGGAGGGGTTTTCATGTTATTTTTATCATTTTTATTTGGTGCTTCTGTAGCTTCATTCATTACTTCTTGTAGCTATCGTCTTGGCAATAATCACTCTTTAACCATTCCTCAACGTTCATATTGTGACAATTGTCATTCTATTTTACGCTGGTGGCATCTTATCCCTATTTTTAGTTTTATTATCCTTCGCGGTCAATGTTTTTATTGTAAACAAAAAATTAGTTTATATCTGCCAGTAATTGAATTTTTATCTGGAGTTGCTTTCACTACTTTCATCATCTATGAACCTATTCATGACTTAATCATTATTCTATTTCTCACTAGCTTAATTTTTTTGATTTCTACTGATTTGTTTAGTCATGTAATCTATTCTTATTCATTATTGGGATTGTTTCCTATTGCGTTGCTGTCTATTCCGCAAAATTATTTTTATAATTTTATTTTTGCCTGTATTCTAGCAGTCAGTTTACTATTGTTCGCTACTTTTACTAAGACACTAGGGATTGGTGACATTGAATTTTTATTTGTAATCTGTCTGATATGGGGATGGTATCAAACTCTTTTAATTATCCAATGGAGTTCTTTAATCATGCTATTTCTCTTTTTATTCACAAGGAAAAACAAACTACCATTCATCCCAGCCCTAGCCTTCACTACTATCTTGTGTCTTTTTATTCAAGGTTGTTAAAAATAAAAGACCAGAGCAAGCCCCAGTCTTTTGCAATATTTAATTAGTATCCTCTTTTACCGGCTTCAGTTTTACTACAAATAGGTTTTGCCCAAATTGAGCGAGATTTTCAATGTTTTGTAGTAATAAAAGTAACCAAGAAAAAGCCAAGCCAAATTCAAACAACTCAAATGCTGTTAAAGAAAGATAGTCAGTTAACTTAAAAACAATATATTCGATACTCATTACGGCCCCAATTGTATAAGAAATTACCAAAAATTGTTTAGTGACTTCGGGTAAAACCCACCTAATAACTACAATTAGAATTAACATAATGTAAACAAGCCACATTGAAATTCTATCATGTAACACGTGAAATTCTGGATTATTCGGAAAAAGACCAATAGAAACAATGCATATCGCTAACATAATTAACAGCCACCGCAATACTTGAATTTTATAGCCGTGATACCGACGCTGAATATTTACAAACAAATAATCAACTAAAGCAATCATTAATAATCCGGTAAAAATCAATGTTACATTAAATTGCAGATTTGTTGAATTCTTCGCAGTTCCTAAGAAACTGAAATTATAACGCCACCAGTCTCTTTTAGAATTTGTCAACATGGAAAAAAGCATTCCACCAATGATCATTATTGTTAATAAATTAGTGATAACTCCAGACGATAATGTTAACGCCAAATTAATCATAATATAGTTTATTGCTGCAATAATTACAAATATAAAAGCAGTTGCCGTATAAACATCAAACCGCGCATCTTTAAACATCTGACCGAACAGCCAAAAAATTGCGGATAGCGAAAATGCAATGATTAGTCCACAAGCAATCGTAATTGTTGGCAAACTTCGCCAATGAAAATCTTTGCTAGGCCCTTTTCCAAGAATTTTAGTAATAATAAAAGTTATTAAAAACGATAGAATCCCACTACACACCCCTAGGATTAAAGCACCATTAGCAATGGAATAATCATCACCTGTTATCGGGACTGTGTTAATGTTTCTAGCGCTAAAAAAAATTAAAAATATTGCAGCTAAAATAATTGAAGGAATCACATACCAGAAAATATTAATTTTAGGTAGTTGATCACTCACATTTATTGGACGGATGTTAATTTGCTTATGATTAACACTAAGCGAAAGTTCTTCATTCGTAGAGAAATCTGTCTTTTTAAATGCTGAGTCAGGAATTTCTATCTGATATTTTTTTGCCAAGTAATCACCTCATTTTAAAGTCGCCGTTTGTAAAATTAAGTTAGAAAAATAGAAAAGCCATTTGTGGTAGACTTTTGAATACCCCTAAACAAAAGAAAGGAAACCACAAATGACTTACACCCATCTTACCACAAACGAGCTGACAATCATCGCCCATTCTTTCGTGCAAAAGCTTAAAGCGTACCGAGTGGCCCAAATGATCAACCGTTGCGCCGAAACCGTTTATCGCGTTTATCGTTACCTGGAAACCGGTGCCTCAATTGCTGATTATCAAGATCACTATATGCGCAATAAGCAACTTTGTGGCCGAAAATGTACTCAGTTGTCACTGGCTGAACTCACTTATATCAACGACAAAATTGCCCAGGGGTGGACGCCTGATACCATTATTGGGCGCGCTGAGCGCCCAATTAGTTGTAACCGGCGAACTCTTTACCGGATGTTTGAACGTGGCCAGTTCGGCTTCGATGTCCGTTCCAGGTAAGCGGCACCCGAATTGCTATGTCGAGCGCCGCGGGAAGGCTGGCCAATTGGGGCGAAGTATTCACGAGCGTGCCAAGGACTTTCCGCACTATGCCACTGAATTTGGGCACCTTGAAGCTGATACCGTCCAAGGCAAAAAGCACCAAGGGGCGGTAATGACCCTGACCGAACGCCAATCGAAGGTCGAAATTGTACTCAATGTGCACGAAAAGACGGCTGATGCGATTAACCAACACTTAAGTCAGTGGCTTCGGAAATTCCCGCGGCACTTCTTCAAATTAATTACCTTTGACAACGGAAAAGAATTCGCCGGCTGGCGCGAGATTGCCAATCAATTTGACCTTCACACTTACTTTGCCGAGGTTGGTACTCCCAATCAACGAGGGCTGAACGAAAACAACAACGGTCTTTTACGCCGGGATGGCTTAACGAAACAACTAGATTTCCGCAATCTTCCTGATAAATTGGTAACCCAACTGATGAGTAAGCGAAATAACCTGCCCCGTAAATCACTAGGCTATCGAACTCCATATGAAGTATTCATGTCTTACGTCACTGATGAGCAACTATTTTCTTTCTAACTTAAATTGACATTTCGGGACTAAAAAGACAATGGCCCCTTCACAGGTTAACCATTGCCTTTTTTATAAATTAGTTTTGCTTATCTTCTTCTTTTAACTTAGCCTCAATATCTTTAATTGAGTAAGCAGCTACACTAACTTCTTTTGGCTTAATGTTCCGGTAAGCACTCATACCAGTACCTGCAGGAATAATCTTACCAATAATAACATTTTCTTTCAATCCAACTAATGGATCATTCTTACCACGAATAGCAGCATCAGTTAATACACGTGTAGTTTCTTGGAATGAAGCAGCTGATAAGAAACTATTTGTCTCCAAGGCGGCCTTAGTAATACCAAGAATAACTGGACGAGCGGTTGCAGGAATATTACCAGCAACTAATGTATCCTTGTTAGCATCACGGAATTGACTGATATCCATTAATTGACCAGGTAGAAGATCTGTATCACCTGGATCCATAACACGAACTTTCCGCATCATCTGACGAATCATAATTTCAACGTGCTTATCTAACAAATCAATACCCTGCATCCGGTAAACACCTTGAACTTGTGATAAGAGGTAAGTTTCAGTAGAAAGGACATCACGAACCTGGATTAATTCCTTAGGATCAATCGAACCTTCATTTAACGGTGTGCCACGGTGAATAAAGTCACCTTCAGCAACTTTCATCCGTGCCGTAATTGGAAGTGTGTAAGTCCGTGTATCAGTTTCACCCTTAATCGTAATATCTTTAGTCCGTTCAGCAGGATTTTCTTCAATAGATACAACTTCACCAGTAACCTCTGTAATTGTTGCACGACCTTTAGGATTACGTGCTTCAACAATTTCTTGAATACGAGGAAGACCTTGAGTAATATCATCGTTACCAGCAACCCCACCAGTGTGGAAGTTACGAAGTGTTAACTGAGTACCTGGTTCACCAATTGATTGAGCTGCAACAGTTCCAACAGCTTCACCAGCTTCTACACGGTCACCAGTGGCTGCGTTCCGTCCGTAACAACGTTCACATACACCGTGTTCAGTGTTACAAGTAAATGCTGAACGAATAGTTACTTTCTTTACTCCTGCATCAACGATCTTTTGCGCCATTTCTTCGTCGATAAGAACATTTTTACCAACAATCTTTTCACCAGTCTTAGGATCAAAGACAGACTTCATAGTGTAACGACCCATGATCCGATCATAAAGTGGTTCAATCATTTCGTTACCGTTTGTAATAGCAGTAACTTCAAGTCCATGATCAGTACCACAGTCTTTTTCACGAACAACTACATCTTGAGCAACATCAACAAGACGACGAGTTAAGTAACCTGAGTTGGCAGTCTTCAAGGCTGTATCAGTCATACCTTTACGAGCACCGTGTGATGAAATAAACATTTCCAACACTGAAAGTCCTTCATAGAAGTTTGACTTAACAGGTAATTCCATAATCTTACCGTTTGGTGATGCCATCAATCCACGCATTCCGGCTAACTGAGTAAAGTTGGAAATGTTACCCCGCGCACCAGAGTCAGACATCATGTTAATTGGGTTGTGGATATCCATGTGTTCAATTAACTTGTTTTGAACTTCATCCTTAGCATCATTCCACGCACCGATTACTCGTTCATAACGTTCGTCGTCTGTAATTAAACCACGACGGAATTGCTTAGTAATTAAAGCAACTTGTTTTTGAGCCTTATCAAGAATCTCTGGTTTTTCTGGTAAATCATGAATATCAGACATGGCAGTAGTTAAACCAGAAATAGTTGATTCGTAGTAACCTAAGTCCTTAATACGGTCCAAGAATTGAGAAGTCTTCGTAACTTTGTAACGCTTGTATACTTCAGCGATCAAGTCAGATAAGAAGCCCTTCTTAAATGGTGGAACTAATGGTGCATTTTCAAGGTATTCATGGATATCTTGACCAGATTCAAGGAAGAAACGATCATCAACACCATTTTGAATATTTGCATCTGTTGGTTCGTTAATGTAAGCAAAATCTTTTGGCATAATTCGGTTGAAAAGAAGCTTACCAACAGTTGTCACCATGATCTTGCCTCGTTGTTCATCAGTAAATGGCTTTTCAGGGAATGCAGATACTTGAACTCCAACACGGGTTTGTAATGAAACATAGTCATTACGGTAAGCAAGTTCAGCTTCATCAGTATCCTTGAAGATCATTCCTTCACCTTCACGGCCCTTATCTTCAGTAGTCATGTAGTAGTTACCAATAACCATATCCTGAGAAGGTGAAACAATAGGTTCTCCGTCACGAGGACTAAGAATATGGTGAGCAGCAAGCATTAACAAACGTGCTTCTGCTTGAGCTTCATCAGATAACGGAACGTGAATAGCCATCTGGTCCCCATCAAAGTCAGCGTTATATGCTGAACATACTAATGGGTGAAGACGCATTGATTTACCGGAAACCAAAATTGGTTCAAAGGCTTGGATACCTAACCGGTGAAGAGTAGGTGCCCGGTTCAATAGAACTGGGTGTTCCTTAATAACGTCTTCCAATACATCAAAGACATCATCATCACTGCGATCAATCTTACGCTTAGCAGCTTTAACGTTAGCAGAAAAACCACGCTTTACCAATTCATGCATAATAAATGGCTTGAATAATTCAAGTGCCATTGGAACTGGTAATCCCATTTGGTTCAACTTCAATGATGGACCAACATCAATAACAGAACGACCAGAGTAGTCAACACGCTTACCAAGCAAGTTTTGACGGAAACGCCCTTGCTTACCCTTAAGTAAGTGAGAAAGGGACTTCAATGGACGGTTACCAGGTCCAGCTACTGGACGTCCTCGACGACCATTATCGATTAATGCATCGACAGCTTCTTGAAGCATCCGTTTTTCGTTTTGAACAATAATTCCGGGTGCTTGTAATTTAAGAAGCCGCTTTAACCGGTTATTACGATTAATAACCCGTCGATATAAGTCGTTCAAATCAGAGGTAGCAAAACGGCCCCCTTCAAGTTGAACCATTGGCCGCAAGTCAGGTGGCATAACTGGAATTACATCCATAACCATCCATTCAGGCTTGTTTCCTGACTTAATGAAAGCTTCAAGAATATCAAGACGACGAATAGCACGAGTCCGTTTTTGACCAGTAGCTTCTTTCAATTCTTCTTTTAATTCAGCAGCTTCTTTTTCTAAATCAACATCTGCTAAAAGTTTTTGAATAGCAGCTGCTCCCATTTCAGCTTTGAAACGGTCACCGTATTCTGCTTTTTTATCACGATATTCAGCTTCAGTTAAAAGTTGCTTCTTTTCAAGTGGAGTATCACCTGGATCAAGAACAACATATGAAGCAAAGTAAATAACTTCTTCAAGTGAACGCGGACTCATGTCTAATACAAGTCCCATTCGACTTGGGATTCCTTTAAAGTACCAAATGTGAGATACAGGAGCAGCTAATTCAATGTGCCCCATCCGTTCACGACGAACTTTTGCACTAGTAACCTCAACACCACAACGGTCACAAACACGACCCTTGTAACGGATACGCTTGTACTTTCCACACGCACATTCGTAATCCTTGGTTGGGCCAAAGATTCGTTCGTCAAACAGACCTTGCTTTTCTGGCTTTAATGTCCGGTAGTTAATAGTCTCGGGCTTTTTAACTTCCCCATATGACCAACTACGGATCTTATCTGGAGATGCCAGACCGATCTGCATACTTTCAAATTTATTGACATCAATCAAAGGATGTTCCTCCTTCTTTCAGTAAACCGTAGCAACCTAAATATTAATTTTGATTAGTTTTGTCATCGGTAGTTGTTGAAGTTGCTTCAGACTTGTTATCTTCTTCGTTCTTCTTATCGTCTGTTTTATGTTCTTCTGCATATTTAGCTAATGCATCAACATTTACAACTTCATCATCATCTTCGTCCATGTTCTTTAACTGAATTTCCTTGTTATTACCATCAAGAACCTTCATATCAAGACCTAATGCTTTCAATTCCTTAACAAGAACACGGAATGATTCTGGAACACCTGGCTTAGGAATTGGTTGACCATTGATGATCGCATCGTAAGTCCGAACACGACCAACAGTATCATCTGACTTGTAAGTAAGGATTTCTTGAAGAGTATAAGCAGCACCATAAGCTTCGAGAGCCCAAACTTCCATTTCACCGAAACGCTGTCCACCGAATTGAGCCTTACCACCTAATGGCTGTTGAGTAACAAGTGAGTAAGGACCAGTTGAACGAGCGTGAATCTTATCATCAACCATGTGAGCTAACTTAAGATAGTGCATTGAACCAACAGCAATCCGATTTTCAAATGGTTCACCGGTACGACCGTCATAAAGAATTGTCTTACCATCTTCTGGGAATCCAGATTCACGAACAGCATCCCAAACATCTTTATCAGATGCACCGTCGAATACTGGAGTAGCCATATGAATTCCAAGACGACGAGCAGCCATTCCTAAGTGCAATTCAAGAAGCTGACCAATGTTCATACGACTTGGCACACCCATTGGACTAAGCATAATATCAATAGGAGTTCCATCTGGCATGTATGGCATATCTTCTTCTGGCACAACGATAGAAACAGTACCCTTGTTACCATGACGTCCAGACATTTTATCCCCAACTTGAATCTTCCGCTTTTGTGCAATGTAAACACGAACCATTGTATTTACACCTGGTGATAATTCATCCCCATTTTCACGAGTGAAGACTTTGACGTCTTGGATGATTCCGCCACCACCATGAGGAACACGTAATGAAGTATCACGAACTTCACGTGACTTTTCACCAAAGATAGCGTGAAGAAGGCGTTCTTCGGCAGATAATTCAGTCATTCCCTTTGGAGTAACCTTACCTACTAAAATATCTCCATCATGAACTTCAGCACCAACACGAACAATCCCGTTTTCATCAAGATCCTTCAAAGCATCGTCACCAACGTTTGGAATTTCCCGCGTCATTTCTTCAGGTCCAAGCTTGGTTTCACGTGCTTCAGATTCGTATGATTCGATGTGGATAGAAGTATAAACATCGTCTTTAACTAATCGTTCATTAATGGCGATGGCATCTTCGAAGTTGTATCCTTGCCAAGTCATAAAGGCGATTAATGGGTTTTGACCAAGAGCTAATTCACCTTGTTCCATTGATGGACCATCAGCTAATACGTCATCAGCATCAACATGTTCACCAACTTTAACAATTGGACGTTGGTTGTAGTTCTTACCACCGTTTGAACGACGGAACTTCATTAACTTGTAAGTATCAAGTGTTCCATCTTCTTCACGAACCCGTACTTCACGAGCATCCACATATTCAACCGTTCCTGGCTTCTTAGCAATCATTGCAACCCCAGAGTCATGGGCGGCCTTGTAGTCAATACCAGTACTTACTAATGGGGCATGTGGATTGATCAAAGGAACAGCTTGTCGTTGCATGTTAGCACCCATCAAGGCACGGTTGGAGTCATCGTTTTCAAGAAATGGGATACATGCAGAAGCAACAGAAACAACTTGCTTAGGAGAAACATCCATGTAATCAATGTTTTCAACACTGGTTTCGATGTAGTCATCCTTATCACGAGCCATTACTTGATCGTCAACAAATGAACCATCATCATTTAATGGCGTGTTAGCCTGAGCAATGATGAAGTTATCTTCTTCGTCAGCAGTTAAGTAATCAATCTTATCAGTTACCTTGTGATCTTTCCAAGAAACACGACGGTATGGAGTTTCGATAAATCCGTATTTATTTACCCGTGCGTAAGAGGAAAGACTGTTAATAAGACCAATGTTAGGACCTTCTGGCGTTTCAATAGGACACATCCGACCATAGTGAGTATAGTGAACATCCCGAACTTCATATCCAGCCCGGTCACGAGTTAAACCACCAGGGCCAAGAGCTGAAAGACGACGCTTATGAGTTAATTCACCTAATGGGTTAGTTTGATCCATGAACTGGGAAAGTTGGGATGAACCAAAGAATTCTTTAATAGAAGCAACTACTGGACGAATATTAATCAATTGCTGTGGGGTAACAGTGTCAGGATCTTGAATTGACATCCGTTCACGAACAACCCGTTCCATCCGTGCAAGTCCAATTCGGAATTGGTTTTGAAGTAATTCACCAACTGAACGAATACGACGGTTACCTAAGTGGTCGATATCGTCTGTGCTACCAATACCTTCTTGTAAGTTAAAGAAGTAGTTTAAGGAAGCAAGAATATCAGCTGGTTCAATGTGCTTGTATTCTAATGAAATATGACCGTTACCAATAATAGGTACAACTCGATCAGGATCAGTCTTAGAATATACTAAAATCTTTTGTAACTTAACTGGTTCAGTTACAACTGCTTCATCTGATGGAGTGTAAGTAATAGTCTTAAAGTCGTCACGGTCTAAATAAGGTTCAACCTTATTTAGTAATTCCTTAGTTACCGTATCACCCTTTTGTGCCAATACTTCACCAGTATCAGGATCTGCTAAAGTTTCGGCTAAAGTTTGTCCAAGTAAACGGTACTTAAGCATTAATTTCTTGTTTGTCTTGTAACGACCAACTGGTGCCATATCATAACGCTTTGGATCAAAGAAACGAGCTGTTAATAAGCTCCGTGCTGAATCAGCAGTCTTTGGTTCACCAGGACGAAGCCGTTCATAAATATCCTTTAAGGCTTCTTCAATCCGAGAATCTTCAGCATTCTTATGAACATCTTTATCCAAAGTTAATGATAATGTCTCACTATCGCCACCGAACATGTCGATAATTTCATCGTCAGAACCAAAGCCCAATGCCCGAATCAATTCGGTCATTGGCAACTTACGAGTCCGATCAATGCGAACATATGAAACATTCTTAGCATCAGTTTCGTATTCTAACCATGCACCACGGTTTGGAATAAAGGTAGCACCGTAGTTTGGCCGACCATTCTTATCATTTTCTTCACTATAGTAGACGCCTGGCGAACGAACTAATTGTGAAACAATAACCCGTTCGGCACCATTAATAATGAATGTACCTTGGTCAGTCATTAGCGGGAAGTCACCAAAGAATACATCTTGAGACTTAATTTCACCAGTTTCATGGTTAGTTAACCGCAACGTAACATGAAGTGGTGCTGAGTAATTAGCATCGTGTTCACGAGCTTCGTCAACAGTATACTTAGGTTCTAAAAGTTGATAGTCAACGAATTCCAAAGAAAGTTTTCCTTGAAAATCATCAATTGGCATAATATCATCAAACATTTCCCGCAAACCTTTTTCCATAAACCAATTGTAGGAATCGGTTTGGATTTCAATAAGGTTTGGCAATTTGAGAACTTCTTTAATTCGCGAGTAGCTACGACGGGTACGGTGTTTACCGTATTTAACTAAATGTCCAGCCAAACTGTTCACCTCTCTAATTTATTCCGTAAGTTCATTTGAATATTACATTTTGATTACATTTTGCCCAAAATCCGACTTTTGGGCAAAAAAAATCCAAAAACAGTTCAACGACTGTCTTTGGCTTTTATGCAGAATCTGATGGACAATAGATCACCAGGTTCAAATGAACTCACAATTACATACTACTAAAGTATACAAGTTCTATTGAATTTTGTCAACAATTATTTTTATATTTTTAATTTTTTCCGCCCCAATTTGACAAACCATTAATAATACAGTCTAAGATCAATTGGTCACGTTGCTCTGGTGTGATTGAATGACCACCAATTAATTGAGAAGTACCAAAAATCGGAGTCAAACCTGCAATAAATAATTCAGCAGCTTCTTTCGGCAGAATATCAGGACGTAATCCTACATCTGGTTGACGGAAAAATGCCGCAATCGGTTCTAAATAATCCATTGTAAAAATCATATTAAGCTTTTGCTGGGCACTTTTTGATAATAGGCGCATCGCTTGATTGTATTGATCATAAATACTCAATGAATGATGTTTTTTTAATGCCTTGGTAATTTGCCATAATTGTTCATTCGGTGACAAATCATGTTTGCGCATTACTCTATTAATATCTTGGCGAACTTTTCCACATAAATTTGTCATTACGTCAAGGTATAAAACCTCTTTATCGCTGAAGTGGTGGTATAAAGCTGGTTGTGTAATTCCAATTTGTTTAGCAATATCCCGTGTAGAAGTTTCGCCAAATCCCTTTTGCAAAAATAGCTTTGTAGCAGTTTTCAAGATTGCTTGTCTTGTCTTTTCCAGTTGTTCTGCACGTTTCAAATATAACATCCCCTATTAAAATCATTGATTATCTGATAAACACATTATAAGACTATAACTTATCTTTTGACAACCGTTTCAGAAAAATAATCATCAAATGCGATAAATGAATGTAATTCGGTAGTTTTCTCTTCTGTTATCATTAGAGAACGAATATTGTAATTCTAACATATTTAAAATACAAATATACATTTTGTGTATTTTAAATTTAACAAAGGCAAAATTTAAAACGGTAAATTACTCTGCGCTTTCAGAATAATTTACCGTTCCTTTTACCTATTCAATTTTAATTCAACAGCTTTATCTTTATCCGGCTTCTTTACTTTAAAAGTAATTTTACCTTGATGAGTACCTACTGTCACGTCATCTCCCACACTAATCTCACCGCTAAGTAGCCCAGTACTCAAATCGTCTTCAACATGATCTTGTAAAGCTCGCCGAAGAGGACGTGCCCCATAAGCAGGATTATAACCAAGCTTTGCAATTACATCAATTGCAGCAGGAGTAACTTTTAAGTTGATCCCTTGCTCGCTTACCCGCTTATTCAAGTCATTAACCATGAGCTTAACAATTTGATGAAGTTCCTTCTTTTGCAATGAATGGAAGATAATCGTCTCATCAATCCGATTAAGAAATTCTGGTCGGAAATATAGTCTCATTTGTTGTTTAATCGCTGTTGCCATCGCATTATAATCTTGTGACATATCTTTTGCACCAAAGCCAACTTCTTTTTCATCTTGAAGTTGAGTTGCGCCAAGGTTAGAAGTCATAATAATAATCGTATTTCTAAAATCAACTCGGCGACCCTTTGCGTCAGTTAAGTAGCCATCATCTAAAACTTGGAGTAATAGATTAAATACATCAGGATGCGCCTTCTCAGCTTCATCTAATAAGACAACAGAATATGGATGTTGCCGTACTTTTTCAGTTAATTGGCCCCCCTCATCATAACCGACATATCCTGGAGCGGCACCGATCAATCGACTAGTACTATATTTTTCCATATATTCTGACATATCAATGCGAATCATGTTATCCTCTGAGCCAAACATTGCAGCAGCTAATGCCTTTGCAAGCTCTGTTTTTCCTACCCCAGTTGGTCCTAAGAACATAAATGAACCAATCGGGCGTCTAGGATCCTTAAGACCGCTTCGTGCGCGCCGAATTGCCTTAGCGACTACGGCAACTGCTTCATTCTGTCCGATTACTCGTTGGTGAAGAACTTTCTCTAAGTTAACTAATCGCTCACTCTCACTCTTCTTCAATTGCGTTAAAGGAACACCTGTCCATTCAGCAACAACTTGTGCAATATTTTCACCAGTTACTTTCAATTTATAGTTATGAGAGTCCCTTTGTTGATCGCGTTGTTCTTTACGATCAATTTTATCTTTAAGCGCTAATTCTTGTTGGCGAAGAGCAGCTGCACGATCAAAGTCTTGATTATCAATTGCTTCTTCTTTTTGGGTGCGTAGATCTTCTAATTGACTTTCTAATGAAGGCTGATGATTTTTCTTATCTTCAGCATCAATTCGAACCATAGCTGCTGATTCATCAATAAGATCAATTGCCTTATCCGGCAAGAAGCGATCTGAAATGTAACGATCTGACAATTTAACCGCTTCTTCTAGTGCCTCATCAGTAATTTTAGCATGGTGATGATCCTCATACTTTGGTCGTAGTCCCCGTAAAATTTGTAGAGTTTGATCAGTAGTCGGCTCATCAACTTGAACAGTAGCAAAGCGTCGTTCTAGTGCAGCATCAGATTCAATATATTTCTGATATTCATCAAGGGTAGTAGCACCAATTGTTTGTAACTCACCCCGCGCTAGGGCCGGTTTCAAAATATTAGATGCATCAATTGCACCTTCAGCACCACCAGCACCAATCAAGGTATGCAGTTCATCAATAAAAAGAATCACATGTCCATCTGTCTGAATCTCATCAATAACCTTCTTAAGGCGATCTTCAAACTCTCCTCGATACTTGGTACCTGCAACTAATGATCCCATATCGAGCATCATTAAACGTTTATTTGCTAATTCAGCTGGAACCTTACCTTCAACCATCCGCTGAGCAAGTCCTTCAGCAATCGCCGTCTTTCCTACCCCGGGTTCACCGATCAAAACAGGGTTATTCTTGGTACGACGACTAAGGATTTGTTCCACACGTTTAACTTCTTTATTTCGACCAATCACCGGATCAAGCCGACCATTCCGAGCAAGTTCTGTCATATCACGAGCCAGCTTATCTAATGTTGGTGTCCCAGTTTGTTGGGTTCGGCGACGAGCTTGTTGACGATTAGGATTACGCTGTTGACTATCAGCAATCCCTAACCGACGTAAGATTACTTTTCTCATCTGTCGCGGCACAACATCTAGGCTATACAAGATTCGTGAAGACAGAACACTTTCATCCGCAATTAACGCTAATAGCAAGTGCTCAGTACCGATTTTTAATGCATGCATTTGTTGGGCTTCTTTACCCGCTAATGATAATACCTGCTTTGCTTTTGGTGAATATGGAAGATAATCTGAAGCACCCAGATTTTCCATTGTTCCATAGCCAATTAAGCGTTCAATTTCTTCACGAATATCATCGTTCGTAATAGAAAATTGTTCAAATATCTTGTTAGCAATCCCATTTTTATCCATTGAGAGGGCAAGCAAAAGGTGTTCAGTCCCTACTGCTTGGTGTTTAAAGTATTTTGCTTGTTCTTGTGCAATTGCTAGAACATGTTTTGCACTTGGCGTGAACATATTATCCATGTACAATCCCCCTTTTAACTTTCATAACGAAGTCGATTCAAGAATGATACTAATATCCGAGCGCGAAGTTGATCTTCAATCTTACTATCGTTAACTGCTAATGCTTGTTTAGATAATGCAACAAGCATAAGATCTCCTTCACGTCTCGTAATCACGTCTTCTTCATATAACGTTCGAACAATATCAAAAGCATCACGTTCACGAACCGAGTCGCCAATTGCTTGAATAAGTGAGTTTAGCACATTTACATCATCAAGTAAATTAACTCGCTCGATCCGAATGTATCCGCTGCCTCCACGCTTACTTTTTACTAAGTAACCATTTTGAATAGTAAACCTCGTCTTAATAACATAATTAATTTGTGATGGCACCACATCAAACTGATTAGCAATCTCAGAACGACGAATCTCAACCTGAGCTGAGTCACCAAGTATTTCTTTTAAATATGCTTCAATAATATCTGAAATACTTTTATTCTCCATTATATCACCTCGGCTCTTTTGACTAATCTTGACCATTATTTTAACACACTTTTAGGGTCGGCGCCTACTTCTATGATCATTCAGTCATACATTTAAGAAAATAATAAAGACTAGTGAAGCATTCAAGTGCGACACTAGTCTTTTAGAGAATTAAATATGAACTACTTTTTTAATTAGTCATTATCGTTGTGAACAAAATCAACAACATTCCGACCAACAACCTTGTTATCCTTAAGTTCTTGGATCATATCATTAATTTCGCTCAACTTACGAGTCTTAACAATTGGGTGAACCTTACCTTCTGCACCAAATTGGAAACATTCAGCTAAGTCTTGACGGGTACCAACTAATGAACCAGCAACAATGATACCATCAAGAACAGTCTTAGCAATATTAAGTTTCATGTCACCTTGTGGAAGAGCAACAGCAACAAGCTTACCATCTGGACGAAGTGAATCAACTGCTTGGTCGAATGCAGATGCGGAAACAGCTGTTACTACAGCGGCGTGAACACCGCCAACTTTTTCTTGAATTTGCTTATCAACATCACCGTCATGACGGTTAATTAAAATTTCAGCACCATTCTTCTTAGCAGCTTCAAGCTTATTAGGATTACCATCAACTGCGATAACATGAGCACCAAATACGTTGTGAGCAAATTGAATACCTAAGTTACCTAAACCACCAGCACCAACGATTGATACCCATTGACCTGGTTTGATGTCAGCAACCTTTAATGCCTTGTACATTGTAACACCAGCACAAGTTAATGAAGTAGCTTCAACAGGATCAAGGCCTTCTGGAACCTTAACAGCGTAGTCAGCTGGGACAATACATTGTTCAGCCATTGCACCATCAGCAGTGTAACCCGCATTAAGAACGTTACGACAAAGGGTTTCACGACCAGTTAAACAATATTCACAGTGTCCACATCCTTTGAAGAACCATGCAATTGATACACGATCGCCAACTTTTAATGAAGTAACTCCAGGGGCAACTTTAGATACACGACCAACCCCTTCGTGACCGATAATACGACCTGGCTTCTTACCAAAGTCCCCAGCAGCAACGTGTAAATCAGTGTGACAAAGACCACAATATTCCATGTCAACTAAAGCTTCACCGGGCTTCAAATCCCGAAGTTGAACATCTTTAACAGTAACAAGACCGTCTACTGGATCATTAATAACAGCAGCTTTCATAAGGTAAGATCTCCTTTAAACAAATTACTTTTTACAATACTTATAGTACCACAACTCTTAGACAAATTTAAAGTGAAAGTTTGCACATTTAATGAAACAAAAAATTTTGTTTTTTAATTAAAGAGCCGATATGACAATGATATGACCTAATAAATCAGTTCCTGCAACATTGTACAGTAAATTGCTTACTAATTATCATTAAAAATTTACTGTTATAATTTTAGACGCTCCCTATTAATAATGGATGTTATAATTTAATCAATAAGATAAAGGAGTGAGTATAATAATGTCTTATGGATATATCACCAAGCTAAGTGAAAATGTAGATCGGCAACATGTTCGTTACAATAACCGTTATGGAACGGCGATTGCTGCTGATATCTATACCCCTAAGAATCTAGAAGAAGACACTGCCATCGTAATCGGGGCACCTTATGGAAGTACAAAAGAACAGGCAGCCGCAATTTATGCAAACACATTTGCTCAATTTAGGTTTTGTTACTCTCGCATTTGATCAAGTATATATGGGGGAATCAGCTGGCGAACCTCGCCATGTTGTTTCTCCGGACTTATACGCGGAATCTTTTAGTGCTGCAGTTGATTATCTAGGTACAATGTTAATCGTGAACAAATTAGCGTTATTGGTATCAGTGGGGGCGCTGGGTTTACTCTTAGTGCTGCGGCTGTTGATACGCGAATTAAATCTGTTGTGACAATTTCAATGTATGATATGACAGATATTCGTGAGATGACTAATCTTGCTCCTGAACAATTATTCCAACTTAAAGATCAATTATCAAGGCAACGGTGGGATGATTATGAAAATGGGCAACCCGACTACCATCCATCCTTCCCAGAAGAACCATATGATAGTATTGACGATTTGCCAAATCATGATGAACTAACAAATGAGTGGCTTCGTTTTTACGCTCTTAAACGTGGATTCCATCCTAACGCACGCGGAACCGCAACAACTACTTCTAATTTAGCAATGCTTGAATTTTCCGCATTAGACTATATCAAAGAAATTTCACCACGACCAATCCTATTTATTTATGGAGACGATGCACATTCTCGTTCTTATTCTGAGAGAGCTTATTACCTTGCTAACCAACCAAAACAAAGATTGATCGTAGAAGACTGTGAGCACATTGACCTTTATGACAATTTAGACAAGATCCCCGTTGAAGAAATTAGTACCTTCTTTAAGAAGAGTTTTATGTCCTGAAATGTCAATTTAAATTAGAAAAAAGGTGAAAGTTGTTCTTCTGTGACATGACTCAAGAATACTTCTAATGGTGTACGATAATTAAGAGATTTTCGTGGGATATTGTTGCGACGATGCATTAGCTGAGTGACTAGTTCGTCTGGTAAATCGCGAAAATCTAGCTTTTTACTAAGACTATCACGACGCAAGAGGCCGTTATTATTTTCGTTTAGCCCTCGTTGATTGGGAGCACCGACTTCCGCAAAATAGGTGTGAAGATCATACTTATTGGCTATTTCTCGCCATCCAGCAAATTCTTTCCCGTTATCAAAAGTAATTGATTTAACAAAGTGACGTGGCAGTTTAGCGAGCCATTGATCAAGCTGGCAATTCACTGCTTCGTCTGTTTTATGATGAATATTAAGGACAATCATTACTTTGGATTGTCGCTCTACTAGCGTCATTACCGCTCCGCGGTGAGCTTTACCTTGAACTGTATCAGCTTCAAAGTGCCCAAATTCATGTTGGTAATGCGGAAAATCACGATATCGTTGATAGATACTGCGTCCTAATTGGCCAGCTTTACCACGATGTTCCACATAGCCATTGGGATGGCGTTTTCCTTTCATCGGTAGCTGTTTAACGGAAAAACCATACTGATTGCGGGCAAACATGCGATAAAGGGTGCGCATACTGCAGCTAATTGGGTGTTCATGACGACCAATAATAGTATCAGGAGTCCAACCTGCCTTGATTTGCGCATGAATATAGTTAACTTCGATAGTTGGCAGTTGGGTCTGCTTCCGACCACAACGACGCTTATGACGCTGATAAGTCTGAAGATATTGGTCGATGGTTTTACCGTCATTGAGGAAACGATAAACACGATAGATGGTTTCTTGACTACGCTGAAGTAATTTAGCAGCCCGATAAGCTTTAGTACCTTGATACCAAAAATCAGCTATGAGAGTTAATTCACGTGTGGTAAGATGTTTATAGGTCATTTGTGATTGCCTTTCTTTTGATTAGGGATATTCAAAAGTCTATCACAAATGGCTTTTTATTTTTTCTAACTTAATTTTACAAACGACGTGTAATAAAAAGTTGGAAGACAATTATTCTTTAGTTGTTATTCCAACTTTTTTGTATCTCCAATTACTTCCATTCATGTGGGGAGCTGTTGTATTTAGTTTAGCTATCGCTCAGCGTCTAGCTACTCTCTTAAAAATAAGCTAGTTGATCTTCATGATAGTTTTAATGCACAAGTTACCATTAACATTTTATGTCATGTCTTAATTATTTCAGCATTAATGACGATTATAAGTAGGTGGATCTGCGAATCAAATATTAAAATGATTTCATTCGACATTTTCTTCAAGAGCTTGCCATATAATTTTTGGATTGCCTCAGCTGTTCAATTATGTATTTCTCAACCAATTGAAAGAAAAGTATTATTAATAAAGCACCGTCATGAATTAAAATGGCGTTAAACTAACCAATTGCCAGCAAAATAAATTTGATACCCTAACAGCTGCTGATTTTGACCAAGTAGTCTTAGATCAAGCTGGACATTTACAAACAACAAAAAAATTTAGTAAAATTCTATAATTAATTGGTCCCGCTACGATAAAGGATAGCTTTAAGCATACCCTAGCACAAGGGATTGTTTGTAGTACTGGGGAACTTGGTAACGAGTGGTATTTACAAGATTTTGATCCAATTATTGATCTAGCTCCCAATAGTTATTTAACTAGTTTTTATTCTAATAATGTTAACAACACTAAGTTAAATCAATTACTAAAAATAATTGAAGACAAGAAAATCAAAGTAGAACCAGCAAGGGTATTTAAACTTAATCAAGTAGCACAGGCTCATCAATACCTAGAAAGTAGTAAAAGCTTCGGCAAGGTAATTGTCCTAAGCTAAAGAAAGCAGGAGACTAAGTAAATTCGCTTAGCCTCCTGTTTTCTTTTTTAGTCATCAGTTTCTGTACTGATAATATGTTTATTTTGCGCATTAATTTTAACTTTGGTCGATTGATGACCATTTACAGCTTCTACTTCCCAAGTTGGCGTTTTATGATCGTTTTCTAGTGTCCAAGATTGACCTTGACCTTTTTTAGCCGCTTTTTCAGCTAGACGATTAGCTTCTTGTCGACTAATCACCTTATCTAGATTAAGAGCAGTCTTATGATCATCACTATCTAGCTTTTCAGAATGGACTCGAGAAAGTTTTCCTGTCTTAGCATTAACACTAGCTGAGTACTCTTTTTGATTATCAAAGCCTGAAATTTCATAAACAAATTTGTTACCCTTTGCTTCTAACTAAATTTCCTCGATTTTAGTCTGAGCATATTTTTGATGGAATTTCTTTACAGCTGCTTTTTCGTTTAATTTTATTTGCTTAGTTGAAACTTGAGCAGCCTCAATGACAGGAGTAGTTAATAAATTACTACTACTACCCACCATCAAGGTTGATAAGGATGCAAGCGCCGTTAAACGGATAAAAGGATGCTTGAGTAATTTTATTGACATGTTATACCTCCGAATACATATATCATCCTTTTAATTGTAGTTCTTATAGTAAGAAAAACATATACATTTATTACAAGTCACCAAATATTTTAAACTAAATCGGAATTACAAGATTTGGATTAATCATACGTAAAGTAAATAGCTTCTCTCCAAATTATTAAGTCCATCTACTAACGCCATTGGAGCAAAAACATTTTCTTTTCCTCGCCTACTGATAGTTTCTATTTTTTTTTACTACTACTCCTTCTTGATTAGGGTGTAGTCTAAGAATCTTACCTGTAAGGCCTCTTTGCCTTATCCCTTTCGTAAAAGAATAATAATTTGCTGGATCAATCAATGTCATTACTGTTGGCCCTGCACCACTCAAGTAAGTGGCTAAACCACCTATCTTTTTTCCAACATTCCGAATAAGTTTTAGTTCTGGCACCAATTCTTTTCGGTATGGTTCATGAAAACGGTCTGCTTCCATTAATTCAAATGCAAATTCATATTGCTGGGAAAATAGGCTTGCTACCATCGTATTAGCAACTGCACTGGCATGAGTTGCTTGATTGTATTCAATTTCATAAGGTAATGCAGCACGTGCAGCAGCTGTCTTTAGATTATATGCTGGAATATACGCAGCAAACTCATAGGGCAATAGTGGAGCTTTAATTGCCGCAAAATGGCCATTAATATGAGTACCGACTACCAATCCACCCATAATTGTTGGAGCAACGTTATCAGGATGTCCTTCGATCTGACTCGCAATTTCAACTTTTTCATCTACACTTAAATTTAAATTTGCAAGTTGATTAGCTAGCTCAATTCCAGCCACAATTGCGCTTGAACTACTTCCAAGGCCATGAGCAACAGGAATTTCGCTAGTTACTTTCAAATGATAAGGCTGTAAAGTTGGAGTGACACTAAGAGCTGTTGAAACAATCATGTTTGTTTTATCATGAGGAAGTTTTCCTAACTGGTGGTCAACTTGCCATTTTTTACTTGGTCCAAGTATTTCCACTTTTAAATATAATGATAAAGCAATCCCAATTGAATCAAAACCGGGGCCTAAGTTAGCGCTTGAGGCAGGAACTTGAATAATCATTCAATCACCTACTTTATTACCTTGTAGGCTGCGGATAAATTAATCGATGGAGAAGCCGCAATTTTCCTAAGTAATGCCGTTAATTGTTTTTTACTCATTTCATGTGTAATGATTGCAACATGGGCTATCTTACCATCTTTGGTTTGCGTAATCTCCTTAAAACCAGCTTTAACGTCAGTCATCATTTGTGTTAGTCGCAACATCTGTCCAGATACATCAGGCATCGTCAACGAAAAATAATATAGATACTTAATTGCTGACGGGTTAGCTGGAATATATGGTTGCTGATAATTATTAAAAGAATTGCCATTTGTTCCTAAAATAATATTTTTGGTTACTGTCGTAATATCACTTAACACACTATTTGCTGTTGGCAAGCCTCCAGCTCCACGACCGTAAAAAAGCGTATCACCTACTGCATTAGCTGTCACCATTACTGCGTTGAACTCATTATTGACAGTCGCTAACGGATGATCATGAGGGACCAATACTGGCCCGACTTCTACAAACACTCCCTCGTTAATCAATTTAGCAATTCCTAGTAACTTAATCACGTAGCCAAATCGATCTGCCTGTATTACATCGTAATCTGTTAAGTGATCAACCCCTTCTACATTTACATCATCAAGACTTAATTGCGTACCAAAAGCAAACTGACTTAAAATAATCATTTTATAGGCAGCATCTTTTCCCGTAATGTCATTAGTGGGATTGCTCTCAGCAAAGCCAAGCTGCTGTGCCTTTGCTAACGCTTGTTGGTATGACCATCCCTGCTGTTTCATTTGTGTAAGAATATAATTTGTTGTTCCGTTTACAATTCCCTTCACTTCAGTAATTTGGTCAGCTACAAAACTATTCGCAATTGTACGTAAAATTGGAATTCCACCGGCCACGCTGGCCTCAAACATTAAGTCACTGTGGTTTTTATGCGCAATCGCCATTAACTCTGGACCATCTAAAGCAATTAAGTCCTTATTAGCAGTTACAACAATTTTGCGATTTTTTAATAATTTTATAATATAATCTTTAGCTGGCTGAATTCCACCAATCAATTCTACAACAATTTCTATTTCATCATCTCGTAGAATTTCATCAAAGTCGGTGGTCAAATGAACTTCTCCAGCATACTTTTGATACTTATCGATGTTACGAACAAGTGCTGTCTTTACTGTTAATCGACAACCTGTGATTTCAAAAATTTTATCCGTATTTTGCTGAATCATTTGTAGAACTCCCGAGCCAACCGTCCCTAACCCAAGTAATCCTAATTTAATATTTTTCATAATGCCACCTCGTTTTCTCATTGTTTTTTCATTTACAGCATTGTAACATAGCATATAATCAATATTCAATATTAAAAACTAGATTGGAGGATTCCATATGGATTACCGAAGTACACAAGGAAATGTATCCACTACCCTTAAATCATCAGCTGCAATTATTCAAGGTCTCTCCCCTGACGGCGGTCTTTATGTTCCAGTTAAATTTCCGCAACCAAGTTATAATCTACAACAAATTGTCACATTGCCTTATCAACAGTTAGCAGCAATTATCTTAAACTGGTTTTTTGATGACTTTCCAACAAATCTGTTAACAGAAAGCATAAACGAAGCTTATAACAAGCAATGGGATGCTCCAGCAATCACTCCTGTTAGTAGCCGACATGCTGGTAACTATTATCTCGAACTCTTTCACGGTCCAACTCTCGCCTTTAAGGATGTTGCTTTGCAATTATTACCCCGTCTAATGAAAAAAGCTGCCACACTTAATAAACTCAACAAAAAAATCGTCATTCTCACCGCTACCTCTGGTGATACAGGAACCGCGTCAATGCATGGTTTTAGTGATCAAAATGGTACTGAGGTAATCGTCTTTTACCCCGCCGGTGGCGTCAGTTCTGTTCAATTACACCAGATGCTTAGCCAGCCTGGTGTTAACCTTCACGCAATCGGAATTGAAGGTAACTTCGATAATGCGCAAACCAGTGTAAAGCACATCTTTAACGACCTCGATTTTAATAAGCGACTTGCAAACAATGACTATCTCTTTTCCTCAGCTAATTCAATGAACATCGGTCGGCTTATTCCTCAAATCGTATATTATTTCTCTGCATATGGACAATTATTACAGCAAAAAGCAATTAACGTTGGTAACACAGTGAACTTTGCTGTGCCAACGGGAAATTTCGGTGATATTCTTGCTGGATACTACGCAAAAAAACTTGGTTTACCAATCAATAAACTAATCTGTGCCTCTGACGAAAATAACGTACTAACTGAATTTTTTACTACTGGTGTCTATGACCGACGACGAAAGTTTTTCCTTACCAATTCGCCAGCTATGGATATTTTAGTTTCCAGTAACCTGGAACGGCTTCTTTTTGACCTCTATAATCAAGACAGTCAAACTATCGCTGATCTAATGCACCAACTAGTAACTAATGGTCGATATCAAATTTCAAATGACGTTCTGAATAAACTCCATCAACAATTTATTGCTGGCTTTGCAACTCCTAAAAAAGTTGAAGAAGAAATCAAACGGGTTTATGAGAACGACTCCTACGTCATTGATCCTCACACTGCCGTTGCATCTTATGTAACTAATCAATACCAGCAAAAGAGCAATGACCAGACACCCACTATAATTGTGTCAACTGCTAGTCCATACAAATTTCCTGAAACAGTTTATCATGCTCTTACTAGTCACAAGACTATCAAAAATGGGCTTCCTGCTATACACCAGTTACATAACCTTTTAGGAGATCAACTAAGCCAAGGAGTTAATGACCTTCTCAATCAGACACCTCGGCATGAGAATATTATTAAGGCAATAGGAATGAAAGCTAAAATTAGTGAGATTTTAGGCTTAAGCTAATTAAATGCTTTTGATAATTTCTTTACAACAGTATACCTACTGGGTACAATTAATATATTTTGCAAAACAAAAGGACTGTCATTTCAACGATTTGCCGTTCAATGACAGTCCTTACTATATATAAATCGGAATTACAAGATTTGAACTTGCGACCTCTGCGTCCCGAACGCAGCGCTCTACCAAGCTGAGCTAAATTCCGAAAAAATAAGCGCAACAGTCAAAAACTGTCACGCTTATCATAATTAGTGCACCCAGAAGGAGTCGAACCTTCAACCTTCTGATTCGTAGTCAGACACTCTATCCAATTGCGCTATGGGTGCATATAAGCGGAAGACGGGATTCGAACCCGCGACCCCCACCATGGCAAGGTGATGTTCTACCACTGAACTACTTCCGCATGTCTTTGATAAGTTATTCCCTATCAACGATTATTAATATTACACGAAAACCTCATCAATGTCAACAAGAATTTTCAAAAAATATTAAATGCGGATGAAGGGACTTGAACCCTTACATCAAAATGATACAAGATCCTAAATCTTGCGCGTCTGCCAATTCCGCCACATCCGCAAATTAATGGAGGATACAGGGCTCGAACCTGTGACCCCCTGCTTGTAAGGCAGATGCTCTCCCAACTGAGCTAATCCTCCATAAATAGGCTTGCTATATAAATCAGCCTATTTAATATATCATCTATATACTTTTTTGTCAAATCCTATTTAAGATTTAATTCAATTAATTTTTCATCAATCATGGCTAAGACCTTCTTAGCTGCAGCCGGATCTTCAACAAAATCATATTTATCGCCATCAATAACCATCTTAGGGCTTTCATTATAATCCTCATACCATTGAACATAACGTTCGTTTAAATTTTTATAATATGAATATAAGGAAGGGTCGTTAGCAATTTGTTCAAACGAACGTCCCCGCTTCTTAATCCGTTCAAGCATTGTCTCAAACGAAATCCTAATTGTAATTAAAAGGTTGGGGGCTTTTTGATGTGGTTGCTCTGGTAATCCTTCCATCATATTACCTAATAATGAAGAATAAATATTTAACTCCGTTTCCGTAGCCCGGCCCATATCCGCATTTAATTTAAATAATAAAGCATCTTCAAAGATTGAACGATCCAAAAC
The DNA here is from genome assembly GCF_003072625.1 of Limosilactobacillus reuteri. Lineage (NCBI taxonomy): Bacteria > Bacillati > Bacillota > Bacilli > Lactobacillales > Lactobacillaceae > Limosilactobacillus > Limosilactobacillus reuteri. The sequence continues at coordinate 1,588,060 of NZ_CP027805.1, forward strand.
ATTTAAGTCATTTGAGTATGAATCTTTAATCTCATCAAGCCGTTTGTTTAAAAAGTAAATCTGTAATAAGAAACCATATTTTTTCGGATCTTTATAAAAAAGTGGCAAAATTTTATTATCGTCAATAGATTCATAAAAGGCCTGACTATTAAGATGGTCTGCCAACAACTTTGTCAAACTGGTTTTTCCTGCACCGATTGTCCCGGCTAAAGCAATCATTAGTTATTTCCCCCTGTTTCAAATTCAAAAAGTAACGAAAACAATTCTAACATTTAAAATAAAAAGGAGCGAGTATTTGGCACTATGTCCCGTCAAGTATACAGATCAAATAGATAAAAATTTTAGGAGGCTTGATTGCGGAATTGTTCCGCGGTCAAGCCGTTTTTGCTTGTGTAAGCGCGTTTGGTATTAAAGTATTCAATGGCTCCTTTGACGAGCTGTTCTAGCTCTGCTAGCGTCTTAGGACGATTATGTTTGTTAATCCAGATTAGCTTGAAGTCATTCCACCAACGCTCTATGGGGGAGTTTTCCCAAGGATGACCGGGGTGTGACATACTATGAATACAATTTTTAGAGGCTAAGTAGTCGTTGAACATACTTGAGCAGTAAGCTGATCCGCGGTCAGTATGGACCATTGGTTGCGCATCAGGTTCAACCGTAAAAGCACGATTAAAGGTTTCAATTACTGCTGATGAAGTTTCTGTGTCTGAAATATTGTAGCTTAAAGCGTAACGACCATATAAATCTAAAATAACGTGTACTCGTACTTTATGAAGTGTGTGTTCGCCGTAGGCAACTTCCGTTGTGTCGGTAACCCACACTTCATTTTTAGTTTCACGGTTGAATTGTCCCTGCAATAAGTTGTCATTGATGTATTCTTCATGGCGTTGAATTCGATTGCGCTTCTTCTTCCTAATATTTGCTCTAATTCCATGCTTACGCATGCAATTAGTTATTCGTTTTAATCCAGCGGTAAAGCTTAAACGGTTTTCAAAGCTTAACTGTGTAGTCATCGCTAAATATCCCAGCGTCCAATTATGTTCTTCTTCTAACTCTACAATCGCTTCAAGTAACTCTGCTTGCTCATTATGATATCGACTTGGCTTTCGATTGAGCCATTTGTAATAACCATCTCGCGAAGAATCAGCTATTTTACACAACTGGCTAATTGACCATCCATTTTCTTGATTTAGTTCTTTGATGGCTTGGTACCGGAGTCCTTTTCCACCTCCCGATTGCGTATTTCTGTTAATTTTTTTGCGAACGCAATCTCCATCTCTTGCTTTTCTAGCTGAGCCCTTAATAAGCGATTTTCTGCCTTGAGTCGGTCAACTTCCGTCCACTTCTCTTCTGGCTTAGCTTTGCCTCGGCGATCACGAAGTGATTCTGGGTCATTACCGCTTTTGCGATACTTTTGATACCAGCCATAAACTTGTTGGTAACTAATATGGTACTTTTCAACTGCCCAATTGTAGTTCACATCATGCTTAATCAACTCTTCAATGATAGTAAGTCGTTCTTCAAAGTCAGTCTTTCGTCCACTCATTTTTGAATCTCGCTTTCTTGGCGTATAGGCCTTTAAGTTAGATTCATTATACCGGATAATCCATTGTTCTAGTTGCCTTTGAGATCGTAAACCGTGTTTTATCGCAAATAAATCTAATGCCTCATCTGTTTGTTGATATTGTTCAACCAATGAGTTTTTAAATTCTTTAGAGTAGCTTTGATTATGATGACTTGTTTGAAGTCCTGGCATTCCCTGATACTTGTATAGAAGACTCCACCGCCTGATAGTTTTTTGGCTAATCTTGTACTTAGTTATTACCTTATGGATTCCATTTCGTAAAACTTCATTGAGGATTAAGAGTTTTTCCTCTGCTGAGTATTTAGATTTTCTTCCCATAGAAAAAGCCCTCCGAGTATAAGATGAATTTTCTATTTCATCTGTATACTCAGAGGGCATTATAGCCTTTTCTCGTTCCTTTTTATTTTATTAATTATCTTCTGGTTCGTATGATTCACCCTTTGTTCGCCGTGATAAATCAACCTTATCAATTGGAATCAAGTGTGTCTTATAACGAATCTTATAGTAGAAGAAAAGAATTAAGAATAATGGAATTCCCATGTAAGTAATTAAGATGTTTTGCCAATCCATTTTTACAAAAGCATCGATGTTTTGACCACAAATAACGACAATACATAAAGCAAGGGCAAATACTGGACCAAATGGGAATCCTGTTGCGTGATACTTCAATTCAGAAAGCTTATGTCCTTGCTTAAGGAATGCCTTCCTAAAACGATAGTGTGAAATCGCAATTCCTAACCATGCAATAAATCCGCACAATCCAGATGCACCAATTAAGTAGTTATAAGCTTTGGGACCAATAAATTGAGTTGCATAAGCCGCTAACGAGACAACCATTGTTCCCAATAAAGCATAAATTGGAATACCACGCCGGTTTACATAACCAAAAATCCGCCAAGCATATCCTTCACGCGCTTGTGAATAAAGCATCCGGGTTGAGGCATATAAACCAGAGTTAGCAGCAGAAATGACGGCAGTTAAGATAACGGCATTCATTGCGCTAGCTGCAAAGGCCAATCCCGCCCGCTTAAACACAATCGTAAATGGACTCATTGTAATATTTGAAACATCTTGATTCAATAAGTTCTTATCTGTGTAAGGAAGGATACAAGCAATAACAAAAATAGCAAAAATGTAAAAAAGTAAAATTCGCCAGAAAGTCGAATGAATTGCCTTAGAGACAGACTTTTCTGGTGTAGCAGCTTCACCAGCCGTGATTCCAACTAATTCTGTTCCTTGGAATGAGAAACCAGCAACCAAGAAAACGCTAATAATTGCTGGCACACCGCCAACAAACGGTGCCTGCTTGTAGTGGAAGTTACTTAATCCAACTGGCTTGCCACCCATAATTCCAAAAATAATTGCAACACCAACAATTAAAAAGACAATAACCGTGACAACTTTGATTAAAGCAAGCCAAAATTCAGTTTCACCATAAGATCGTACTGATAAATAGTTGATTAAGAAAATTAGTGCCATCACCGTTACACTAAAAATCCAACCTGGAACATTGGGAAGCCAATAATTCATTACAATTCCCGCAGTTGTAACATCAACAGGAATTGTAATTGCCCAGTTAAACCAATAATTCCAACCAAGAGCAAAGCCAAGTGCTGGATCAACAAATTTCGTTGAATAAGCTGAAAATGACCCGGTTAATGGCATATATGTTGCCATTTCACCTAGACTCGTCATTAGGAAATAAACCATAATTCCCATGATTCCATACGCAACTAATGCTCCACCAGGTCCCGCAGTTGAAATAGCGGATCCACTGGCAATAAAAAGTCCAGTACCGATTGTTCCACCAAGAGCAATCATGGACAAGTGACGTGTCTGTAATGTCCGTTCCATATGACCCGTCGACTTAGATTCATCTGCCATAAATATATTTCCTCCAAATTTGTGTATCTTAACGTCAACATTTTCGAAGAGGATAAATTAAAAGGGTCTTCTGATCGGTAACCCTACCAGAAGACCCAACTTAATACCCATAATTAATCGTTGAATCAATTTAGGAAGCGCCCCGCAATTATTGCGACAGTCTATAGCCTATTATGACTATAACCCAACACCTACTTAAAATAAGCTAAGTAGCGTTTCGGCATATTTCCCTTTCACTAATACTCCGGTGCTTATTCACCTAATATTAGCTACTAATAAAATATGCAACCTCTTCATTGAATGAAATTATACCCCACTCAAACAAAAATGCAAGTCCGACTATTTAATAATCCGTTGCCATAAGTCGCCTTTATCATAAATGAAGCCACACTTAATGAGTACTCGCTGGGAACGATAATTACTTTGTTTACACTCCGCATGAATCGTAATTTTAGGTGGCAAAATAGAAATAATTTGTTGAATTGCAGATGTCATTATACCTTTATTCCATTGATCTTGTCGCAGAAGATAACCTAATTCATAATGATAAGCAATTCTTATTCCTTCATCCCCATACCAAGGGCTTAATACAACCATTCCCACTGCATCTCCATTTAGTTTCACTACCATAACATGATTCTGGTGAACAAATGTCTTAATAGCTTGCACACGATTTTCTCTTTGAAGAGGTAAAAATAATCCCACTGCTCGTGTTAACTTTTCATCGTCTAATAATTTAACTATTGCTCCTAAATTGTTATTATCTTTTGCTGGTTCAATTATAATTTCACTCATTTTTCTCCTATTTCCCGGAAAATAAAAAGAGGAGCAACCAAATAAGATTACCCTTCATCAATTCCAATTATTAAATTTCAACACTACGGAAGAACGGGATTCGTTGTAATCGTGGTGCCCAAGCGGCATAGAGCCATTCAGCTACTTGTAACCATGCATAAGCTAATAACATTGCACCAATAGTATCAAATGGCCAGTGAGCATAAAGATATACCCTTGATACCGCCAGAAAGAAAACTGCAAATATTAATAAGATTTGCAAAATTGTGCGAACAGATGCTTTTTGAATAAGCGGAATTACTATTAAGAATAAAATTGCTACTACCAAGAAGAATCCTAAAGTGTGCCCACTAGGGAAACTATAGCCATCATCTACCGCCAAGTGTTGTGCAGGACGGACCCGCTTAACGATGTGTTTAATGATTGTTCCAAGCACATCTCCACCAAAAATTGTTCCTAGTGACCACAAAGCTGGAATGCGATAGCCTTTCAGCCATAAAACACCTGCAATAATAAATACCCATACTAAATCTAATACCGGTTTAGCTAAAAATGAAAGTAAGCTCATCAAAGCATGGAACCAACCAATGCCTTCCAGACGCTGACTAGTAAATAATGACTGCAAAACAGCATCAATCATTGTTAGCACTGACGAATTAAACATAATTAATAGCATCAATGCAAGAAAGAAACCACCGCTTAAGGCAAAACGCCACCAACGATGATTATCACGTTCAATAAACATAATCAAGGATTCTCCTAACTTAAATTAATTAATCAAAAACGAGTATACCACAGTGTCAAAAATTCCATCGTGATTTTTTGATTAAATATTTATGAAGATAGTTCAAAACATGATTTAAAAGTTCTCCTGACCCAAAGCCAAGCGTAATTGCCCCAACAATTACAACTACCTGATAGAAATAAACAGTAACAAGGTGGTAATTACCAATAGCAAAATTACGAACCATTTTATAAGCCTGTCCACCAGGCACGAATGGAACTAGCGCAGGCACATTAAAAACAATAATTGGCATTCGTTTTCGACGAGCAGCTGCCTGGCTTAATATCGAAATTAAAATTGCAGCAACTAAATTACTAAACACAAGGCCAATCCCACTGCAATAATACATTATCCAATAAACCACCCACACACTGCCACCTATCATCCCTGCAGTATGGTAGGCACGTTTCGGAATGTTTAAGAGGATACCAAAGCAAACCGTTGAAACATAACATAAGAAAAATTGTAATAATAGGTTACTCCAATTCATCTCCTACCCTCCTAATTAAAGTGCAAAACAATTACAATCGCACTACCAATCGAAACGGCAGTTAGAATTGCTTCAATCCCTCTTGTAGGTCCGCTAATCAAATTTCCGGAAACTAAATCTCGCGCCGCATTAGTTAGGGGCACTCCAGGAACCAGCGGCATAACTGCACCAATAATAATATCATTAATATTATTAGCAAGGTGAATTTTAACAAAAATTACAGCTAAAATACCTATAATTAAGGACGAACAGAATTCTCCTAAGTATTGGATCTTAAACTTCCGTAAGAGGTATGAAAACGCAGCATAGCCTATCCCACCGGCAAGGAATCCTGCCCAAGAATCAGAAACATTACCCGTAAAAACAATCATCAATGCTCCACTTAAAATTGCAGCGGCAAATGATTCATACCAATTTTGCCAGTTTGGCATCTTTTGGCGATCAATCTTTTTTAATTTAGCAAATGCTTGTGGAACATCAATTTTGCGCCGTGCTAGTTCACGAGAAACTTCATTTACCTCCGCAATTTTACTTAAATTATTTTTTCGATGACGAATAGTAATTACTTGAGCATGGGGATCATTAATTGTTCCGACTACAATTCCGGTCACAGTTGTAAATGCCTGAAAGTCATGTAAGCCAGCACTTTTGGCCATTCGAGATAAGGTCTCGTTAACTCGTTCCATATTTGAGCCGTTTTCAATTAAAAGTCTCCCAGCCAGTAAACAGGTTTTAAGTGCGAGTGCTTGTCGTCGTTTTGTTAACATCTTTTCGCCTTCTCTGTTCAAAGATATTTATTATCCTCCGTTTAGATAGGGAGCTCAATACTAAAAAAACGACCGGAAAAATCCAGTCGCTTTTTAGTTTAGTATTTAGTCTTTAACGACATTTGCTGCTTGAAGGCCACGTTCACCTTTCTCAACATCAAATGTAACATGTTGACCTTCACTTAATGACTTAAAGCTATCCCCTTGAATAGCAGAAAAATGAACAAATACATCATCGCCACTTTCACGAGTAATGAAGCCATAGCCCTTATCGTCATTAAACCATTTAACAGTTCCTTGTTCCATATTGGAAATCCTCCTGTGCATTAAGCACTAATATAATTTGTAATTCGTATCAGGTGAAGAGATCCATTTGCAATGAAACAATCGAACCAACCGCACTTAAAAAAACTACAGAAACCATTATATCACATAAGCAATCATTTACATAATTAATCTTTATTTTCTTGAGTGATGTCCGGTTCAATAAAAATATTATGTGAGGCCTTATATGAAACATTTATTTCTTGGTCGTTATTTTCTTTTTGAATCACAATTGGTCCTTCAAAAGGTTCATGGCGAATTACAGTAACTTGTTCTTGAGGACGTAACCCTAACTCTTCTAAGTAAGTTAAAAGCTCGTGATTATCCAGGAATCGTTCTAATTCAACTTTTTCCCCATCATCAGCATCTGCCAATAAACGATGCGTTACATCTGAAAGCTTGCCATTAGCTGATGGAATTACTCCACCATGCGGACAATGGTCAGGGTGTTGAAGAAAAGCGTCTAAGGCCGTTGCTAGGCGATCACTTGTCTGATGTTCCAGAATTTCCGCTTCTGAATGAACGTCGGCAAAATTGTAGTGAAGCTTATCCACTAAAAATGTTTCCCACAAACGATGCTTCCGAACTAATTCCGCAGCATACTTTTGTCCCTTTTCAGTTAAAGAAATACCGGCATATGGTTCATGAACGACTAGCCCTTCGTCAGCCAACTTAGAAATCATCTCGGTTACTGATCCAGCGGCAATTCCTAGTCCAAGGGAAATCTCTTTATTAGAAACTTTTTTATGACTACCACCTAATTCAAAAATAATTTTTAGATAGTCTTCCTTCATTGGAGTCAAATTGTTTCACCTCTGGGTATTAAAATTTGGCCTACGATCGGTCATTATATGTTTTTATATATTAACATTGAACCCAAATTGATTATAGCATATTATTAAAAGTGTAGTTTGGAAAGCCTAACTTTTTTGTTACAAGCTTTTTACAAACCCGCAATCGATCTTTACGGAGGAGTAGGTAAATCATGGACGAAAAAGTAACAGGGAAACGCTTTTTAGCAGTTACCCTCCTAAATGTATTAATTACAATTGTTGAAATTTTTGGAGGTATTCTTTCAGGAAGTTTAGCCTTACTATCAGATGCTTTTCATAATTTAGGGGATTCGCTTTCCATTGTACTAGGCTACTTTGCCCAGCATATTGGCGGACAACAGGAGAATCGGCAACGAACTTATGGCTACCGCCGAGCTGAAATCCTCTCAGCATTAACTAATAGTATTTTCCTGATTGTTATCTCTGTCTTCTTAATTATTGAAGCTATTAAACGGTTAGAGCATCCCCAACATATTAATGGGGGAATTATGTTGACAGTTGCTGTAATTGGTCTTCTTGCAAACTTTATTTCGGCAGCTCTCTTACATGCCGGAAGCGAAGACAGCTTAAACGTCAAAGCAACTTATCTCCACATTCTAAGTGATGCACTTTCTTCAGTTGCCGTTATCATTGGAGGAATCATTCTTACTTTTGTCAACGTTCCATGGCTTGATCCTGCCTTAACAATCGGAGTTGCCCTCTATATTGCTTATGAAGCTTGGCCAATTATTAATCAAACCATTAAAATTCTCATGCAATCTTCTCCTGATCTTGATTATGATTCCATCGAAAATGATTTAAAACAGATTGATGGAGTAACGGCCGTTCACCACGTTCATGCATGGATGATGGATGAACACCGAATTATTTTCTCTGCCCATCTAAATTGTGATGACTTACCACTAAGCCAGGTTGAGCGGATCTATAGTCAAGTTGAAAAAATCTTGCATGAAAAATATGGGATCTGTCATGTTACGATTCAAGCAGAATATCACCGCGGTAAAGATGAAGAACTATTCAACACTCCCGTTGATGAAAAGAATGTTATTAATAACGAATTTAAACAGGACTAACATTAAAGGAAGCAAAAAGTTGAGCGAAAATTCAGCCTCTTGCTTCCTATTTTTTTACATCGATTAAAACAATTTTCCGACTCCGTAGTGAATCGTAATCGTAATCAAACCAATAATAATATTTCGAATAACCGCAACTTTTACAAGTCCATTACCAAGCTTAGAGCTAATATAACCGGTTAGGGCACTGGTAAAGGCAACCGCTAAAATCACAGCATACCACTTATATACTTCAGGAGCAAACGTCATCGCCATTAGCGGAATCAATCCTCCAGCAGCTGCTGAAAAAAGAGAAGAAAATGCAGCATCCCAAGGATTAAGGTAGTGACCAAGTTCAATATCATATTTAATCCGAACAACTGTCTCGAGGGGCTTTTTATTAAGGAGGTCCTTAGCAATTTTGATTGAGGTTTCAGGAGTAACTCCTTTATTTACATAATAGTCTTTTACTGCCGCAAGCTCCCCTTCATAATCTGTTTTTAAGAGTTTCTCTTCTTGAGCAACAGCAGCTTTTTCTGTATCCTTTTGCGTGGATACAGAAGCATATTCGCCAGAAGCCATTGAAAATGCACAAGCAAGCAAATCAGACAAGCCAGCAATGAAGATAGTAAAGCGATCACTTGTCGCTGCTGCTACAGATACCAGAACACCAACAACTGTTAGGATTCCATCATTTGAACCTAATACTCCGGCTCGTAATGTATTTAATTTCTCTTCCATTGTTTGTTTTTGATGCTTCTTCACCTTAACACTCATTTAATTTCATCTCCCTACCGCGCAAATAATTGTCCAATCAGATATGTAACCCCCATCGTTAATAATCCAGCAGCTGCATTTCTGATCATTGACTTAATCCGGTTAGATTTTCCTAAAACCGCCGCAAAATAACCAGTAATTAACAAGGCAATCAGAACTGCAATTGCGGTTGCTAAGATTCGAACATTTGCGGGAGAAACGGTAACCGCCACCATTGGTAAAATTGAACCAGTTGGAAAGGATATAAAGGAAGCAATCGCCGCAGCATATGGACTTGTAAACTCATTGGGATTAAAGCCATAGCGCTCTTGAACAGCTGTCCCTAAAGCATCTTTTTCCATTAATTCTTTCGTCGCTTGCTTAGCTAGTTGTGGATCGATGTCTTGAGCTTCATATTTCTTTTGAACATAGTCAAATTCATGCTGGTATTGATTCTGAAGCCGCTGCTTTTCACTAATCAAAGCCATTTTTTGTGAGTCCTTTTGGGTCGAAACTGAGACGTACTCCCCCATACACATTGAAATCATACCGGCAAGTGTTCCGGACAAACCCGCGATTAAGATGGAACGGGCATTACTCGTTGCCGCTGCTACCCCGATAACAATTCCGGCAATTGAAATAATCCCATCATTAGCCCCCATCACACTTGCACGCAGGACATTTACCTTTTGTGCTAGTGACATCTTTTTCTTGGACACATTTATCCCTTCCCTCTTTTAATTTAGAATCATTATAACATAGAGGTGAGTAAAAACAACCAAATAATCTCCAAATGGTGTCCTATATTAGAATCATTAAAAATTATATTTCCATGTAAAAAGAGGCTGGGAAAATAATCCAACCTCTTTACTAATTTAAATTGTAAACTGCCAAAACACAGTAGCTCAAAAAATTAAATTATTTATTCATAAGCCTGAACAGTATTTGTCCGAATAACAAATACTGATGTTCCAGCATGGCGAGCCATGTATGATGCCTGGGAACCAACCGCTTTACGATTACCCTTCTTACCAATTGAACCAACAACTAATAAATCCGGTTGGAAAGCAGGAATAACGTGATTACAAATCCGCTCAGCCGGCCGTTCACCACGATCAACAATTGCCGTAATCTTTTCTGGATCTACACCGTAATCAATTGCTGCTTGGACATATTCATTTACCCGCTGACGCAATTCGTCTTCGCTGCTATGAACGTAATCCTTATCTAAGATTTGATATACATTTACCCGATCAGTTTCAAGAATTGAGACAATTCCTAGCGCTGAGCCATCACGTTTCGCCTTATCAACCGCGTATGAGAAAGCGGCACGGGCATCTGGTGCATCGTCAACACCAACGAGGATCTTCTTGAACTTCTTTGGCTTTATTTCGAACATTAGTATTCTCCTCCCTATGTTCTACACTTTAACGATGAAGCATTACTCGCTCCTCTTCGTTAAGTCATATTCTTCACTCCTTATGTTACTACTTATCTCGATTTTGTAAATAATTATTTTGGCCTTCCTAAAATAAAAGTGATTTATTAAAGAATTTTATAATCATTTTTTCAAATTCACTTCTACACAATTCTCATTTTGACGACTTATAGAACAATCGATATAATAAAAGTTACTTACTTCTTGATAATATTACGAAACGGGGGTTAATTATTTCATGTCAATGATTGAATTTCATAATGTACAAAAATATTATGGTAAATTCCATGCATTAAAAGATATTAATTTAACAATTGATGCTGGCGAAACGGTTGTTTTAATCGGGCCATCTGGTTCGGGGAAAAGTAGCCTGATTCGAACAATCAATGGATTAGATCCAATTAGAGATGGTCAGTTAATTGTTAATGGTTTTGACCTTGCTGATAAGAAGACTAATGTTAATCTAATCAGAAAAGATGTCGGGATGGTCTTTCAACACTTTAACTTATATAACAATAAGAGTGTTATCGAAAACATCATGCTCGCACCACGAATCGTATTAAAACGCCCAGAAGACGAGAACCGTGAGTTAGCAACGAAACTGCTTGATAAAGTTGGCCTTGCAAATAAAGCTGAAAGTATGCCTGCTCAGCTATCTGGAGGGCAAAAACAACGAATTGCGATTGCCCGCAGTCTGGCCATGAAGCCTAAATGCCTCCTGTTCGATGAACCAACAAGTGCGCTCGATCCGGAAATGATTGATGATGTTTTAGACGTTATGAAAGATATCTCTAAAAACTCCAACATGACAATGTTAGTAGTGACCCACGAAATGGGTTTTGCACGGGCAGTTGCTGACCGGGTTATTTTTATGGCAGATGGTCGGATCTTAGAAGACGATTCAACTGAAAAATTCTTTGGCGATCAGCCTTCTACAGAGCGTGCTCGCGAATTTATGAGTAAGATCAGTGGTCACTAAGGAGGCATAACAATGAAAAAGTATTGGCGATTGATTAGTCTTAGCGCCCTCCTTTTTATCAGCCTCCTTACCCTTTCTGCCTGTGGTACCTCAATTGCAAAAAAAGATGTCCTGACTGAGGATATGCGTAGTCAACGAATTACCTGGGGAGTAAAAGCAGATACTCGTCTCTTTGGACTGGAAAATATCCGGACAGGGAAGCTAGAAGGATTTGAAATTGATCTCGCAACAGCTATTACAAAAAAGATCCTCGGCCCACAGGGAAAACCAATTTTTGTTCCTGTAACCAGCGGAACCCGGGTGCCACTCCTAAAAAACGGTAATATTGATGCAATAATGGCAACTATGACGATCACTCCTGAACGGGAAAAGCAAGTTGATTTTACCCATTCTTACTTTGATGCTGGTCAATCTCTCCTTGTCAGGAAAGGAAGTCCGATCAAAAACATCAACGATTTAAATCGACGAGGCGCTATAATTCTTGGTGTTTCTGGATCAAATTCAGTTAAAAACGTTGCGAGGTTTGCTCCTAAAGCACGCGTTCTTCAATTATCTGACTACGCTCAAGCGATGACGGCCCTTAAATCCAAGCAAGGGGATGCCCTTACCACTGATAATGGGATTCTCTATGGGATGGCAGCTGAAAATCCAGGCTATGAAGTTGTCGGCGGTAACTTTACTAAAGAACCTTATGGAATCGCCATTAACAAAAATCAAGCGCGCTTCCATAATAAATTAAACTGGGCGTTAAGAGAAGTTGAAAAGGATGGAACCTACAACCGTCTTCTTCTTAAATGGTTTGGGAATGTTAAAGGATTTAATTATCAGGAGATGAAACGCTAATGTTAAATTTAATTATAAATGAGTGGCATCCCCTTTTAACCGGCCTCTGGAATACTATTCTGTGTAGCCTTATCGCATTAATTGGGAGCCTCATTATCGGAACCTTTTTTGCTCTTCTCGAGATTTCGCAACACCGTGTTGTTAAAATAATTGGTCATGTCTATGTGGAGGTCTTTCGGAATATTCCATTATTGGTAATTACAATGGCTTTTTTCCTGATCATTCCAATGTATATTGTTAAAATTAATGGATTTACTGCGGGAACAATTGGCTTAACTCTTTATACGTCCGCTTTTATTGCTGAGACCGTACGTGCTGGAATTAATTCAATTGATCCTGGCCAAATGGAAGGAGCCCTTGCCAATGGACTTACTTATGGACAAGCGATGCGCTACATTGTTTTACCACAAGCATTTCGCGTTGTTATTCCACCACTTGGCAATCAATTTATCAATTTGGTTAAAAACTCATCGGTCCTTGCCTTTGTCGCTGGCTTTGATCTTATGTACCAGGGAAATCTAATTGCAAACGATACCTTAGCAACTATGCCCACGTATTTCATTGTCGGGATCATGTACCTCATCATCACGCTTCCGTTGAGTTATTATATGCGACACCTTGAAAAGAAATTAGCCTAGGAGGGATGATCAATGCAAAACTTTATTGACGCGTATTCATGGATTAATATCCGTTTCCTCCTAGAAGGACTTTGGATTACAATTGAAGTTTCCGTAATTTCAATTATAATCAGCTTTATTTTGGGAACTTTTCTCGGAATTATTCGTTACGCTAACATCAAATACTTATCAGCAATTGTGGGGTTCATTATCGATATTATCCGTAATCTTCCCCTCCTGCTAATAATTTTCTTCACCTACTTTGGTCTCCCGAATATCGGAATCAAACCAGAAATTATTCCAGCTGCAATTATGGCGCTTTCAATTTTCGAATCGGCAATGGTTGCCGAAATTGTTCGCTCAGGAATAAATTCGATTGATTATGGTCAAACGGAAGGGGCATTAGCTAACGGATTAACTAAGTGGCAAGCTTTACAAATTATTGTCTTACCACAGGCGATTAAGAATATGATGCCGGCCCTCGTTAGCCAGTTCATTTCCTTGGTCAAAGATACATCACTAGCAACAATTATTGTCTTGCCAGAGTTAATGTACCACGCCCAAATCATCTATGGACAAAACACAAATTATATTATTCCAATGTTCGTTGCTTTAGCAGTCCTATACTTTATTGTCTGCTACTCATTATCATTGTTTGCACGTTATTTGCATAAACACATTGCCTGAATATAAAAAATGGCGAGACTAGAAAACTTTTCTAATCTCGCCATTTTTTAATACTAAATCATAAAATCAAACCGTTGATGCTTTCCCGTTAAGCGATTAACATGTCGTTCCATCACTTGACGTCGTTGTCCAAACATCATCCAAACGGCAATTCCAATAAATACTACTAATTCAATTCCCGTCCCAATCCAATCCTGAACTGTTACTTTGCCAGTCATCAACGTTGAATCAGAAGCAATAAATGCCGTCCAATCTAATAAGAAGTGCATTAACATTGCTAGCCATAATTGACCAGTATAAACATAAACGGTTGCAAAAAATAGTCCAATTCCTGCTGCACTAACTGCTTGTAAAACAGTCATCGACCATTCTTGAGGCCCATAGTTAGTAAGATGAACAACTCCAAATAAAATTGAGCTAGTTGCTAGCGCTAACGGAAGTCGTTGTTTGACATTGCGCCAAGCATAGAACAAGATACCAAGGATAGCGAAACGGAACAAGGCCTCTTCCATTACCGCAGCCTCAAATGCTGAAAGGGTAAAATCCCAATTAGCACGATGAAGGCTTGGCATTTCTCCCGTATTTAAAACTGTAAAGATGACATCAACAACAACTAATCCTGCAAATATCAACCAATTAAAATCACCACTCCAATGTGGCTTTAATCCTGGCCATGATAAGTGCCATGTCCGCATTACTGTTGTCGTAAGAATAAAGAAGGCAACTGCACCAACTGCACCAGTAGATAATGCTAATAATAAGAAGTGATTACCAACCAGGTCTGTTGGCAAGGCAATCAATGGCGTAAAGACCACCTGAGCTAACCAAGCGATAAAGATTAGTCGTTCAATGCTCCAATGCATGAGTTCACCAATTACGCTTGCGAATGGCGCAAACATAATAAAGTAATAAAAAATCATCATTGTTACAACGCCTCGGGATGGTAAATGTAATAAAACAATAATTTCGCGTACCATTACATCCCAAGCAAATACTAAAATTATCGGCTGAGTAATTACTTGTAGCCATGCATTTAATTTTTTAACCAACAAAGGCATATTAGGTAAGAGTTCAAAGACTAAACCAATTCCTAAGATAATAACCATGATCAATAATGCCAGTGCAACCGTCTGGCGATTAAATTCGTAATTACGAATCATCATCATCGCTGAAATGACCAAGGTTGCCCCAATTTGAACCCGGTACCAGATCCTTAAATAATCGTTTCCGGTCATTTTTCCTCATCCTCTCTGGGAAATCTAAAATAATTGCTAAGTATGATCATACCAAACAATCTCCCTAGTTTTAAGAACAAATCTTCTTTTTTAGTTTAAACCGCAAAAGAACTTGCAAGCAAAAAAACCGCAAGTTCTTTTATTGTTTATTTTGCATCTCCACTCGTGACTGGCTGTTTCTCTTTAACATTCTTCTTTTTAGAATGTTGTTGGGAGTTCC
This sequence comes from Limosilactobacillus reuteri, assembly GCF_003072625.1. Lineage (NCBI taxonomy): Bacteria > Bacillati > Bacillota > Bacilli > Lactobacillales > Lactobacillaceae > Limosilactobacillus > Limosilactobacillus reuteri. The sequence goes on from NZ_CP027805.1 coordinate 1,603,349, forward strand.
GGTAGGAATGATTATTTTGTCGTTCGTTTTTATGCGCTTGATTATTCTTGTTGTTTGGTCGACGATAGTGTTGATTTTCTGAACGATTATTACCGTTTAAGATTGTCACCATCGGAATAATCACTGGACGACGACCGGTGCGATCATAAAGTAATTTTTGCAAACGACTGATAATTGTCCGGTTCAATACTCGTTGATCAACGTGTTTGTGATTCTTAAAGGTATTAAGGATTGCCCAGAATACTTCATGATTAGCCGCCTTAATTAGTTCTTGTGACTCATGCATATAAACAAACCCACGAGAGACAATATCAGGACCAGCAACAATTTGGTAATCCTTTAAGTCAACAACCGCAATTGCCGTTACGACTCCTTCTTCCGAAAGTAAGCGCCGTTCGCGAATTTCGGGGTTTCCAACTGTATCTCCGGCATCACGACCATCAATATAAACATCGCTAACACTATCAATATGGTCTGCTACCCGGCAAGAATCCTTCGTTAAAGCTAAAACGTCCCCATTGGCAAGAACAAAACTATTTTCCTTTGGCACACCAGTCATTTCAGCTAACTTAGTGTGAATCTTTTGCATTCGGTATTCACCGTGAACAGGAGCAAAGAACTTAGGCTTCATTAAACGTAGCATAAATTCTTCATCAACTTGACCACCGTGTCCTGATGTATGGATATTATTAACATATCCGTGAATTACGTTAGCCCCGCTTTCTTCAAGCTTATTGATAAGGGCATTAACGCTAGTGGTATTTCCTGGAATTGGGTTACTAGAAAAGACAACTGTATCTTCTGGCTGAATAGTAATTTGGCGGTGAGTACCATTAGCAATTCGACTAAGGGCTGCCATTGGTTCACCCTGCGATCCAGTACACATGATCAATACTTTCTCTGGTGGATAATTGTTGATTTCATTTTGGTCAATAAGGGAATCTTTCGGAATGTTAAGGTAACCTAACTCTTGACCAGCAGTGATTGCATTTTCCATACTACGACCAAAGACCGCAATCTTTCGTCCTTGTGCAATTGCAGCATCAGATGCTTCACGCAAACGATAAACATTAGATGCAAATGAAGCAAAGATGATTCGGCCCTTAATTCGTTCAAAGATCCGGCGAATATGGATATCAACCCAGCGTTCAGACTTTGTAAATTCTGGTCGTTCGGCGTTTGTACTATCAGATGTTAAAAGGAGAACTCCATCATCCCCTAACTTAGCCATCTGTTGAAGATTAGGACCTGGTAAATTACCAACTGGTGTTAAATCAAACTTAAAGTCCCCAGTCTGAACAACTGTTCCTTGAGGAGTATGAACGGCCACCCCTAATGTATCAGGAATTGAGTGGGTCGTTCTAAAGAAGCTCACCCACAACTTCTTAAAATGAACTTCATCGAATTCATTAATTTCATGCAATTCTGCATTTCTTAGCAAGTGTTTTTCTTCTAACTTGCCCTTAATTAATGACATTGCAAAAGGTCCGGCATAAATAGGCGCATTGACCTTTTGTAAGAAGAATGGTAATCCTCCAATGTGGTCTTCATGACCGTGAGTAATAAAGATTCCCTTAATCTTATCTTTATTTTCAATGAGGTAATCATAATTTTGAATTACGTAATCTACCCCTAGCAATTCATCTTCCGGGAATAAAACTCCACAGTCAATAACAATAATTTCATCTTGGAATTGTACACAATACATATTTTTACCAATTTCACCAAGACCACCCATGGCGTAAAAGGCAACTTCATTGTTTTTAATCTTTAATTTTGTCATAATACCTTTCCTTTTATAGATTTTTATCATGTTAATTAACGGAATTTAAGTAAGCCAAAAGAACCGCTTTGTTCTGACAAGGTCGGTTATTGATATTAATTTTATTATTGGCACTTAATCTTAATTATTTAATCCGTACGTAAAACTAACTATTATTTTACCACATCTACAAAATTGAAGGTAGTAATTGCCTAATTCTTTGATTAAAAAAGAAGGTGGGAGAAAGTATTTATCTTTACTCCACCTTCTTAATTTAATAATAAGGTTATTTCCCATTGATTACTTGACTAATCTTCTTCGGGTAACCGTTCCTCTTTTTGTTCCCAGGCCTTCATCCAGTCAATAACTGGTTCCCCGTCTTCTTGAAATTTAACATTGAGCAACGCGGTTAAAATTTTTTGATAAGCTGGCTTACTTAGCCGCGTACTTACATTAACTAATTCTTGATGCCCCCTAAAATCATTATCACGCAAGATTTGATTAATTGTAGCCATTAGTTCATTTGATACTTGTGAGCTAAGGATCTCTAAACTGCCCCTACGATATTGATCAACATAAAAATTAATGAATGAATTAAGGGCAACTTCTTTAGCATCCTCGCTTAACTCACTATAACTTAAACCTGTTGTAGCCAATTGTTATTCTTCCTTTCTCAAATTAATTTACTTTGGTTATCCTCTACATTTTAACCTTAACACAAAGTTTATTATCCGTTAATTTTCTTTCCGATTCCGAATACGAAGACTAGTCTTTTCACCATCAATCACTGCATATACTTCTTTTGTGGAATCTTCAGCTAATGCGCCCAGCTTAACTTCTCCACTATCTTCCCCAGTTTGCTCTACTTCTTTGATGCCATCAGTAATAAAACGAGTAAAAATCTTATGAAGCTCGCGCCGTTTTCGTTCCTTTTTTACAGCCATTGCTAAAGTAAAACCTTGATCCAAAAATACTTTAATCGTTAATACTTGAAAAATTGTTGGAAAACTAAAATAGTGATTTTTATTCTGTTCATCTTGTTCAGATTTAATATAACCCTTTTTCTCCCAGTATCTTAGTTGACTAGTGGAGACACCAGTTACACGTGCCACTTCACTCATACTAATCTTTAATTGTTTGCTAGCGATCATTTTTCTAATTTTTCCAGAAAGCGGATCCATTATTTTCCTCCAAAGTGTATATTTTAATCATAAATTACCAAAAATCCGATATCTTTGTCAAATAATTTGACAAAGATATCAAATAGTATTATCATTTTTCACATTGTAAAAATGTAAAGGAGGATTCTATTAGTGAATCAAGAGCAACAACCTGTTGATATTAATGGACAAACTTATAATCGTTCCTTAATGATCTTTGTCTTATTAATTGGAGCTTTTTGTACCATTTTAAACCAAACCATTCTTTCAACAGCCTTTCCAGCATTAATGGACGCTTTTAATATTAGTACAGCCACCGTTCAGTGGTTAACTACTGGTTTCTTAATGGTCAATGGGATTATGATTCCCGTAAGTGCCTACTTAACAAGTCGATTTAATACTAAGAGTCTTTTCATTATCGCTATGTCAACCTTTGAAGTTGGAACAATCTTAGCGTGGATTGCTCCCTCATTTGCCGTGCTATTAGTCGGTCGTCTTATCCAAGCGGTCGGAGTAGGAATTAACATGCCCCTAATGCAAAATATTATGCTGACTGTTTATCCTCCTGAGAAACGTGGCGCCGCGATGGGAGTAAACGGCTTAGTTATTGGATTAGCCCCAGCAATCGGGCCCGCTCTATCTGGATGGGTTATCGATAGTTATAGCTGGCGGTGGCTTTTCGGAATGATCGCCCCCATTACTGCTTTAGTTATCATTGTTAGTTTTTTTGCAGTTAAAAATGTTATTCCTAATAAAAAGCCACATCTTGACTGGCTTTCTGTTGTTATTTCAACATTAGGATTTGGGAGCATGCTTTATGGATTCTCAAGTGTCGGTGATAAGGGGTGGACAGATCAAGTTGTCCTTTCAACCATTATCATTGGGGTGATTTTAGTTGGAATTCTAATCATGCGTCAAAACAAGCTAGACGATCCGTTCCTTGAATTCAAGGTCTTTGAAAGCAAAGAATTCTCCCTTGCGACCATTCTTAGTTCAATTGTAATGATGGCAATGGTTGGGGTAGAATTCGTCATCCCTCTTTACCTTCAAATCATTCATGGAATGTCCGCTTTCCATTCAGGTCTTACCCTTTTATTTGGGGCCCTTTTCATGGGAATCATGAGTCCAATCACTGGGAATTTATTTGACCGTCATGGTGCTAAACGCTTAGCCCTTACGGGAATGTTTATCTTAACTGTTGGAACAATTCCTTTTGCCTTTATTACTCGTGATACCCCAACTATTTATATTGTCTTCTTATATGCAGTCCGAATGTTTGGTATTTCAATGGTAATGATGCCAGTTACTACGGCGGGAATGAATTCTCTTCCTTACAATCTAATTTCGCATGGTACAGCTGTTAACAATACCATTCGTCAAATCGCTACTTCTGTGGGAACAGCGATCATGATCTCTGTTTTGACAAATATTACCAATAGCAATCGACCCGCTCATTCACTGCTGACACAATCCCCATTGCAATATAAAGCAAAGATGTTTGATGCTACTTTGATGGGGTACCATGCAGCATTCTGGTTTGCAATCGCCTTCTCACTCATTGGTTTATTCCTTACATTCTTTGTTACAAGTGGTAATGGAATTCACCTCCGCCTTGATAGCGAAGACATTGCAGAACCAACTGATAAAGGAGGGATGAAGTAATGGTTATTATTTTAACTTTTCTAGGAGCACTTGCCTTTTTTGCTTTCATGATGTTTATTCAGCAAAAAAGCCTGCGAATTATTTTAGCTACACTCACGGGAATTATCTTTGTGGGCTCAACTCTTTTGATGACACTAAATTACAGTCACCATTTTGGAATGCAAAAAGTTACGACAACAACCACCAAGCGGATTTACTCTGCTTCAAATTCCTCAATGCCCCTGGCAATTTATCAACCGGTTGGTAAAAGTGGCCACGATGATGTTTATATTTATAACACCAAAGTTAAACAAAAAACGCCTAACCATACCCAAGCAAACGAATACACCACTAATCGAATTAAATGGACTAATGGTTCTACCCCTCAGCTCGTAACAACTGAGACGCGCTGGCAATATCGTAATGATTTTTATAAAGTCCTATATGCATGGTCAGGAATGAACAATACATTAGTTAAGCGAACTAACGTGTTAGAATATCCACGAATGTATGTTAAACTCACAACGAGTCAGGCAGCTAAACTTGCCAGAGTTGCTAAATCTGCTACGGGAGCCAAATTACAAGCACAAGCAGCAGAACAAGGACGCGCTTTTGTTACATCAAAGGTTCAAGCAGCAATGGCCAAGAATCCTAACATGACTGCTAAACAAATTCAAGAAGTATCAGCACAAGCAGAACAAGAATTTCAGGCCCAAAGCGTTCAACAAATTTTAAAACAAGTTAAGTAAAAAATAGTGAGTGGGAATTAACCTTCTCGACAAGGCGGTGGGCTAAGGATAGAACGGTGATTAGTACGGCACGGGCTGATTATCGTTCGGACTTAGCCTCGAGCCTTGTGGTTAATTCCCACGATATCTTAAATAATCTTCACATAAATAGAGAGGCTGTTAAAAAAACGAAGTTTTTTCAGCCTCTCTATTTTGTATTTAAACTAATTCAAAAAATGCTGCGGGCAATTCTGAGGTAAATGTCATTTGTTTAAGGGTGAAGGGATCGTTAAAGCTAATTTTACTTGCATGAAGCAACTGATGATCATATTTACTAGTATTGCCGCCATAAAGATGATCACCAATTAGGGGATGAGCAATAGCGGCAAAATGAACCCTAATCTGGTGTGTGCGTCCAGTGTGGATCCTTACCCGCACTCGTGTCCACTTTGCGCCTCGTTCTTCAACCCAATACTCGGTCAAAGCACGTTGCCCATTCTCGTCAATTACCCGTGCAGCCTGCCCATCCTTTCTCCCAATCGGCTTGTTAATCTCGCCATGCTCGTCTATAACCTGTCCTTCTACTAAAGCGGTATATTCCTTCAGCATTTGATGTTGCTGCACTTGCTGACTGATCATACTGGAGGCGATATGATGCTTAGCGATAAGAAGTAATCCCCCCGTAAAGCGATCCAGTCGTGTAATTAAATGGGGGCGGAGATCTGCAGAATTATTTGCAATTAAGTATCCCTTTACCCGATTTAAAACTGTATCATTTTGAACTGTTGGTCCTGGGATAGAAGTTACACCTGCTGGCTTATCTACTACCAACCAATTATCATCTTCATAAACAACATTTAAGGGCTCATTACTAATTTCAACAGTATCATCAGCTAATTCTGGTTGAGCCTTAATGGTTAAGGGCTGATTAGGAAGAATCTGAGTTGTTGGCCGTACCTTCCGATGATCAACAAGAAATTCTCCTTCGCCGTTTTTAAGATCGTTAAATAAACGATGTCCCATCCCCAATGACTGAAGATACTTCTTTATTTTAATCGGTTCGGTCCCTTGGTATATCCACGTATTTTCCATCTTAATTTCCTCCATCGACATTACAAAAGATACAAAAAAAGAGCTGATGACCTAAATCACAGCTCTTTAATATAGAACGGTCCGTACGAGACTCGAACTCGTGATCTCATCCGTGACAGGGATGCGTCCTAAACCAACTAGACCAACGGACCAACTTGACAACAAATAAAAGTATACGAGATTTCTCAAAATTAGTCAACAAAAATTTGCAATTTATTTTTGATTTTTCGTTTTTCCTATCTATACCGCAAAAATTCTCAATAGTTTATAATGAAAGTACTAACTATTATTAAGGAGGAGTTTTTAATGCAGCAGTTGGGCAAGCGCCTATTAAACTGGTGGTCTAAGTATTCAAAAGTCATAAAAGTAGTGTTTGTAACTTCAGTCCTAGTCTTTGTTATTCTCGCTTTAGGTAACTTTTTTAAAACAGTTAAATGGCATGAAGTAGGAGTTGGCTTAGCAAACCTGTCTTGGGAAAGCATCATCCTACTCCTAATTACCGGATGCATCGCAGTCATCCCCATGTTGGGGTATGATTTTGCGATCACCCATTTATTACCCGGGAAATTTAAGAAATCATATATTATTCGCTGCGGATGGATTACTAACACTTTAACAAATATTGCCGGATTTGGCGGAATTCTTGGCTCTACTTTACGAGCATACTTCTATCGAAAGAACGCAACTAAGAAAGAGATTCTGCTTGCTATCTCTAAAATCGCCGTTTTCTTACTCTCTGGTTTATCTGTTCTTTGTTGGGTAGCTTTGATCATCATGTTTGTGTTTCACGGTGGCGGCCACTTCAACCAATACGCACTTTGGCTTGTGGGGGGCGGATTATATTTCCCAATCGTTTTTTATTTTACTGTTATTCATAATAGTAAAATATTTAAGGATATTACGCCAAAAGTAGGAACCTTTTTAGTTACTAGTTCAACTTGTGAATGGCTATTTGCCGCACTTTTCTTCTTATTAGTCGGTTGGTGCCTAGGCGTTCGGCATAACCTTATTAGCGTTCTGCCGTTATACGTTGTTGCCCAGGTCCTCGGGGTTCTTTCAATGATTCCGGGGGCGCTCGGTTCGTTTGACCTTTTAATGATGTTAGAACTGTCACTACTTGGCGTTTCCCAAACTACCTCTGTTATCTGGCTATTATTATTCCGAATTTTTTACTACATCGTTCCATTAGTTATTGCTGGATTCATGTTCTTGCATTCGCTGGCATCACAAGTTAACCAGTTCTTTGACGGATTGCCATTACTAATGGTCCGTAAACTTGCTTACTATTTAATTACAACATTTATGTATGTTTCTGGAATTTTGATGCTTATCACTGCCTCAATTCCAGACATCACAGCGCAAAACAAAATTATTGCGCACCTTTATCCCTATACCTTCTTCTTCCTTCACCAATTGACAACCATCTTATTTGCACTCGCTATGCTTGCCTGTGCCCGCGGTCTTCAATCAAAGGTGAAAAAAACATACCTTCCCACTTTAATATTATTGGTAATTGGAATTGCTAATACCATTTGGAATCTGGGAACATTAAGCTTAACAATTTACCTCGTCATTGTTTTGATACTTGTTTTACTCTCTCGCCATGTGTTGTACCGGAAGAAATTAGAATACTCAATTGGAAAATTCGCAATTGATAGTCTTATATTTGCTGGAGCATGTATCCTCTATGTAATTGTTGGCGTTATTAATGCTCCCCAGTATTCCAGCAAACATCACATCCCTGATTTTCTATTTTTCCCTGGTGAAAAGATTTGGATTTCAGGACTCTTTGGCTTAATTCTCGGTCTCTTATTAATTTTCGTTATTCTACGCTACTTTATGGCCGGAACTGATCCTTTCAATATCCCAAACGTATTTGATGCTGAACGGATTCGCAATGTTATTAAAGAATATGGGGGAAATGAAACTAGTCACCTCGCCTTCTTGAAAGATAAAAGTATCTACTATTACAATGTTGACGATCATGATAAACTCTTTTTTATGTATCGCCGTAAATATGATCGCCTAGTCGTAATGGGTGATCCAGTTGGGGATAAGGATAGTTGGCGACCAGCTCTTCGGCAATTTGTCTTAGAAGCTGATAAGTATGGCTATCAGCTCGTCTTTTATGAAGTCTCCAGCGATATGACAATGCTTCTTCATGAATTTGGCTTCGACTTTATTAAAACCGGTGAAACTGGCCTCGTTAAGTTAGCGGACTTTACACTTGCTGGTAAGCGCCAACGATCACAACGAGCATTGATGCATAAATTTGATCGTGAAGGCTATACTTTCTCTGTCGAAAAGCCACCATTTGGTAAAGAATTAATGCAGGAGATGAAACAGGTCTCCGATAGTTGGTTAGGAAATGAAACAGAAAAGGGATTCTCTCTTGGTTTCTTTGACTCTTACTATATTAATCAAGCACCAGTTGGCATTATCCGTGATAAAGACGGCAAAATGGTCGCCTTTGCAACGTTTATGCCGACAGGGGGTAAAAAGATTTTAACAATTGACCTCATGCGTCATAGTAAAGATGCCCCTTCTGGAATCATGGATAAAATTTTCATCAGTATGTTCCAGTACGGGCAGGAAAACGGTTATACCTACTTTGATCTCGGAATGGCACCTCTTTCGAATGTTGGTGAATATCAATTTAGCTTTATTGAAGAAAAAGCTGCACACTTCATCTATGAATATGGATATCATTTGTATGGCTTTCAAGGATTACGGCGATACAAAGATAAATATGCGACAGTTTGGTATTCACGTTATACTGCCTTCCGCAAGAAGAATTCGATCATTGCCACAATGATGATTTTAGTTAGCGTTGTTAACCAACGTGTTGACCAGCAAACCCACCATTCAATCTTCTGGTGGTTAATTAAATAATAATAATTAAGGGTGAGGAAAAACTTTTTCGTTTTTCCTCACCCTCTTTACTTTTATCTATTATTTCTGATCCATTAAATAGTCGTATAGCATCTCATGCTTAATCTTATCAGTGTTGTATCCTAATACCTCTGCAATCTGATAAGCAAAGGCTAAGGCAGTTGCGGGTCCACGACTGGTAATGATTTTTCCATCATTATCAACAACTGTAATATCCTCTTTAAAATTTGCTGTTGGGGCAACCTTAGCAATTTCCTCGTTAATTCCCGGAAAACAAGTATAGTCATGATTATCAAGCAAACCATACCGGGCTAAGGCAATCGGAGCAGCACACATTGCGGCATCCCACTTACTTTCTGCATTGCGTTTTTGCATTAATTTCATCAACTTGTCATTATCGCGGAGCTTTTGGGCACCCCCGCGACCACCAGGAAAGGCTACTACATCATAATCAAGAAGCTGCTCACTCATTAGCTCGTCACAAGTTAATTCAATCCCATGGGCGCCAGGGACATGAAGATCCTCTAATCCGACCATTGTGGTGTCAATCCCCATTCGCCGGAGAACATCCACAATTGTAAGTCCTTCAACTTCTTCACAACCCGGTGCAAACACTACAGCAACTTTAGCCAAAATATCACCCCATCAATTATTAATTGTTGCAACTACCCGTTTCATTACACCCTTTGCTTCTGGAATTTGATAAAGCGGGTAAATATGAAACAGTCCACGACCCGTATATGAGTTTACAGTAATCCCAGCGTCACGCAATTTTTGAACAAACAAGGTCACATCAGGATACATTATTTCCCTTGTCCCTACAAAAACAGTCACATCGCGCAACTGATCAAGATTCCCATATAAGGGACTTAAGCGATAGTCTTGATGATCCGTATCACCGGCCCACATCGTACTAATTTTTCGCAAACCGTTCACTGCTAGTGTAACATCTTTATCCTCATATTTGCTAATGAGAGGATTTGTAAGGTCAAGATCGAGCCAAGGAGAAAATAAGACGAGGTGACCAGGCTGTGGAAGCCCCTTTTTACCAAGATATTCACAAAAGCCAGCTGCCAATCCCCCACCAGCTGAATCGCCCATAATAGTTACTTTACTAGCAGGCATAAGGGTATAAATTTTACTATAAAGACTAGCAATTTCTTGGTAGGCGGTACGGAAAGTAGTATGCGGAACCAACGAATAAATCGGGACATAAATCTTCGCATCCGTGGCGATTGCCAACCGATTTAAATATTGCCAATGAGTCTTATCGGGGCGCTGAATATAGGCTCCCCCAGTTAGATACATGATTACTCGTTGATTATCTCCGTGATCATTTAAGACATATGTTGTTACTTCCTGTTCTTGACGTTGAACATCAACCGTCACTACAGCAGCAGGCAAGTAGTAATCAGCCTCGTTGTCAACCCATGCATTCCCCACCAAGGCATTAAACTTATTATTTTCTGCAAGATCGTTTTTAAACCCGCTTAATTGAATTCCCATTTCAGTAAAGGTTGCTTTACTAGAACGATGAGCACCACATCGTCGTAACTCTCGCAAACTATTCTCAAGATTATTAGCCAAATGACTAGCAATTTGAGTATTAAATTTCTTTATTTTCTCCACTGAAACGATCGCTCCTCATTTAAAATCTTACTATTATCCTATCATGATTTAAGATTTTGTGTCTTTAAGATTACCTAAAGCCATTAGCTCGCGTTGATGACAATGATTTTGCCAGCCTAAAACTACAACTAAAATTAAGGCAATAACGATTAAAATTACTGCCGCAATGATAATGTCGCGATACCCATTATAAAGAATCGTACGCAGGGTTGGTAAAAGCTTATCTGGAAGACTACTAGCAGTTTGGGCATTTGATAATTTATTTAGCATTTTTAAGGTAATTCCGTGGTGCGTTTGAACACCCTGGAATAGCTCTTGGTTAAGAATAACTCCATACACCGCGGACATAAGGGTCTGACTCAAAATTCGCAATAAGTATCCTAGCGAAGTAGCAATTGGCACATCCCGTAATTCAGCATCTGTTTGAACATTAATCTGTAAAATATTAAAGACAAGACCAACACCGAATCCTTCAAAAGCACCCATGAATAAAATAAGCCAGAATGGTGTTTTTTTTCCCCCAATCATTATTCCTAAATAGGCAATAAAAATTGAAGCCGCCCCACAGGTAACAATCCAGTATTTTCCCCATCGTTCCTGTAATACTGGCACTAATTCTGAACCAATAAAGTTAGTAACCGCCCCTGGAATTTGTGTCATTCCGCCAAGCAACGCACTTAAACCTAAAATTCCCTGAGCCCACATTGGAATATAAGTGACAAATGCAATAAATGAACCCCAAATTATGACGAACAAAGCAAAATCAATTACCAGTTCGCGATTTTTAAACAGACGACTAGGAACAATTGGGTCTACCGCCTTACTATCAACTTTTATCATTCCACCAAGCAACAAAAGACCAACAACTAATAAACAGCCCACTACTAAGCCAGAAGCTGAACCAATCAATTGAACGGCTACTAAAATGATTACTAAACTGACCACCAGTAAAGTCGCTCCAAGATAATCAACTGGCTTACCTGCAGCTTGCTTTTTCACATTCTTATAGAACAAGCTAATGATCGTAATCGCAATTAAGGCAATCGGTACATTAACATAGAAAACCCAGTGCCAGCTCAACGCGTCAACAATCCATCCACCGAGTAGGGGACCAATAATCGAAGCAGTTCCAAAACAAGCACTGGCAATTCCCAATACTTGAGCTCGTTTTTTTAGGTTGTCATACAATTCAGCAAAAACAATAAACGGGATTGTATTCATTCCTCCAGCACCAATTCCCATTACAGTTCGCGCGATAATAAACCACAAAATATTAGGGGCTAATCCTTGAAAGATTGCTCCAACTAAAAACATGGAGGTAGCAGTAATATAGGCTTGCTTGTTTCCCTTATGCTCACCAAACTTACTCCATAATGGGGTCGCAACAGCCATTCCCAAAAGAAAAGTTGCGATGATCCACCCCATATATTGCAACCCATGAAGGTCACTGGTAATAGCTGGCAAGGCCGTATTTACAATCGTACCATCCATTCCCGCCATAATGTTAGATAGTAACAACGCACCAGTAACAATTGTTCGTCGTTGTTGTAATTCCACTTTTTCATCCCCTTTAATTCTCTCCGTACTAAAGAGGATGGAACAGAGCATCTAAGTGCGTTGTCCCATCCTCTTGAATTACAAACTGTTTTCCATTATACGACCTTAGGCATAAAAAGTATAATGGTTATTTTTTCATTTTCTTAATATCCTGCCCTAACTGTTGCCAATCTGCTTTAATAGTAGGCTCCAACCGGCGGGCATAGAGTACTGCGGCCGGATGATACATTGGTATAATCCAATGCTTGTCAGTCGTCAACTCATAACCATCATGCGCATCATTAGTCCGTTGAATTTTTTCGTGGAGAAGTTGCCCATGAAGCTTACCAATATTAGCCTGACTACCAAGCAGCCGTTGTAAGGCCGTATTACCAAGCGTAACAATAATTTTCGGCTTAACTTGTGCTAGTTCCCAATCAAACAAAGGGGCAAATGCTAAAACTTCTTTTTTAGTTGGCGTCCGGTTAGGGTGTTTTTCAATTACTTCACCCGTCTTCTTATCAATTGCCTTCTTAATACTATAAGGCCGTTGACGAACTACACTGGTAATATAAACGGTTGAACGCGAATATCCGATTGATTCAATCAATTTCATCAGTTCCTGACCGGAAGCACCAGAAAAAGGAATATTTACCTTTTCTTCGTGACGACCAGGAGCCTCTCCTACTAACATCAAGTCTGGATTAAGTGGTCCTTGACCTGGAGTAAAACCTGTTAATTGTCGATCCTTTGTTTTTTCTTTTACCTCTGCCAGGAGTGTTGGCGGATATTCTGCAATCATATTCTCAATCTCCTATCCATTATGTCGCCACTTAGAATCTGTAAGAATACGAGCAGCGATCAATCCCATTGGCAAGAATACAACAATCATAAGCGCCTTGGTCATCCAAAGCGTTCCTACACTAATCGAAGTTAAACCGATATTATACATTGCCCGATACATATAAAGTCCCGGGACCATAATAACAATCGATGGAACCGTGATTGAAATTTGCGGATATTGAATCTTACGTTTAACAATCGATGCCAATAACCCGGCAACTAACGCCCCTAAAAATGCGGCTGCTCCGGCCGGTATTCCAGTCAAGTCCGTTAATTCTAAGCGTAAGGTATTAGCAATCGCACCAATACAACCAGCAATAGCTGCCATTTTAGGCGTACTGTTAAACATTATTGAGAAGCCAAATACCCCACAAAAGCTGGCTGGCAGCCGGAGTAAAAAGAGCATTAATGCTGATAGGGGCAATGCTTGAAAATTCTCAGGACGGAGATTAACCATTAATGCTACAATCCACCCAACCAATGTAGCAACTGTAATAATTGCGATTGCATAGGTCATCCGTTCAAGCCCAGACCGCATATCAAGTTTTGAAATATCAAGTCCACTAGTAATAAATGGAAATCCCGGAATAATAAACAGCATTGCGCCGATATACCCTGCTTCATGACGCGAACTCACATTAAATGTTAATTGCATCAAACTTAAGGCCAGCAGATAAGAAAGACACGCAACTGCAACCGCGACCGCTACTCCCGCAAATAAAGTAATGTGATGGTCAATCATCTTACGGCGGACATAGTTTCCGAGGCCAGCGCCAATAAAACTACAAAACATTTCAACTGGTCCACCACCAAGTAAAAAGACGAAGGCGCTGCATGCCAGAGCAGCTGCTAGTCCTACTTGGTAAGGAGCGTAATTCCCTTTTGAGTGAGCGATTTCTTCCAAATGGGAGTGGATTTCTCCAATTGTCATCTCACTCCCATTCTGGTCAAATTCTTTAATAAATCGCTCCATCTGCGAAAGTTTTGTCGTATTTACACTTGTGCTTGGCAAAGATATTGCCTGCGTGTAACTATGGTGGGCGTCCATACAAGTATATTCGAGGGAAACTAACCCAATATCGACCGAACAAGTCATTTTCAACGTCCGGGCAACTGTATTCATTGAATCACGGACTCGCCATGCCCCCGTTCCATAAGAAAGCATCATTAATCCAATTCGCCCGACAATTGCTGCTCGTTCTACTAAATTAGCCTCATAAGCAGGGGTGAAATTATCATTTGTAAAAAAGTCATGCCATGGAATCGCCATATGATGCTTATCAGACAAATGTTCAGTCGGCTCAAAATCATTCGCTGAGATCTCTTTATCCTTACTCAAAACCCATCCAGCTCCTCTTATCAATTCTCTTAACTATTTAATTATACGGCGGCTGTCAAGCGATGGGAGTGATTTCCTTTAATTTAGTGATTAATTGCTGCTCATCATCGCTTAAAATGTAATCCTCTCGTGTGGCAAGCGAAATAAAAAACTTTTCCGGAATTGGGTCTTTAATATCGAGGGCGACAATTCCCGGTTCATCCTTTACCGCATCTTTAACCATCAAACTGATTCCCTTATTTTGCCGTACCAACTCTTTAATCCAGGAAACATTTGGCACCTTATAAATTGCCGTTTGTGGATTAATTTGGGCATAGGTAGAATAAGCTTGGAAGGCAGCTTTATGCACATATTGCTGGTCATAATTAATAAAGATTTCGTTCGTTAAGTCTTGAAAACTAACCGCCTTTTTCTTAGCAAGCGGATGATCAGCACTTACGATGATACTAAATGGTCGCGCAGTTATTAATTCCGCAAAAATACCGGTTTGATCAATTGGTACAATTGAACCCAGCATGGCAATATCGATCTTTCCCGCTTGTAATTCACTTAGCAATTCATGAGACCCCACAGAAACGATTTTTATTCGTTGAAGAAGCTGCTTAGAAAGATTGCCGATAATGTGTGAAATATACATTTTTCCAATAATTGGCGGAAGACCGAATTTTATTTGACGTTGATCGGACCGTGCTATTTCTTGATGGGCAATGTCTATTTTTTTGTTTATCGCCAACGCTTTTTCATATAGTAACTGCCCACTGCGCGTAATCATTTCATCCCTATGAACACGATCTTTGCGCACTAATTTTGTGTCAAATTCTTGCTCAAGGCGACGAATTGCCTGGGTAATACTAGGTTGAGAAACATTAAAATACTTTGCTACTTGCGTATAATTTTTTAATTTAACCAACATGGCAAAGTATTGTAAATCACGAGTATTCATCGTCTTAATCCTTTCTATGTCGAAATAATATCTTTATCTTACGTCAATTAAGTATTCATTTGCAATTAAGATTCTGAATATTCTTATAATGCTTGTACTCATCTTTATCCTAATGAAAAAACTACTTGGCAAATTTCACCAAGTAGTTTTCTTTTAAGATAAATTTTTACCACATACCAATAACTTTCATCCAAAGACTACCAATACCGATCCATACGACAAGGTAGAAAATACCAAGGACAAAGTTTAGTGACCACCACTTTGATTGTGGAACATAACCTGAGCCAAAGAGAACAGGAGCTGGACCAGAAGCATAGTGAGTAGTAGATGCCATTAAGTTACCGAAGAAACCAAGCATCAAAGCTGCAAGCATTGGTGGAACATGAGCTGAAATAGCAACAGCTAAGAATGCACTATACATTGCAGTTACGTGAGCAGTAGAACTAGCAAATAGGTAGTGTGAGTAGAAGTAAGCAATAATTAAGATCACTAAGACCAAAATCCAGTTCATACCGTGAAGCGAGTTACCAACAGTCTTACTCAACCATGGAATAAATCCTAAAGTTGTCAATTGACCGGCCATCATAACAAGAACAGAGAACCATGTTAAAGTATTCCAAGCTCCTGTCTCATGAAGCACATCCTGCCAACTTAAAACACCACATAAGAGTAACAACCCTAATGCGATAAATGCAGCAAGTGTTGAATCAATCCCGATAAAGCTTCCGACAATCCAGAGAACTAAAGCAATAACAAAGATAACAGCCATTAATTTTTCTGGTAAAGTCATTGCTCCCATTTTAGAGAGTTCGTCTTCCGCCCATTGTTTAGCATTAGGAGTTTCCTTAATTTCAGGTGGATACATTTTGTAGATCAACCATGGAACAATGATTAAGGAAATAATTCCTGGTACCAAGGCAGCTAAGAACCAACCAACCCAAGTAATGTTTACGCCATTACTTTTGGCAAGAGTCTGAACCAGTGGGTTAGCGGCCATGGCGGTCATAAACATTGCCGCAGTAATCATATCACCATGATATTCAGCAAAGATCAAGAAAGAACCAATCTTACGTTCTGTTTCCTTCTTAGGATCTGAACCAAATGATTGAGACAATGATTCAATGATTGGGTACAAAACACCACCAGCACGCGCAGTGTTACTTGGTGTAGCTGGTGCTAAAATCAAATCAACACCGATCAAGGAGTAGGCAAGTCCTAAAGTCCGCTTACCAAATGCCTTAACAAAGTTCAATGCAATCCGCCGACCAAGTCCGGTCTTAATGAATCCCCGGGCAATGAAGAAGGCCATTGCGATCATCCAAATCGATGCATTCCCAAAACCAACAATTGCTTTTTCCATTGGAACTGTCTTTGTTAAAACAGTTAAAGCAAAAGCAATAATTGAAACACCACCAATTGGAAGTGGACGGGTAATACATGCAATGATTGTAGCAACAAACAAAGCAAACATATGCCAACCAGCAACTGGAACGGCAGCCGGTTTAATAGGAGTCATAAACCATAAAACCAAGCCAATAATAACAGGCCAAATGAACCCCTTATAATTTACACTTTCTAATTTTTTCATTTCCTTATCCCTTATATAGTTAAGTAATTAATTGATAATTGCTCTAGGCAGTTTCTCACTGCCCATTATTTTTTACTTTAAGCCACGGGCGTAAACAGTTACTTGTTGACCTGCTTGACGTCCAAAGACAATTGTTTCTGCAATTGAGTTACCACCAACACGGTTATTACCATGTAAACCACCAGCAACTTCACCTGCAGCATATAATCCCTTGATTACATCCCCATTACCATCAAGCACTTGAGTCTTTGTATTAATATGAATACCACCCATAGTGTAGTGAATTGCAGGTGCAATATGAATTGCGAAGAATCCTGGTTTAGTAATTCCACGGTCCATTCCTGTTGTCCGATGGAATTCTTTATCATCATGATTTTCAACAGCTTCATTCCATGTGGCAACTGTCTTCTTCAAGTTCTCAGGATCCATGTTGAGGTTCTTTGCAAGATCCTCAATCGTATCACCATGAACAACAAGACCAACTTTATCGTAGAATTCAATTGCCTTAACATGATCACGAATACCTTGATCAAAAATCAAGTAAGCACTGTGTTCTGGAAGGGCAGTAATCGCATTAGAAACAATCTTTCGAGTGTTTAATTCGTTAACAAACCGATTACCTTCAGCATTAACTAAGATTGCACCTTCACCACGGACAGCTTCACCAATAAGGTAAACATGAGGATTATCTTGTTGAACAGTTGGGTGAACTTGTACAAGATCCATTTGCATTAATTCACCGCCAACGCCTTCAGCAAGCTTCAAGCCATCACCAGTTGCTCCTGGTTGATTGGTAGTCTTGTAATCAGCAAGGTCAGGGCGGAACCGCTTCATGTATTCTTTAGAAGCACCGAATCCACCAGTAGCTAAGATAACAGCCTTTGCGTGGATGGTTTTAATTAGGCCATCAGCATTAGCTTCAACACCGATTACCTTACCTTCATCATCTTGTAAGAGCTTGTTAACTTTAACCTTATTGAATACTGGAATGTTTTCCTTTTGAACAACTTCCAATAAACTTTTTACTAAGAAACCACCAATTGGCGCCATACTTGCTGGACGGTGAGTACGCTTACGAGACATTCCACCAGTAATTGTAATGTCATCAAGCTTAATCCCATGATCAGCTAACCAGTCGATTGCTGGGGCTGTATGATATACAAAGTAACCAAGCATATCCTTATCGTTTAGACGTCCACCATCTTTGTATGTTTCATGGTAAAAGTCAGCAACGTTATCAATTACTCCATGTTGTAATTGCACGTTGGTTTCAGCGGCGTTCATTCCTGAAGAAGCTCGGTTGGTATTTCCCCAAGTTCTTCTTCCTTTTCAAGAACAACCGTCTTCATTCCCAATTCGTTTGCTTGAATTGCTGCGGAAAGACCTGTTCCACCAGAACCAATTACAATAACATCGTAATCATTATCTAATTTACTTACAGATAATGGTTGGAATTTTTCAGCCATGATATTGCTCTCCTTTTAATTCTTAATTTTAAATACATTAACAGTCAAAAAGAGTGGAACAAGTTCTTTTTATTGCTTATTTCCACTCTTGCCAAAATTGGCATTATTTTTAACTTAATTCTTATTTATCCCGATCAACGTTGGTCATCTTAAGCATGTCCATCCATTCATCGTATTGTTCTTCAGTAAGCTTACCGGACTTCAAAGCAGCTTCTTTTAATGTGCTACCAGCTTTATCAGCAGCTTGAGCAATCTTAGCACTGTCATGGTAACCAATGTGTGGTGACAAAGCAGTAACAGTCATTAATGAATTATCAACTAATTCTTCCATCCGCTTTTCATTAACTGTCATTCCGTGGATCATCTTGTCAGCAAACCCAGTAATTGTTCCAGTTAATAAGTCAGCTGATTCGAGGAATGCATCGATCAATACCGGCTTGTAAACATTCATTTCAAAGTTACCTTGTGATGAAGCCATTGTTACTACTGTATCGTTACCGAATACCCGTAAAGCAGCCATTGTTACAGCTTCTGCTTGAGTTGGGTTAACCTTACCTGGCATGATTGATGAACCTGGTTCGTTAGCTGGGATATTTAATTCACCGTAACCTGCACGAGGACCAGAAGCCAAGAAACGAATATCTTGAGCAAGCTTGAACATGTCGGCTGCTAACGTCTTCAAAGCACCGTGAACAACATCCAAACCAGAGTGGTTAGCTAAACCGTAGAACTTGTTTGAATCAGCAGTCAAGTTTAAGCCGTAAACTTCACTAAGCTTTTCAGCAATCTTTTCAGGCATTCCTTCTGCAGCATTCAAACCAGTACCAACAGCAGTACCACCAATTGCCAATTCATCTAATGTTGGTTCCAAAGTCTTAATGTAATCAAGGTCATGTTCTAAGGAAGCAATGTAACCAGAAAGTTCTTGCCCAAATGTCAATGGAACAGCATCTTGCAAGTGAGTACGTCCAACTTTAACAGTCTTCATGTACTTCTCTTCCTTAACCTTTAATTCATCAATTAAGTGTTGAACAGCTGGTTTCAACTTATCAAGCGCTTCTAAAGCAACTACATTCATAGCAGTTGGGAATGTATCGTTTGAACTTTGACCCTTATTAACATCATCATTTGGTAAAATTTCAATGTCAGGGTTAATTTCATGAGCCTTGTGCGCAACAACTTCATTAGTGTTCATGTTGGTTTGGGTACCAGAACCAGTTTGGTAAACCTTTAATGGGAAGTCCTTCCGCAATTCTTCATCACTTAATGCGAGTAATTCATCAATCGCTTTAACAATTAAATTACCCTTTTCTTCAGAGATAGCTTTAGTTTCCATATTAGCTTGGGCCGCTGCCTTTTTAATGTTCAATAAAGCACGGATGATTGCTAATGGCATGTATTGACCGGTTGGGAAGTTATTCCGGCTCCGTTCTGTTTGTGGTCCCCATAATGCTTCAGCAGGGATTTTAACAGGACCTAACGTATCTTCTTCAGTACGGTATTCTGACATCTCAAAAACCTCCAATATATTAATTGAGCAATTTTATCTTGTGAAACATTACACATCATTTACACGTATATCCTACCTTGTAAGTAAAGCTATAGTCAAATCTTTAATTTTCAATAAATTTCACTTATAGCTATTGCGTTACCAACTGTTATAATAGCTTTTTTCAATCGTGTTTGCAAAAATTTTACAAACTTCTACACAAAAAAACACCTAATATTTTTTAATTTCTTAGATGCTTTTCTATTTTTGTCTAATAATCTGGTTTTATTATTCACAAAGATGCAAGCTGCTTGATTAATATTGAGGCTTCCAAATTTTTTCTGCTACTGCCTTCTTTGCATCGGTAATTCCGTCGCCGGCTAGGCCTTGATCGATAGCAGATTCGGCTACTCGTTCAGCTACTCGCTTAGAAAATTCTGTTAACTTAGAAACAGGAGGTAACACCGCCGCTCCTGGCTTTTCAGGATCAACCAAGCCGCTCAAAGCATGAGCAGCTGCAGCAAGCATATTATCATTTAACACTTTGGCTTCAGCAGCCAAGGCACCAAAACCAACTCCGGGATAAATTAACGCATTGTTAGCTTGCCCAATTTGGTAAACAGTTCCGTTATACTCGATATCTTTAACCGGAATTCCTGTCGCGATTAATGCCTTTCCATCCGTCCACTTGAGTAGATCGGCTGCTTTTGCCTCTGCTAACTTAGTTGGGTTAGAGAGTGGGAAGATAACAGGCCGTGAAGTATGGGCTGCCATTTCCTTTACAACCGCTTCATCAAAACTTCCTGGCTGAGTGGATGTACCAATCATTACTGTTGGATGAACAGCCTTAACAACTGCAAGTAAATTAGTTAATTCATCAGCATTAGCAAATTCGCTCCGTTGACGAGTAAATGGCTTTTGCTTTGGTGTTAAGCCTGGCGTATCGTCAAATAATAATCCTTGCTTGTCAACAAGGTAGAAGTGCTTCTTTGCTTCTTCGGGGGTCAGGCCTTGACGGATCAATTCGTCATAAAGCATCTTAGCGATTCCCATTCCAGCGGTCCCTGCACCGAATGTTAAGAATGTTTGGTCCGTTAACTTTTCTTTTGAGATATTCATGGCTCCTAGCACACCAGCTAAGGCAATAATCCCGGTTCCTTGAATATCATCATTAAAGGTTAAAATCTTATCCTGGTACTTATCAAGAATCCGCGCAGCCGTTCCCCGACCAAAATCTTCAAAGTGTAGTAAACTCTTAGGGAACAATTCTTCAACCGCATCAACAAACTTATCGATAAAGTCAAAGTATTCTTGACCTTCAACCCGCTTAATTCGATTTCCTAAGTAATTAGCGGATTTCAATAATTTTTCATTATTAGTCCCCACATCAATAGAAACTGGGAGAACTTGGGAAGGATCAATCCCAGCCGCTGCTGTGTAAACCATTAATTTCCCAACAGAAATATCAACCCCGTTTACACCCCAGTCACCAATACCAAGGATTCCTTCAGCATCTGTAACAACGATAAGGCGAATATCACGACCATCGGCGGCATCAGCAAGTTCTTCTTTAATTAAGTCAGGATGCTCAATACTCAAATATGCAGCATCTTGCGGCTTAATGTAACGTTCATTATATTGCTCAATTGCCTCAGCAATTACGGGGTCATACACAACCGGCATAAATTCCGCAATATGTTTTTCCATTAAGTAGAAGAAAAGAGTGCGGTTAGTATTGAATACTTCCATCAATAGGTGGCGCTGTTCAATCCGTGAGTTCTTAGATTGATACAACCGATAGATTTCGTCTGCCTGTTCCTCAATCGTTCTTACACAAGATGGTAACAAACCTAATAAACCATACTTTTTTCGCTCTTCAATTGTAAAAGCAGTTCCCTTATTCTTAAAGGGATCATTTAACATTTGCATTCCTTTGCGCAACATTATCGCCTATCCTTTACCTTTTATCTGTTTCAACATTCTTAGAGTAATTCCAGCGTTAGTTTATAGTCAAATGTATGCTATGATATAAATAAAATTGATAGTACCCATTATAATCACTGGCAGAGAGGCATCTATTATGAAATTAAACGATCTAAAATATTATCAAGCACTAGTAAAATATAAAAATTTTTCGCAAGTTGCAGCAAAATTCAATGTCAGTCAACCAACTATTACAATGGCTATCCAACGACTAGAAAAAGATTTTGACACTTCATTTTTTGTCCGTGACCATGTCCATAAGCAATTGCATATCACGCCAACCGGGAAGCAATTTGCTGTCCACGTTGATGTGATCTTAAACGAATTAAAGATTGCTCACCAAGAAATCAATCAAGCCGAATCATCTAGTATTCGTTTTGGGCTACCACCTATCATCGGCAATTATTATTTTCCGCCATTAACCCCGCTATTAATGCGAGAAGGACTTTTAAGTCACTTGGAAACCTCTGAGCACGGTTCTAAGGAAATTCTCAAGATCCTTAAGCACGGCAACATTGACATGGCATTACTTGGATCGCTTAATCCCCTAAAAGAAGTGGGCTTAAAAACTACCGAACTAGCTGAGTATCCCTTTAAGATTATCGTTAGTAAGCATCATCCCCTCGCAACTAAAAAGGAGATTGATTTTGCTACCCTTAAAAATGAACGCTTTATTGTTCCTGATACTGAATTTTTTCATGAGCAAGCCTTTAAGCAAATCTCTCATTGGGCTCATTTTCGTCCCCAAGTCATCTACCGCACCGCTGACATTCACGTTATCAAAACCATGGTTGCGGAAAATCTTGGAATTGCCTATTTAACAAGTTTGGCGATTACCCCAGAAGATAATATTCATTCATTAAATGTTACTAGCCCGTTAAAACAATCATTTCGCCTGTCAGCTGTTACCCGTTCAACTGAACTGTTAACAGCCCCCAAGCAGAAATTATGGGATCTCTTAACTGCAAAACAACCTAAGATTAGTTCAGGACAAAAATAATTATTGTCCTGGACTTTTTTGTTATTCTGAAGATAGAGCTAAGATCGATCATGCTCCCAAGGACTTCGAGTCCGTATTATAAAATGATCTCCGCTATCTTTGATTTGATATTTTGCTTTTAGGCTGTGGAACTACGAGTTCGAGTATTTGGGAAATGAAGTACAAATCTAGGATAGCGGTTATATCTAGCTCTATTTATAGAAAGGAAGTTTTTTATGGCTAATATATTTGCCTTGGATGTTTCAATGGGGAAAAGCTACTGTGTCTGGTATCGAGGGAAACACTGTTTAAAAGAGTTTTCTTTAGTACACACGAAAGCGGGGGTTAATGCTCTACGAGATATGATTAAGAAAGCTCAGAAGCCAATTATCTACTTTGAAGCGACTGGAATTTATTCGCGAGTAATTGAACATTTCTGCGAGACCAATGGTCTCCGCTTTTGCCGTCTTAATCCACTAGAACTTCATTTAAAGTCCGAAAGTCTACGACGAGTTAAGACCGATCAGAAAGACGCTCACCGGATTGCGCTCACTGTCCAGGAAAATACTTTTCGATTAACAGTTCCTTGGAAAAAAGACTATCTTCAGCTACATGAGCTTAGTCGGTTCTATAATCAGCTCAACGCTGATTGGAACTATCGTCTAAATCATCTTCATACTGCACTTGAACAAGTTTTTCCAGAACTTAAGCAATTATTTGTAAATAGAACATCTAAATTAGCGTTGAATATCGTGGAGTTTTTTCCTCATCCAGCACTAGTTAGGCCTTATTCGAGAGTTAAATTAAAGAATATTCTAATGGCATCTACAGATAAACGAATATCTAAGATGAAAGCTTATAAGTATGCCGATCGATTAATCGATCTCGCCCAAAAATCATATCCGGCTGTTTCTGGTGATGCCATTCAGGTTGATGAAGTTCGCTACTATGCTCGCCAATTAATTGCCCTAACCCGTAAAAAGGAAGAGGTTATCAAGCGGATGGAATCTATTGCCCAGCGCTTGCCAGAGTATATCCTATACTGCTCTTTTCCGGGAATTGGGAAACAAACTGCGGCTCAGTTAATGGGAGAATTGGGCGACATTAGTCGCTTTGACAATGCTAATCAGCTTAATGCCTTTGTCGGAATTGATATTCGTCGTTACCAATCTGGAACCTATTTAGGTCAAGATCACATTAATAAGCGTGGAAACCCGATTGCCCGTAAGCTCTTATATTTTACTGTAGGTAATATGATCCGCCAACAACACGCTAATTCTAATCATATTGTTGACTATTACTATCGTTTAAAAGAAAAACGACCTCATCCAAAACTGAACAAGGTCGCCATGGTAGCTTGTATGAATAAAACTCTGAAATGTCTCTTATCCATGATTAAGCACCATGAAAAATACCACTATCGGTATACGGACTCAATGGTCCCTGTGAAGGCATGATCACCTCACAATTTTAATATATCACTAATTCTCGATTTTTGAAGAAGAACCGGGTTGGTTTAGTATACTCTTCTTTTCTAAATATTTTTCTTGACTAATCGTAGGAAAAGGGAGCGAGACAGAAGTCACTTGTGACTTCGTTTTTCGACGCGAAGCTAGCCTCTGGGAGCCCCCGCAAGCAACAATAGGCCTCTAACGTTCGGTTTTGCCGGACGTTAGAGGCCATTGTTGTACTGCGCCATTTGTTTTTTATGAAAGTAACTTGGCTTATGTCACAGTCCCTTTTTATTATTTCCCTTTTTCAATCTTAATTGTTTTAATAATAACGTTTTTCTTAGGCTTATCCATCGCATCTCGCTTAACTTTACTGATCTTTTCGACAACATCCATCCCAGATAACACTTGACCAAATACGGTGTGATGGAAGTCAAGCCACGGTGTACCGCCATGTTTTTCGTAATAATCAATAATCTCCTGAGGATACCCAACGGCCTTCATTTGATCAATCATATTTTCTGGAACATGTTCATTAGTGACAATAAAGAATTGACTGCCATTTGTGTTCGGACCAGCATTAGCCATTGACAGAGCACCAGTGAAGTTAAATAGTTCTTCAGAAAACTCGTCTTCAAATGGGTGACCATAAATATTTTCGCCACCACGTCCGGTTCCAGTTGGGTCGCCACCTTGAATCATAAAATCCGGAATAACCCGGTGAAAAATTACATCATCATAATAATTTTTCTCTGCTAATTTAACAAAATTTTCAACCGTTTTAGGTGCGTACTTTGGAAAAAGTTGGGCCGTAATTGTTCCCATTGTAGTTTCAATTACTGCTTTTGGTCCTTCAACCTCATCCAATGATAATTGGGGATATTTCATAAATAAAGCCTCCTCTTTTCTCTTCTAAACCTCTCTAACCATCTTAGCAGGAATGAGAAGGAAAAGACAATTATTAGTCCTCGCTAACACGTAATACACAAGCTCCCTTAATATCACCGTGCTTAACATAGCGTAATGCTTCGTCAGCCTTTGCTAGTGGATATCCGTGTACTTCAGGATGGATATTGAGACGGTCAGCTAATGTTAAGAATTCTTCCCCATCACGACGGGTATTGCTCTCAACACTCGTTAATGTCTTTTCGTGAAATATTTCTTTTTGGTAATTCAGCGTTGGAATATCAGTCATATGAATACCAGCTAAAGCCAAAGTCCCACCTGGAACTAGACTAGCTAAGGCCGGCAATACCATATCACCAACTGGCGCAAAGATGATTGATGAATCCAAAGGAACTGGCGCGGGGTCATAGGAGCCTTGAGCAGAAGCACAGCCCAATTCTAGGGCGAATTTCTTTGCATCCTCGCCACGCGTAAAGACATGCACTTCAATTCCCTGGGCAAGTGCAATCTGGGCCGTAATGTGCGCTGAGCCACCAAAGCCATATAGCCCTAGGCGGCCACCAGCGGGAACATTAGCACGTTCAAAGGCCCGATAACCAATAATCCCTGCACATAATAACGGAGCTGCCTCCAGGGAATCAAACTTTTCTGGAAGCCGATATGCAAATCCTTCTGGAACTGTGACATATTCTGCATAACCGCCATCATGATCCCAACCGGTATAAAGTGAATGAGGACAAAGATTCTCATAACCCGATCGACAAAACTTGCATACCCCACAAGCATGCCGGAACCATGGAATTCCAATTCGCTCACCAAGCTTAAATCGTTGTGTTTCTGGTCCAAAACCGACAACTTTACCAACAATCTCATGACCAGGAGTAACGTGTTCGTGGTGAACCGGCAAGTCTCCTTCAGTCACGTGCAAGTCTGTATGGCATACTCCACACGTCAATACCTTAACAAGGACTTCTCCCCGTTTAGGAGTTGGCACGGGCTTTTCGGTAAATTCGATTGGTGATTTTTTACCATCAATCGGCCCAGGAGTTGTGACTGCCCAAGCCTTCATTGTTTTCGGAATAGCATTTTCGCGTTTTTCCATCCTTAAAGACCTCGATTAAATATATATTTCATTCTCTATTGTAGTGCTTTTTATTCATAAGAGTGCCGTATTTTTTCAATTTGACGAGACCATTGATCCTTAAATTTTGGAATATTTAACGGAGCATTAATAGCTGGATCATCTTTTGCTGCTTGGGTCAACCCTTCTACTCCTCCAATATCATCTAAGATTCCATTTCCAAAACCGCTGACAATTTGGGGACCGGTATGAGCCGGAAGTCGCTTAGGTTTTACTTCCTCAAATTTAATTTTAAAGTTCCACATATCGCCAAAGTCATATACTAGGCTATATTCATGAGCAAGATTACAATCGCCTACCCAACTTTGAGTAATATCTTTTGATTGACCAAAGCCACTATCAAGAATCGGCAACTGATAATGAGTATTTCCCTGATGCAGTTCAAATAAGTGGTGCCCGTCTGCATTAAATGCCGCTAAAATTGCAAAGCACAACATGTCCAGTCGCGTATCACCGCTGACGGTAAATCGCCGCCACATTTTAGGATGATAATCACTAAGCTCAACATAAATAGTATATTGTTTATTAACATATTGGATTGCCTGCTCACGTTGATTTCTTACTTGCCGTTGTATATCACGAATTATACGTTGCAAGTGGTACATCCGCTGTTTAGAACCGAGATCTTTTATTCCCTGACTAATTGCTTGGACAAACAAATCGTAGTCTTCACTAGAGAAAAGATCTTCTGCCCGTAAAAACTTCCCAAATTCGCGAAAGGCATCACTTTTAGAATGAAAGCCGGTATCAGTCGGACGATCATTATGTAGTTTTTCATAGTTAATTAAATAGTGATAGACCAAGGTAATATCATCAAGAACAGATTCACCGAGTGCCTCACAGTAGCCGATATAATCTGCAGCACAATCTAAATCCCGATCAACGATACTCTCGCTTTTTCCACGACTTTCTAAATAACCTTGATAATCATCTAAAATCTTTTCTCCCACCGCTGTTGCATTCATAATATCGTTAATTGAAAGTGAGCGGTAAAGATAGCGATGGTTATGTTCATTAAGTTTAGGATGAGTAACTACCTTAAAGTCCGTAACTGAATAATCTTCAAAAATATCCATTACAACATATTCTTCGTCCGTTGTCTTATTGGTAATTCGTGTTTGTTCCGCTAATTGAAGTGCAATTTCAGCATTGGTCGGGTCTTTTTCCCAATCAATAATTGAATTAGGACCCATCATAAGGTTCTGATACATCTGCAATCGCTGTTGAGTTTCTGGCTGAATTTGGCGTGTAAATACTACTTTGCTAAACTGAGCGTCACGAATCATCCTAATTTTTGCATGAGGAATTGGCGAAACTTCTAATAAACTTAAGAATTCACGTTTAAATGCCGCAATAAAAGATCGTGAGTCATTAAAGCGTTGAGGGTAGCGTACAATAATTGGCAACGACATTAAGTTATTCATAATAATCATGAATTCCCCAGTAACACGAATTGTCCAAACATTTGTCTCTAATAGATCAGATGGAGCAATCACCTGTGAATTAATATGCAAATGTTGGGCAAGCGAATTTTCCACTGCAATAATCACTCTATCAACCCCTCCTATAATTTCGCTTATATTAATTTTATTTTGAAAAGTATTATTTATCAACTTAATCAAACCATATTTACTGAAAATTATAGGCAGAAAGCCTGTGACTTTAGTCATAGGATGAATGACTTCCAAAGCAGCCATGAGGTTGATTTTTCTTACTAAAAAATCTATAAAATCTCGTTTTTGCCCCTGCAAATTTAGTAAAATTAAAGTATAAAGGAGGTGAAAACATGACCACAGTTTTGAAAGGGATCAAGCTTCGCTTGTATCCCAACAAGCAACAACAAGCTCAACTATGGCAAATGTTTGGCAATGACCGCTTTGTTTGGAACCAGATGCTTGATATGGCAAAACAACGTTATCAAAACAATCCTAGTAGCCAGTTTGTTGATCAATATAGCATGGATGCATTGTTGAAACCTTTGAAGCAGGAATATCCATTTCTAAAACGTAGTGATTCTACCAGTCTCCAAGTTGTTAATCATAACTTATGTCAGGCCTTTCAAAGGTTATTTAAGCATCTGAGTGGTTACCCTCGCTTTAAATCCAGACGGTCAGCTAAGCAGTCCTATACTGGTAAAAGCAAAATTCAAATAGTGGCGAACCGCTATTTGAAATTACCCAAAATTGGCTACATTAAAACCAGCAAAACCCGCCAGTTAACTCATTGTAAGATCAAACGCTATACGGTTAGTTACGATCCGTCGGGTCGTTATTACCTGTCACTGCAGGTTGAGACCACAGTGCAGCCACTACCGAAGACTAGTCAACAGGTCGGCATTGACGTCGGCGTAACTAATTTAGCCATTACTAGTGACGGCCATAAGTATGCTAAATTTGACACTACCTGGTTAACTCAACAGGCACAACATTGGCAGCCCAAGTATAGTCGCCGCTGTCACCAAGCCACGGTGAGTGTCCGTCAATGGAACCATAACCATCAGGACGTCAAAGAGGAACTGAATGACTACCAGAACCGGCAACGGGCCCGAATTCAGAAAGCTCGCTATCAACGACGAGTCGCTGATCAGCGGCGTGATTATCTGCATAAGCTGACGATGGCATTGGTCACGCAATACGATGTGATTGTTATTGAAGATTTGAAAGTCAAGAATCTGCAAAAGAATCATCATCTTGCCGTGGCCATTGCCAACGCTAGTTGGCATCAATTCCGTACCATGCTGGAATACAAGTGTGACTGGTATGGTAAACAGCTCATTACTGTCAAGCCCAACTATACCAGTCAAATCTGTAGTCATTGTGACTACTATAGTGGGTCCAAACCGCTCGCAATTCGTGAGTGGACGTGTCCAAAGTGTGGGACCCATCACGATCGGGATATTAATGCGGCAATTAATATTCTGCATAAAGGGTTAAAAGCCGTTGGCTAGGGACTAGCCGTGGTAAAAGAACGAAGTTCTGTAAGTTAGGTATTTGGAATACCAATGTAACAGCCTAAATACTACTTCGCGTTCCCAGAAACCGCCGACTTTAGTCGGTGTGTAGTTCATAAATAAAATAGAAGATTTAAAATAAGATATAAGTATTGTCTCTGAAAGGATGCGCAACTTTTGATTAATCAAAATCTCGATATCTTTGACTTACGAAAAATTCAAATCAATAAAACCAAAGCTGAATTGGAAAATAATGGTAAATGGCAGCAAAAAGTAGTCTCTAGTGATATGTTAGGAACTTTCACGCCAGTTGATCGGGCCCCCATTAAAATAATTCAGATCACTGAAGCCAACATGATCCCCGAGTTGCTTCCATTGCGCCACCAAAGAATGATTGCCAGTCGCTTTTCATTTTTCCGTGGAACTGCTGAATTAATGGAACATGACCTTAAACGACAGGCTCAAAGCAATCTTCCCATAATCATCTGCGGGGATGCTCATGTAAATAATTTTGGCTTTTACGCCTCCCCTGAACGCAAGCTTCTCTTTGGCCTTAATGACTTTGATGAAGCGCGGATCGGAAATTGGGAAAGTGATTTGAAACGGTTATTAGTTAGTGCTGAACTAGCGGGTGAAGAAAACGGTTTTGATCGCAATGACCTTTACCATCTTCTTCAATTAACGACTAAGACCTACCGCCATACTATCAAAAGTGCCAATAAGATGAGCCTTTCCCAATTGTTTTATTTTTCATTTGCCTATGAAGACATGGGGAAAGCGATTGAGTCATTTGGTGATATTTCAACGCAAATGCAAACAGTCCTTAACAAGGTTCTTAAAAAGAGTCAGCATAGCAATTCAGAAGAAATAATCCCAAAAATGGCGACTATCAATAACCAAGGGCACCTCGTCTTTCGCGATAACCCACCACGTGCACGTCATCTTAGTGCTCTGCGTTATCAACAGATTGTTAAAGGATATAACAAATATCGCGAAAATGTTCGGCAAGATGTTCGGGTTCTTTTAGCAAACTTTCACATTTCTGATATTATTCGCTACAGTGTCGGTGTTGGCAGCTTTGGGACACGATGTTACTTAATCATGCTTACTGGCAATGATAATAGTCACATCGTGTTACAAGTCAAAGAAGCTATGCCATTGCGTTATAACTTACTTTCACTTCCTGTCCAACAAGCAATTAGAAATGGAGAAATTGCTGGTCAAAGAATTGTAACAGCGCAACGGGTTCTCCAATCCTCATCCGATCGCTTTTTAGGAAGTACAACTTTTGGTGGTCGCAGTTATTACATTCGACAGTTCCGGGATATGAAAGAATCAATTAATGTTAATAAACTTGACTTTGAAAGTTTTCAATTCTACTGCCAGACGTGTGCTTACTTGCTAGCGATGGCTCATTTCCAAAGTCCCACTGCACCGATGATCCGTGGCTATTTAAAACATCAAAAGAAACTAGATACCCTTTTACCAAATTGGGCTTTAAGGTATGTAGACCAGGTTACAGCAGACTATGGACAATTCAAATTGGCAATCGCTAAAGGGAAACTAATAAATTAACTTTACGTCGTTTGTAAAATTAAGTTAGAAAAAATAAAAAGCCATTTGTGATTGCCTTTCTTTTGAATATCCCTAATCAAAAGAAAGGCAATCACAAATGACCTATAAACATCTTACCACACGTGAATTAACTCTCATAGCTGATTTTTGGTATCAAGGTCCTAAAGCTTATCGGGCTGCTAAATTACTTCAGCGTAGTCAAGAAACCATCTATCGTGTTTATCGTTTCCTCAACGACGGTAAAACCATCGACCAATATCTTCAGACTTATCAGCGACATAAGCGTCGTTGTGGTCGGAAAACTATCGAAGTTAACTATATCCATGCGCAAATCAAGGCAGGTTGGACTCCTGATACTATTATTGGTCGTCATGAACACCCAATTAGCTGCAGTATGCGCACCCTTTATCGCATGTTTGCCCGCAATCAGTATGGCTTTTCCGTTAAACAGCTACCGATGAAAGGAAAACGCCATCCCAATGGCTATGTGGAACGTCGTGGTAAAGCTGGCCAATCAGGACGCAGTATCTATCAACGATATCGTGATTTTCCGCATTACCAACATGAATTTGGGCACTTTGAAGCTGATACAGTTCAAGGTAAAGCTCACCGCGGAGCGGTAATGACGCTAGTAGAGCGACAATCCAAAGTAATGATTGTCCTTAATATTCATTATAAAACAGACGAAGCAGTGAATTGCCAGCTTGATCAATGGCTCGCTAAACTGCCACGTCACTTTGTTAAATCAATTACTTTTGATAACGGGAAAGAATTTGCTGGATGGCGAGAAATAGCCAATAAGTATGATCTTCACACCTATTTTGCGGAAGTCGGTGCTCCCAATCAACGAGGGTTAAACGAAAATAATAACGGCCTCTTGCGTCGTGATGGTCTTAGTAAAAAGCTAGATTTTCGCGATTTACCAGACGAACTAGTCACTCAGCTAATGCATCGTCGCAACAATATCCCACGAAAATCTCTTAATTATCGTACACCATTAGAAGTATTCTTGAGTCATGTCACAGAAGAACAACTTTCACCTTTTTTCTAATTTAAATTGACATTTCAGGTTATTAAAAAAGTACTTGCATTCATCGTTTTGCAAGTCCTTCTTTAATACTATTTTTCAGATTTTTTTCGCTGATCACTTCCATAACGGTCTTGTTCCTTGATTACACTGCTTTTATGGCGATGCTTATTAATAAAATCCTGTTCAGCAGCAAAAATCATTAAAAAGTCGATAAAATTTTTACTAAAATTACGTTTAAATTTATTCCACTTATTTTTGGCCATTTTATATACCCCATAAATGTCATTCATTTTTACTCTTATTTATTCTAGCATATGGCAGATTGCAAGAAATAACTTGAACGAATTTAGTGACGTAGATTAAGCAAGAAGATCTCGATTGGTGTGTGCCAGTTAAGACATTTAAGTGGTCGGGAATTCAGATACCAATTGATTTGAACCAGCTGGCGATCGCTCAGCTCTTCAATGGCTTGTCCCTTGGGAATAAACCGTCGCAAAACTCGGTTACGGTTCTCATTACTACCGCGTTCATGTGGTGAATAAGCATGGGCAAAATAAACCTGAGTACCTGTTAGCTGTTCAATTGCCTGATAGTTAGCGAACTCTTTCCCATGATCCACGGTAAGCGTCTTGAGCTTGTCTTGAAGTTGACTAGCTAGTTCAAGTACGGCTTGAGTCATGGACTGACTGTCGCGACCATGGAGCCGTTTAACAATTGTCAGGCGACTCTTACGCTCCACAAAAGTCGCCACAGCTTGACCTTTACGTTTGCCAGAAAGTACGGTATCAGCTTCAAAGTGGCCGAATTCTTGGCGAGTTTCGACTTTATGAGGACGCTCCTCAATGGAGCGGCCGTGACTGAACGTACCACGCTTTTCTTTAGCACGATGACGACGAATTCCATGATCAGGCAAATCGGGTAACTGTACATCAAGCCATCCTTGATCAATCCAGTTATAGACCGTCTTGTAGGCAATCCCAACTACATGGGCAACTTGTTCAGGGGACCACTTCTGGACTTGAATCTTTTCCTCAATCAAGTGCTTAAGGCTTTTAGTGAGTGAAGACTTCCGCCCCCGTTGACTAACCTTGCGTTCAAAGTCAGTTTGCGCTAGTTCAGCTTGATACTCACCGTTGAGCCGGTGAAGTTCGTTAAAGACTGTGGTTTTACTAAAGCCTAAGTAATTAGCGATGTATCGTAAGGAACGTCCTTCATTATGAAGCGTTTCAATGACAATGCGGTTCTGGAATGATAAAATAGTGGTGCCCATTAAGGTCCTTCTTTCTAATGGAATGTTGTGGTAACACCATTAAAGACCTTGATGGGTTTTTCTGTCCACTTAAATGTTCAACTCAAATTTTACAATCTGCCATATCTATTTTAATGCAAACGATTGCGTAATTTTAAAATAAAATTGTGGTAAAATAGAAGTTGTAAAAGCGCTTACTTCAAGGAGGAAATATTTTATGGAAATTTCTAAAGTACCATTTGGAACCTACAAGGGCGAACCAGTAACAAAATACATTTTAACGAACGATAATGGTGTGCAGGTAGGAATCCTTGATTTTGCCGGGTTGCTCCAATCTTTTAAGGTTCCAACAAAAGATGGTGGTAAGGCCGATATGATTTTGACCTCTGAAAACCTCGATGAATTTACTAATAACGGTTTTTGTACCAACCGTTTAATCGGCCGGGTTGCTGGACGAATTGCAGATGGTAAGTTCAGTATTGATGGTAAAGATTACCAAATCGAACAAAATGAAGGTAAGAATTCTCTTCATGGTGGAACTAATGGCTTTTACAGTCATATTTGGCATGTTGATGAGACGAAAGCAACCGATGATTCTGTTTCAATCACTCTTAGTTTAACCTTAAGCCCTGAAGTTGATACATACCCCGGTAAGATGCATATCACTGCAACTTACACTTTAAATAATGATGACTTCCTTTCACTTAGGATGTCTGCTACTACTGATGCAGATACCTTGTTCAATCCTACCAATCACACATACTGGAATATGGCAGCAGCAAATGTCCCAACAGTGGACCAATTAAAGCTTTATGTCAACTCTGAAAATTACTTAGCCGTTGATGATGGTAAGATTCCAACTGGTGAAAAGATCGCTAACGAAGGAACACCATTTGACTTTAGCACCCCAACTAAAATGGGGGATGCTCTAGAAAAAATGAGTTCAACTAAGGAAAATGGTTTTGACGATATTTGGGAGGTTACACCTAGTCTCACAAAACCAGTTGCTACACTTGAAGATCCAGAAAGCGGCCGCAAGATGAGTCTGTACTCTGATCGCAATGGATTAGTTATGTATACTATGAACTCGGATGATGCAGCGGTTTACAATCATGGACAAGTTCATCCCCATCTTGGGTTAGCAATGGAAGCACAGAATCTTTCAGACGCTCCTCACCATCCAGAATTTGGTGATATCACTTTACATCCAGGCGAAGAAAAGTCATACACCATTAAGTGGCACGTTGAATACTAATTAAGTTACTAAGTGAAATGCACAAAAAGAGACCAGCAATTTGCTGGTCTCTTTTTTGCGTGTTAGGAATTATAAATTAGTCTTTGTCATCTGGGTTATACTTCCCAGCCTTTTGAAGAATTTCCTTTGCCTTTTCAAGGTAGTGGTGTTCTGCACGGAATGCCTTGATCTTGCCACCTTCATCATCGGTAAGAGCTGCTAACTTTTCATCAAGTTCCTTAAATTCCTTGTTAAGGTCCTTGATAACACCTTCTTCATCTTCCATGTAAACATAGTGATTTTCTGCTGGATCTTTACGACCTTCACCAGCGCGTTCTTCAAGCTTTACTGAGTCCTTATCTACTTTCCAAGCGTGCTAAGTATTGACTTAATATCCTTAATTGTTTCGTGTTGAGCAGTACGGTGCTTTTCATTGTCAACACTATCTTCAATCTTTGTTAAGTGTCCTTCTGCATCTGCAATCTTCTTTGCAATACGATCCAAAGCCTTAAGTTGACGTTTTGCGTAATCAGCCATAAATAATTACCTCCTAATATAATAGCTATAATTCCTAATTCACTTTTATTATATTTTTATAATTTAAATTATAAAAATAATGTATCTTGAAATTATTTATAATTTTATTCCTTGGCAATTTTAGCGCGTAAACAAATAGATGATTGATGAGGCTAGGAGAAAACTTTGTTTTCTCTCAGCCTCATCAATCATCCATTTATTAAAACATCGACTTTTTAGCAACACTTTGACTTGCACTTACTGGAATATTAAAATCAGGCAATCCAGGAATATGCAACTTAATCGAGCCAACTTGTTGATTCTTCTTTACCGGTGCAGTTAGCTGTTTTTGGTCATTTCCTTGCACTCGTAATGTTGGTTTAGTTGCTTGTAATTTCATATTCTTTGGAAGCCAAACGGTAGTCTTCTTTGTTAGCTTAATATTAGCCTTATTCTTATTTTTACCATTCTTTACTTTTACACTGGTGAGTTTAGCTGAAAGATCACTTACTTTTTTGATTTCAACTGGTTGATACTCATCGACCAATTTATTATAAAAGTCTTGCTGCATCTTTGACTGATCATTCCATTCACCTTTTGTGTGTAAGGCAACTAAAATAATCCGACGTCCAGTAAAGGTTCCTGTTGACACAATACACTTACCTGCACGATCAGTATTACCAGTCTTTAAGCCATCAATTTCCCCATTCTTAGGAGCAAAACCGTTTTGTGGTAAAAGAGCATTTACATTTGTCATTAAATATTGTTGGTCTTTAGTTACGTCAAAGTTAGCAAATTTTTGCTTTGTAATGTCAAGAGTTTCAGGATACTGTTCAACAAGATACTTTGAAATAAGAGCAACATCTTTAGCAGATAATAAGTTCTCGGCATCTTTATCTACACCTTTAAGTTTATGTTCTCCTAAGTCCCCGTTAGGTAGCCCAATCATATTGTAGATTTTTATGTCTGTAACCCCTGCTTTTTTCGCAAATGCCATCATCTTTTTATTAAAGGCTGCCGTACTGCCCGCGTCAGCTAATGCTAATGCTTCGGTACTCCCATCAGCAGATACTAGCATCATTGAATCGACTAACTGACGGACAGTGTATTCTTCCCCATTTACTAATGGAACATTGGAAAAGTGCCAGTCATCCGCCATTTTGGCAACTGTTGGTGTAATCTTAATCTTTTGATCCCATTTTAAATGATGGTTTCGAATGTCTTGTAAAATCACTCCTAAAGTTAAGACTTTAATTACAGATGCAATTGGGTAGCGTTTAGTTGCATTTTTTTTGTATAGCACCTGGCCACTTTCTGCATCAATCGCATAAGCTGCTCGTGCATCCATCTGAAAAGCTGTATTATCAGCATGAACTTTTGCGAACATCCCCAAGCCATTTAAACAGATACTAATTACTGCCATTACCAATAATAGTTTGGTAAAAAAAGATTGAACTTTTTTCATTTTAATCATTTCTCTCCTTTGCACATTTAACTATCATATCCTATTCTGTCCAAAAAAGGTGTAACGATTTGGTAACAATTCAAAGGAAATCCTTATTTTTCATTAAATTAAGAAGATGTACCTTTTATCTTTCAAAAATTATCTGTATTATTAATAAGTATGCTAATCTTAATCAGAAAGGGTCGGTTAAAGAATGCAAAGATCGCAACGTCATCGTCGTAAACTGCGCAGGCTTATTTTAATTATTATCGCAATTCTGCTTATTATTATGGGT
Source organism: Limosilactobacillus reuteri (assembly GCF_003072625.1). Taxonomy (NCBI): domain Bacteria; kingdom Bacillati; phylum Bacillota; class Bacilli; order Lactobacillales; family Lactobacillaceae; genus Limosilactobacillus; species Limosilactobacillus reuteri. The sequence goes on from NZ_CP027805.1 coordinate 1,640,210, forward strand.
GTCCGTCACTTCAGCTCGACAAGTGCTCGCCTAAAATCAGCATGGAATAAGATTATCTTTACTTCCAATAATAATGTAAGTATTGCAGTATATTCACCAAAGACCCATCAAATTTATACTTCTAGTAATGCTCCCCAACATAAATTTCGAACTGCTAGTACAGTAAAGGTTAGTATTTTAGCAGGGATTCTTGCTAAACAACAAAGTCCTCTTACAAGCCATCAAAAATCACTTGCCACCAAAATGATTGAGCAGAGTGACAATGATTCAACTAGCGAATTATTTGAAGATTATTTAGGCGGCAAAAACGGTCTCCAACAAACTTTTGAAAAATTTGGCATGACCCAATCGCGGGCTAATAGCAGTTGGGGGTTAACTGTTACTACGCCAAAAGATCAAGTTAAACTACTAAATAATATTTTCTATAAGTCTAAAGTTTTATCTGATGACGAAAGAAAAGAAATTCGTGATTTAATGGGTAATGTCGAAAAGGGCCAAGCCTGGGGAATCTCAGCAAGCAGCGATAATTTTGCATTAAAAAACGGTTGGCTAAATTACGGCAAAGATGAATGGATCGTCAATAGTATTGGTTATGTAAAAAATAGTAACGGAACAGACTACACGATTGCGGTTTATACGGATAAAAATCAATCAATGGCAGCAGGACAACAAGTAATTGAACAGCTTGCCCGTGTAACAAAGCCAATATTGGACTAAATTGAAATAATAAACAAAAAAGGGGCCGGAAGAAAACTTCAAATTTTCTTCCAGCCCCATTTTTAGTGCGCCCGGCATGGGTATTAGCTAGGTGGTGAAAGTCCGCTATGGGCCGTAGTAGTCGGAACCATGAGCTGAGGACAAGGGTGTCCACCGTGAGGTGGAATCTGAAGGAAGTCTAAGGCAAAGTACAGCATCGATGAACAAGAAGTAGCTATAAGGCTGAAATTAACTGGATAAGGCTGCTAGACAAGTTGAAGTCCAATACTACTCGAAATTGGTCTCAGTAAAGCTAACGATGACATGGTACGAAAGCTAATATTCTTACCCGGGGAGATCTGGCCTACACGTTTCCGACAAGAGGAATAAGTTTAATTTCCACAGAAACGAGCGGTGCAGTGATGCAGTGTTGAGTAAGCCAGAAGTCAGCCGAGGTCATAGTAGTTTGAATAATCGGATGAAGGACTGAACGACAATAACTTGTAACTTATATCGGAGGTGTAATCAGGTGCGACAATCGCAGAAAACAGAACAACAAGCTGACCGCTTGTCGAGGATAGGTTTGGAAAACCGAAAGTACACAAGGGCGCGTAGTACCGGTTATGGTAAAGGTATGAGTGTCACTATCCAAGACCTGGTCTTGGATCGCAATAACCTTAATCAGGCTTATTTGCGAGTTAAGAGAAATAAAGGAGCAGCAGGCGTTGATGATATGACAGTCAATGACCTTCTACCATATCTCAGAGAAAATAAGACGGAACTGATCGCTAGTTTGCGTGAGGGCAAGTATAAACCAGCTCCAGTCAAACGGGTAGAAATTCCGAAGCCTAATGGTGGAGTAAGAAGACTTGGAATACCAACGGTGGTGGACCGAATGGTTCAACAAGCTGTAGCCCAAATTCTTACGCCTATCTTTGAGCGTATTTTCTCTGATAATAGCTTTGGCTTCCGTCCCCACCGTGGGGCCCATGACGCTATTGAAAAAGGAGTAGATCTTTATAATCAAGGTTATCGAAGAGTTGTCGACTTAGACCTAAAAGCCTATTTTGATAACGTTAATCATGACTTGATGATTAAGTATCTCCAACAATATATTGATGACCCATGGACACTAAGACTCATTCGTAAGTTTCTAACTAGCGGAGTCTTAGACCATGGGCTTTTCGCTAAGAGTGAAAAAGGAACCCCACAAGGAGGGCCATTGTCACCACTACTGGCGAACATCTATCTAAATGAGTTGGACAAAGAGTTGACTAGACGTGGTCACCACTTTGTGCGCTATGCGGATGATTGTAACATCTATGTTAAAAGTCAACGAGCCGGAGAACGAGTAATGCGAAGCATTACCCAGTTTCTAGAAAAGCGCTTGAAAGTTAAAGTGAACCCAGATAAAACCAAAGTCGGTAGCCCGCTACGGTTGAAGTTTCTTGGCTTTTCGTTGGGTATAGACCACATTGGGGCCTACGCCCGTCCAGCTAAACAATCGCAACAACGAGTAAAGAAAGCACTGAAGTTATTAACTAAACGTAATCGTGGAATATCTCTGACAAGAATGTTTGAAGAAATTCATCGAAAAATGCGTGGGTGGCTTCAGTACTACTCAATTGAGAAACTAACTAACTTTATTCAACGCCTTGACAAGTGGTTGAGGGTCCGAATAAGGCAGTATATTTGGAAGCAATGGAAAAAGTTTAAAACTAAGGTAACTAACTTACAGAAGTTGGGGCTGTCCCAGCATGATGCATATGTCTTCGCTAGTACCCGAAAGGGCTACTGGCGAACTGCACATAGTAAGACCTTGAGCTATTCTCTAACTAATAGAAAACTGGAACAACTCGGACTTATGAATATGTCCAAGACGCTCCAGTCAATTCAATGTGATTAAGTTGTCGAACCGCCGTATACGGAACCGTACGTACGGTGGTGTGAGAGGTCGATAATTGAACTAATCAATTATCTCCTACTCGATTAGGTAGTTTATTGAGAGAGATTACTAATTAATTTGATGACTATTTTTGTTCCATCACTTTTTCACCATTAGCTGTAATAGTGAAAGTCTTGTTAGCAGCATCAGCATCAAGAACAGCTACATTCTTGCCATCCTTATCTTTCCGCGTAACCTTGATAGTTGTTTCAGTTGGTGTTTCCACATCAATAGAACCATCAAGATCAAAGGCAGCAAATTTATTCCGCCATGCAAGCAAGTCTAAGAGATTCTTAACTACTGGACGTTGAACTTCTTGTGCAACTTCTTCCTTAGTGTAGTAGTGACGGTTAATGTTACGACCTTCCTTTGTCTTTTCAAGCAATTCAAGGTCATTTGAACCAGCAAGTAAACCAACATAGTAAACCATTGGAATACCAGGGGCAAATACTTGGAATGCACGAGAAAGCAAGTAAGCTTTATCATTGTCACCTAATGCGGAGTAGTAAGTAGAGTTAATTTGGTAAATATCCAAGTTGTTGTATTCAGCACTGGAGTATTTCCGCTTAACGTTAGCACCAACCTTGTATAATTCGTTGGATGCATATTCGATTTCATCATCAGTTAAGATATCCTTAGCATCAACAACTCCAATACCATCATGAGTATCAAGAGTAGTAAATTGCTTCATTGGTGACATCTTTAACCACTTGGCAAGGCGGTTAGTCTTACCAGAGTAAAGGGTATAAAGAGTAGTCATTGGTAAAGTAAAGTCATAGATGAAGAAGTCATGTTGTGAAATCTTTTGTGGAATTGTGTAGTGTTCGTGAATTTCAGGAAGGATAATAGCCTTGTATGGAGCCAAAATATCTTGAACTTCATTTAAGAGATCCCAGATTTCAGGTTCAACAAAAAAATCATTAGTACCAACCTTCTTGATAGCGTAAGCAAAGGCATCAAGACGAATCATATCAGCACCGTGCTTAACCATGTCAATTAATGTTTCCTTGAAGAATTCGTTAGCTACCTTACTCTTAACATTAATATCAATTTGTTCTTCACCGAAAGTGTTCCATAAGTTTTCAGTAGTACCATCATCAAAGGTAATTTCTTGCTTAGGAGCCTTATCTTTCCGCTTGTAAATCAAATCAACATCTTCTTGAGTTGGACGGTTCTTACCAGCTTTTTCCCAGAATTTTTCCCAACGGATAAAGAAGTCGTTGTACTTAGAATCATCGTGCTTCTTCTTGAAGTCTTGGTACATTTCAGACTTCTTGGAAATATGGTTAATCATGAAGTCAAACATTAAGTAGTAGTCTTCACCCAATGCTTCAACATCGTCCCAGTTACCAAAAGCAGAATCAACAACATCGTAACGGTATGGTGCGAAACCACGGTCACCGGTTGATGGGAAGAATGGAAGTAAGTGAACACCACCGATTGCATCACCGATATAGCTCTTTAATACTTCATGAGTTTCTTTAATATTTTTACCCATTGAGTCAGAGTAAGTAATTAACATTGCTTCGTTTTTGATTGGCATAATGATATCCTCCAATAATTTTAAATTTAGTTAGCTTGTTTAGAATGACGAGTTGCAAAGAAGATAATTAAGGCAATAACTATTAGCATTACCCCGTAGATTGGGAATGGAGCAGCAAGATCAAGGCCACTCATTGGACGACCGACTAACCGGTTCATCCATTCAGCAATTGTTGGTGAGAAGAAAGCTCCAAAGTTAAAGCCAATCAGTACCATTGAAGTTACTAATGGTTGACGCTTAGCAGGGGCTAAATCCGGCAACAAGTTAAAAATCAACGGAGAAACTAATTGTAGTGGGAAACCGATTAAAAGCAAACCAATTACTAACATTACAAAGTTGCCGTTTGCGAAGGCAAATAAGAAGTTCGAAATGGCCATTAACCCAAGACCAAGGTAAACAGTGTTAAAACCTAATATTTTATTAATTGATCCGTAGAATAAGCCACCAAGCGTTGCCCCAATTAACATCAAGGAAAGGAACATTGATGAACCAGTATAGCTGCTGCCCTTAATTGCAACTGCTAGGCCAGGGAAACGGTTTTCCATTCCAACATAATCTACAACCAAGAGGAAGGCAAAGAGAACAAGGAGGTAAACTACTGGACTAATCTTTTTAATTGGTTCTTCCACTTCAGTTAATTCTTCAGCAAGATCGTCTTCGGCAACGTTACTGTCTTGTGCTTTACTGTCGTCAGGAACACGAACGGCAAAGAAGAAAAGAATAACGAAAGCGAGAAGATAGACAGCAAATGATGCATGCCAACCTGCATAGCTAAGGATCAATCCAGCAATTGCAAGGGTACATGCTTGACCAATTTGTTCGGCCGCAGCACGCCAACCAAGCATTTGAGCTCGGGTTGTACCTTCATACCAAACTGAAATCATCGAAATTGCTTGAGAGTTATATAAACCAAACCCAGCTCCTAAAACTAACCGGGAAATTAAAATCGCAGTGTAATCATTAGCAAACATGGGAACAATGCCGGCAAGACCAACAATTGTAACCCCGGCCATAATAATCTTTTTATCAGAAATGTTGAACCATTGTTGAAGTAATGGTGAAAGGACAACAAAAATCATTACGGCAAACGATGGAGTTGTAACTAAATATTCTGACTGTGTCTGTGAGATTCCGAGTGCCGCCTTTAATTGCGGTAAAGAACCTTGAATGGCATAAGCACTCGTAACCATGAATGAAACTGACAGGAACGCCAATTTAGTAACAAGAGAATTTTTGTTATTCATAATTAGTAGGTACTCTTTCTATAGATATTCGATAAACGTTTATCATTACTGTACATCAATAATATACAACGAACTTTTTAAAATGTCAAACGTTTAACAAAGGTTTATTGCAAAAAATTGTAATCCATTACATTATTATTATAACGCGCTTAAAATGAAAGAATGTGAAAACGGATGATAACGCTATTTTAGTTTCTCTTTTGAATCGTTTGTGAATTATAACACATTATATTTTTATAATTTTTTTATTAAAAAAGAGGACTGTGACATAAGCCAAGTTACTTTCACAAAAGACAAACGGCGCAGTACAACAATGGCCTTCACCGCCCGATAAAACCGAACGTTGGAGGCCTATTGTTGCTTGTGGGGGCTCCCAGAGGCTAGCTTCGCGTCGAAAAACGAAGTCACAAGTGACTTCTGTCTCGCTCCCTTCAATTTAACATTTACTTAATCCACACAAAGTTTCTTGATTGCCTGAGCATAGATTTCCATTGCTTTATATATGTCTGGCAATAGCCACTGTTCATTGGCTTGATGCATATAATCTGGTGTTGTTGGTAACATTCCCCCAAAGGCAACACAATTATTCATCGTTCGGGCAAATGTTGCTCCACCGGAAATTTGTGGTTCAGCATCAACATCCCCAGTTTGTTCTTTATAAACTTTCATCAAAGTTCGCACTAATTTACTGTCTTTTGGAACGTACAGTGGTGCTAAATAATCAAAATGAACATACTTCAAATCGTAAGTTGCTACCTGCTCACTTAGTTTTGCTAGCAAATTATCGCGATCGATCGTTACGGGAATTCGTAAATCAATTTGCATTCTCGTTTCATTTTCATTAATCTCAAGACTAGAAATATTGAAAGTTAATTGTCCAGACTCGTCGCGAACATCGCCAAGAACATTACTTCCAGTTGCATCTTCCTTAAACAACTGACCAATAAAATCGAGTGGCTTAAAATCAAAAACATCATCAAGCGCAATCGCTAACCGCAAAACAGCATTCGTTCCTTCGAGTGCCATCATCGCATGAACGGACTTACCAATAACAGTAATTGAATTACCATCACTTGTATATTCAAAGCCATGCCTATCTAAAGCAGCCTTCACTTCGTCCTGCTTTGGGCCATCGTACACTGTACTATCGGGAACGGCATTAAACGCATTTTGCAAGTTGAGCTTTAATTGATCTGTTCCTGGGCCAACGATATAAGATTGTTGCAACCCCTTTTCAGCATAAATTAATGGAAACTCAGCATCCGGAGAAATCCCACTATCAATTGGTGCTTCCTTTTTATTGTATTCAGCAATTCCGCGCCATAGGATTTCTTCATCCGTTCCATAAATAAAACGAATTCGTTGATTAAATTGATATCCTTGATCCATTAATGCTTTAACAGCATATAAAGCTGCAATCCCTGGACCTTTATCATCTTGTGATCCTCGGCCATAAACTGCATCATTGATTACTGTGCCTTTAAATGGATTATGTTTCCATTTGCCTAAATCGCCAGCAGGAACCGTGTCAAGGTGACAAATTACACCAAAAATTTTGTCCCCACTGCCAACTTCCGCGTAGCCATAATACCCGTCTGGATCTTCATAGGTCTTAAAACCTAATTCATCACAAATCTTCATCATTTCATCGAGGGCGTTACGAATTCCTTTACCAAATGGTGCGCCTTCTTCTGCTGGTTGATTATATGATGGAACAGAAATTAGTCGTTCTAAAGTTTTAACAGCAGCTTTTTGTTCATCTTCTGTAATAATTTTATCCATTCAAATCTCCTCCTAGAGCAAGGCAGCAATTCCTAAGAACAAGCAAGTAGCAATAAAGAGATAAATCATTAATTTCAGCATCCACTTCCACCAAATGCCAACATTAATATGAGCAATCGCTAATGCTCCCATCACAACTCCTGAAGTGGGGGTAATAAGGTTAACCCAACCTGAAGCTGCCTGATAGGCAGTAATAACAAGACTACCTGAAACATGCGCGAAATGCCCCATTGGTCCGATAATTCCCATTGTTGCCGCAGCTAAACCGGATGTTGATGGGATTAAAAATGACATTGGAATATAGAAAATATAAGTTAAAATAATAAAGATCGTTTGTGATAATCCATGAAGGCCTAATTCGCCCCAGTGAAGAACTGTCCCAGTGATCATTCCATTATTCATTATTACTTGAATTCCCCGTGCAACTGCCACAATAATTGCAACACTCAAGAAATCTCCCATTCCTGACATAAAGGCATCAATAAATTCGCTTTCCTTCATATGGTAAACAGCCATAATCAAGACCGACATGAACAGGAAAAGCATGGTAATTTCGTTAAAGTACCATGTTCCCAGCGGTGCCATATCATGACCTAATAAATCACCTAGAAATGGAATATTAACTAACCACTTTGTAAATTTATCAAAGAATGTCCAATGACTATTAAGGTTTGACCATGGGATTAGTCCTAGAATCATCACAACAAAAGTAATCCCGAATAGCCAAATAATTGTCTTTTGGCGGCCAGTCATCTTATGGTCGTCATTAGGGTCAGCCTTGACTAAAAAGTGCTTTTCATCTTCTGCTCGTTGATTGTAAACCAATGATTTAGTTGGATCTTTTTCAATTACCGATGCATAGTGGTAAACATAAATAATACTAATCGTTATCGTAATAATTAAAAGAATTACCCGGGAAACTAAGCCATCACCGGGAGAAATATTTAATGTTTGAGAAGCTACTCCTGTGGCAAAGGGGTTAACAGTTGATGCTAAACAACCAACTTGGCTTCCCACTAAAGCAATCGCAACCGCTACAATTGAATCAAAGCCAACGCCCATCATCACGGGAATCAAGAGTGGATAGAACGCAATTGTTTCTTCTCCCATTCCATATGTTGATCCACCAAGAGCAAACAGAAGCATTAAAATTGGAATCAATTGTTTTTCTCGTCCCTTATACCGGCGAACGATTGACCCGATCCCTTCGTTTAATGCATTTGTCTTATTAACCACTCCTAGGAATCCACCGATAACAAGAATAAATAGTGATACTGAGATAGCTCCATCTGTCTTTTTATCACCGACCATCCCGATAACAGGGGCCATAAAGACGTCCCAAATTCCTTGGGGTTTATTTGTTACTGCCTTATATGTACCAGATATAATATTGCCAGCTTTATCTGTTTCATATGTCCCTGCTGGAATAATCCACGTTAAAATTGCAATTAAAATAATAATTAAGAATAAAATCGTAAACGCAGAAGGCATATGAAAATGATGCTTTTTCTTCGTTTGTGTTTCCTGCACAATAACCGCCTCTTTTGTAAAATTAGTATCAATTTTATTTTAATTCAGTTTGAAAGCGGCTTCAACTAAATCTAAGAATTATCCTTAAAGAATGCTATAATTGCCTTGTAGTAATTTTAAGGAGGATAAAACTAATGGTAATGAATCCCAATAAAGCGCAAGACGTTTGGAAAGACGCCGGTGAACATGTCCAATTTACCGTACTAGAATTAAAGCGAGAAAATCAAGCAAGGGAACAAGAAGCAATTCAAGAATTTGTTGAACGTTTCCAAGCAATTACCCGATCCATGCGTATTCGAGATAATAAAGGTAACCTTAAAGTTTCTTTAGGCTTTAGCAACGATGCGTGGGACTATCTTTTTCCTAACGCGCCTAAACCCAAAGAATTAGAAACTTACCAAACATTAACCGGGCCGAAATACAAAATGCCTGCCGCAAAAGGAGATATCTTCCTCCATATTCGTGCAAATGATGAAGCTGCAGTTTACGAATTCATGGCCCAAGTAATGCTCTTCATTAGAGATATTACTACTGTTATTGATGAAACAAAGGGCTTCCGCTATTTTGAAGGTCGGGCCATTATTGGCTTTATTGATGGAACTGAAAATCCAGAACCACAGGATGCTGCTGAATACGCCATTATTGGGGATGAAGATACTACGTTTGAAAATGGTTCCTATGCCTTTGCACAAAAATGGCGACATAACATGGACATTTGGAATAAGCTAACTACTGAAACACAAGAAAAAGCTGTCGGGCGAAAGAAGTTTTCTGACTTAGAATTAAGTGAAAAGGAAAAGTTTAAGAACGCTCACAATGTTGCTTCTCAAGCTGAAATTGATGGTGTTGAACAGAAGATTGTTCGCATGAATGTTCCATATTCAGATCCTGCCGCTGATAATACCGGAACTTTCTTTATCGGTTATTCACGGCATTGGACTGTAACTAAGAAGATGCTTGAAAATATGCTTGAGCAAAACGATTATCTCCTAACCTTCTCTGATATTTTAGGTGGTCAACTCTTCTTTATTCCTTCGCGCCCTATGTTGGATCAAATTGCCGAGGGTGAATTTAAATGTTAGTGTAAGATTTTCATAGGTTGGATGAATAATTCATCTGGTCGTGGAAATCTTTTTTGTAGACCAATTTACTTATTTACAAAAAAAGAAAAGACCAGTAGCCTGGCTATAATGCCCTCTGAGTATACAGATGAAATAGAAAATTCATCTTATACTCGGAGGGCTTTTTCTATGGGAAGAAAATCTAAATACTCAGCAGAGGAAAAACTCTTAATCCTCAATGAAGTTTTACGAAATGGAATCCATAAGGTAATAACTAAGTACAAGATTAGCCAAAAAACTATCAGGCGGTGGAGTCTTCTATACAAGTATCAGGGAATGCCAGGACTTCAAACAAGTCATCATAATCAAAGCTACTCTAAAGAATTTAAAAACTCATTGGTTGAACAATATCAACAAACAGATGAGGCATTAGATTTATTTGCGATAAAACACGGTTTACGATCTCAAAGGCAACTAGAACAATGGATTATCCGGTATAATGAATCTAACTTAAAGGCCTATACGCCAAGAAAGCGAGATTCAAAAATGAGTGGACGAAAGACTGACTTTGAAGAACGACTTACTATCATTGAAGAGTTGATTAAGCATGATGTGAACTACAATTGGGCAGTTGAAAAGTACCATATTAGTTACCAACAAGTTTATGGCTGGTATCAAAAGTATCGCAAAAGCGGTAATGACCCAGAATCACTTCGTGATCGCCGAGGCAAAGCTAAGCCAGAAGAGAAGTGGACGGAAGTTGACCGACTCAAGGCAGAAAATCGCTTATTAAGGGCTCAGCTAGAAAAGCAAGAGATGGAGATTGCGTTCGCAAAAAAATTAACAGAAATACGCAATCGGGAGGTGGAAAAGGACTCCGGTACCAAGCCATCAAAGAACTAAATCAAGAAAATGGATGGTCAATTAGCCAGTTGTGTAAAATAGCTGATTCTTCGCGAGATGGTTATTACAAATGGCTCAATCGAAAGCCAAGTCGATATCATAATGAGCAAGCAGAGTTACTTGAAGCGATTGTAGAGTTAGAAGAAGAACATAATTGGACGCTGGGATATTTAGCGATGACTACACAGTTAAGCTTTGAAAACCGTTTAAGCTTTACCGCTGGATTAAAACGAATAACTAATTGCATGCGTAAGCATGGAATTAGAGCAAATATTAGGAAGAAGAAGCGCAATCGAATTCAACGCCATGAAGAATACATCAATGACAACTTATTGCAGGGACAATTCGACCGTGAAACTAAAAATGAAGTGTGGGTTACCGACACAACGGAAGTTGCCTACGGCGAACACACACTTCATAAAGTACGAGTACACGTTATTTTAGATTTATATGGTCGTTACGCTTTAAGCTACAATATTTCAGACACAGAAACTTCATCAGCAGTAATTGAAACCTTTAATCGTGCTTTTACGGTTGAACCTGATGCGCAACCAATGGTCCATACTGACCGCGGATCAGCTTACTGCTCAAGTATGTTCAACGACTACTTAGCCTCTAAAAATTGTATTCATAGTATGTCACACCCCGGTCATCCTTGGGAAAACTCCCCCATAGAGCGTTGGTGGAATGACTTCAAGCTAATCTGGATTAACAAACATAATCGTCCTAAGACGCTAGCAGAGCTAGAACAGTTCGTCAAAGGAGCCATTGAATACTTTAATACCAAACGCGCTTACACAAGCAAAAACGGCTTGACCGCGGAACAATTCCGCAATCAAGCCTCCTAAAATTTTTATCTATTTGATCTGTATACTTGACGGGACATAGTGCCCCTTTAGTGTGTCGAATACTAAGCAAAGGCAGGTCTTTCCTCATGGATATTTTAACAGAAATCTAGCAGAATTTGGTGAAATCAGGCAGTTTATTTGAAGCTGAACAGATTATTTTAAAAGGTGTATTGGAGTTAGGACAAGTAATCATGCAAAACTTTTTGGAAAGCTTAGATCGAAGCTTAAAGTCCCAAGCTCCAGCGAACTATCAAGTAATCAATAAACAGCCACGGACGCTTAATTTTATCTTTGGCCCGGTGACTTTTCAACGACGGTATTATCAGGCAGGGACAAAGAAACGTGAATTTTACTTAGACCAACAATTAAAAATTAAACCACGTCGTCGTTTATCGCCACACTACTTAATGATGATGGCTAAGATTGCCCAAACAACTACAATGCGCAATACTGCCGACATTTTGAACCTTGTATTTGACAGCGGAATTACTGCCGATTCGGTAATGCACGCCGTGCATGAGTTAGGAAATCAGGTAGCTAAACAAACTCAAGCAAAAGAACACCAAGCTACTCCTCGCCATATGCCTAAAAATTTAACTATTGAGGGTGATGCCTTTATGATTAAAGGTAAAAAAGAAGCAGGTCAGCTGACTCTTGTGCACCATTATCGGGTTTATGAGCGAGTAGCTAATCAAATCATTAATCGGCATGACTTTCTCAGTGTTGGGCACCAAGGACGGCTTGAAGCACGACTAAGTGATTATTTAGACCGCCATTATAAGCTTGCCGGTCAAACGATCTTTTTGGCCAGTGACGCTGGCCAGGTTACGAACCAGCTAAGCTATTAAGTCTAGTTCCTCAAGGTGCACATGGTGAATACTTTCTCGACCGCTATCATTGTTTACAGAAAATTGAACATACTTTAGGCCGGCACAACGAATTAGCCATGCGAGCAATTAAAGCCGTTCGTCATCATGATCAAGCAGAGCTAACAATAATTTTAGATACTTATGAATCACAAAACCTAACGGAAAAACAAGCAGACGACCTAATGCGTTTAAGAAAGTATCTACAGCGAAATTGGCGGTATATCCTCTCACCACAAATGCGTGGATTTAAGGATATTCATTTAATTGGTTCAGTCGAAAGTTCTCACCGGGCTTTTACTTACCGGATGAAGAAACAGGGCAAGTCATGGACTAAGCAGGGGGCTAAAGCCATGATTGGTTTAATTGAAGCCCGAATGAATGGTGAACTGCAAGCTAGTTTAAATACAATCCTAGAACAATTAACAGTTCTTCCTCGAGTGGCTCAAACCAGCCTATTACAGGAAATGCATATTCGAACTGGAGAGTTTCTAAGAAAGGCACCGACAAAGCCGTCAATTGGAGCAGTACAAGGAATAATTCCGATTAACACGGTCACAAGTAGACCAATGGGACAACTTTTTAAGGCACTAACCCACTAAAACTGTATATTTAAAGGCTACCTATGAAAACTTGACAGATACAATTAAATTAGTTGGTTGACAACTTGAGAGCAAATTGCTATATTATCAGTAGCAAATTTTAGGAGGGATCTTCCATTGAAATTTTAATTCTACACAATTTAATGTATCTGGAACTGTGGATTCACGCAGGAAGGTACTACGGGTAGAATTATTTTTTAATGATTGATCAATAAGTGAGCACTAATGGGCCAATACCATTAGTTTAAAAGTCTACCTGTAGAGGTAGGCTTTTTTGTTACCTTTTCCGCAATCAACGAAAGGGTGATTTTTTATGGAACCAATTACGATAAATAATTTAACTTTTGCTTATCCGGGGCAAGAACCGCTTTTTAATCATTGCGAGCTCAATATTAGCAGCAATTGGAAGTTGGGCCTTCTTGGGCGAAATGGTCGTGGCAAAACCACATTACTCAAAATCTTGCAAAAACAACTTTCCTTTCAAGGAAGTATTCAAACCAATCTTAAATTTAACTATTATCCATTAGTAATTCGCGAACCGGACGATTATACACTGAATGTCCTTATGAGAAGTGGCTATCAAGGTGAACAATGGCAAATCGAACGAGAATTAAATTTGATGGCAACTTCTCCAGAATTACTCTGGCAACCTTTCAGTAGTCTTAGCGGTGGCGAACAAACGCGCATAATGCTAGCAACTCTTTTTGCCCAAGATGGATATTTCCCTCTGCTTGATGAACCTACTAATCACCTTGATCAGGATGGTCGAAAACAAATTGCTCAATATCTAAAAGCGAAGAAAACTGGCTTTATTATTACTAGCCATGACCGGGATTTTCTCGACCAAGTCATTGATCATTCATTAGTAATTGAACAACACCAGCTTGTTTTAACTCGTGGAAATTACAGTGATTATTTTGTTCATAAGGAGCAACGAGATTCTGCGGCCATCAAGAAAAACGAAAATTTATTAAAAGATATTCATCATTTAAAGCAAACACGTCAAGCAAAATCTCAATGGGCTCAACAAGCAGAAAATGAAAAGAAGAATAATTCGCATGCAGATAAAGGCTTTATTGGTGCCAAAGCTGCAAAAATGATGAAAAAAGCAACCATAATGAAAGGAGGCTTAGATACTGCAATTGATGAACGAAAAGGGCTGTTAAAAGAAATTGAAAAAGTTGTTCCGCTAACAATTAATGTCCTCCCCACTAATCATCAACCATTATTAAGCATTAATAATCTAACGTTATCATATCCAACTAAACAACTCTGCTCTAATATCACTACAACCATTGAAAAAAATGACCAGATCCTACTCTGTGGTAATAATGGTACTGGAAAATCTAGTATTATTAATGCAATCATCGGGACATTCAGTGGCAAACAAAGCGGAGAAATACTTTTTAGCAGTGCCCTTAAAATTAGCACAGTACGTCAAGATTATTCTGATAATCATGGAAGTTTACGTAGTTTTGCATCTTCTTCTAAAATTAACCACGATCAATTTCTTAACCTTCTTCGTAAATTAGGAATGGAACGAGCTACTTTTAATGTTCCGATTGAAGAAATGAGTATGGGACAACAAAAGAAGGTTGAACTAGCACGGTCATTAGCTGAACCCGCTCACCTTTATTTATGGGATGAGCCGCTAAATTATCTTGATACCTATAATCAGCAACAACTAATTCAGTTAATTCAAGAAAAGCGACCACCAATGCTAATGTTGAGCACGATCAAAACTTCATTAAGCAAATTGCTACAAAGAAAATTGAAATTTAATATTTCCTGGGAAATAATCAAATTTACAAAGTTAGTGTTAAAAAGGAGCTTCACGCGACAAAATAATAGTCGTTTGAAGCTCCATAATCATTAGCTAAATTAAGTTCAATTCAGTTAACCACTCAAGAAATAGTGGGAACCACTTTCTCATATGCGTATCTATCCGATCATTATTGACAATCCCAGTATATTCGTTAGCTAACGCGATTCCATGTCCCCCGGTGCCAAATTCATGTAATTCATATGAAACATTATTCTTAATTAACGCATCGGCATATACTTGGAGGTGATCAACAAAGGGAGTCAGTTCATCTTTTGCCGATCCCCACATAAAGGTTGGTGGTGTTTGCGGATTTACCAATTTCGCTACATTCTCTGTTGTAACCCCCATGCGTTCATCAATCAAGGGTTGAATAACAGGATATCCTAATGCGGCAAATCTAGCGTGTGTTAGTTTTTCGTTACTATATGCAGCAGCAATTTGGCCTCCTGCAGAAAATCCAATAATCCCCAACCGATCAGCGTCAACATCTAATTCAGCTGCATGGTTGACGATATATTCAAATGCTTGGTGAACCGCTATTTTGGCTTCTTTATAATTCTTATGCTCAACTACCGGATATCGTACAACAAATGTTTGCCATGCATGTGTTACAAACGTTAATGCCACCCGTTCAGAATCTCGTTCCATAATCTGGTTATAACTGCCTCCTGGCAAAATAACAAGGCCGGGTAAAGCTTTATCAGTATTACTATGATAAATATCTAGAGACGAATATGGTTGATCTAAGTTAACACTTTTAATTTCCATTTTCTTACCTCATTTTGATTTTCCTAAATGTTAAAATTACAAAGAATAGTATAACCTTAATGTGAGATAAACGATACAATTAAACAATTTATTATTAATTTCTAAATTCCCTCTTGTTTATCACGACACATTTGTTAAAGTGGTAAGGTATCAATTATTATTTGGGGGTTAGAAAATCTAATGAGTATTATGAAGACTAGGTCATTCTGGATCGCTGCCATTATGACCTTAATTTGTTCTGTTGCTGGGGTGCTTTTAGCAAAACTACCTTATGTCAACTTGATTGGACCATTGGTTATTGCCTTATTATTAGGTATTGCCATGCAGTTGACTCCTGCTAGCTTGCGTAATGAGGCTCAAGGCGGCATCGGATTTATTTCTAACAAATTTTTACGGCTTGGTATTATTCTTCTTGGTTTCCGCTTAAACCTAGAAAGACTTGCGGCCGCTGGGGTTAAAACTATTTTAGTTGCGGCTATTGGAGTTACTGGCACGATTGTCCTTACTTATTGGCTTAGTCGAAAGTTTGGCGCAGAAGATGAATTAGCTATTCTTTCTGCTTGCGGCTGTGGTATTTGTGGAGCGGCTGCTGTAATGGGGGTTTCACCACAAATTGAAACCGACAACGAGGAGCGCAAACGAGAAAATGAAGTATTAGCTGTTGCTGTTGTTTGTGTAATGGGAACAGTCTTTACTTTAGTTGAAATTGGAATCAAACCATTACTCGGGCTTACTGACCCACAGTTTGGAATTGTTGCCGGTGGTTCATTACATGAAATTGCTCATGCCGTTGCAGCCGGGGGTGCTTTCGGTGAAGCAAGCTTAGATAACGCCCTTATTATGAAACTTTCACGGGTTCTTCTCTTGGCGCCAGTCGCTTTAATTGTTGGTTACTGGTATCAACACCGTCTTGTAGTTGAAAGTGAAGAAGAACATACTAAAGAACCAAAGAAATTACCAATTCCTTGGTTCCTTGGCGGTTTTATTTTAACTAGCGTGTTAGGAACCTTTCTTCCATTCTCACCAGTCTTTCTTGATGCACTTGTTCAAGCAGCCTATATCTTTTTAGGAATGGCAATGGCCGCATTAGGTGTTTCAGTAAACTTTAAAGTTATTTTTAAACGCGGAGGAGCCGTTTTTGGCGCGGCTGCGATTAGCTCAACCTGTTTATTGGTATTTATGATTATTATGAGTAAAATATTCTTCTAATTATTAAAAGCGTTAAATTGAGGATTTATTTTAGTGGCATATCGCCTTTCCTCCAATTTAACGCTTTTTATTTATATTCTTCTATTTAACTGTCTTTCCCAGCTGATAAGCTTCTTCAACGTGTTTAGCCAATTTTTGATTATTCCAAGAATCAGCTGCGAGTACCTCTCCTACTTTGTCCCAACGCATATATTCGAGTAGTTGCTTAAAATATAAGTCAAGTGAAGCAAAGGCATCTTCTTGACCATAGCCACTTACCAAAGTAATAGCTTTCTTTCCGCCATGAAGTTCATGGTTATAGTTGTAGAAACGATCAATCACTGCTTTTAGCGCTGCATTGATCCCATAATAATATAGCGAACTAACTAAGACTACCATGTCTGCCGCTAACAGCTTAGGCATTACTTCATTAGTAATAATATCATTCGGTTCAATCGCAACTTCTTGTCCGGGATAATTGTCTTCCAATTTAATCATCGAAAATTCATCAGTCTGGCGTCCAGCATCAAAGCGATAAACTTCATTTCCTGCTTCAGTAGCGCCCTTAACAAAGGCATCTGCTAATTGCTCAGAAGTTCCTGGATGATGGGGACTTCCTGTTAATACAACAATCTTCATCATGATCCCGCCCTTTCTTACTTAATTATAGTGAGAGTTCGACTAAATTATAAATAGAAACATTGAATATTAATAGATAGCTAAAATGAATTAACGAGGCCAACTAAAGATTTTTAACCAATTTAACTTAGTACGCTCTCGTTTTTGTTCTTCTTTAATGTATGAACGATTCGTAATGAAATGAAAGATACTCATGTCTATTCCTCATAAATATGTTCACTAAGGTAACGCTCGCTTGAATCAGGAAATACCGTGACTAAATTAGCCCCATGTGGCAATTCTTTAGCAACTTCTAAACTTGCCGCAAGCGCAGCCCCACTAGAGCTACCAATAAAGAGGCCGAGATTTTTAGCAACCCAGCGAACATAATAGAATGCATCGTCATCACTAATCGTTTTTACCCCGGTATAATCTAAATCCTTGAAGAATGGCGGAATAAATTCAACGCCAATTCCTTCTGTGCGGTGACTATGAGCTAGACCCCCATTTAAAATCGATCCGGCTGGTTCAACAATATAGCCTTTCAATTCTGGGTAAGCATCTTGGAGCGCCTTTTGAATCCCCGCAAAAGTGCCACCACTTCCTGCACCGGCTACAAAGGCTGCCAGCGGTTTATTAGCAAGGTCAGCTAAAATCTCTGGGCCCAAGGTGTGTTGATAAACATCGGGATTCGCTGGATTCTGAAATTGTAAAGGCACGTAAGCATCCCCTATTTCAGCAGCTAATTCTTTTGCAGCCGCAATTGCTCCTTTGATCCCTTCTTCACTCGGAGTATTAATCACTTCGGCTCCCAACGCACGCATTAATGTTTGCTTTTCAAAACTAAACTTTTCCGGTACCACTAATTTAACTGATAAATGGTATTTTAATGCTGCTAAAGCGACGCCGATTCCAGTGTTTCCGGCAGTTGGCTCGATGATTGTCGTTGTATCTGTTATTTTTCCTTCTTCCATTCCTCGCTGGATTAATGCCATCCCCAAACGATCCTTAATGCTGCCACCAGGGTTAAACATTTCGAGCTTAGCATAGATATTAACGTCATTTGGAGTCTTCATCGGCAAATGCATCAAAGGGGTGTGACCAATCAAATCATAAGTATTTTCAACTAACATAATAGTTCCTTCTTCCTCAGAAAAGTAAGTGGGAATTAACCTCCTCGACAAGGCGGTGGGCTAAGGATAGAACGGTGATTAGCACGGCACGGGCTGATTATCGTTCAAACTTAGCCT
The DNA here is from genome assembly GCF_003072625.1 of Limosilactobacillus reuteri. Taxonomy (NCBI): domain Bacteria; kingdom Bacillati; phylum Bacillota; class Bacilli; order Lactobacillales; family Lactobacillaceae; genus Limosilactobacillus; species Limosilactobacillus reuteri. The sequence continues at coordinate 1,658,879 of NZ_CP027805.1, forward strand.
CGAGCCTTGTGGTTAATTTCCACGATATCGTAACAATATACCTATAAAAAACGAGGCTGTTGAAAAAACAAAAGTTTTTTCTCAGCCTCGCCTTATGTGTTATCAACTTGATAGTAATTCAATTAAAAATGAGTATACCAAAAAGTGAGTCGCATAAGACGCGATTCACAACAACAAATATTTGCGTTAACAAAATAATTGTTTTCCATTGGTAATTTCCTCGTATTTCAAATTACAGTAATAATAACTAGTTAAAAGTAAGTTGTCAAAAAAATTTATATGGACAGGTGTAAAATAAAAAAGAATTATTTTATAAAGCAGGAGTGATACCTATGAAAAAGAATGGACTACTATTAGGGTCCGTCTGAAAACTACTTAAGTAAGATGCAAATTGAGGCAATGTAAACCGTAGCCAGATAAACATGAGCGAGCTTATCATAACGCGTTGCAATCCTACGAAAGTTCTTCAACTGATTGAAGAAGTTCTCAATCAAATGGCGCTCACAATAAACGTGGTAATCACAGGTCCACTTGTCTTTGGTATTTTCCTTTGGCGGAATGGTATAGACGGCTGCTTTATCTTTAATATACTGGCGAAGTTTCGCGGTGCCATAGGCTTTATCCGCGATAATATTTGATTGAGAAATATCGAAGCCTTCCAGCAACTCACTGGCAACTTGGCTATCATGTACTTGACCACCTGTTAGGCGAAAACCCAAGGGATTCCCTAATCCGTCAACGAGTGCGTGAATCTTGGTTGTTCGGCCACCTCGACTTAGTCCAATAGCTTGATTTTCGACCATACATTCGGCGTTTTTTTTGCCCCAGTGGCCTTTTGATGCGCTCGAACGATCGTTGAATCTAAGCTCAAGTTTTCCATGTCGGGATCGTCAATCAATTTGAGAAAAACCTGTTCGAACAAGTTTGAACTTACCCAGGCTCGGAAGCGACTATACACCGTTTTCCAAGAGCCATAGCGTTCAGGTAGATCACGCCAAGGAGCCCCGCTGCGCATGAGCCAGAGGATAGCGTTGAGGGCGGTACGGTTGTCTAGGCTTGATGGACGGCCAGTCCGGTATGGCGGGAAGTATCCTTTGATTCGGTCCCACTGAGCATCTTCCAGTTCGTATCGTTTAGGTGTTGTCATCGGAATGCCTCGATTCGTTTTTCCTCAGATTATACCTGAATTTTTAGTTTTCAGACAGTCTCTAGTCAATCTCGGTTCACCCGATACGCCAACAACTCCCGACGTTAAACGTTATTTGAAAGAATTTCTGAGCGATCGGAATGTTATTGAAATGCCCCCAGCATTATGGCAGCCACTCCTTCGTGGGATTATTCTTCCAACTCGGTCATGGCGATCAGCGACTTTTTATCGTAATTGCTGGACAAAAGATGGGTCTCCATTGATTGTCTACACAGAACGGTTGGTTGCTAGGGTCCAAGAATTGATGCCGGAGTGGGTTGTCAAAATGGAAATGACCTATGGCAAGCCTAAAATTAGCGACACAATTACCGAAATGAAAAAGGAATGTCAAAATATTACAGTTTTGCCGCTCTTCCCTTTTTTCACTAAAAGTACAACTCAAACGGTTATTGACAAGGTAAAGGATGCTGATCCAGAAGCGAAAATAATTGATTGTTTCTCGGCCGAAGAAGATTATTTAGACTTATTGGCTAAGCAAATCCAAACGGCATGGGATAGAGGAAAATATGACAAATTACTCATTTCGTATCATGGAATTCCGACTGCCATGTTTCATCACGATGATCCTTATCGCGATGAAACAGAAGCGGCCACCGCGGAACTGATTAAACGCCTTGATATTCCTGAAAAGCAAATTAAGATGGCTTACCAATCTAAGTTTGGCCCAATGCCGTGGTTAAAACCTTACCTCCGGAATACGTTGCTTAATGAGGCACAACTCGGGCATCGTGATGTGTTAGTTGTTGCCCCATCATTTGTGGCGGACTGTTTAGAAACATTAGAAGAAGATCAAGTGCAGAACTATCAGGTCTTTCGTGAAAATGGCGGAAATAACCTTGTGATGGTGCCGTCACTCAATGACTCACCAGAATTTGCCCAGTTTATTACTGATCTTGTGCAACGAAAGGGATAAAAATGGAACGGAAAAGTTTAGACGAAATCAATGGGAGTGTTGATGTTCCAAATGTCTATCAAAGTGCATTTTGGCAAAAGTTTCTTGCCTATAGTGGGCCAGGTGCTTTAGTCGCCGTTGGTTATATGGACCCAGGGAACTGGTTAACATCCCTTGCTGGTGGTAGTCAATACCGCTACCAACTATTAGTGGTTCTTTTTACTGCTATTCTTATCGCTATGTATATGCAATCTTTATCAATCAAACTCGGCGTTACCACCCGAACCGACCTCGCCCAAGCAATTGCGCGGCGTTTACCTACTCCCCTGCGGATTGCCCTATGGTTATTTAATGAAATAGCGATGATGGCAACGGACTTAACTGGAGTAGCAGGAACTGCTGTCGCCTTAAACATGTTATTCAAACTACCATTACTTATCGGGGTGCTGTTAACAATCGCGGACGTGCTAGTTGTCTTATTTTTCCTTCATTTCGGGATACGCCGAATTGAATTTATCGTTTTAACTGCTATTCTGGTTGTCGGCGCCATTTTTGCGATTGAAGTATGTCGGGCCCACCCTGAATTTTCCGCGATCATGGATGGTTTTGTTCCCCGTTCATCAATTTTTACTAATCACAGTGAGCTGCTAATTAGTTTAGGGATTGTCGGGGCCACAATTATGCCCCATAATATTTATCTTCATTCCTCCCTAGCACAAAGTCGACGATACGATGAACATGATCCAAAGCAAGTCAAAGAAACGCCCCGTTTTGCTAATTGGGATTAATTAATTCACCTTTTTGCGGCCTTCATCGTCAACGCCCTTCTGCTTATCCTTGGCGGAACCCTCTTCTTTCATGCGGCAAGTCTCGGTAGTCTCGAGGACGTCTTTTTCGGACTAAAGAATCCTCAGATCGTTGGTAGCCTCGCTAGTCCATTAATGAGTTGGCTCTTTGCCTTCGCTTTACTGGTAACTGGTTTAATTTCTTCAATCACTAGTACCTTGGCCGGTCAAATTGTCATGGAAGGATTTATCAATATTCGCCTTCCACTCTGGAAACGGCGCCTCCTTACTCGAGCTGTAACCCTTGTGCCAATCCTAATTATCGGCTTCATGATTAATTTCAACGAAGAGCAATTTGAGCAACTCATCATTTATGCGCAAATCGTCCTTAGTATTGCCCTACCATTTATGCTCTATCCCCTTGTTGCTTTGACGGGCAATAAGAAAATGATGGGACCACACGTTAATTCATCCTGACAAACCGTCCTTGGATATGTTTTGGCTAGTTTGGTCACGGGGTTGAACTTGCTGGTGCTGGTATAACTTTTGTTTATCATTATAAACCCAATAGATAGATACCTTTATTTTCAGTTATCAGTGTTTAAAAAACTAATCAAATATTGTAAGATAATAATAAATTTTGTTGTAATCGTTGATGCAATAAAAGGCTGGGCACTATTTACTTTTGGGAGAGTAATTTGATATTAAAAAATTTTTATCTTTGGTGTGACGCTTTTATCAATCTCATTTTACAACTGAATATCGAGTAGGAGATAATTGATTAGTTCAATTATCGACCTCTCACACCACCGTACGTACGGTTCCGTATACGGCGGTTCGACAACTTAATCACATTGAATTGACTGGAGCGTCTTGGACATATTCATAAGTCCGAGTTGTTCCAGTTTTCTATTAGTTAGAGAATAGCTCAAGGTCTTACTATGTGCAGTTCGCCAGTAGCCCTTTCGGGTACTAGCGAAGACATATGCATCATGCTGGGACAGCCCCAACTTCTGTAAGTTAGTTACCTTAGTTTTAAACTTTTTCCATTGCTTCCAAATATACTGCCTTATTCGGACCCTCAACCACTTGTCAAGGCGTTGAATAAAGTTAGTTAGTTTCCCAATTGAGTAGTACTGAAGCCACCCACGCATTTTTCGATGAATTTCTTCAAACATTCTTGTCAGAGATATTCCACGATTACGTTTAGTTAATAACTTCAGTGCTTTCTTTACTCGTTGTTGCGATTGTTTAGCTGGACGGGCGTAGGCCCCATTGTGGTCTACACCCAACGAAAAGCCAAGGAACTTCAACCGTAGCGGGCTACCGACTTTGGTTTTATCTGGGTTCACTTTAACTTTCAAGCGCTTTTCTAGAAACTGGGTAATGCTTCGCATTACTCGTTCTCCGGCTCGTTGACTTTTAACATAGATGTTACAATCATCCGCATAGCGCACAAAGTGGTGACCACGTCTAGTCAACTCTTTGTCCAACTCATTTAGATAGATGTTCGCCAGTAGTGGTGACAATGGCCCTCCTTGTGGGGTTCCTTTTTCACTCTTAGCGAAAAGCCCATGGTCTAAGACTCCGCTAGTTAGAAACTTACGAATGAGTCTTAGTGTCCATGGGTCATCAATATATTGTTGGAGATACTTAATCATCAAGTCATGATTAACGTTATCAAAATAGGCTTTTAGGTCTAAGTCGACAACTCTTCGATAACCTTGATTATAAAGATCTACTACTTTCGAAATAGCGTCATGGGCCCCACGGTGGGGACGGAAGCCAAAGCTATTATCAGAGAAAACACGCTCAAAGATAGGCGTAAGAATTTGGGCTACAGCTTGTTGAACCATTCGGTCCACCACCGTTGGTATTCCAAGTCTTCTTACTCCACCATTAGGCTTCGGAATTTCTACCCGTTTGACTGGAGCTGGTTTATACTTGCCCTCACGCAAACTAGCGATCAGTTCCGTCTTATTTTCTCTGAGATATGGTAGAAGGTCATTGACTGTCATATCATCAACGCCTGCTGCTCCTTTATTTCTCTTAACTCGCAAATAAGCCTGATTAAGGTTATTGCGATCCAAGACCAGGTCTTGGATAGTGACACTCATACCTTTACCTTCACCATAACCGGTACTACGCGCCCTTGTGTACTTTCGGTTTTCCAAACCTATCCTCGACAAGCGGTCAGCTTGTTGTTCTGTTTTCTGCGATTGTCGCACCTGATTACACCTCCGATATAAGTTACAAGTTATTGTCGTTCAGTCCTTCATCCGATTATTCAAACTACTATGACCTCGGCTGACTTCTGGCTTACTCAACACTGCATCACTGCATCGCTTGTTTCTGTGGAAATTAAACTTATTCCTCTTGTCGGAAACGTGTAGGCCAGATCTCCCCGGGTAAGAATATTAGCTTTCGTACCATGTCATCGTTAGCTTTACTGAAACCAATTTCGAGTAGTATTGGACTTCAACTTGTCTAGCAGCCTTATCCAGTTAATTTCAGCCTTATAGCTACTTCTTGTTCATCGATGCAGTACTTTGCCTTAGACTTCCTTCAGATTCCACCTCACGGTGGACACCCTTGTCCTCAGCTCATGGTTCCGACTACCACGGCCCATAGCGGACTTTCACCACCTAGCTAATACCCATGCCGGGCGCACTAAAGAAGCAGGGCTGAACGGTATTTACGTTCAAACCCTGCTTCTTTATTTTAGTTTCGTCGCGCAATCATCACGCGCTGTCCACCTATTTGTTTAACTTTAATGTCTTTAAACCGATAATATTCCAGTAGTTGACGATAGCGTTGTACAGTAGTAGCAGTAATCACGATGGTTCCCTTAAAAGTGAGAACCCTTATCGCTTCTTGCAAAACACGTCCTTGCGTAATTGCCGGTTTCACCTGCTGCAAATTACTAATCAGAACATAGTCAAACTGATGATCCGTGAAAGGCAAATTAGTGTTATCAGTCAATTCTACTTTCACGCGATCAGCCACTGCCTCTTCTTTGATCAGCTCTTTTACTTGCTGTGCCTGCTTTTCATTTTTAACTATTCCCATAATTTTGCCGGGAGCAGTCAATTGCTTGGCAAGGTTAATAAACGTTTTTCCATTACCGATGCTCATGTCAAGGATTTGAACATCCCCGCATATCGATAAATCAGTACTTATCTTTTTCCAGACCTGTTGCCTTTGCCAGATCAACCATCCAATAATTCCAACAACTATAACAATTACGATCCCAATCACGACTATCAATTCTCTTCACCCATTATTTTAACTAACAATATCGTTTAGCTTCCGAATATCCTTTAACTGCCCAACAACTGTGATTTTATCGCGCGGTTGAATAACGTCATTAGCTTGCGGCATTTGATTAACTTCATCATCCTTACTAACAATGATAATCACATTGACATTATAACGATTACGAAAATCCAGTTCGTCTAAGGTCTTATTAAAGAACTTTGGATTATTAATATTTACTTCCGCCAATGTTATTTCCTTACTCAAGGTAACATAATCGACGACGCTTGGATTTAGTTGTTGAAAAATAAGCCGCTTAGCTAAATCATGCTCTGGACGAACAACCATATCTGCGCCAATTCGTTCTAAAACGCGCGCATGATTAACATTTTCAGCCCGACAGATTACATCTGGCGCCCCAAGTTCTTTAGCGATTAGCGTGGCCATGATACTTGCTTCAACATTTTTTCCGATCGAAATATAAACATGGTCAAAACTACCGATGTCAAGGTCACGCAGAGCATCCTCATCTTGCGCATCCGCAATTACCGCCCGCATAACTGACCCCGCAAATTCATTTACCACTTCTTCACTAGAATCAATCGCCAATACTTCTTGGCCTGCTTGAACTAAAGCTTCACATATTGAGGCCCCAAATTGTCCAATTCCAATAACAGCATAACTTTCTTTTTTAGCCAATTAACACACTCTCCTCTGGATAACGATAATTCTTCGCTGCTGTACTTGCATTTAGGATTGAGAACATTACAGTATAAATTCCGACCCGGCCAACAAACATCAAAAACATAATAATCAGTTGCCCTAACAGGTTAAGGTTAATTGTAATCCCTAATGAAATCCCCGTAGTACCAAAAGCTGCCACCGCCTCAAAAGTAACATACGCTAACGAATCACGTTCTGGCAAATCCTGTGTTTCAGCAAGGACTAAAATTGATACAAGCAAGATAAACAAAGCAACAAATAATAATGTCAATGCCCGATAAATATTTTCCTGGGTAAAACGGCGATGGGTAAAAGTCGTATCCCGTTGACCACGCAGGGTTGCAAAACTCTGAATCGTCAATAGACCGATTGTTGTGGTTTTAACACCCCCAGCAGTTGACCCCGGCGTTCCTCCGATAAACATCAAAATAACAGTAAACGCGAGGCCGGCAGCGCTTAAATCAGTATAAGGAAAAGTAATTAAACCAGCAGTTCGTGGAGTGATTGCCATAAAAATAGTATTAAGAATCCGGTTGGAAAAACTTAATTTGTCACTTAATTGCGCTAAGTTCTTCTCGGTAATAAAGTAAACAACCACGGAAACAATAAAGAGGACTGCTCCAGTACGTAACGCTAACTGAGTATGCAAGGATAGTCGGTGATATTTAGGATAATTGAGGATATCTTTCCATACTAAAAATCCTAATGAACCGGCAACAATCAAAACAGCGAGTACGCATAGCATATAAGGGTCATTAGCATAATTTGCCATACTATTATCAAACAAGTCAAAGCCGGCATTACAAAAGGCTGAGATTGAGTGAAAAATACTAAACCATATTCCCTTGCCAAGTCCGTAACGCGGATAAAAGTCAAAAAATAAAAATATTCCACCCGCTAATTGGATAAGTAATGAAAGCCGAATGATAAGGTAAACCACGTTCAATTGAGATAAGTGGTCAAGATTAAGTGCTTCTTGGGTTAGCAATCGTGTCGACATCCTCATTCGCTGCCGCACCAAAAGTGACATCATAACTGCGAATGTCATAAACCCCAATCCACCTACTTCCATCAAGATTGCAATTACAATCTGACCAAATAATGTCCAATGATGAGCTGTACTAACAAGAGTTAATCCAGTTACGCAGGTTGCACTCGTTGAAGTGAAGAAAGCAGTCATAAAATTTGTCGTTTCTCCTGGTCGTGTCGCAAACGGCAAGGAAAGCAAGATTGTTCCCATAAAAATCACAATCAAGAACCCAAATGTTAGGATTTTGGGAAATGTATATTTATGTTTATTTATTTCAATCACTTTTATCCTTCCTCATATTAATATTACTCAACTAATTATAAGCGTTTTTGTTAAATCCTAAACCATTATTTTATTTCCCGGGAAATCATCTCGAGAAAGCGTTACAATATAACTGTAGATTACCCGATTGCTTTTCCTGAAAGGAGATCCTTTTATGTACTATTCAAACGGAAATTATGAAGCATTTGCTCGTCCCCGTAAGCCGGCGGGAGTGGATAAAAAACATGCTTACATTGTTGGCGCTGGTTTAGCAGGTCTTTCTGCGGCTGTCTTCCTAATTCGTGACGCACAAATGCCAGGCGAAAACATCCATATTTTTGAAGAGTTACCAATCGCTGGTGGTTCCTTAGATGGTCAAGATCGCCCCGATGTTGGCTTTGTCACTCGTGGTGGCCGTGAGATGGAAAACCACTTTGAATGTATGTGGGATATGTATCGTTCAATTCCATCCTTGGAAATCCCTGGTGCATCTTATCTTGACGAATATTATTGGCTAGATAAGGATGATCCAAATAGTTCAAATTGTCGCCTAACTTATAAACGGGGAAATGAGGTTCCAACTGACGGCAAATACCTTCTCGGTAAGTCAACTAAGGAATTGATGAAACTGATACTTACACCTGAAGACCAGCTCGGCGACTTAATGATCGGTGATTACTTCTCTGAGGACTTCTTCAAGAGTAACTTCTGGATTTATTGGTCAACCATGTTTGCTTTTGAGAAGTGGCATTCGTTAGCAGAAATGCGGCGGTACGCAATGCGATTTATCCACCACATTGACGGTTTGCCTGACTTTACTGCTCTTAAATTCAATAAGTACAACCAGTATGAATCAATGACCAAACCATTGCTTGCATACCTTAAAGATCATGGTGTTAAGTTTGAATACGATACACAGGTCCAAAACGTCCTAGTTGATACCAAGAATGGTGAAAAGCACGCTAAAAAGATTATTCTTAAGCAAGGCAGCGAAGATAAAACCATCAACTTAACTGACGATGATCTGGTATTTGTTACTAATGGTTCAATCACGGAAAGTTCAAATTATGGGAGTCATCACCAGGTAGCACACCCAACTCGAGCTCTTGGCGGCAGCTGGAATTTATGGAAAAACCTTGCTAAACAATCGCCAGCATTCGGTCAACCGGATGTCTTTTGTAAAAACATTCCTAACCGCAGTTGGTTCATTTCTGCAACTGCGACCGTTAAGAATCCACAAATTGAACCGTACATTGAACGACTAACTAAGCGTGACCTGCATGATGGAAAGGTAAACACTGGTGGAATTATCACCGTCACTGATTCTAATTGGATGATGAGTTGGACTATCCACCGGCAGCCTCATTTTAAGAGTCAAAAGCCAAATGAAACCATTGTGTGGATCTATGGTCTCTATTCTGACACAGAAGGTAATTATATCAAGAAACGAATTGTTGATTGTACTGGGGAAGAAATTACTAAAGAATGGCTCTACCATCTCGGTGTTCCAGAAGCTTTAATTGACGATTTAGCAAAAGAAGAATCGGTTAACACCGTCCCTGTTTATATGCCATTCGTTACTAGCTACTTCATGCCGCGAGTAAAGGGTGATCGTCCTGATGTTGTTCCTAAAGGGTCAGCTAACTTAGCCTTCATTGGTAACTTTGCCGAATCGCCAACTCGGGATACCGTCTTTACAACTGAATATTCAGTCCGGACGGCAATGGAAGCCGTTTATAGTCTCCTCAACGTTGATCGCGGGGTACCAGAAGTCTTTAATTCGATCTATGATATTCGCGAATTGATGCGGGCAATGTACTATATGAACGATAAAAAGCCGCTTGAAGAAATGGATCTTCCAATTCCAAAGATTGTTGAGAAACCACTGCTCAAGGAAATCAAGAAGAACTGGATTGGCGAATTAATGGAAGAACAACATTTACTTTAAAAAACTAAAGGAGTGAGGCATTAAGTATCTCTACTTTTGTCCCACTCCCTTCAATTTAATATAAAGGAGTCTTTTTTATGACCAATGAAACGATTAAGCACCAATTAAACCATCGTACAATTCGTGCCTTTAAGCCCACAACTCTTTCAACAGAACAATTGAATACTCTTTACTCTGTTGCTAGTCATACGCCAACCAGTATGTTTATGCAGCAGATGTCAATTATGCACATTACTGATCCAGATAAACGGGCCGCAATCAGAGAAATTAGTAAGCAACCGTATGTCGGCGCAAACGGTGACCTGTTCATTTTGTTAGTTGACCTTTATCGTAACCAACAAATACGACAGCAAAAGGGCAAGGATGATGGCCGTTTACATACCGCTGATATTTTCTTCCAAGGCCTTGATGATGCAATCATGGCTGCCCAAAACATGATTACTGCTGCCGAGAGTATGGGCCTCGGCGTCGTTCCCCTCGGTTCAATAAAAAATGATCCGCAAAAAATCATCGAAGTCCTTAATCTCCCTAAAATGACCTTCCCAGTTTTAGGCTTACAAATCGGTATACCTGACCAAGAACCTCAACTAAAGCCCCGCCTTCCATTAAAATTTATCGCATTTGATAATGACTATCCAAAAGAGATCAAGCTCAGTGACTTAAGCGATTATGATCAAGAAGTTACTACCTACTATGACCTTCGTGATGCCAACCGACGAATTGATTCCTTCACCAACCAGATTGCGGGGGCTAAACTCGATCGCCACTATACCAAGCGCGATGAAATTATGAAGGTGTTACACCGACAAGGTCTTTGCACTGATGAAGGAATTGATTAGTTCATCCCCTCAAGAGCAACTAATGTCGTTAAGGTCGCATCATAATAATTTTTCTCTGTTAAGGGTTTACTGAAGATATGTTTCTGACTAGCAAACAGATTATCATACCCTTCATTACGATTGCAGCTGACCGCATAAAAAATCGGCGCACTGAAACTATTTGATTGATACTTAACCAGCCGGTGACCGTTTAATGAATAACCGGCTGTAATATAATACTGTTCACTGAAGAACCTCATCATTTTATTTAATATCTTCTGGGCTCGTGGATCATTGCTTTTTGCCAACATCATTGGAACCCGACAAGCATTGGCACTATAGTCTCCATCATATTTTCCAGCAACCGTATTCGGCCCCACTGGCTTAGTACTCCCTAGCCGAGCCCAGGCAAAGTCAGGTACTAGTCCTGTTTGGTGCTGTTTACTTAATGCATTCAGCCGGTCAAGCATATTATTTTTGATCATCTGCCACCTTGAATCGTAGGTACAATCGTATAAATGATCAAAAACTGTCGGCATTACATCTGAGGTTCGCAATAAATAATAAAACTTAGAATCCTTCGTAACCCAATCACCCACTGTTAACATGTGCGTGGTTGGGTTATATTCATATTTTAAGATATCAGTGGCAATATGTTGTTCTAGCTTATGATAATAAGGTGCCTTTCGCGGCCAAACTTTTGCAGCCCGGTGAAGAGCCGCAGCGATGTAAAGATCACCATCAGTCGCACTATTATGATCATTGACCCATTGCCCCTTTTTATTATAAGACTGACGCCAGGACATTAAGTAAGTTAGCTGGTCATGGTGTTCACCAATATAATCGCGATGTGCAAGGTAATAGTTAAGCAACTTATCGAAGTCATTTTCACTTGCCCAGCCTTTTTCAGCAGCGCGAGATACTACTTGCAGTCCATAACCTTGACCTTCTGATAATGCAACAGGATGTTTTTGGTCGTTGCTGGTATTAACATACGTTTGCTTATTATTTTTGCGGACCAAATATGTCTCCTGCCACCGCCGATAAGCTTCGTATTGAATATGTTCAGGATTCTTTATTCTTACAAACGCGAGCGTTGCAATATAAATAACTGCAACAACGAGCGTAAGAAGCCAAATATATACTGGACGTTTCATAACTAATCCCCTTATTAGTCAGCAAACCGCTTAGTCTTTACCCATTTTGTCCCGTCACGCCGTAATAGTCGATCAAGTGCAACTGAGATTACCGCATGAATCGAAACAATTATAAATAATTGCGAATAGGTAAAGTATGAAGCAAACGCTAACCAGATTTGCTTATTCGTCGCTTGCCCAAATTGCGTAGCTGCTGCTGTTGTAATTTGTAAAATATACAAGATTATCATTAATAACCAATTAAAAAGCAAAAGTTGGGCTATTAGGATGTTACTTTCCCCGAATGTAAAGGGAATCATTACCTGTGGATTGAAAAGATGAACAATCCAAAAACCTACGTTCGCTAAAAAGATTGCATCAGAAAGAACAATTGCCGCATTAAACCAGAAAAAAGTACAGGAATAATAAAGAGTTTCTAACTTTACTCGCCAATTGCTCCGGTCAAAAAGATGCCTAAAATTTTTCAAGACAACCTGATAATTTCCTTTTGCCCATCGTAAACGCTGGTAGTAATAATCATGCAGGCGTTCTGGCTCCTGTTGAAAAGCTTCCGAATTATAAGCTAACGCGATTAGTTTTCCACTTTGCATAATCTTAAATGAAATATCAGTATCTTCTGTTAAGGCTCCATTTGCCCAGCCTCCGATTGAACGGACATATTTACTTTGAATGATAAAGTTAGTTCCTGGGATCCGGCCAATTTTAAATAAATGCCAAATTGCACAGTGCTGGATCCGTTGGGTAACAACAATTTCTTGATTAATGCACTTCGTTAAAAAGTTTTGCTCGGCATTGCGTGTCTTATTCCGGCCAAATGCTGCAACGTACCGTGTTGGATTTTCGAGGATTTTTCGTACTAAGAAATAGAGGGCGTTTTTTTCCGGCATTGCATCGGCATCGTAAACACCAATATATTCACCATGAGCCATTTTAAGGGCATCGTTTAAGACACCGGCCTTCCCTCCGCTACCATGACGTTCTATCACCTTTGCTTTTCTTTTCTCATATTTTGGAAGCTGTAACACTGTTCGGGCCCGTTGAGCAGTTTGATCATTGCAATTATCCGCAAAGATTAATAATTCGACCTTATCTGCTGGATAGTTTAATTCAAGGATTGCTTGGGTCGTCTGCGCAATAACTACTGCTTCGTTATGAGCGGGAACAACAATCGTAATTAATGGATATCGTTTTAATGGGACAATATCCACAATTTTTCTACTATGCTCAAGCCAAAAGTGAACTGCCCCACCTAATGTAATAGATGACATTAATAGCGAACTCCAAATTGAGATCAGGGTCACAATCATTACAAACTCGGTCATTGCTTTTTCCTTTCCCTTTTTACATTTAGTGTTGTCTGTTCAACGCGAAAATAAATCACCCACTGAAGAACCGCAAATATTAATGCCTGAACAAAAAAGATCAGGGTAATCACGAGCGCTAACCAAAAGAAACTCCTTACCATTATCTCTGAACCCCTCTTAGGTACTCAACGACAAGGTCTGTTTCCATATCTCTCTCAATATGACGCATTACACTTTCCAGATTCTTAAATGAAGTCGCATTGATATCATCAACCTTCAAATGTCCCCATTTAAACTGAGGTTTTGAACTATTAATTTGTAATTCATCAAGTCCTGCACGCGTGCTTTGGTTCTGATAAGCAAATGTAATATCTGGTAAATGATATGACAAAATTAAAAAAGTACCATCTTCTAAATAGTACAAGGCTTCAGATGGTAATCGTCGCCGTTTTAAGACTTTCGCAATTTGCTGAAGAGCATAGTTGTAATCATTATGATGAAATTGCCGTATTTGGTGATTATGAACCCAGTGAATCGCTGTAACATCAATCCACAAATCAGCAATTTGTTCTTTAGTAATGAATTGAAGTTCCTTTTTATAAATCTTATTAGCATTATATGCCGTCTGAAGTTTTACTATTTGATTATAGTTGGTCGCATAGCTTTCTATCTCTGCGCGATTACGGTCAAGCCATCCCCATTCCCCAATAATATAACGACTAAAGTAAGCTAAACTTGCGGTAATTGGAAAGGCAAACAGTAGCATTATTTTGATCGAATTATCCATTACCACATAACCTAGCAATAAAATGGCACTACCAATCGTTGTTAGGCCGATTGCAAGCCAGGTTAAAATGATATTTGGTACTAAACTCCCTACCATTAAGCCCAAAATAATCATAATCATTATTGTCGTCGTAATAAAATGGGCGTATTGGGATGCCCACCACATCATTAACACGATTGCAGTCAATATTACACAAAGCGCAATAAGCCTCGATTCTACAACATGTCGCCGAATCATAAGAATATTCTCCCTTTCTTCCTATAAATTATCAGCTAATATCTTAGCACACCTTTTTCAGCATTTCACCAGTTTAAAAGTTTGAGTATCTGTCAAGTTTTCATAGGTAGCCTTTAAATATACAGTTTTAGTGGGTTAGTGCCTTAAAAAGTTGTCCCATTGGTCTACTTGTGACCGTGTTAATCGGAATTATTCCTTGTACTGCTCCAATTGACGGCTTTGTCGGTGCCTTTCTTAGAAACTCTCCAGTTCGAATATGCATTTCCTGTAATAGGCTGGTTTGAGCCACTCGAGGAAGAACTGTTAATTGTTCTAGGATTGTATTTAAACTAGCTTGCAGTTCACCATTCATTCGGGCTTCAATTAAACCAATCATGGCTTTAGCCCCCTGCTTAGTCCATGACTTGCCCTGTTTCTTCATCCGGTAAGTAAAAGCCCGGTGAGAACTTTCGACTGAACCAATTAAATGAATATCCTTAAATCCACGCATTTGTGGTGAGAGGATATACCGCCAATTTCGCTGTAGATACTTTCTTAAACGCATTAGGTCGTCTGCTTGTTTTTCCGTTAGGTTTTGTGATTCATAAGTATCTAAAATTATTGTTAGCTCTGCTTGATCATGATGACGAACGGCTTTAATTGCTCGCATGGCTAATTCGTTGTGCCGGCCTAAAGTATGTTCAATTTTCTGTAAACAATGATAGCGGTCGAGAAAGTATTCACCATGTGCACCTTGAGGAACTAGACTTAATAGCTTAGCTGGTTCGTAACCTGGGCCAGCGTCACTGGCCAAAAAGATCGTTTGACCGGCAAGCTTATAATGGCGGTCTAAATAATCACTTAGTCGTGCTTCAAGCCGTCCTTGGTGCCCAACACTGAGAAAGTCATGCCGATTAATGATTTGATTAGCTACTCGCTCATAAACCCGATAATGGTGCACAAGAGTCAGCTGACCTGCTTCTTTTTTACCTTTAATCATAAAGGCATCACCCTCAATAGTTAAATTTTTAGGCATATGGCGAGGAGTAGCTTGGTGTTCTTTTGCTTGAGTTTGTTTAGCTACCTGATTTCCTAACTCATGCACGGCGTGCATTACCGAATCGGCAGTAATTCCGCTGTCAAATACAAGGTTCAAAATGTCGGCAGTATTGCGCATTGTAGTTGTTTGGGCAATCTTAGCCATCATCATTAAGTAGTGTGGCGATAAACGACGACGTGGTTTAATTTTTAATTGTTGGTCTAAGTAAAATTCACGTTTCTTTGTCCCAGCCTGATAATACCGTCGTTGAAAAGTCACCGGGCCAAAGATAAAATTAAGCGTCCGTGGCTGTTTATTGATTACTTGATAGTTCGCTGGAGCTTGGGACTTTAAGCTTCGATCTAAGCTTTCCAAAAAGTTTTGCATGATTACTTGTCCTAACTCCAATACACCTTTTAAAATAATCTGTTCAGCTTCAAATAAACTGCCTGATTTCACCAAATTCTGCTCGATTTCTGTTAAAATATCCATGAGGAAAGACCTGCCTTTGCTTAGTATTCGACACACTAAAGGCTACTGGTCTTTTCTTTTTTTGTAAATAAGTAAATTGGTCTACAAAAAAGATTTCCACGACCAGATGAATTATTCATCCAACCCATGAAAATCTTACACTAACAAAGTTTGATAAACAAGGGATTACGCTTTATTTGTCGCCGTTTGTAAAATTAAGTTAGAAAAATAGAAAAGCCATTTGTGGTAGACTTTTGAATACCCCTAAACAAAAGAAAGGAAACCACAAATGACTTACACCCATCTTACCACAAACGAGCTGACAATCATCGCCCATTCTTTCGTGCAAAAGCTTAAAGCGTACCGAGTGGCCCAAATGACCAAACGTTGCGCCAAAACCGTTTATCGCGTTTATCGTTACCTGGAAACCGGTGCCTCAATTGCTGATTATCAAGATCACTATATGCGCAATAAGCAACGTTGTGGCCGAAAACGTACTCAGTTGTCACTGGCTGAACTCACTTATATCAACGACAAAATTGCCCAGGGGTGGACGCCTGATACCATTATTGGGCGCGCTGAGCGCCCAATTAGTTGTAACCGGCGAACTCTTTACCGGATGTTTGAACGTGGCCAGTTCGGCTTCGATGTCCGTTCCTTGCCGATGCGAGGTAAGCGGCACCCGAATGGCTATGTCGAGCGCCGTGGGAAGGCTGGCCAATTGGGGCGAAGTATTCACGAGCGTGCCAAGGACTTTCCGTACTATGCCACTGAATTTGGGCACCTTGAAGCTGATACCGTCCAAGGCAAAAAGCACCAAGGGGCGGTAATGACCCTGACCGAACGCCAATCGAAGGTCGAAATTGTACTCAATGTGCACGAAAAGACGGCTGATGCGATTAACCAACACTTAAGTCAGTGGCTTCGGAAATTCCCGCGGTACTTCTTCAAATCGATTACCTTTGACAACGGAAAAGAATTCGCCGGCTGGCGCGAGATTGCCAATCAATTTGACCTTCACACTTACTTTGCCGAGGTTGGTGCTCCCAATCAACGAGGGCTGAACGAAAACAACAACGGTCTTTTACGCCGGGATGGCTTAACGAAACAGCTAGATTTCCGCAATCTTCCTGATGAATTGGTAACCCAACTGATGAGTAAGCGAAATAACCTGCCCCGTAAATCACTAGGCTATCGAACTCCATATGAAGTATTCATGTCTTACGTCACTGATGAGCAACTATTTTCTTTCTAACTTAAATTGACATTTCGGGTGTGAAAACAATTATCATTTTACAACAGTTAAATTTACCTGCCAAAAATAACTTTTTGCTATATTTAAATTTATAGACATTCATATAAGATATGTTTTATTTTTGTACGTTGATAAGCAAAACTACAATAATTAAGGCAACCAAAAAAAGCCTGATTTAACTGTGCAGGAAAAATCAGGCTTTTAACTTAGTAAACTCATCGATGAAACATAATGCTGTTGATGTTAATTGGATAAAAGGATGCTTTGTTTCAATGAAGAGTCTTTTATCTAACTTAAATAAACAAGTGGATTTCTTGTTTGTAAGTATTATATCACACCTGTTGTGAAAATATTAACTAATCTTTAGGATGATTAAATGTTTTTCACAAAAAACTCTTATTTATCTAGCGTTCACCTAATGCACAAACAGTGATTATCATCACAATATCACGTGCTTCCCACATAAATCTAGAAATAATAAATTACCTTGTCTTTATCAGAATAAAATTCTTTCCGGCATTTGATAGACAATATCATTGATTTCATCTAATAATTTTCATTATATCCACCTCATTATATTATAATTAAGAAAAATGAATATTTTTATGTAATTGGTGTTAAAAAAAGGCTAATATACGGGTGATAAATAAATTTTGATAAATTTATTTAAAAGAAATGAATTTATTATTCCTGATCACACCCCATTGGTCAGCAGCGATGATTTTATGGCTATTTATAAGCTATTGTTTCATTGGATTTTATTTATCAAACTTTATAGAAAGGAGCAGAAGTTTTTACTTTGTTAGCTAAGTTTAGCGGTATCATTTGAGTTATTTAATTTACTTTATAGCTACTTTTCTTCCTTTATCAAAACGATTAAATTGCTTGGAATCATATCACCAATACTTTTAACTAAGTAATTCTCTTTTTGCGTTTCTCATTATTCTTAGAAGCGCTGTTGTTTGATCCAAAATAGAATATTCATTAATACACAGTTACAAAGCAATCTCTATATTTAAGCTTTCTAATCAAAAAGCAACCTCACTGTCATCCTTTGACCCTAAGATTGCTTTTTAATTTAATTACTGATTTCCCGTTAATTTTCGCCGGACTAATGTTGGATCAGCCTTCCCTGGATTTAATTCGACCAGTTTTCCCGAACCACTGTAAATAATCCATTCTGCTAAGTTAACAATATGGTCGCCAGCACGCTCTAAATTTCGGATAACGGCTAAATAGCTTTCGTAAGCTTTTACGTCCTCTCCACCTTTAACCAGTGCTTTCATGATTTCTTTTTGTAATTTCACATAAAGTAAATCAACTTTCAAGTCCTCGTTGGCAACCTCATAAGCAACCTGCTCATCAGTATAAACATAAGCATCGAGGATTCGTTCAAGCATCTTACGAACAATCATCATCATCTGTTCAATTGGTTGTTCGATGTCTTCATGATGTTCAAATTTGCTTAAGGTAATCGCAGCGCGGGCAATATGGGTGGAATAGTCCCCTAATCTTTCGATATCAGTACTAGCTTTTAAGATACTGATAATTTTCCGAAAGTCGGTTGCAACCGGATTTTGTAATGCCATTAGCTTCAACGCCTGTTTTTCCAAACGAATTTCTTCATCGTTAATCTTTGTATCAGTTGTTAAAACCTTATCCGCTAATTCTGCATCATGGTCTGTAAACGCCTTTGTTGCTTGATAAATCTGCTCACTAGCGTCAATTCCCATTTCCATGAAGTGGCTCCGCAACCGTTTTAATTCATCATCAAAAATTGCTCCCATTTTTTCACTCCTAACCAAATTTTCCGCTAAGGTAATCCGCCGTTTGTTGTTGTCGAGGATTCATAAAAATATCCGCCGTCTGGTTAAATTCAATTAATTTTCCTTGATGCATAAAAGCTGTCCAGTCTGCTGAACGTGATGCTTGCTGCATATTATGGGTAACCATAATAATCGTAAATTTCTCTTTTAATTGTACTAAAGTATCTTCAATTTGCGAAGTTGAAACCGGGTCAAGGGCACTTGTCGGTTCATCCATCAAAATAATTTCTGGTTGGACTGCTAGTGTCCGCGCAATACAAAGTCGTTGTTGTTGACCTCCTGATAAGGCGAGCGCACTTTCTTTTAAGTGGTCCTTAACTTCTTCCCACAAAGCGGCCTGGCGCAAACTCTCCTCTACTCGTTGATCAAGAATTTGCCGGTCCTTTACTCCGGCAAGCCGTAATCCATAAATAACATTCTCATAGATTGATAAAGGGAAAGGTGTCGGTTGTTGAAAGACCATTCCAATTTGTTGACGAATCCGGTAAACATTAACTTTAGGCTGGTTAATATTCAAGTCATGAAAATTAATTTCACCTTTGACCGTTGCTAAGTCATCGTTCATCCGGTTAAGACTTCGTAATAACGTTGACTTTCCTGAACCAGAAGCCCCAATCATCGCCGTAATCTTGTTGGCCGTAAATTTCATTGAAACGTCATGAACGACATGTTTGTCACCGTATAATACTTGTAAATTTTTCACTTCAAGAGCAACTGAATTTTCCATTCTTTTATCCTCACTTTGCAAGTCGTCGCTTGATTAAATAACCAATGTATCTAGCTAATAGGTTAAAGATTAAAATTGTTAGAATTAAAACCGCTACTGAACCATTTGAAACAGCACGGGCATCTGGAACCAGCCCTTCACTATTAACTTTCCAGATATGGACGGCTAAAGTTTCGGCTGGTCGTAATGGATTTAAGAAACTGGTAGGACTAAATGGGTTCCAATCGGTATAGCTAATTGCTGGTGAACTCTGCCCAGCCGTGTAGATCAAGGCAGCAGCTTCCCCAAAGATGCGGCCAGCACTTAGGATCGCTCCGGTAATAATTCCCGGTAAAGCAGCCGGTAAAACAATTTTAGTTGTTACGCGCCACTTTGACATTCCTAATCCCAATCCGGCCTGACGTTGAAGATAAGGAACTTGGCGAAGGGCGTCTTCACATGCCCGCGTTAAAATTGGCAGGTTCAAAATCGTTAATGCTAGTGCCCCAGCAAGCAAAGAGAAGTCTAACCCCCATTGCAAGACAAAGACTAAGTAACCAAATAGGCCCACTACCACTGATGGCAATGAACTTAAAACTTCAATTGCCAACCGTAATAAGTTTGTCCATCGATTATCCGGGGCATACTCACTTAAGTAAATAGCAGCACATAATGCTAATGGAATGGAAACAATTAATGTCAAAACAACCAGGTAAAGAGAATTAAATAATTGATCACGAATCCCTCCACCACTTCTAAACGATTCCGCGCTTGAAGTTAAGAAATGCCAAGAAATATGAGGAATACCTGATAGTAATAAATACGCTAATAAGGCAAATAAAACTAACCCCACTAAACCGGTTAAAGTTAAAATAATCACGGTTGCTAACCGATCTACTTTTTCTGGACGCATTATTTTACCCCTTTCCGGCTAACGAGCCGCATTAACAGATTGAGGGCCAAGGACATTACCAACAGAATTAAAGCTAAGGACCAGAGTGCATTGTTTGAAATCGTCCCCATGACTGTATTTCCAATTCCAGTAGTCAAAACACTAGTTAAGGTGGCCGCTGAATGCATCAATCCCGTTGGCATTACCGTTGTGTTTCCGATCACCATTTGAACTGCTAAGGCCTCACCAAATGCCCGCGCCATCCCAAATACCATTGCCGTTAAAATACCACTTTGGGCACTCGGAATAATCACCCGCGAAATCGTTTGCCAGCGAGTTGCTCCTAGTCCCGCAGAAGCATTGCGATATTGTTTTGGAACCGCCCTAAAACTATCAATTGTCATTGAGGTCATCGTTGGTAAAATCATCAAAAATAATACACAGGTAGCAGCGAGAATCCCAAAGCCAGTGCCGCCGAAAAAGCGCCGTAAAAAGGGAACGATTACTGTTAAACCGACATATCCATACACCACGGATGGAATTCCGACTAATAATTCGATGGTCGGTTGAAGAAACTTATATGCAGTTGATGGCAAAATCTCTGTGATTGCAATAGCAACTACTAAGGCAAGCGGCAAGGCAATTACCCCTGATAAAAGAGTAACACTAAAAGAAGTAGCAATCATCGGCAACGCGCCAAATACATGATCACTTGGCTGCCATTTAATCCCACTTAGAAATTCCCACAATGAATAGTGATTGCCAGTAAAAAGGGCAATTCCTTTCCAAGTTAAAAAGATTAAGATCGTTGCCACTAGTCCCCCAATTAAAGTAATTGCAAGATAACTAATTACTTTTCCTGAGGCTTCCTGCTTACTTTCAACAGAGGGCTGTGTCAAACGTTGTCGTAAGTCTTCCATCGTATTATTTCCTTTCAGTTACTTTCCCAGTTGGCGTTTTTTCAACTTTCATATCATGAATGCTAATATAGTGAGCTTCTGTTACGAGCGTCTTTTGGACTTTCTCGCTTTGCATATATTTAATGAAACTTGCAGTTGATTGGGATGGTTGTTTTTGCGTGTACATATGCTCATATGACCATAATGGCCACTTATTAGTTGTAACATTATCAGCAGTTGGTGCTACTCCATCAAGGTTAACTGACTGAACTTGGTCATTAAGATAAGCAAATGCAATATAGCTAATTGCCCCTGGTGTATTTCTAATAATTTCTTTGACTGTCCCGTTTGAATCTTGTTCTTGAGCATTCACTGCCTGCATTCCCGGTTTCAATACTGTTTGTTCAAACGCAACCCGGGTTCCACTTCCATGAGCACGATTAATAACTGTAATTGGCAAATCAGGTCCGCCAACTTCTTGCCAATTCGTAATTTGACCAGTAAAAATTTGCTGAAGCTGCTTCATTGTCAAATTCTTAATCCCAAGCTCTTCATTAACAATTGGTACTATTCCCAAAACAGCAACAATATTGTCATCTAATTTATTGGCATTAATCCCATCTTGCTGGTCAGCAAAGATATCAGCAGATCCGATATTTACTGCTCCTGCTTGTACCTGACTAAGACCGGTTCCTGAACCACCACCCTGTACAATAATGCTGGTTTGGGGATGCTTAGTTCGGTAATTATTTGCAACTGCTTCAGCTAATGGTTGAAGAGCTGTTGAGCCGACAATAGTAATTTTTTCTTGTGATAGTTGTTGCTTAGCGAGTACCCATGACCCGCCTAGCCAACAAACTATTGCGACGATAACAACCCCGATAATCGTTTTTTTCATTACTATTCCTACCTGTTTATTAGTTGTTTTCATATATTTCGTATGGTACAAATAGAGAATAGCAAGTCGATGTAAATTTTTAATCTTTGTAATGTAAAGGTTATGTAAATTTTGGAGAAAGTATTATGACCAAGAAATTTTTGCTAATGAGCCAGCAAGACGATCTCGTCCAACAGTTACAAGCTATTTGTAAAAAAGAACACTGGACCTATGAGCTCGTGACTACTCCAACTGGCTTAGTAGTAGCCTTAGAAAAAAATCAAATTAGCGGAATTTGGTGGGATATGACGGAGGTAAGCTTAGACACTACGATTGCTACCATGACCCTTATTCGGTCGCAAGTCCAAGGACCGATTACCGCTTTTACTCCTCGCTTTACGGAACACATTCAACGAAAATTATACCGGGCACATGTTGATGATGTAATTGCATTCCCTCTCCTCCCCAGTGTTTTCCGCTCCTTAATTCAGCAGCGCTTGTGGACTTACCACTATCCACAGATGCATTCACTAGCTGATGATAATATGACAAAAAATGACCCAGTTATAACTACTGGATCATGGGAAATTAATCAAGAAACCTATACTGTTACTAAAAATGATAAAACAATTGCTTTAACACCCAAGGAATTTCAACTACTTTCCTACTTAGTTGACCATAAAGGACAGGTATTAAACCGGGATCAACTCGTTAATGGAGTTTGGGGATATGATATTCTTGATACTTCACGGATCGTTGACATTCATATCAGTCACCTCCGCGATAAACTTGAAGATGACTCCCAACACCCTACTCACCTTCTCACAGTACGGGGATTTGGCTACAAATTTGTTTAAAATAATAAAAAATGAGCGAGGCTGGGAAAAAACTCCTAGTCCAAAATAAAAAGGCTCTACGTCAAGTAGTGTTGATACGCAAACATGAATCATCGCCAATTAAATTGGTCTAGTTAGAACTGTCATTCGTGACGGTTCTTTTTAGTTAGTTTGAATTTGGTGGCCAATAATTAAATAAATCCGAGTTTTAAATGCCGTAAAGTAACGATAACCACAGGCAACTCGTTTGATAGTCTTAATTCGATTATTAATCCTTTCGGTTCGACCATTTGAGAACTTAGTCTCAAAGCCACACTTAATCCCCTCTTTATAACGCGCTAAAACCTGGCAACGGTGGATTGTATAATGGCTAACACTGTCTGGCCGAAGTTTAAGTAATTGAAAGAAAGTTGTAAAATCACGTTGATTATAAGCATGCTTCAAGGATTGGATAAAATTATAGGTGGCTCTTAACTCTTGGTCATACCCTAACATTAAGTCTAAGATTATCATGGAATTAACAACGCGATTAAAATAACGTCCTTCGTAATACAATTTTGTACTTAATTTTTCTCGATCTTGAAGAAATAGCCGCCAATAATGTTTAAGACGACGAGCTTGTTTCTGCTCCGCTGAATCACCTTTTCGCAAACGGTTAAAGACATGAATTCGCACATGATTCATCGTGTCATTAAGGTGTTTGGCAATGTGAAAGCGATCATAAATAATTTGAGCACAAGGAAAAACTGTTTTAACTAGTTGGTCATAAGCAGCGTTCATATCCATTACCAGATATTTCATTCGGCAACGAGCACGACGCGTAAACTGTTGATAATGTTTAAATAAGCTACGTAATCGGCGATCTTCAAGGAGCTCAAATAAGCAACTTCGATCACCATCAACGGCGATAAAACTCATCTTGCCTTTAGCGCTCCGCATTAATTTAAATTCATCAATACATAATGTTTCCGGTAGATAATTTAAATTTGGTTTATATTGATCGGCGAGGTTCAAAAGGACCCGCTAGACTGAAGTTTCACTGATGAATAAGTCATGGGCAATATCTTTAATTGTTTGAATCCGCGTTAATTGAAGAATGATTTCATGCTTTAAATCTCGACTAATTGTCCGTTGATGCTCAAAGAGATAACTAGTTGCGTTAAATGTTGTATGACAATCAGGACATTGAAAACGTTGAATCTTAACAAGCAACATTAATGGTTGAGTCTAAATTGTCCATATTTGTGTTTAGCTTGATAAAAGCCATATTTTAAGATTTGACCACGATTAATGACTCCACAATTTGGACAAGCCCGTGGTGTATAAGAAAGGGTACAGGATATTTGTGCCACCCGAACTTTTTTAATTGTTTTATATTTAAGCCAATGATGAGGAAAATTTAAATGAGGGTCTGTTAAATTGAGAAGAGTTCTTGTATCATTATCCATGGAGGTTACCTTCTTTACTATATGATTTGGCGATTTCATTGTATCAGCGGGCGAGCCTCTTTTTAGTTTAAAAACAAAAATCTGATATTGGTATAGAAAGTGATATTTCTATATCAACACCAGATATTGTAGAGCCGTTTTATTAGTGTAATCAATTTAATTTATCTTTTATCCGTGTGAATTTTAGTAAAACTAAATATACTGTTCAACCATGTTTCGATACTTTAATAGTTCTTTTTGTCCCATGGAAGAATCGGGGAGAACGACTTGAACGCTATTTTTGCCACCATTTTCATCCATTTGCTGACGTCCCCATACCCCTAATGACATAATGAGACGGGCAATTTCTTGACCACCTGTCGTGAGAACAAAACAACCAGCCTCTTTAATCGGACTGATTAAGTATTTGGTTTGCAATTCCTCAATTATCGTTATCAATTGATTATCAGAAACATTAGTCAATAATTCGTGTAAATCATCAAAGTCCAGCGGTTTTATTCCTAGCCAAAAAAGAACTTTAGAGTAATCAGCATTACGCAAAAGGCTTAAAGAATAAGTAATTCCATGATTAGTTTCTTGATTCATCATTAACCCACTCCCGCGTACAAAATATTGTAATATTCATCACAAATTATAACATGAGGAAAAAGCAATCTCAAAAGATAACCCATATTTATTTATCGAATTATTAATTTAAAAGACAGATTTCTTATTAAAGCTCATTTACTCGTTGAAATAGCTATTAAA
The DNA here is from genome assembly GCF_003072625.1 of Limosilactobacillus reuteri. Lineage (NCBI taxonomy): Bacteria > Bacillati > Bacillota > Bacilli > Lactobacillales > Lactobacillaceae > Limosilactobacillus > Limosilactobacillus reuteri. The sequence goes on from NZ_CP027805.1 coordinate 1,684,258, forward strand.
ACCATTATATTGTATATTTACTTTTTAGTAAAACTTGTGCTTCTTTTATCCCATAGAAATGTGATTGGGGACAGCTCGCTTTATGAGCGATTAATACTTGTCGTGCTTGGTCACACTGCACCTTTGCTAGCCCATTTTGCTGAAATACTTGAAGATAAAATGATAACTGCCGTAATTTAATCGCTAATTGGCTGCGTGCCTTCAATAAAGTCACGTCCTTAAACTGTTTATGATCATGAATAAAGAAACGCGTTTTTCGTCGTTGCAAGGCATAGTTAATTGAATTACTCTTAACCCGGTGAAGGTCTTGAACGCTGAGGCCATGTTGACGGAGGAGGTAATTAAACATTGTAATCTGCTGGTCGACTTGTCGCCAGTCTGTCGCAACATCGTCTCGTAATTGCTTAATCTCTTTTTTGGTAAGACGGTGAGTAACTCCTTGTTTTAATTGGTGATATAAAGTTTGTAGATCTTGATAATCGCGTTGGTGGAGTGGAAGGTCAACTCGACTAAACAAGTTACATCGCTGGTAAAGGATCGTTCCTTCGTGGTTCTTAAATCCCTGCTGATCAACAATAAACTGGAATATCTCTTGTGGAAAACGCCGCCCAGCTTGATAAGCCAAAAGAATGCTATCCATATACAGATTAATTTCGTTAATTCCGGTCTGAATCTCTCTTGCAACCTTTTGAGGAATACTGGCATGCTGCTGAAAATGAGAGATACCTAGAAATAGTTGGCGTCCACTTGTACGAGAACGTAAGATAAATTGATTCTTTAAACGCCGACCACAATCACAATAAAGGTTGTCGCCAGGGTGGTCATGCTGTCGCTGATACCAAGGATCAATTACCATTCCCTGAAACTCCCAATCAGTCTGTTTAAGATAGTGATGAGTATGAAAACGCGATAGCATCGCATAACGTGTAAACTCACTCAACGCCTGCACCTGATTGGCCGTTAAATGTTGTAAAATAGCTTCTCGCTGTTGACGAGTCAACGCAATAATTTTATCCATCCTCTCATCCCTTTTCTTAAAATACTGTATTACTATATCAAAACAAACGTTCGATTTCAAATTGTCTATTTAATTTTTTCCTGGTAAAATATTTAATTACAAGGAGTGATATTATTTGGATTTAGACATACAGCCCGTGAGGTTGAGTTTAAAAGAATATAAACAAGTTAAACAATTATATATGCGCGCATTTCCGAAATATGAGCGAGAACCGTGGACGTGGTTGCTCATCAAGAGTAAGTATCAACGCGCTGACTTCATGGCCTTCTATGACCAGGAACAGTTTGTTGGATTTGCTTACGTTATTCACAGTCACGGTATGCATTATATTTTGTATCTCGCAGTTAATGATCAAATCCGTTCTCAAGGATATGGGACACGGATCATTAATGGGCTTCGTCGCCTTTACCCTGAAGATTCACTTGCCCTGGATGTTGAGCAACCCAATCCCCAGGCGGCAAATAATCAGCAACGGTTACGACGACTTAAGTTTTATCGGCGCAATGGCTTTTTCCCAACTCCAAAACTTTTCAAAGAGGAAAAAGTCACATTCCAAGTTTTAGCAACTAATAAAAAAATCAACCAACGAAAGATTGATAAGGCCTTTGAGTGGTTTTCATGGCCTCTTGGTTGGTTGATTCAATAAAAGATATTAAAAAATGAGTGGAAAATACTGATGTTGTTTCTCCACTCATTTTTATTTTCCGCTCCCTGGTTGGTTGTAAAGGGCGTGGTTTGGTAACTCAAAGTTAAGATTTTCATATCCATCCCATTTTGTTTGAAGCGCGACCATCCTTGTTTGGTCATTTTCCACAGTGTCCCTTGGCGTTAAGCCCAACGATTTACGGGTTATTTTTGAAACACGATTAATTTCTCGAGGCGTCGCAATTTGAAATGAAGTACCTTCAATTATGGCATCCTTCCCTCTGAATTGTTCCCGCTGAACATTATTGAGGGCCACGTGATAATTAAGGTAAAGACTAGCGATATCATTAATTGGAGCATCTGTTCGTACCCCATCCTTAACAGCAGGCATAATTTTATTAGCCGCTGAAATAGAACCATGACGCTTAAAAGATTCAATAGTTGACTCAATGATCTGCTGTCCCCGGCGCTAACGACCATAGTCATTATCTGGATCATCATACCGCATTCGAGAATACTTTAAAGCCATCTTTCCATTCAAATGTTGCCATCCTTTTTTTAAATGGTGGCCTTCATAAGTAAAAGCAAATGGATTATTAACATCTACTCCGCCTACTACATTTACAACCCTTTCTAAGGTTCCCATATTCATCAAAGCATAGTAATCAACCGGAACATCTAGTAGTTTTGAAACCTGCTTCTTCGCTTCACTTGCTCCACCAATAGCGTAGGCAGCATTAAGTTTAACATAATCTGCTCCTTTATTAGTATTGACCTTAATAAGAGTATCCCGCGGAATCGCTGTTATAGTCATCGTCTTTTTAACTGGATTAACCGTTAATAATTCCATTGTATCAGTATTACCAGCGTAACTAGTTCCACGACCGAGTGCACCTACATCTGTTCCCATTATTAGAACACTAAACGGCTTTTTATCTTGTATTCTTTGAACACTACTTTTACTCGACTTAGTCATTATTGTAGTAGAAGTTGAATGCCAGCTCCAAATCCCATAAATAATAACTACTGCAAAAAGGAGACCAATTGCTAATAGTAAAAGCTGTAACCATCGATTTAATTTTTTCATATTTTATCCCCTAGTTATAAACTTAATTACTATTTTATTCTGCCCATTGAGATTAATAAAATACCGATTTACAATACTTGAAATATAAAAATTAGATATCAGACAGGAGATCAACATGAACTTAAAACAGCTTCGTTATTTTCTAATAGTCGCTCAGGAATAACAACTTACCTCAGCTGCCAAATTGCTATATATCGCTCAACCACCACTTTCCTATCAAATGAAGCAACTAGAAAAAGAACTAGGAACAAAACTTTTTATTCGTGAATCTCACGGAATTACTCTTACAGAAGCTGGAAAAATATTTCAACGTTATGCACAACAAGTTGTTAACCTTACAAATGAAACGACCGATGAATTAAACAAAGAACAAAATGGAACAAGGGGAATCATCCGAATGGGTCTCATTTCATCAGCAGGTAATATTGTTCCCAACAAAGCAATGATCAATTTTACTAAGTTTTACCCTGATATAAGTTTTCGAATATATGAAGATAATACCATTAATCTAATCGATAAACTTCAAAACGGAATCATAGACCTTGCTATCGTGCGGACTCCATTTAATATGCAAGATTTAGCCAAGATTGACATCATAACTGATAAAATGACTGCGGTATATAATCCGCGTTATTATTCTTTCAACTCAAATGAACTTAAGTTAGCTGACTTTGCGCAACAACCACTGATTCTCTATCGACGGTTTGAAACAATTTTTAACAATAGTTTTGCGCAACAAGGAATTCATCCTTAATATGCAGTAAAGTGTGACGACGCTCGTACTTCCATTCTATGGGCAGATCGTGGAATGGGGATAGCTTTAGTGACAAGCTCAATTGCCAAAGAATATGCGCAACAACAAATAAGAACCATTGATTATTCACAATGGCAATCTAAAATTCAATTAGTTTAGCGAAAAAACTACCGCATTAAACCAGTTACTCAACGTTTTATCGATACTTTCACAAATCATTTGGCTTAATTTATTCGCACTTTTATCCGTGCGAAAAGTATTGGTATGCTGCCCTGTTTGCCACTTCTAGACGTAACCCAATTTATGTCACAAGTCTCTTTTCCATGATTAGTCAAGAAAATAAGGTTCACAAAAGTGTTATAATTTATGTAAGCGGATACATAAAGGAGTGATAACATTGGTAGAACCATTATTTTTAAAACCAGTCTTTCATGAGAAAATTTGGGGTGGTCGACACCTTGCAACTGACTTCGGTTACCAAATTCCAGCGGGAACAATTGGTGAGTGCTGGGCAATTTCTGGACATCCTCATGGGCCAAATATCATCATAAATGGTCAATACGAAGGCCAACTATTGCCAAAAGTTTATCAGCAACATCCCGAGCTATTTGGCAATCCCCGCTCTTCTGTTTGCCCATTATTAACAAAGATTCTTGATGCTAATGCTAGTTTATCAATTCAAGTTCACCCCGATGATGCTTACGCCGAAGAACATGAACATGAGCACGAGCTAGGCAAAACAGAGTGTTGGTATGTCATTCATGCAGAACCAGGGGCTTATTTAACATACGGCCATACCGCAAAAACACGCGATGAACTTATTAAGATGATCGATAATCACCAATGGGCAAAACTCTTTAGTAAAAGGCCAGTAAAAACGGGGGACTTTGTCTATGTGCCAAGCGGAACTATCCATGCCTTAAATAAAGGAATTATTGTCTTAGAAACCCAGCAAAGTTCTGATACCACTTATCGGATCTATGACTATGATCGTCGAGATAAAAAGACAGGCCAATTACGTCAGCTTCATTTAAGACAAGCAAAAGATGTGACAACAGTACCATTTACCGAACCACAAATTAACCCCCCATTGTCCATGATGGTAATTCAATAATTACTACTTTAATTTCTCAACCTGATTCATCATTCTTTACCGTCTACAAGTGGGAAATCCATGATCAAACCAGTTTGACTCACGAGCATGGCCCCTATACTCTAGTTTCAATCATTAATGGCAATGGAATTTTAACCGTTGATGATCAACAATATTCACTTCACAAAGGCAATCATTTTATCATCCCTGCAACCATTAAAAGCTGGACGATGAACGATGAGTTTCTAGCCATTGCTTCTGAACCGACAGATTAATCATTTGATAGTTGTAATATTTTAGCTACTTGTTTACTGAAAAGATATGGCGCCAGCTGGGTTAGAAAATAAGGAAATTAATTAGCTATTTTAATTTTCTATGTTCATTTGATTAAGAAGAGTTTAAGGTGGTTAATATTTGTTAGCAACTAAGATAATTCTCTTCCCTATTATCTTTAAAGCCGATAATATATGTTGCAATCACCTAATATAAACTTTAATTTAAGGAGGGACTTATTATGAAATTCCAAAGTACTACTAACTCACCGATTGGCAAGCGCTTTGTTGTTCTTGTTGCTTCCCTGCTGTGCGGTTTATTCTTAATCAATCACCGAGTATCAGCAGCTACTCTTGAGGCACCCGGGAATACCACGGCTGTACCATTTGAGTCGAAGGTCCCTCCCGTTAAAATTATCTCTAGCAATGAACTTTTGAAACGGGAATACGTGGATCTGCGGGCAAAACGACAACTAGAGAATGAACAAGTTGTAACTAATTTCGATACTGAATAACAAAGCGGGTCTCGTCTGCTGGTAACACCAGCACGAGATCCGCTTTATTTTTAATCATCATCTTGGTAATGAAGATCAGCAAACTTCTTATCTGCGTTTTGTTGCGCCATATCCTTCGATTGGTAGTAGACCGCCTTCAACCCAATTTCCAGCACCTCCACCAACAACTAAAACCTTAACTTGCTTTACCATCAACGGTTTCTGTCTTCACTGCATATGAGTCACCATCACCAGCGCCTTGGGTCCAACCGCGGACATTTAACCAACGTTTGCCATCAATGTTTAGATAGCTTACTTTTCCCCAATTTTTCGTTGCATTTTGGATTCCTTCGTTAGTATAGTTATCTTCATCCTGAGCCCATTGCGGATCCTGTTTGTAAAGCTGGGTAGTTCCGCTATTGTCGCCATCACTATATGTGTAAGAATGAGGTCCAAAAGTCATGGTTGAATCAGAGTCATTATCTGCCGAATACCATGTTCCCTGCATTTCGCTCGGAACATCAATAGTACCAATGCGCCCATACTTATGATCATTGCCAGAATTACTGGTGCTTACTGAGGAATTGCTATCACTACTACGCTTATCAACTACCTGCGCCTTAGCGGCTAGGTCATTAACGAGCTTCCCCTGCCCTTCTTGATTAACATAATTGGCCATTTCTGACTTTGAGATCGTGGCGAGCTTGGTACTCTTTTGATTTTCCTTGACATTTTGGTAGATGTTTACATCATCGTTATTAACAGTGTAAACCAAGCCCTGTGACTTTTCACCAGCAGTCACATCGTAAGCTACTCCTTGCCCTCCATCACTCAATTGGTATTTAGAACTCGGGTAAAGATTTACCTGCAATCCCTCTTTTTGCGCTTCTTTAGCCATAGCAGTCCAATTTCCACCATAACGAAGGCCGCAATACGTACTAATCAAACTGACAGCTTCCTGAGGACTCATATTATCACTATTAATTTCACATTACTTTTAGCGACTAATAAACTACTGCTTGATGCAGATGAAGAATTAGCTGCTTTATTGTTAGTCTGATTTCCACAACCAGCTAACAATAGGCCCATCCCCGTGACCATTAAAAATCCTATTTTCTTATTCATATTATTTTCCCCCACATAAAAAACGCTCCCTGTGATATACAAGGAGCATTTTGATTACATATTAACTAAGCACGTGACTTGTAGCTACCATCAGTAGTGTTGATGATTAACTTGTCACCGTTCTTAATAAATGCAGGAACGTTAACAACTAAACCAGTTTCCATCGTAGCAGGCTTACCACCACCATCGATAGTAGCACCCTTAATCATTGGTTCAGTTTCAGCAACAGTTAATTCGACAGTGGTTGGTAATTCAACCCCAATGATGTCGCCGTTAACAAAGTTTAAGATAACCTTCATGTTTTCAACAAGGTAGTTCTTGTCGTCACCAAGCAAGTCATGGTTTAAACTGTATTGTTCGTAGCTTTCAAGGTCCATAAATACGGCTGAATCACCTTCATCATAAAGGTATTGAGCAGAACGCTTGTCAACGTTAACTTGTTCAACCTTTTCAGATGGACGCATAGTAGTGTGGACAATTGAACCTGAACGGAGGTCTTGGATGTCCATTTGCATTAAAGTGTTACCCTTACCAGGCTTGTGGTGGTTGATTTGAAGAACCTTTAATAACTTACCGTCACGTTCAAAAACCATACCTTTTTTCAAATCAATTGTTTGAATCATAGTATAAAAACTCCTTCATATAAAACTGAACTCTTTTACCGATTAATGGTGCTTTGCTTTAAGCAGGCCTTAATCTTTGGCTTCGTTCCGTGCCGTTAATCATAGATAGTTACCATCTACAATTTACATTCACTATCTATTGTATCACATTCCCTAACCACAACAATAGCAGTTGTTAGGATGTTTTATCAATCAAAAAACTGTCTGCCTATTTCACAATTTTCAATAGACAAACAGCTTTTTCTTTGACCGGTATTTCTAAACTAACTCAAGATGTAATTGCTTTTCACCAATGAATCCAGCGTGCTTAAGGACAAGGTAAAGAGCAATTGACAAGACAGCGGGTACTACCACACCGAAAATCATGTATGTGCTGAACTGAGCCCAGCCACGTGATAAGTAAGCGATTGGTGCAATCAAGGAGTTTAGTCCCAATCCTCCTAAGGTCGATGTTGAACGGAAATCAAACAGAACTGTTGCGATTGGTGCACAAACAGCTGCTGAAACAACCGTTGGAACCAAAAGATAAGGATTGATGAGGAGATTAGGAAATTGAACTTTAGGTGTAACAAGTCCTTGGGCGATATTTGCGCCAAGGTTATTTTGCCGAAATGACATCGCAGTGAAGCCAACAAATTGAGCAGTAGTACCAATCAAAGCAGCCGCCGAAGAGATTGGATCAAGCATCAAGGCAACGGCTAAGGCAGCAGAAGAGGCAGGCGTCATCAGAAATAGGGCCCACACAACGGAAATTACCATTGATCCTAAAACTGGTGAAACTTGCATCGTATGCGCAATGTAGGCGGACACAGCAAGAAGCGCTGGCGTAACAACGGCCGCAACTACTAGCCCAAAACCAATTCCCACGGCTAGCGCACCAAATAGAACAAGCACCATATCAAGCGGTGTCTTCCCCGTTAAGTACTTGCCGACGAGAACTGCAACGATCGCCGCCAAAACAGCAGAAACAGGTTGCCCAGTAGTAAAAACTGGCGCTCCCGCTGCCGCCATGGTTGCTTGCCCAGTGGCAGCCATTCCTTTAACCGCTGTATCAGTAAAATGAACTCCATTTGAGCCAACGGTGGCCGCTACCATTGATGCGAATGTAACTAAAGTATTTGTATTCATCTGTGAAGCAACTGCAACCCCAATGGCAGGCGCTAATAATGCTTGTGCTTCTCCACCAATTAAGGTAGGAACATGAATACCTGTCAAGTTACCAATTGTTTGGGTTAATAGTCCGCCTCCTAGAACGACCAAAAATAGCATTAGCCACCGCCGCAAAAATTCGATAGGCCACTTCCTTGACCTTTGATGAATTTTGATAAGTTGCATTAGCTTTAGAATTGCTAACTCGATTTTCCATCATTAACGCCTCCTTATAATTTATTTTTTGTTTAATGATTGTTGTTAGTTTATCGGAGCGACGATTAAAAGTCAATTATATTTCTCATTTACTTTTAATTTAAATTAAAGAATTGTTTTTATTAAATTCTTTACGATCGTCACATTTAAAGTAAGCGCTTTTGTAAATGAATTCTTAAGAAATCATAATCACCCCTCAAACGGGTGGCTTGCACATCGGCTATAAGCCGATAATAAAAGCCGGCGTCTCAAGGCGCTGGCTTTCGCTTTGCTCAAGCCAAAATGCTCTGACTACTTCGCCACCGCTTTAAGCCGTGTTTGTACTACCTCACTTACCCTTAAAAGGGTCCAAATATTCCACACTTGTTAGCTTATCCATTGCTATATCATGTTTCTCTTGATCTCGGATATACTTCTTTATCGTGGATTCATTCAATCTAACTGTACTTACATAGTAGCCTTCAGCCCAAAAATATCGGTTCCCATATTTGTATTTTAAGTTTGCATGTCGATCAAACATCATTAATGCACTTTTTCCTTTTAAGTATCCCATAAACTGCGATACACTTAGCTTCGGCGGAATACTTACTAACAAGTGCTCATGATCTGGCATCATATGACCTTCAATTATTTCTACTCCCTTATATTTACACAACAAACGAATATAATCCCTTAGGTCTCTTCGGTATTGATTGAAAATCGCTTTACGTCTATACTTTGGTATGAATACGATGTGATACTTACATAACCACTTCGTATGGGCTAAGCTATTTAATTTATTAGCCATATTTATATAACCTCTTTTCCCTTATTGACTTTGGCTTGAACACCTACATCTTAAGGCAAAAGAGGCCTTTTTTATATAATTTTTATCGCCCACCCTCATAGCAGATGGTTTTTTGTTTCGTGCACTCGCTCTGCTCGCATACTCAACCAGGCCTAAAGACATTAATAATATAAATGAGCTCTCCACCATTTAGGATCCTAAATAGTGGAGAGCTCATTTAACTTTTTATATTTCTTATTACACCAAGATGCTACTTCTCTCGTTTCTTCTTCTTCAAACCAGTTAAACCAAGGATACTTGCCATAGCAGCAAATGTGAATCCTAATATAGAACTACTATTTTGATCATTACCAGTTTGCGGAAGAATATTAGCTTTTGACTTTCCCTCTGTTCGGGTCTGAGCTAATTGATGCGAGACAAAGTGTTGATTTGTGACATCCTGTGTTGTCTGCTCAACGGGTTTAGTTTGCGACTGACTATCCAATCACCTGCTTATCACCATTATTTGTTGGCACAGCTGGTACTGATGGTTCAGTCGGTTGTGCCGGTTGAGTTGGTGTTACCGGTTGAGCAGGTTCGGTCGGAGTTGTTGGCTGATCAGGAGTAATTGGCGTTACTGGCTTAGCAGGTTCTACCGGTTGATTATTCTTAGTGTACTCGATCGTAATATTTTGATTTTCGTCACTAGGAATAATCATTTCAGCTAAAAAAGAAGTCTGACTAGCGGTATAGCCATTAATTTCTGGAGCCGGATATGCTGGCCATTCATTACTGCCATCAACTTGCCAGCCACTATAAGTTACCTTGCCAGTAACCGCGTCAAATGTTGCCGTCCTGGTAAATTTAACAGTCTGCGTAATTACCTGTCGTTGTTCATCCGGCAGCTTAATAGTAATAGTTCGTGTTACCTCTTTAGTTAAGGATTCCATCTTCTCGTAAGTAGTTGATGGATTACCAGGAACTTTTCCGGTTGGAGCTTTTTCTCCCGGCTTTACAGTAATCATTTGATGTTTGATCAAAACAACAACATCTGAAATTCCATCAGGAGTAGCCATAACTGTTGCTGGAATTGATTGGCCGGGGACAAGTTCCCAACCTGCTGGCAGAACTGGATTGATCGCAACTGCCTCACCTGTTTTACCCTGAAGCACAGTTCGTGTAATTTCATTACCATTTTCGTCACGGTAAATGATAAATCCGGTCTGTTCATTAGGAATGTAATTAATTTCGACAGTACTGTCACCACTGGCTGATGTGACATCCATCTCAGGAACAATCCGCATATTTGTCGTATACCCTGGTACGGTTGCAGGAGTAAAGGCCGCGAATTTACCATGATCCCATTTAACGTCAGTAACTTCGCCAGTGACTAAATTCTTAGTCCCCGTTCCGGTTAAGACAACTGTTTGCACGGTTTGTTTATCACCACTTGGCAGGTGCTCAACGATTGTCCGTTTTACCGTCTTATGCTCTTGAATCGTAGTGGTAACTGGCTCAATCACGATCACAGTTGTCCCGCCAGTAATCTTTACTGAATGAGGAAGCTCGCCAGTTGGTTGCCAATTAGTCAGAACTTCTGGCTTGAAGGAAACATCACCGTCTTCTTCACCAGTAACCATCTGTGTATGGATTACTTGACCATTTGCATCTTGGTAGCTAATAATTTCTTGGCCTTCCTGTGGTTCCGGAATCTTATCGTACGTAATGTCAACCGTTTCATTTGGCGTCTCAGGATTTACCGTCATTGCTGGCACAATCTTTTGACTAGGTACATAGCCCGTAACAGTCGTAGGTTGATAACCAGCCCATTGCGAAGTGCCTTGAGGAAGCCATTCAGTGTACTTAATTTCCCCTGTTACTTCATCAAAGATCGCTGTCCGGGTAAATGCAACTTCTTGTGGAATCGACTCTTCCTTGCCACTTGGGTATTTAACATTGATTGTCCGCGTTGGGGTAACTGTTAGTTGTTCCATTGTCGGGTAGTTCTTGGATGGATCTCCAGGTACTTTACCAGTTGGAATATCAGTCGCAGGAGTTGCTGGAGTAACAACAACCGTCTTATGCTCAACCTTAACTATTACCGTTGGAATTCCTTCCGTTGTAGCCGTGACAGTCTTAGGAATTTTCTGGCCTGGAACTAATTGCCATCCGGCTGGGATTTCTGGGTTAACCGCGACGGTCTCGCCAGTCTTTCCGCTAAGTGGTGTTGTCCCAATTTCATTCCCCGCTTTGTCTTGGTAGGAAATAATGCCTATTTGTTCGTTCGCGGTGTAAGTGATGTTGACAGTCTCATCTTTTTGGCCGTTCTTCACTTCAACAGCTGGCACGATGCTTTCACTTACCGTGTAACCAGGAATATTTTCTGGCGTGTATGCATCCCATTTAGCCGTTGACCATTCACCATAAGTTACTTCACCGGTGACATTGTCGTAAGTAGCGTCACGGTAAATCTTAGCTTCTTGAGTGATCGTCTGCTTTGTTCCATCTGGGTTAGTTACAACAATCGTTCTCGTAATCGTCTGGTTCAAATCATTTTCATGTGTGCCATCAATTACTTTACCGGTTGGCGTCTCTTCACCTGCCGGAACTGGGCTATTGCGATCGACCTTAGTTGTGCCATGCTTAATCTTGATAGTAGTAATTCCATTTTCAAGCGTAATTTCACTTGGCACGCTGTTTGAATCACTTGCTACTCAACCAGCAGGGAATTGAGGAGTAAATTCAACTTGATTTCCTTTAAGCTTTCCACCAACTGAGGATGCACTAATTATCTTACCATCAGCATCTACATAGTTAATAGTTTGGCTACTATTTTCCAAAGTAAAGGTTGCAGTTGAACTAAAGGCAATATTGTAATTTGGATTTTCATTCCGAATCTGATTGATTGCATCCCCACTAAGCTCAACATCATAAGTTCCAGCTTCAGTTAACTCAGCTGGATGACCATCTTTACTAAAGATAAAGTCACTTGCCGTCAACTCTGTAATCGTTTGACCATTTACCACCACCGTGTAGCGACTAGGATCAAGTTCTAAGTCTTGCGTAGTTTGAGAACCACTTAGCGTTGCCGTCGCCTTCGCAGAAATAATTGCTAATAATCCCTGGCTACCGTCATAGCTGTAGTTGTAGTTACTGTCAGTTGCTTTGATGGCATCAATGCCCGCTTGACTTAATTCAACTTGGTAAGTGCCAGCATTGATTGGATTACCGGTAACTTGAATATCTTTGGCCGTTAATTGGTAAGTTTGCCCATTAGAAAATTTAACTTCAAAGTTTCCAGGATCTAGCACTATTACCTTTCCAGTATAAGGAGTTTCTTGGCTACCACTAAAGCTGATAGCTGCATCGGCCTTATCAATGATGACAGTCGCTAAACCATTGAAACTCCAAGTGTAATTATCGTTTGTAGCAATCTTACTTTGACTAGAATCTTTAAGCTTCAAGTAGTAAGTACCAACATTTACTGGGTTAGCAATCACTTTACCTGTTTCATCAACCCATTCGTAGTCATCAGCAGTTAACTTAGAAAGATCTAAGCTTTGACCATCGACTAAGTCACTTGGCGTCCAAGTAATTGAATTAAAGACATCACTAACTGAAATTTCTTGACCGTTGTAAATCTTATTGCCATTTCCACCTAAAATATCAGTAGCTGCTTTTTGGTTAATTATGTACTTAATCATGCCACTTGCAGCATTAAAGCTGTAGTTAGGATTATCTTGTTGCAATGTTTGCAAAGCAGAAGACTTCAACCGAGCTTTATAAACACCTGCATTAGTTGGAATAGCATCTAGTTTATTGCCTTGTGCATCATACCAATCAAAATCACTGACAGTAATACCTTTCATTGATAATTGGTTATCAGTCACAAGATCATTAGCGCTAATTGTTAAGTCGGCAACATCTAAACTAGCAGCCTGACCATCATAAGTCTTTTCTTGATCCTTGCCAGAGATAGTGACATCAGTAATTGACTTAGGAACGATTTCAAAAGTAGCTGAACCAGTTAAAATGTCCGCACTAATTTTTACATTTTCTGGGCTAGCATATTGATCAATTGCAGACTGTAAATGCTCTAAACCAGTTTGAGTCAATTTAATAGTGTAAGTACCTACATTAGTTGGTGCCTCACCATTAGTCCAAATGTAATCACCATCTTGTAAGTGGTAAATGCTATTTTCAGTGCTGCCAGGGAAGGTCAAGTTAACAACAATGTCACCACTATTGTTAATTTCAGCGGTAGTTACTGCTGAGCCATTAAATGTCATTTGGTTAGAACCTGACAAGCTTGCACCACCATCAGTAGCTGTATGAATCGTGTAAGTTGCCTTGGTATTAAATGTCCACTTATAGTTATCGCCATTGTTGCCAGTTAAATTCTTCAACTTAGCTTGACCAGCTGGTGATAATTCAACCGTATAAGCTCCCGCATTAATAGGATCACCATTAGCCAACTGTAAATCAGCACTAGTTAGCTGAATCTTTTGTGCAGTACCGTCTAGAGCATAAACAGTTGCTGAATAAGTCAAATTATACTTACTAATGTTCAAATCAGCTGGTGTAGCAGGTTTCGCATCGTAGGTCTTACTATCGCTACCATCTAAGCTAATCGTTACTTCACCTGGGTTAACGGTAAAGGTGCCATAAGAAGTTACATCGCTTGCAGATTGTGGATAGGCATAGTTAGTACCCAATGCAGTCTTGAGATTATCCAGACCTTGAGATGATAAGACAACTTGGTAACTACCAACATTACCTGGTGTTTGACTAAAAATTAAATCGCCATCTTTAGCTTGGTAATTTAAAGTAGTACCATTTTCAGTCATCACAGTTAAAGTATAACCTTGAGGATTCTCCTTGATAGCCTTTAACCAATCACCGGAACCATAAGTTACGTTTTGCTCATTACCACCAACAGTAATCGTGACTGGCATTTGATCAACAAAGAAGTTGGCCCGTGCTTCAGAAGCTTGAGTCCAATTATAGTTAGTTGAACCAGTTAAAGCTTGAAGTTTCTTCAGCCCTTGAGCAGATAATTTCACTTGATAAGTGCCAACATTATCTGGAGTAGTTACAAACTCTAAATCGCCTGCTTCAAGTTTCAAATCTGTATAAATCGGCTCATGGTCATTGTCAGTTGTCGCATTCTTGACAGGTGCAGTAATGGTTATACTGTAGCCGTTATCGCCGCTATATTGAATCGTGGTGTTTTCACCATATTTAATATGCTCTGCGCCATTAATCGTAACGGTAGTATCAGCCGGTGTAATTACATATGTAGCTGGTTCATGTCTAGCATCAATAGGATCTGAATTAGAGGAAATACTTCTAACGATGCCATTATTTCCACTAACAGCGTCCCAATCATAATCTGGAAAAGCTGCCTGTAGTCTTTGTAACAATTGATCAGCAATCTTAACTTGATAAGTGCCGACATTGACTGGCATTTGACCATTAGTAAAGCCATTAATGTAGACATCCCCAGACTTCAAACCACCAATTGCTTGGATAATTTCAGCATCGGTTGACAGGAACACTGCTATTCCAATTAGTTAGTTCAATATGGTAAGCACTTGGATCGAGGGCTAAATCAGTACCGTAAGTGGTCGTTTGATTACCATTTAAGGTAACCTGAGCCTTGCGAGCATAGATTAAGAAATTACCAGTAGTTCCACCTAAACTAATGTCATAATTACTTGCACCGGTTAAGGCCTTAATCTTATTAAGTGCAGTGTTAGTTAGACGAACATAATAAGTTGGATTGCCTGTTTTATCGTTTTCTTGCGCATTAGCATGGCTGACTGGATTACCGTCGCTATCGACAACTTCTAAATCTTCTGGAGTTAAAGTGAAACTTCCTAATCCAATTGGCTCATCATTTGAGTTACCCCATACTAGTTTAATATCACCATTATCAAGCTGTGTCTGGGTAATGGCTGCATTTTGACCATTATAAACTTGTGATGCAGTTCCACTTACGCCGATAATCAAACTTGCTGGATAAATATGGTAAGTAATGCGGCCTGAAATGGTACTCTTTCCATCCTTAACAAATGTGTAGTTAGGGTTAGCATTCGCAAAGGCGGACTTACCTTCTTCATTCAATTGTAAGTAGTAGTAACCAGCATCAGTTGGAGCAGCAATCTGATTGCCATCTTGATCAACCCATTCAAAGTCATCGGCAGTTAATTCTGGAATAGTTAAGCCTTTAACATTATTGAAGCCAAAGTTCTTCTTGGTTTCTTTATTAGTTGGATCAAAGCTTACTGCGTGACCATTGTATTCACTCTTTTCATTACCATCTAACTGAACGTCTGGTGAGATAGCTTGTGTAATTTGGAAAATAGCACTGCCAGTATTGTCCTTAGACAATATAACATTGCCTTTACCAACTGCCTCATCAATTGCAGCTTGAATTTTATAAAGGCCAGCACTAGAAAGAGTCAGACTATAGTTACCAGCATTAACAGGGGTTTTACCATCTTGAGTATTCCAAGTGTAGTCACCATCTTCAAGAGTAAAGCTAGATGGCAAGTTAACAATGTTATTACCACTAATAGCTACTTTGATAGTTGAACCATCAGTATACAAATCAGCTGTTGTTACTGAATCGCCATTGTAAACCATCGAATTATGACCGCTAAGTTGAGTGTCAACAGTAGCAGGGGTAATAGTGTAAGTGCCCGTTCCAGCCGAAGCAGTAGCAGCCCAAGTTACATTATCACTATTAATTTCTTTGATGTGTTCCCAACCAGTTTGAGATAAACGAACTTCATATTTTCCAACATTAATCGGAACATTAGTCGTCCAAGTACCATCGACATTAAATTCAATATCGCCAGCCACTAAGTTATAAGTTGGGTTATTCGGTTCATTCAGCTTAATTGAGAAGCCATTCAAGTAATCACTATTGGCACTTCCAGTATAAGTGGATGAAGGATTACCACTAAATTCTGCAGAAGCTTGTGCCTTATTGATAACTAAAGTACCAAAACTAGTACCTTGGCTGATCTTGTAGTTATCACCAACTGCTTTTTGAATCTTCGCAACCCCGGCATTAGTCAAGATAATATGGTAAACCCCACCAGCATTTGTTGCCTTAATCGAATTTCCGCTGAGATCAACGATTTGGAAGTCACCAGAATCTAATTGGACATTGCTTAAGCTAGCTGTCGCGCCATCTTTAGCACTAATACTTACTTGAACACTGTTATTCCCATTAGCATTGTATTTAACGCTAATTTCTTGACCGGTATAGGTTTCGGTTTGGGTTCCATCGACACTTACAGTATTTTCAGCAGCATTAATTGTATAACTTGCACTTCCAGTAAAGGCATTATCAGCAAATACTACATTCGGTGTGTTATTTTGACCAGAACCTGCTAAACCAAGAATATATTTTTCAAGGTTAGAAATACCATCAGGTGTCAAAGTAATCGTGTATGATCCAGCATTAGTTGGTGCAGAGCCACTATTCCACTGGTAGTCACCATCTTTAAGAATATAGGTCTTGTTAGCATCAGTAACACCTGGGAAGGTTACCGTTACACCAATTTGACCATTGCTATTTACTTCAGCAGTTGTAGTAGCTTGACCATCGTATGTGCGTGAGTTAGAGCCACTTAATACACCACTTGCTTGAGCTTGCGTAATGGTGTAATCAGCTAAGCCACTACCATTGGTCAAAGTAAAGTTAGGATTATCCTTCTGTAGAGTAGAGAGTGCAGAGTTCTTAAGTTTTATGGAGTAAGTTCCCACATTTGCAGGACCACTGATAGGATTCCCCTGAGCATCTACCCATTTAATACTGTTATTACCAAATTCTTTTATAATATTTTGCTTACCTTGTTCTGACCAACGTAACTCATAGGTACCTGCATTAGTTGGCATTTCAGTCGTCCAAGTTTTACCATTATCAGATGAAAATTCAACATCTCCGGCCTGTAAAGTATAAGGAGCTCCAGTTGGTCCTCCAATTCCAGCATAAATTGGATTGTCACCGTCCCCATCATTAAGGTCATCAAGAGTGATTGGACTACCAGTATAAGTTGACTCATTAGTACCCTCCAAAATTGCTGTTGCAGTTGCCGTGTAGGTTATATTAATTACAGTCGGAAGTGTATCGATAGTGACAGTTTGAGCTGGAATAGGTCTCCAGTTTGGAATATTTAATGTTGTTTCAGTAGTTGTCCCATCCGGATTAGTAACGATTTGTTTAATTACTTTCGTATAATCATTAGGAACCGGTATCTTATTGTAGCGGTCCCATTTACCTGTCGTCCAGCCACTACCATAAAAACCATCAAATACTACTCCGCTATCATCAGCATTTACGCGTACAGGTCTAGTAATCGTAACTGATTGTGTCGTAGTTTGGGTAACTGAAGGAGTTCCTGGTTGGTTAACTGGCGTGAAGTTAATTACACGGTTAATAGTTTTTTGCGTTAATGATTTAGGTACATAGTAAGTCGTCAATTTACTGATAATATTATCGGCTGTGCCAAATTCCGTAGTTAACTGCCCATTAGCTAGAGAATCCGCTTTTTCATAGCCGTCAAGATCAGGGGCAGTGACAGTAATCTTGGAACTACTATCTGTTGGTAAAGCCCAAGCTCCACTAACTATTTGGAAGCCATTTCTACCCTTATTTGTATTTAATTTCCAATTACCATAAGTAACTTTACCAGTTACCAAATCTTTAGTAGCTTTACGAATGTAGTAAACATCTAAAGTGGCTGAATCAAAAGGTGCGGCTTCGGGTGTACCATTTTCATTAATCTTAACGAAATTAGCTACTGCCGTTCTTATTTCTTGTGCAGCTGGATCAGTATTAGTTACATCTTGAGTTTTATGAACTAAGTGAACCACAAAATTTGCACCATAGAATGAAGGAGCAGCCTCAGTCGTCCATTTATAATTTGGTATTGTCCAATTACAACTTGGATCTGTAAATGATCTCCAGAAATCTCCAGCAACTGTTGCTCCTGCAGGTACCCCAGAGACACTAACAGAGTGATACTTATCTGGATTTACGCCATCTGGAAATGTAAGTCAACTATAGCCACCATTGCCAGCATTTTTTATATCAAATTGAGTAATTTCCTTATTTTCCGTATCATCCCAGTAAGTGATCGTAAACTGCATTTGTTGGGTAACGATAACCTTAGCAGTAGCTGGAGCAGTTACGGCAGTGTATTGCTGGCCATTCACAGAAACTGGATAAGTTGCAATAACTTTAACATTATATGTTCCTACTTGATCCCAATTTGGTTCACTATTATCAGCAAATTCAAATGTAGTACCTGATGGAAAATCAGCAACATTAGTAACCAAATCTTTAGCTGTTAAAGTCTTACCTTTATAGTTAGTCTTATCTTGAATCTGAAGATTTTTCTTTTGGTCTGCTGGGATAGTAACAACTTGGTATGTAGCATTCGCAAAGTTAACTAGATGATTATTGTGACCTGTTACATCATCAACAGGATCAGTTGAAGCTCTCTTCAATACATAGTTATGTTCAGTGACATAATCCTCAAGCTTTTGATCAATCATGTCTTTGTAACTATTAATGGCATCCGTCATGTTACTTGCGCTAGCTGCATCATAAACAACAGGTACAGAAATAGTAGTAAGTTGGCTACCACTGGCATTATTAATAGTGATAGTGTGCATATTACTATTGTTGCCAGATAAGAGTGTGTAAAGAACACCGCTAGTCAAAATAATTGGTTGAGTAAAGCCACCATTGGCAATACCCAAAGTGTTTAACTTATCAGCAGTAAGGGTGGAGTTATTACCGAGATAAACGACTGACTGAGTATTATTTATGACATTCGATGCACTGGTTACCTTACTAAAGTCCCAGTTAGAAAAATCAACATACTGAGCCGATGAACCAGCAAACAAGTTTGTCATATTGGTAACATTGCTCGTGTTCCAGTTAGCAATCACAGTTGCATCAACCAATGATCCTTCATTGGCAAAAGTTGCATTAAGATTAGTTACCTTACTGGTATTCCAGTTTTCCAAACCATGCAGACTTGTTAATCCGTGGTTAACATTAAATGTCCGATTCAAATCAGTTACATTGCTAATATCCCAATTAGCTAAGGCACTAATGTCAGTCAGATTAGCATCACTCATAAAAATGACACCCATGTCAGTTACATGGCTTACATTCCAATTTCCTAGACCTTGTAAGTTCGTAAAACTATTATTAGCAAATGCAGTGTTAAGTTTTTGTAAACTGTCAGTCTTCCAATTGCTCAAAGGAGAAAGATCTGTAACTTTGTTAACATTGTTGAAAATCCGAGTCATATCGGTAACTTTTTGAACATCCCAGTTTTCCAAGCCAGTTAAGCTAGTCACGCCCGTCGCATTTTGGAATAAAAGGGACATATTAGTTATATTGGAAACATCCCAATCACTGATTCCATTCAAAGAGGAAAGTTTAGTCGTACCTTCAAAAGTACTTTGCATCGAAGTAACGCTACTGGTGTCTAAACTATTAGCATCTAAACTAGTCAAATTCGTGTCATTTTGGAATGTATTATTTAAGTTATTACTTGCAAGCTTAATCTTCTTGCCATCAGTCTTACTAAAAGCAATAGTAGCAGCATTTTGCCAGCTTTTAATTAAATCATTAGAAATCGACACTTGAAGACCATCAGTTGATTTATTAGCGGCCGCAAAGTCAGCCTCATTAGGCACAATAATGTGAGTTTGATCGCCAGTGTAGCCAGTTAATTGGTAATAATTGTTTCCATCAAAAGTGGTCGTCTGCCCTGTCCACTTAGAAGTATCTAATGTCCCCCAAGTAGCAGAATCATATCCGCCGTTAGTTGTGGCAGTTGTTGTGGCAGTCTTATTTTCTTAAAGTGCTTGTGTTGTTGTAGCATTATCAGCAGTGTTTACATTGAGAGTAAGAAAAGCATTTTTATTTTCTTCTTCACTATTAGTTTTATTTGCAGAAGAAGCGGCACTTGAATTTTCAGTATCCTGAGCAATTGTAGTCTTTTGTTCACTGGTTTTAGAAGTGTCAGTAGTATTAGCTACAACATTTCTCTTCGTTTCAGCAGTATTTAGGGTAGTCTCATCCCCTGAATTTTGCGGTTGCGTCGATTCAGCTACAATACCACCTGCTTGCGTTGTTGCTGGGGTAGTCGTATCTGCTTGGACACTAGCATTTACTACCGCAGTTGGCCCAAAAGCCAACATAAAAGTAGCACAGGCAGTAATCCACTGTTTCTTCGCCTTATATAGTTTCTAATTCTTATTTTTTGGAGTCATACTCTGTAAAGGATTTATTTTTACCCATAAGATCTCCCCCGTCTCTTAATCATTTATCCATCTATAATTATAATCCAATACAAGTTCTTTTAAATTAATTTTTTTATCATCCTATTAATTTAAAGGTCAACAAAATTTATCCTTGGCATTGTTAAGAGCAAAATTAATAAAAAAACGAATGGTCGCTTTACGCTTAATACCATCCGCTACCACAATACATTAGTCATTGCTTTTCGTTGTTTCTTTCGGTTGCTTCTTTGCAAATAAGTGATACACGAGTCGGGCAACCAGTGCTTGTAAAACAATCGTTACTACGCTTTGTGCAAGTTTTCTTACCCATTTCATAATTTTAGCTCCCTTACTTAAATCATGCCTTGTAGTTAAACCTAATCTTCTATCACTTTAATTATACTCGTTTCTTATTAATTTGTTTAATAGAAGTCTTTATCTTAAGATTAGATAAAATTATTAATTTTCATAATAATCTTCAATTCATCAATATAAACGCACAAAAAGCCCTTTTTATTCGATAATTGCGAATAAAAAGAGCTTAAAATTACCACAATGTTGTCTTTTGGCTAATTATAATTTTATTATTAATTTTCTAGATAATTTAATGGCTTATCAACATTCACCTTTGTTCCTTGATACTTTTTAGCAATCCATTGTTGAATTTGCTTATTATGGTAAAGCTTGACTAACTTCTTATATTCTTTATTATCACGGTTCTTCTTAGCAGTTGCTAAAACATTAATGTTATCCTTCGTGCTTTGATCAACTTTTTCGTGATAAATAGAATCTTTCAACACATTTAAATGACCAGTTAAAGCAATCGTATTACCGATTAATACTAAATCAGTTGACTTTAATACTCGTGGTCCGGTGGTATCATCAATTTCTTTAAATTGAAGGTTCTTTGGATTAGCCGCAATCTCATTGGTTCCACTTGTTGCCCCAAAGCCCGGCTTCAATTTTATCAAGCCTGCACTTTGTAAGAGCAAGAGACCACGCGCCGTGTTTGCTGGGTTATTAGCGATCGCAACTGTGGCACCATCCGGAATGTCTTTAACACTCTTATACTTATCTGAATATAAGCCCATTGGTTCTAAATAGGTAGTTCCAATCGCCGCTAATTGTGCTTTCTTATTTTCCTTATTATAAGCTTGCATATATGACCATGATTGGAAAGCATTTACGTCAATTTCACCACTAGCAGTCGCCCGGTTTAAAGCTACGGGATCAGTAAAGCTCTTGACCTTAATCTTCAAACCTTCACTTTTGGCCTGTTTACTATTTGCAATGTGTTGCCAAACCTGGACATCTGGGCCAATCGTTCCAACAGTAATCTCATCGTTGCGGGTAAACCCACCATTAGCGCCCACACTAAGTCCAGCTGCAACTAAAATCACTACTACAATACCAACAATCCACCAGCCGGTATGCTTTTTCTTTCTCATCATAACTACCCCTTTACTTTTGTTTTCGCTATTCGTCATAACTAGTCGCAATAGCCAACGGGATCCGACATGTCGTTATTCTCGAGAAATCCTTAGTCAGCGTTTACCAAAATTATTATTAGTCAACCACGTGGCGTTCAAATGGCTTATCTGAAATCCCTTCATCAAGAATCTTCTTTGACCATTCCTTAGCAGAGAATAATGAATGATCACGGTAGTTACCGCAAGATTCAATCGTTGTTCCCTGAACATCTTCCCACTTAGTCTTGTAGGCAATTTCTTCAAGTGAGGACTTCAAGGCCTTGGCAACTTCAGTAGTTGAGTGTTCACCCCATGTAATTAAGTGGAAACCAGTCCGGCAGCCAAATGGGGAACAATCAATCACGCCATCCAAACGGTCACGAAGCAAGCCAGCAAGTAAGTGTTCAATCGTATGTAAACCAGCAGTTGGAATTGCATTTTCATTTGGTTGGACTAACCGTAAATCATAGTTGCTAATCTTATCTCCCTTTGCCCCTTCTTCAACGGTAATTAAACGAACGTAAGGTGCCTTAACCTTTGTGTGATCTAATGTAAAACTTTCAACTTTAGCCATAATAAATCTCTCCTTTTCTGCCTGATGAGAATGAATCTTGGAACTAAAAAATCCCTAGGAACGGCAATCCAACCAATTCCTAGGGACGTTTAATATTCATTAACGTGATACCACCCTAATTTAGCCTTATCTCACAATAAGACCCGCAAGAAGTACATAAAAATACTCCAGCACGGTAACGGGTGCTAATCGCTTGCTGCTAACACGTATGCTCACAGCATCAGTCTGCTCCAAGACCATCTTCATTATTCGTTACCATACTGGTTCTCATCTTTCCTAGCTCTCTGTAATGGCATTAAATAATTACTCATCTTTTCTAAGCAATTTCTAATTTAATTGTAATTATAATATCCTTATCCTTACTAATTGTCAACACCTATTTCAAAATTATTCCCGATATAACGTTCTTAACGTTTTAGCATCATTTTTAGTTATTCCGTTTTTGATGTTTCGTGGGATCATCACACTATGCTCATACTCTGGAGCGTGGGCTAACCCAAGGGCATGTCCCAGTTCATGTTGTGCGACCTCACTTCGAAACTCTTTATTAGTATAGTCTAACTGATTAGGGGCCAAAGTTGAGGTTGCCTTATGCAAGGTATTCGTAGTCGGATCATATTCCGTCCGGGTTGAGCCAAGTTCAGATGTTGTATAGCCAACACCACTGTTTCCCGTATTATTTCGTGCTAGATCACCATCAGCTGCAATAATATTGGCCTTATCTTCGTTCTTAGTCCAGCGGATATGAACTGCTTTCGTCTTATTCCATTTTTTGACCGCATCACGAAAAGCCCACTTTAATTTTGGATCAGCAGTTTCCATGTAAATAGTAATATTCTTTTTCTTCCACCTAAATCCTTCAAGCGGTGTCGGTGTATTTTCTGGGATTCTTAGCCGTTCTGCATTTGGTCGTTGGCCGCCATTAGAAAACTGAAAATCATTACTATCAGAAGAATCCTGACTAAAAAATGATGATTGGAAAGGTTGGGAAGGCGCATCTGCATCAGCATGGACATGATAATCGCTAATTCCAACCATCCCCGCGACTAAGAGTGCTACTAAAAATCGACGCATTTAATCATCCCCATTCCATAAAGTTAGAAATGACAACACGGTTCGAGGCGTTCTTGCCAGAAACTGACAATCCAGTTCTGGGAGAAAAAGCCGATCACCGTTCCAATATTAAAAGCAAAGATTGCATGATTTTTAAGAGAACATAACAAGATAATGATAATGGGCAAAATAATATTAAAGTACTTCGTGAATTTAAGACTGGCTCGGCGCTTTAAATAGACTGTGGGCCTAGAATAAAAAGTATACAAGTTAAATAGAGACTCTGATTTAGTATAATTAAGGAAGTAAATTGGAGGATCAAATAATGACGAAGCACAGTTATGACAAGGAATTTAAGGAACAGGCCGTTCAGTATTACTTAGATAACAAGGATCACATGACCATGAATGAAATAAGTAAGAATCTAGGTATTGGGGCTAGTACATTACATAAATGGATTAAGCTGTTTACTGAGACTGGGGAGTTTGGCCGTGGCTCTGGTAATTTTGCTAGCGATAAGGACAAGGAGATTGCACGACTAAAGCGTCAACTTCGTGACGCTGAAGGAGCGATCGAAGTATTAAAAAAATCAATCGGGATTCTGAGCAAGTAACTACCGAAAAGGTATACCAAGAAATGGACGTTCAGCACGCTTTGGAATCCCACCCTTCCATCAATGGTATGTGTGATTATGTTGGAATCTCAAGAAGTGGTTACTATCAACGAGAAAAGCGTCATAATCACCAATCACCGCGAAAGCTTCGGAAGAAGTTTATTCAAGGTGAAATTAAAGCTATTTGGCTCAAAAGCCTTTGTATTTACGGTGCCGGCAAAATCACCCAAGAACTTCGCTCAAAAGGATATAAGATCGCTGAACGAACTGTTGGTAAGTATATGCGTGAACTTGGCATTCACGCCGTTTACCTAACCCCTTGGACGACTACCACTCGCAATTCTAAGTTTGATAAACAGCTAATAAATATTTTAGACGAGCAGTTCAATCCATTGCGACCAAACGCCGTTTGGTGCATTGACACCACTTATATTCCAGTTCATGACGGATTCGTTTATTTAACCAGTATTATGGACTTGTACTCCCGACGGATCATTGGTTGGGACTTATCTGAAACCTTGGAGGTATCGAATGTCATCCCACTTATTGAAAAGACTAAGCACAGTCGCAATATTAGCAAGCCATTAATCATGCACAGTGATCGTGGTAGCCAGTTTACGTCTGAAGCTTACAATCAAGTTACAGCTAACATGACATTAAGCTATTCAAAGAAAGCTTATCCTTGGGATAATGCCTGCATTGAGTCGTTTCATGCCTTGATTAAGCGTGAATGGATAAATCGGTTTAAAATCCATTCATACTCCGAAGCTAAACGACTAGTTTTTCAGTACATTGAAACGTTTTACAACACAGTTAGAATTCACAGTCACTGTGGATTCAAATCACCAAAGCAACTTGAAGATGAGTATCAAACTCAAATTCAAAATTTAGTCGTGGCATAGGACAAAAAAGTCTCTATTTAAATTGTCTATTTTATTGACAGGGGACCACTGTCAACTTATCATGCGGTTGAAAACAACAATCACACTGTTGATAAAGGGCATACCCGGCAAAGGCAATCACTAAGCCAAGCAGGTCAAAACCAAAGCGCAGAAAAATGTTCATCGTATCAATTCCCCAAAATCGCCATAAGTTCGCAAATAGTTGCATGAAAATACTGTACGGAACTAAAAATGTTAACTCCCAGCCAAATTCTTTAGGAACAAATTCGCCAACCAAAAGAATATTAAGGCCAATGACAAATAGCCCCTCTGTAAAAATTGTCTCTGTCATATTCCAGCCCATCATATGCATAATATTGACGATAGAAGCTGGCCAGGGCATACTCCCTAAGTTTGTTACAATCGTCATTGAATGACCAATTGAGTTTAAGACAATCGCCAGTGCTAAAAATACATACCGACGCATTTCTATCATCCCGTTTACGCTTATTCTCTATCACAGTATTTTAGCACGCTTATTGATTTTATGAGTTTATCTTGTCCTTAATTTTTGTAAGTATGCAAAAGAGAGTGGGAAATAACCTCCTCGACAAGGCGGTTGGCTAAGCTAGGACGATGATTAGCACGGCACGAGCTGATTATCGTTCGTACTTAGACTCGAGCCTTGTGGTTATTTTCCACGTTATCTTTCTATTGTTCATAAAAGTAGTTGAGGCTGAGAGAAAACAAAAATTTTCACCCAGCCCCTATTGTTTCAATCAGTTTTAAATATTAATCGCGTTCAAAGCCATCCATAATAGTGTAAGACTTGATTGCTTCACGCTTATCCATTGCTTCATAAGCTTCTTGAATTTGGTCAAGGTCGAAACTCTTAGTAAAGACCTTACCAGGGTTAATGTCACCATCAAGAACAGCCTTCAACAATACGTCCTTGTCGTAAGTGGTTACTGATGCTGGACCACCGCCGACAATAGTGTTGTTGTAGAATGGCACCGTCATGTCCATCTTTGGGGTATGAGGTAAGCCAACCCGACCAACGATGGTACCTGGACGGCCAACTTTCATGGCAGTATCAGTTGATTGTTCAGTACCAACGCATTCAAGGACAGCATCAGCACCGGCACCGTTAGTGAGTTCCATGATCTTTTGAACCGCTTCGTCACCACGTTCAGCAACATTGTCAGTAGCACCAAATTCCTTAGCAAGGGCTTGACGGTCAGCATGGCGACTAGTAGAAATGATCTTCTTAGCGCCCCGCATCTTAGCAGCAATAATCGCACAAAGGCCAACAGCACCGTCACCCATTACAACAACTGTATCACCATCACTAACGTTAGCAACTCGTGCAGCGTGGTAACCAGTAGCCATAACATCAGCAAGGGTTAAGAGGGACTTAAGCATTCCTTCATTGTAGTTACTTGGCTTGCCCGGAACTTTAACAAGCGCCCATTGACCGTGTTGGAACCGAACGTATTGAGCTTGCACACCAGAGCTAAAGTTATCGTTGTGGCTTTGGCAAGAACCATCGAAGCCCGCGCGACAAGCAGCACAGTGCCCACATCCATGAGTAAATGGAGCAATCACAAAGTCCCCAGGCTTGACAGTAGTGATATCTTCACCAACTTCTTCAACAATTCCAATTGCTTCATGACCAGAGTTTTCAGAATCTTTTTCAACCGGATTAATTCCTCGGAAGTTCCATAGGTCAGAACCACAGGTCCGCACTACCTTAATAATTACGTCATCAGGCTTTTCAATTGTTGGACGGTCAACATCAACAATCTTCATTTGACCCGCCTTTTCAAAAATAGCTTTTTTCATTGAAACGACCTCCTTTTTTTATTATTCGCCGTTTGTAAAATTAAGTTAGAAAAAGCTGATAACCTCGCCTGTTTGACATGGTTATCAGCTTTCAAGTTTCAGATTTAATGTGTAAACTTGACAGGGCACAGTACCTCTGCAGGCGTCATGATTTTTTTTCGTTTTATCAATCGTTTAGCATTTCATTATATAAAAAACGGCTCTACAATTTTAAGTACTAATGGATTTAACATCAGTGCTTTATTTGTTTAAAATTGGCAGATTGTAAAATTTGAGTTGAACATTTAAGTGGACAGAAAAACCCATCAAGGTCTTTAATGGTGTTACCACAACATTCCATTAGAAAGAAGGACCTTAATGGGCACCACTATTTTATCATTCCAGAACCGCATTGTCATTGAAACGCTTCATAATGAAGGACGTTCCTTACGATACATCGCTAATTACTTAGGCTTTAGTAAAACCACAGTCTTTAACGAACTTCACCGGCTCAACGGTGAGTATCAAGCTGAACTAGCGCAAACTGACTTTGAACGCAAGGTTAGTCAACGGGGGCGGAAGTCTTCACTCACTAAAAGCCTTAAGCACTTGATTGAGGAAAAGATTCAAGTCCAGAAGTGGTCCCCTGAACAAGTTGCCCATGTAGTTGGGATTGCCTACAAGACGGTCTATAACTGGATTGATCAAGGATGGCTTGATGTACAGTTACCCGATTTGCCTGATCATGGAATTCGTCGTCATCGTGCTAAAGAAAAGCGTGGTACGTTCAGTCACGGCCGCTCCATTGAGGAGCGTCCTCATAAAGTCGAAACTCGCCAAGAATTCGGCCACTTTGAAGCTGATACCGTACTTTCTGGCAAACGTAAAGGTCAAGCTGTGGCGACTTTTGTGGAGCGTAAGAGTCGCCTGACAATTGTTAAACGGCTCCATGGTCGCGACAGTCAGTCCATGACTCAAGCCGTACTTGAACTAGCTAGTCAACTTCAAGACAAGCTCAAGACGCTTACCGTGGATCATGGGAAAGAGTTCGCTAACTATCAGGCAATTGAACAGCTAACAGGTACTCAGGTTTATTTTGCCCATGCTTATTCACCACATGAACGCGGTAGTAATGAGAACCGTAACCGAGTTTTGCGACGGTTTATTCCCAAGGGACAAGCCATTGAAGAGCTGAGCGATCGCCAGCTGGTTCAAATCAATTGGTATCT
Source organism: Limosilactobacillus reuteri (assembly GCF_003072625.1). Classification (NCBI taxonomy): domain Bacteria; kingdom Bacillati; phylum Bacillota; class Bacilli; order Lactobacillales; family Lactobacillaceae; genus Limosilactobacillus; species Limosilactobacillus reuteri. The sequence goes on from NZ_CP027805.1 coordinate 1,712,459, forward strand.
GAATTCCCGACCAATTAAATGTCTTAACTGGCACACACCAATCGAGATCTTCTTGCTTAATCTACGTCACTAAATTCGTTCAAGTTATTTCTTGCAATCTGCCAATTTAAAATAAAAAAGCGAAAGATGGTTGGACCCCGTCTTCGTTAAGAAAGGACCATCTTTCATGAACAATTCTATCAGAACTATCTTAGGAGTTAAAGATCCCTATCTCAAACTAGATGAAAAGAACTTTGATAATCCAATTGAAGATCAACCTAATCAAATCATTGTCCATCTCATCCAAACTTATCATATGCATTGCCCACGATGTGGACAGCTAATGTGTAAGAATGGCTATAAAACAGTTAATTGCTTGGGACCAGAGCTTCACTTTAAACCAACAATCTGGTCGATTAAAAAGCAAAAATATATCTGTAAAGCTTCCTCTTCTTGTCCTGAAGTAATTACTAATTAGCGGCTGTTAGAGATATTAATTATCATGATCATATTTCTTTAGCGATAAAACAACGAGCCATGATGCTTCTGACGAAAAATGAATCACAAAGTGATTTAGCCAAAGAACTAAATGTCTCTGACTGGACAATTAGACGAGTCATTACAAACCTTGATCAATTTTTCAAGCCTAACTATCATTGGTTGCCTCGCCATATTGCTTTTGATGATTTTAAATCTGGTCGCTTTGCGCCCAGTGGAATGAGTATGATTCTAATGAACATTGAAAATAAACGGACACTTGACATTATCCTGTCACGAAAAAATAGTTATTTGCGGAACTACTTTCTTCGATATGACCGTTCAGCACGCCTAGCAGTTCAAACAGTAACAGTTGACTTATACACTCCATATCGTCACTTAATTCATGAACTCTTCCCTCACGCTATAATTATCGCTGATCATTTTCACATCGTTGCTCAAGCGTATCGTGCATTAAATAAAATCAGGATTCAAGTAATGAATCGCGCTGGTGCTGCCACTCATGAGTGGCGTGCACTTAAGCATTTTTGGAAATTACTCTTAACACCTGCTAATGAGCTTAAATATAATAATTATTGGCTAAGACGTAACTTTAGTTACGCTCAATTAACCGATGTTGAAGTTATTCACCGTCTCCTAAGTTTTGATAATGAATTAAAAAAAGCTTATGAATACTATCAAGACTTAATTATAGCGATTGCTCATCGTAGTAAGAAAGAATTAAAAAACTTACTCGTAATTAAATGGACACAGCTTCCACAAGCACTACAGAAAGTTCAGCGTACCCTTCGTAGTCATAAACAAGAAATCTATAATAGTTTCAAATATGACACCTATACAAACGGTCCTGTTGAAGGAACTAATAATAAAATTAAAGTTATTAAACGAACTGCTTATGGCTTTCGTAATTTCTTTAATTTCCGGATTAGAATTCTTCTTGCATTACCAAATACCTATATCGCAATAACTTGGCGAAATAAACAAACAGCTCATGCCAAAGTCCAGGCACAAGCTGCTTAGTAAAATTATTTTATTTTCTCATCAGTACTTCTTGACGAAGAGCCTAAAAAACAGCTGTGGATTTTCCCTCCGCAGCTGTTTTGGTGTTCTATTCAGCAAGTCTACCGACGACTGGCAGATCCTTTAATACCCGTTTACCATGGGGTGACTTTTCAAGCAAAACGTCTGTCAAGTCCTGGCCGGCCAAGTTTCCATGGTGGCGGCCACCCTGCCAGGCCGGTTTAGCAGAGACGTCATAGATTACACCTTCAACTGCTACGTAGGCAGGTTGACCAGCTTGGCCATTGTACTTTGCTAGTTCATCCCTCGTCATTACCTTATCAGCCATCATGATGACCTCCTTTAATTCTGGTAATTACACCATACCATGAACCCTGGCTCTTTGTCAATCGGTAAGGATGAAGAGAATTTGGAGAACTAGACTAAGCTACTTTGGCTTTTGGTCTAGTTCTCTTTTTTGATAATTCACGAATCATGAGATTAGAAGTCTTCAACGAAATAAGAAGCCTAATCCGAAAATGGAAGAAGTTGCGATAGCCATATGCGGTTCGTTTGATTATCTTGATTTTATTATTAGCGCCTTCGATCGGCCCGTTGGTTAGTAGGATGTAAAAGCTGGCAATGATCTCCTGGCGGTGCTTGGCAAGGGTTCGCTTAACTCGTCGCATCGCACTTGGTAAATTATTCCGCTTGATTAACTGATCTAACAAGGCCTGACTGCGGTTACTAATCGTGGCTATTAAGTCTTGATAGTATTCGTAGGCAGCCCTTAGATCTGGAGAGAAATCGAGTAGCCGTTCGACGACTTCTTGATTGGATAACCAGTGATATTGGAAGTTACGCCGAGAATAACAGTGTAGGTAATTAAGTAAGGGTCCTTGATTCCGGTCCAAAAGTTGATATCATTAGTCATGAGGAATATATCCTTTCTAAGACAACCGAGGTAGTTATGGGGATAACATAGAACGGTTGTCTTTTTTTGTTTCGCCGTTTGTAAAATTAAGTTAGAAAAATAGAAAAGCCATTTGTGGTAGACTTTTGAATACCCCTAAACAAAAGAAAGGAAACCACAAATGACTTACACCCCTCTTACCACAAACGAGCTGACAATCATCGCCCATTCTTTCGTGCAAAAGCTTAAAGCGTACCGAGTGGCCCAAATGATCAACCGTTGCCAGGTTTTAGCGCGTTATAAAGAGGGGATTAAGTGTGGCTTTGAGACTAAGTTCTCAAATGGTCGAACCGAAGGGATTAATAATCGAATTAAGACTATCAAACGAGTTGCCTGTGGTTATCGTTACTTTACGGCATTTAAAACTCGGATTTATTTAATTATTGGCCACCAAATTCAAACTAACTAAAAAGAACCGTCACGAATGACAGTTCTAACTAGACCAATTTAATTGGCGATGATTCATATTTGCGTATCAACACTACTTGACGTAGAGCCAAAAAAGTCCAGCCACTCAAATTGAGTTTGCTGGACCATTATACGCGAAACTAATTTTAGTATAACAAACTAAAGGATCTATTTCCAAGATTATTTAGTAGATTCTGTTGCGATCCGTTCAAAATTGCTTTCAAGATCCATATTAGTCGTCGGATGACAATCTGGATCACCGTTATTTGATTGGTCAACTAACACAACCGGTTTACCATTATGGAAGGCAAAGAAGTATGTAATTCGATTTGGCAATGGCGGTTCTGTCCCGTCATGATTATAGATCGCTACAACATTATATTCATAATCACCCTTGCCTGATGGTGCCCAGCCAATCAAGCCAGACTGACCTTCTACTAATTCTTTGCTTAAACCATCGGGGTATGTTATTCCTGTTGAAACCTTCAATTCATTTTGACCATCATATTGTTCATAGGATTGGTGCATTGTTGGTCCCCATTTTTGCATAAACGATGCCAACTGCTCATTCTTTTGATTATTCCACAATGAACTATCGTGGTGCGATTCACTACTGCTTGTATTATTAGTAGTGGCAGTACTTTGACTACTGCTAGCTTCTGAATTAGTCTTTGCGGTATTGCTACTGCTTTGCGTGCTTTGGTTGCCACAACCAGTTAAGGCAACGCCCAAACTAGCAATCGCAAGAACTTCCATTAATTTTTTCAATTTTATCCTCCCCAAACGTAAATAAAGACCAGAAAGAATGCTTCCCTCTTCTTTCCAGTCTACCTATTAATCTTCAACTTTTTTAGCGTCGTTCATTGCCTTCATGATAGAAGGATTCTTTGAATGACAATCCTTGATCATTTGGATATCTTCTTCACTTAATTCAACAGTGTATTTAGCCATGATCTTCCCTCGCTTTACTTAAAAAATTACACCCTTACTATATCACATCACAGGAGCAGTGTCTGGCTTAATCAGTAAATTAAGATCATTAATTGACATTCAACTGAGATTTGCTAAGATTAACATTGAATTGCATAAACGGGGAGCTTGCAGACAGGCTGAGAGGGGACTATGCGTCTCGACCCAATGAACCTGATTTGGATAATGCCAACGTAGGAAGGATTAATAAAGGACGACCAGGATCAAAGTGATTACTGGTCGCTTTTTACTTTGCACTATCTTAATCAAATCAAACTTAAGGATGGTGGAATTATGCAACGACAGACAACAATTATCGAAAACAGCATGATTTGGTGTGGCGCCGGGATTTCAATTGCCGAAATCCTAACTGGGACTTACTTAGCTCCCCTTGGTTTTACAAAAGGGATCGCCGTAATTATCCTTGGCCACATTATCGGCTGTTTTCTGCTCTTTTTAGCTGGAATTATTGGCGGTCAGCAACGTCTTAGTTCAATGAACGCCGCAAAAATTAGTTTTGGCCAAAATGGCAGTAAGTTTTTTGCCCTATTGAATGTTCTCCAATTGATCGGTTGGACCGGCATCATGATTTATGATGGTGCATTAGCAGCCAATGGGGTCTGGCACCTTAATCAGGCATTATAGGTCATTTTAATCGGCGCCCTGATTATTGGCTGGCTGCTCGTCGGGGTTCGGCACCTTTATTACCTTAACCTTGCGACCATCTCAACATTATTAATTCTAAGCGGTCTCCTATGCGCCGCCATTTTTACCCATCATTCTACCAGTTCACCAACTGGTACATTGTCATGGGCTCAGGGGATGGAGCTAGTTATTGCCATGCCATTATCGTGGTTGCCACTTATTAGTGATTACACCAGTGTTGCTCAACAACCCGTGCCAACTAGCGGGATTAGTGCAGTTGTCTATGGCCTGACTAGTTGTTGGATGGCCTTCATCGGTTTAGGAGCTGCTATCCTTACTCATGACATTAACATCGCCACGATTATTTTACGGGCCGGCTTGGGAATTGCCGGTTTATTTATCATTATTTTTTCCACAATCACAACGACATTTATGGACGCTTATTCTGCTGGTGTTTCTTCAAAAACGATTTTCAATAAATGGTCGGGAACAATGGCCGCAATTGGTGCAACTATTCTAGGAACAATTAGTGCATTAATTTTCCCCATGGATAACTTCAGTAATTTTCTTTACCTTATTGGCTCAGTTTTTGCACCAATGATTGCGATTCAAATTACAGATTACTTCATTTTGAAAGTAGATTATCGTCAACAAAATTGCCAATGGACTAACCTAATTCTCTGGTTGATTGGTTTTATCATTTACCGAATTCTGCTAAATTATTCATTTCCGCTCGGCAGTACCGTTACTACCATCATTGTCATCATCGCAATGACATGGGGCACCTGTCGCGTTATGAAATTAGTTAAAGCAAAATAGTTAAGCTAAATAATTACAGGAAAAGAATATTAAGTTCATTTGTCCTAATAACCGTTTAGGGCAGGTGGACTTTTTATTCCCGAAATGTCAATTTAAGTTAGAAAGAAAATAGTTGCTCATCAGTGACGTAAGACATGAATACTTCATATGGAGTTCGATAGCCTAGTGATTTACGGGGCAGGTTATTTCGCTTACTCATCAGTTGGGTTACCAATTCATCAGGAAGATTGCGGAAATCTAGCTGTTTCGTTAAGCCATCCCGGCGTAAAAGACCGTTGTTGTTTTCGTTCAGCCCTCGTTGATTGGGAGCACCAACCTCGGCAAAGTAAGTGTGAAGGTCAAATTGATTGGCAATCTCGCGCCAGCCGGCGAATTCTTTTCCGTTGTCAAAGGTAATCGATTTGAAGAAGTACCGCGGGAATTTCCGAAGCCACTGACTTAAGTGTTGGTTAATCGCATCAGCCGTCTTTTCGTGCACATTGAGTACAATTTCGACCTTCGATTGGCGTTCGGTCAGGGTCATTACCGCCCCTTGGTGCTTTTTGCCTTGGACGGTATCAGCTTCAAGGTGCCCAAATTCAGTGGCATAGTGCGGAAAGTCCTTGGCACGCTCGTGAATACTTCGCCCCAATTGGCCAGCCTTCCCGCGGCGCTCGACATAGCCATTCGGGTGCCGCTTACCTCGCATCGGCAAGGAACGGACATCGAAGCCGAACTGGCCACGTTCAAACATCCGGTAAAGAGTTCGCCGGTTACAACTAATTGGGCGCTCAGCGCGCCCAATAATGGTATCAGGCGTCCACCCCTGGGCAATTTTGTCGTTGATATAAGTGAGTTCAGCCAGTGACAACTGAGTACGTTTTCGGCCACAACGTTGCTTATTGCGCATATAGTGATCTTGATAATCAGCAATTGAGGCACCGGTTTCCAGGTAACGATAAACGCGATAAACGGTTTCGGCGCAACGGTTGATCATTTGGGCCACTCGGTACGCTTTAAGCTTTTGCACGAAAGAATGGGCGATGATTGTCAGCTCGTTTGTGGTAAGATGGGTGTAAGTCATTTGTGGTTTCCTTTCTTTTGTTTAGGGGTATTCAAAAGTCTACCACAAATGGCTTTTCTATTTTTCTAACTTATTTTCTAACTTAATTTTACAAACGGCGATTTTAAATTCAGTTCAAACCCCATATGTTTATTGTCAATTTTGTCATCAATATAAATCGTTCCGCGTTTTATAAAGCCAATCTCCTGGCCTATTTTTTGGACGGGAATATTTTTATAATACGTATCATAGCGGAAATTCCTTACTCCCTGCAAATAACCAACCGTAAGTAAGTTAGAAAAGATGTATTTTCCAAAACCTTGACCATTTTTAGAAGAAAGAACTGCTAGTCGATGAATGATCGCATATGGCTCATTCGGCTTTAACCATGATCCATCTTTAATCTCTTCATACGTTTGTTCCGGAGTTAGTTGTAAAGTAGCCGTCCCAACAATTTTTTGGTTATCAATTAACACCCAATTATAACCAGCTTTAATATCACTTTTCATCGTTTTTGGGAAAGGATGACCATCTTGCCATTGTGGATTACCCTTTTCTTTTAATTGCGCTCGGGCTTGCTCAATAATTTCCATAACCCTTTGAAGATCATCCTGGTTTGCCCGTCGTAAGTAAATTGCCATTATACTTTCTCCTTAATCATCTCTCATTCCTAAACAACAAAATCTTAATATATTAATGTATGGTTATTTTATCATGATTAATTATTGAACTGGTGGGGCTTTAGATAAGTTTAAATCATTTATCATAGCGTTTTCATCTTAAGGCACTCTTTACTTTTTATCCATATATTTATCCATATATTTTTCGCTTAATATAATTAAGGTAATATCGCACTAACTTGATGAGGTACTTTTTATGCTTAATAAATATTCAATCTCTACTAGTGGGCCGCAAAAAACAACCATCGCCCTTAAGCAAGCTGATTTAATTATTCTAACTCGGCCTACTGACGAAGAAATTCAACAACTTTGTCAAACATTTAACTTAAACAAATTTTCTTTTCGCTATCGCTCTTCACCTGAAGAAGTATCACGCTTTCACCGAACTACTAGTGATGTGTTAGATAACCCCTTTTTCCTTGTAATTTATGATTATATTCTTCTTTCAAACATATTGAAAAACAACTTGCACCATCACTCATTATTTTTGATTCTGATCACCTTATTATTTGCACTGATAGTGAAGATAGCTGTAAAAATATTACTAATAGCAACTACTCTAATTTAAGTGAAATTCTTTTTAACTATATTTCGCAATGCCAATATAAAATTATGGATGTTCTTGTAAGCTATAAAAAACAAATTGATGACTTAGATAGTGCTGCAAGACGTGGCTTTAGTAATACACGATTAAGAGAATTGACAACTCTTACCAGAAAACTAGTCTTTCTTGAGCATACAATGGTTGATCAAACGTCAACAATTGAAGCTTTAGTTAAGTCAGATTTTTGTCAGAATGTCCCACAAGACATCTGTCAAAATTTAACAGTTGAACAACAGCGGTTAACAAAAGCTATTCATATTTTTCGCGATTTATTAGACTCTATCAGTAGTCTTTTTACTGCAATGATGGATAGTAATCTTAATAACTTAATGAAATTTCTTGACTCAGCTGGGCTAGTAATTGCAGTAGCGGCATTAGTTACCGGCTTCATGGGAATGAATGTTGGTGGCCTTCCTTGGAAAGATGATTTGTATGGATTCTGGATAACGCTTGGGATCGCTTCTATCTTGTCATTGCTAATTGCCTACCTGCTTCATCGTAAACAATATCTTAAATAAAAAGGTCTCCGAAGTGGGCTATAATGCCCTCTGAGTATACAGATGAAATAGAAAATTCATCTTATACTCGGAGGGCTTTTTCTATGGGAAGAAAATCTAAATACTCAGCAGAGGAAAAACTCTTAATCCTCAATGAAGTTTTACGAAATGGAATCCATAAGGTAATAACTAAGTACAAGATTAGCCAAAAAACTATCAGGCGGTGGAGTCTTCTATACAAGTATCAGGGAATGCCAGGACTTCAAACAAGTCATCATAATCAAAGCTACTCTAAAGAATTTAAAAACTCATTGGTTGAACAATATCAACAAACAGATGAGGCATTAGATTTATTTGCGATAAAACACGGTTTACGATCTCAAAGGCAACTAGAACAATGGATTATCCGGTATAATGAATCTAACTTAAAGGCCTATACGCCAAGAAAGCGAGATTCAAAAATGAGTGGACGAAAGACTGACTTTGAAGAACGACTTACTATCATTGAAGAGTTGATTAAGCATGATGTGAACTACAATTGGGCAGTTGAAAAGTACCATATTAGTTACCAACAAGTTTATGGCTGGTATCAAAAGTATCGCAAAAGCGGTAATGACCCAGAATCACTTCGTGATCGCCGAGGCAAAGCTAAGCCAGAAGAGAAGTGGACGGAAGTTGACCGACTCAAGGCAGAAAATCGCTTATTAAGGGCTCAGCTAGAAAAGCAAGAGATGGAGATTGCGTTCGCAAAAAAATTAACAGAAATACGCAATCGGGAGGTGGAAAAGGACTCCGGTACCAAGCCATCAAAGAACTAAATCAAGAAAATGGATGGTCAATTAGCCAGTTGTGTAAAATAGCTGATTCTTCGCGAGATGGTTATTACAAATGGCTCAATCGAAAGCCAAGTCGATATCATAATGAGCAAGCAGAGTTACTTGAAGCGATTGTAGAGTTAGAAGAAGAACATAATTGGACGCTGGGATATTTAGCGATGACTACACAGTTAAGCTTTGAAAACCGTTTAAGCTTTACCGCTGGATTAAAACGAATAACTAATTGCATGCGTAAGCATGGAATTAGATCAAATATTAGGAAGAAGAAGCGCAATCGAATTCAACGCCATGAAGAATACATCAATGACAACTTATTGCAGGGACAATTCAACCGTGAAACTAAAAATGAAGTGTGGGTTACCGACACAACGGAAGTTGCCTACGGCGAACACACACTTCATAAAGTACGAGTACACGTTATTTTAGATTTATATGGTCGTTACGCTTTAAGCTACAATATTTCAGACACAGAAACTTCATCAGCAGTAATTGAAACCTTTAATCGTGCTTTTACGGTTGAACCTGATGCGCAACCAATGGTCCATACTGACCGCGGATCAGCTTACTGCTCAAGTATGTTCAACGACTACTTAGCCTCTAAAAATTGTATTCATAGTATGTCACACCCCGGTCATCCTTGGGAAAACTCCCCCATAGAGCGTTGGTGGAATGACTTCAAGCTAATCTGGATTAACAAACATAATCGTCCTAAGACGCTAGCAGAGCTAGAACAGCTCGTCAAAGGAGCCATTGAATACTTTAATACCAAACGCGCTTACACAAGCAAAAACGGCTTGACCGCGGAACAATTCCGCAATCAAGCCTCCTAAAATTTTTATCTATTTGATCTGTATACTTGACGGGACATAGTGCCGTGGGAGACCTTTTTATTTAACTTTATATCATCGAATTTGTTCAAACTTAGTCGCTTTATGATCAATTCCTTGACCAGCATTGGCAATCTGATAAGTAAAGTTACCAGACCGCATCTTTTTGCCTAATGCTAACATGTGATTATATTGCCACATCGAAACCTTCCCATTCTGGAGTTTCGAAAGGGTCAAGCGATTCCCTTGCGCCTTATAATTCCACTTGCCATCCTTAGCATTATATTGGTAGGCTTGTTGAAAATCACTAGCGCTATTACTTGCTTTAATTGCTGTATCTTTATCCGGAGTAACAACAACCTGATCTCCGCTTGTGGCAAAGGTCATATAGGCATTCTGATTGCCCGACACTGATGTATACTCATAAACGTGACCAGGAAGGCAGGCGTTTAGCCACTGTCCGACTGGCATAGAGGTAAAAGCCACCAATGACAAACATTGCTGCTACTAAAACAGAAATAATAATTTTGTCTTTTTTGCATTTCTTATCCCCTATTACTCATCGTCAGAAGTGTCGGTGTCTTGATCGCTAGTAGTAGCTTGACTGTGGCTATCTTCATCGTCACTGCTGCTTTGACTGCTGTCATCGCTGCTCTCACTTTCGCTGCTACTGCTACTATCACTATCTTCGTCATCCTTAGTGCTGCTACTATTGCTGCTATCAGCGTCATCATTGACACTAGCGTAAACATGGATCTCGTTGCCATCTTTTTCAATGTAAACTGTCGTATCCTTCTTAGCTTTTGAACCTAGGGCACTTTCAATTTCACTAAGGATCGCATCATAGTCATTCTTCTTAGCATCTTTTAAGATCGCTGCCGAATCAACATTAAGTTCATCAGCATCACTACCGCCATCCCCTTCATCAAAGGATAACTTGTCATTATCATTAGCATCGTTCAAGCCACTTACAATGTCAGAAGCATCGATTGATGAAGATTGATGTTTTTTATGCTTAGGGGACTTAGTTGAGCTAGATTGACTAGCGCTTTGTTCATTATCATTGTCATTGTTATTAAATGAATTCACTGCGCCCGCCTTGTAAATTGTTGTCGAATGATCAGAATTGTCGGAATTATCGTAATTTTTAACAACTGATTGTGGTTGAACGGCAATATTTACTGTAGTTGGTCCGTTATTGATTGTAATTTTAGTCTGGGCCACAACATTTGGATTTACATTGGGATCATAGACAGCAGGAACGCTTCCTTCACGGTTTAAGATAAGAACATCCCCGGCAAAAATTAAGTTAGCATTTTGAATGTTATTATCATAGCAAAGTTTAGCCATAGGAATCCCGGTTGCAGCTGAGATCCCTGATAAAGTGTCACCCCACTGAATAATATAACGAGTGCCATTAAGGTTATTGGTATTAATGTGTTACATCGCCATGCTATTAGAAATTTGTTCAGGGGTATTAGCAATCCAATTAGTAATATCAGCTTGCTCTTCTGGTGATCCACTGGCATTATCAGCCTCAACAGTTGCCACAGAGCCAATCATTACTGACCCTGCCAAAACAGCAGTCATAAAAGTAGCTGCTAGTTGTTTCTTGCTTAACTTCATAGAATTATCCTCCCTAATAGTATCAAACCTATTAATACAGAAATAATTTTACTGCTATTAGAATAATTTTTTAAATGCAGGTATGACCCTTTCTATTTGGCGCTGGTTTTAATAAGATAGAACGAACCAAAAACGGCAACCAATGCATAGATTGCCCCAACATACCCAATCTGGTTAATTTGAACAAAATTGATACTGATCGAAGCTGTCAAGGAACCAATCGACACCCCCACGTTCGTACAAATTGGATTTAATGAAGACGCGAGATTCATTGCTTCTGGATATTCTCGATCAGCAATGTTAAGAAACATTACTTGCAGAATTGAACCGGGCATCCCCAGAACAAAACAAATAACACATAATAAAAGGATTCCTAACCATGCAACATGGAACATTGCATTCATCAGTAATAAACAAACAAGGACAGTACCACTAATAATAGTAAGTTTAGTGATTCCAAAACGATTTGCGATTACGCCGGCACATATATTACCAAGAATAAAGGTAATCCCAATAAGTCCTAACAGCCATGTTAAGTTAGTCGTACTAAAGCCAAGAACATTGGTAATAAGTAGGCGAACATAAGTATAGAAGGTATATTCGGCGGACATCAAAGTTACCATTACGATAACCCCAAGAACTATCCGCCGATCCCTAAACAGTTGAACTTGGTTACCTAACGAAGCATTTTCTTGACGACTGTTTCGTGGTACTAGCCAGTATAAAAAGCCACAAATAATTACGGTTAAAACTGAGATTAAGGCAAAACTATCCCGCCAAGAAAAGGCATTACTAATTGCCGTGCCAACTGGGACCCCCACAATCGTAGCAATACTAAAGCCTGCAAACGTTGAAGCAACCAGCATTGCTCGCTTTTCAATTGGTGCAATCATACTTACAAAGACAAGAATCAATGAAATGATTGTCCCCGCGACCGCAGCTGTTACAATCCGCGAAACAAATAGCCAAAATAGGTTCGATGCAACAGCGGTTAAAGTATTACCGATTAAAAAGATTAACATCAGCACCATTAAAACCTTGAAGCGATCAAACTTACCGGTAAAAGTGGTAATTAAAGGCGTGCAGATAGCATAGATAATTGCAAAACTAGTAACTAAAAAACCAACCGTTGATAATGAAGCCTGATAACTCTTGGCAATATCAGAAATAACCCCCACAACCATAAATTCATTGCAGCCTAATAAAAATGCGGTTAAGACAAAGACAACGGACTGCAAGCGAAATTTAGACATATCCTTAGCTCCTTTCGTACAAATAAAAAAATGCTGGAAAAATACCGACAAAATCAGTATTTTTCCAGCAACCTACCTTCGAACGTGCCTTCTGATAAACAAAAGGCATATCTACAAATTGTAGTATAGCAAAGGATTATTTGAGTTGCAATTCTTATTGAAAGATAGGATCCGTCAAATTTTCATAGAGCGCCTAAAATATACATCTTTCTAGGATAAAGATGTCAATAAAAACTGAACTAACTGGCAATAATCGTCAAGAGATTATGAGCTAACCTCTTTTAGACTCAGAAATAGGACAGTCAACTATTAGCTACACGAAACTTTTTCCTAGTATAATGGGAATAATTAGATATATTATTCATAATAAAGGAATGATAATTAATGACAGTAGATGGAATTAACCTTGATAAAATTAAAGAACAAACAGCAATAGGTTTAACGGAATTATTAGACCAAGCTCAGTTAGAAAAAGATGACCTCGTTGTGTTGGGCCTTTCAACTAGTGAAGTCCATGGAGGAAGGATTGGAAAGGACTCCAATATTGAAATTGCCCGGGCGATTGTTTCGACAGTTGTTAATATCTTACGAAAACACCACCTTCACTTAGCAGTCCAAGGTTGTGAACAACTTAACCGGGCACTAGTTGTCGAACGAAGTGTAGCTAAAGAGCGCGGCTTCGAACAAGTTACTGTCTTCCCTTCCCTCCATGCAGGTGGAGCAGGACAAATTGCTGCCTTTGAAACCTTCAACGATCCGATTGAAGTTGAACACATTACTGCTGAAGCTGGTATGGATATTGGCGACACCTCAATTGGCATGCACGTTAAGTTTGTCCAAGTTCCCGTTCGCACGTCGATTGGTCCCCTGTCAATAAAATAGACAATTTAAATAGAGACTTTTTTGTCCTATGCCACGACTAAATTTTGAATTTGAGTTTGATACTCATCTTCAAGTTGCTTTGGTGATTTGAATCCACAATGACTGTGAATTCTAACTGTGTTGTAAAACGTTTCAATGTACTGAAAAACTAGTCGTTTAGCTTCGGAGTATGAATGGATTTTAAACCGATTTATCCATTCACGCTTAATCAAGGCATGAAACGACTCAATGCAGGCATTATCCCAAGGATAAGCTTTCTTTGAATAGCTTAATGTCATGTTAGCTGTAACTTGATTGTAAGCTTCAGACGTAAACTGACTACCACGATCACTGTGCATGATTAATGGCTTGCTAATATGGCGACTGTGCTTAGTCTTTTCAATAAGTGGGATGACATTCGATACCTCCAAGGTTTCAGATAAGTCCCAACCAATGATCCGTCGGGAGTACAAGTCCATAATACTGGTTAAATAAACGAATCCGTCATGAACTGGAATATAAGTGGTGTCAATGCACCAAACGGCGTTTGGTCGCAATGGATTGAACTGCTCGTCTAAAATATTTATTAGCTGTTTATCAAACTTAGAATTGCGAGTGGTAGTCGTCCAAGGGGTTAGGTAAACGGCGTGAATGCCAAGGTCACGCATATACTTACCAACAGTTCGTTCAGCGATCTTATATCCTTTTGAGCGAAGTTCTTGGGTGATTTTGCCGGCACCGTAAATACAAAGGCTTTTGAGCCAAATTGCTTTAATTTCACCTTGAATAAACTTCTTCCGAAGCTTTCGCGGTGATTGGTGATTATGACGCTTTTCTCGTTGATAGTAACCACTTCTTGAGATTCCAACATAATCACACATACCATTGATGGAAGGGTGGGATTCCAAAGCGTGCTGAACGTCCATTTCTTGGTATACCTTTTCGGTAGTTACTTGCTCAGAATCCCGATTGATTTTTTTAATACTTCGATCGCTCCTTCAGCGTCACGAAGTTGACGCTTTAGTCGTGCAATCTCCTTGTCCTTATCGCTAGCAAAATTACCAGAGCCACGGCCAAACTCCCCAGTCTCAGTAAACAGCTTAATCCATTTATGTAATGTACTAGCCCCAATACCTAGATTCTTACTTATTTCATTCATGGTCATGTGATCCTTGTTATCTAAGTAATACTGAACGGCCTGTTCCTTAAATTCCTTGTCATAACTGTGCTTCGTCATTATTTGATCCTCCAATTTACTTCCTTAATTATACTAAATCAGAGTCTCTATTTAACTTGTATACTTTTTATTCTAGGCCCAGTTGCAATTTTGTTTTACTGATCTTTCCTAACTGATCAATAAAACTATTTAATAAACTCTCATCATTAACTAAATCAATACAAAAGCAATTTTTGTCTTTATTTAATTCATGCTCTACTTGAGTCATAAATGATGTTTTCCCTGATCCACGAACTCCAGTTATGAAAAAAGATCGTGCAAAGTCACTCTCCTTAATTGTGGTAACTAATTTAGCTGCTCGTTCATCAGTGTCTAAATAAATCTTAGGAACATCTCCAAAGGTTGGATTAAACGGATTTTTAGCCATATTTGCTTTCCTCCTTTTTATTTTAGAACTTTTTAGAACTTTTTGCCAATGCTAGCGTCCAAAATAAAACGTCCCTCAATGATCAATTTCATTAAAGGACGAAATAATTTATTATTTCTGGCAGATTGCAAGAAATAACTTGAACGAATTTAGTGACGTAGATTAAGCAAGAAGATCTCGATTGGTGTGTGCCAGTTAAGACATTTAAGTGGTCGGGAATTCAGATACCAATTGATTTGAACCAGCTGGCGATCGCTCAGCTCTTCAATGGTTTGTCCCTTGGGAATAAACCGTCGCAAAACTCGGTTACGGTTCTCATTACTACCGCGTTCATGTGGTGAATAAGCATGGGCAAAATAAACCTGAGTACCTGTTAGCTGTTCAATTGCCTGATAGTTAGCGAACTCTTTCCCATGATCCACGGTAAGCGTCTTGAGCTTGTCTTGAAGTTGACTAGCTAGTTCAAGTACGGCTTGAGTCATGGACTGACTGTCGCGACCATGGAGCCGTTTAACAATTGTCAGGCGACTCTTACGCTCCACAAGAGTCGCCACAGCTTGACCTTTACGTTTGCCAGAAAGTACGGTATCAGCTTCAAAGTGGCCGAATTCTTGGCGAGTTTCGACTTTATGAGGACGCTCCTCAATGGAGCGGCCGTGACTGAACGTACCACGCTTTTCTTTAGCACGATGACGACGAATTCCATGATCAGGCAAATCGGGTAACTGTACATCAAGCCATCCTTGATCAATCCAGTTATAGACCGTCTTGTAGGCAATCCCAACTACATGGGCAACTTGTTCAGGGGACCACTTCTGGACTTGAATCTTTTCCTCAATCAAGTGCTTAAGGCTTTTAGTGAGTGAAGACTTCCGCCCCCGTTGACTAACCTTGCGTTCAAAGTCAGTTTGCGCTAGTTCAGCTTGATACTCACCGTTGAGCCGGTGAAGTTCGTTAAAGACTGTGGTTTTACTAAAGCCTAAGTAATTAGCGATGTATCGTAAGGAACGTCCTTCATTATGAAGCGTTTCAATGACAATGCGGTTCTGGAATGATAAAATAGTGGTGCCCATTAAGGTCCTTCTTTCTAATGGAATGTTGTGGTAACACCATTAAAGACCTTGATGGGTTTTTCTGTCCACTTAAATGTTCAACTCAAATTTTACAATCTGCCTTCTGATAAAGGAGAAAAAATTGATGTTCATAAAACATTATTAGTTGAAATTACAATTATAGTTATCCAGATTGGAGAATATTGATTAGTTACGAACTCACTTGGCGATCTCTCCGTTAAGTTACTCCATGCTCCAGAAACTGCTTGTTTTACTCTTGGGCTTTTCCATTACTTTACGCTTCACTTCGACACCAAATTGCTACTCAAGTTGGGGCAATTATTTAACTTTTCGATTACCCAATTCCCAAAAAGCAAGGGCCGAGGCAGCCGCCACATTTAAGGAATCAACGCCCGTAGCCATCGGGATCTTAATTGTAAAATCACTCTGCGTAATTGTATTTTCTTTTAATCCCGGCCCCTCTGAACCAAGGATAATTGCTAATCTATCTTCCTCAGCTAACTGAGGATCATCAATATCAACCGTGTTATGACGAAGAGCCATCGCGGCCGTTTTATAGCCAGCTCGATGAAGAAGGTCAATTCCTTCTGACTGCCAAACTTTAGCATCAACATAGGTCCATGGTACTTGGAAAACCGTTCCCATAGCTACTCGTGATGCTCGGCGATAAAGGGGATCAGCTGAGTCACTCGTTACAATCACCCCATCAATTCCGAGAGCTGCGGCTGAGCGAAAAATCGCCCCAATGTTGGTGGGATTAACAACACTTTCCAGAATTGCGATACGCGGATGGTCACTGGGCATAGTAGCCAAAAAGTTATCTAGACTTGGCCGTTCGACGCGGTGCATCGCCGCTAATGCCCCTCGTAAAAGATTATAACCACCACCAGCCAACTGCCGAAGTAATTTACTATTAACTACATAAATTGGCGTTTGTTCTAATCCCCTAGTTTGGTTAATTGCCATCTCATGATCTAAATCAGCCAAGTCGCGCTCTAGTTCCTTTTCTTCTATTAAAAGAGATGCTGGCCGATAACCTGCTCGTAAAGCTCGTTCAATCACTTTGGGACTTTCTGCAATAAATAAACCCGGATTAGGTTCAAGAGCATGAAAAAGTTGTGCTTCATTAAGTCGCATATAGGGATCCAAATCTGATCCTGTAAGATCTGTAAGAAAAATTAAATTATGCATATTGAATTTACCTTATCTTAAAAACTGAATTAGTTTAGTATACTCTTATTTTCGATCTTTTTCATGCAGTATATATTTCATCAATCTTCATTGTTAAAGAAACTCTCAATCCCTATAACTGATAAATAGAATTGGTCCCTAATATATTTGTGTGAGGAGATGCTAACAAAAAACACCCAGCTTTTACACTGGATGTTTCTCATTGGCAAATATGTTATTTTCGATGAATTAGTCTAGGGACTGTCTGAAAACTAAAAATTCAGGTATAATCTGAGGAAAAACGAATCGAGGCATTCCAATGACAACACCTAAACGATACGAACTGGAAGATGCTCAGTGGGACCGAATCAAAGGATACTTCCCGCCATACCGGACTGGCCGTCCATCAAGCCTAGACAACCGTACCGCCCTCAACGCTATCCTCTGGCTCATGCGCAGCGGGGCTCCTTGGCGTGATCTACCTGAACGCTATGGCTCTTGGAAAACGGTGTATAGTCGCTTCCGAGCCTGGGTAAGTTCAAACTTGTTCGAACAGGTTTTTCTCAAATTGATTGACGATCCCGACATGGAAAACTTGAGCTTAGATTCAACGATCGTTCGAGCGCATCAAAAGGCCACTGGGGCAAAAAAAACGCCGAATGTATGGTCGAAAATCAAGCTATTGGACTAAGTCGAGGTGGCCGAACGACCAAGATTCACGCACTCGTTGACGGATTAGGGAATCCCTTGGGTTTTCGCCTAACAGGTGGTCAAGTACATGATAGCCAAGTTGCCAGTGAGTTGCTGGAAGGCTTCGATATTTCTCAATCAAATATTATCGCGGATAAAGCCTATGGCACCGCGAAACTTCGCCAGTATATTAAAGATAAAGCAGCCGTCTATACCATTCCGCCAAAGGAAAATACCAAAGACAAGTGGACCTGTGATTACCACGTTTATTGTGAGCGCCATTTGATTGAGAACTTCTTCAATCAGTTGAAGAACTTTCGTAGGATTGCAACGCGTTATGATAAGCTCGCTCATGTTTATCTGGCTACGGTTTACATTGCCTCAATTTGCATCTTACTTAAGTAGTTTTCAGACGGACCCTAGTTTTTAAACTGCCAAAATACTGTTATCTTGCGCTTCCAACTCTAAGTTACATTATATAATTCTATTCATACTCGATCGTCGAAGGTGGCTTACTCGTGACATCGTAAAGAATGCGATTAACGTGGTCGACTTCATTAACGATTCGAACTGAAATCTTTTGCAGAACATCCCATGGAATCTTAGCAAAATCAGCTGTCATCCCATCAATTGAAGTAACGGCCCGGATAGCAACTGCATAGTCATATGTCCGGCCATCACCCATAACACCAACTGAACGAATACCTGGTAAAACAGTAAAGTATTGCCAAATTTCTTCATCAAGACCAACTTTCTTGATTTCTTCACGAAGGATTGCATCACTTTCACGAACAATCTCAAGCTTTTCAGGAGTAATTTCGCCAATAACCCGAATTCCAAGGCCTGGACCTGGGAATGGTTGACGCCATACTAATTCATGTGGAATCCCAAGCTTTTCACCCAGTTCACGGGTTTCATCCTTAAAGAGCTTCCGTAATGGTTCAATTAACTTGAAACCAAGCTTCTTTGGCAATCCACCAACATTATGGTGAGACTTAATTGTCTGTGCGGTGTCTGTTCCAGATTCAATTACGTCAGTATAAAGTGTCCCTTGAGCTAAGAAATCAACATCTTTAATCTTCTTGGCCTCTTCGTTAAAGACTTCGATAAATTCCTTACCGATAATCTTCCGCTTTTGTTCTGGATCAGTAACACCTTCAAGCTTACCTAAGAAACGATCTGCGGCATCAACCTTAATGATGTTAACACCAAGGTCGCGGCTCAACGCATCCATCACTTGGTTAGCTTCGTTCTTCCGTAACAGTCCGTGGTCAACAAAGATACAAGTAAGTTGATCACCAATTGCCTTATGGATCAAAACGGCAGTAACACTGGAATCAACCCCACCAGAAAGACCTAAGATAACCTTCTTGTCACCGACTTCTTTGCGGATTTCATCAATCTGCATATCAATAAAATCATCCATCGTCCAGTTTGCTTTAGCGCCACAAACATCAAAAGCAAAGCGACGTAAAATGTCTAATCCGTATTCGGAATTACGAACTTCAGGGTGGAATTGAACACCATAAAACTTACGGTCATTATCAGCAATCGATGCAATTGGACAGTTCTTACTAGTAGCAGTAACTTCAAAACCAGCTGGGGCTTGAGTTACTAAATCACCATGGCTCATCCATACATATTGCTTCTTTGGCAAACCTTTGAATAATACAGCCTCGTCATCAAGTACTTCAATATCTGCTCGTCCATATTCGGAGTTATCAGCTTTTTCAACCTTTCCGCCAAGGTCGTATGACATTAATTGCATTCCATAACAAATACCTAAGATCGGAATACCAAGCTTAAAGATTTCTGGATCGACCTTGAATGCGTTTGGATCATAAACACTGTTAGGGCCACCAGAGAAGATGATCCCCTTAGGATTAATCTCTTTGATCTCGTCCGCAGTCAACTTATGAGAAAGCAATTCGGAATAAATACCGAAATCACGAAGCCGACGAGTAATCAATTGATTGTATTGGCTACCAAAATCCAAGACAATAATCTTATCAAACGCATCTAAATTGATGTTTGCCACAATGACACTTCCTTTGTTCAAATTTTTATTCTTAAAGGCTAGTTTACAGGCTGAGCATGGCATGGTCAATGATTATTTAATATTCCATAACAAAAAAGACGGGAGCATATTTTCTCACGCCCTTTTCGTTAAATGGAATTTTATTGAGGATATTTAATTAGTGTTCTAAGTCAATATTTAATAGACGTAATTCTTCATCAACTGCTTGTGCTTCAAGTGTTTTAGTATCTTTATCAGTTTTTATCATTTCGCCAGCCTCCTCATCTCATTTAATCTGTATCTTTCTTAAGTAGTCTGTCAGTAATTGTCAATAAAAATAAGTCATAAATATTATATGCAACCGTTTCGAACCTTGATATATTAGGATTAAAAAAGTTCATTTTTTTACTTTTACTAAGGGCTTTAACTAAATTTTCTAGTGCAGGATTTGTAATCCATTCCAAATTCAGTTTTTTGAATGCGCTTTCTATATTTGATAAAATTTAGTTAGCTATTTTTACTTGAGGTGCAATATGTTTATTCGGACAAAATATCTTAACCAACTAATAAACAACATGGACCAGCCAACAATTAAGATCCTCGTTGGGGTTCGTCGGTGTGGTAAAACAACTATTCTTGACCAGTTCCGAGCAACTCTTCGGCGACAAGAAATATCCCCAAGCCAAATTCAGGTGATCAACTTTGAATATCTCCTAGAAAATGAATTATGCAATCCAGAATATCTTTTACAATTTATCCTTGATCGGCTTAGTAAACACCAGATGAATTATATTTTTCTCGATGAAGTTGAAGTGGTTCCCCAGTTTGCCCGCGTTGTAAATGCCCTAAATTCACTCTCCAATACTGATGTCTATATTACAAGTTCCAACAAAACTATTCTGGAGAAAGAAAATCTTCAGCAAATGACTCCCTACATCATCATCCCCGTTTTCCCTTGCAGCTTCCGTGAATACATAAAAAGGAACCAACAAGAAGCTGATTCCCAAACGTTATATCAATATTTAAATGAGGGTGGTTTCCCCTATACTCACGAAATTCACGGTCCAATCAACCTCCGTAATTATGTGAATGGGATCATCAACACGATTATCATTACCGATTTCACCCAGCAAGCGACCCTTTGTAATCCAGGACTGACTAAACAACTTGCGCATCACCTAGCTCATCATGCTGGAACCACACAAAATATCTCTCAGATTGTTGATAGTCTTAAACGTCACCACATCACTACTTCCAATAAAACAGTCGATTTCTATTTGCAGTTCTTACAAACGTCCTTTATTTTTTACCCGTGCAAAGAGTATGATTTTTCTCGTCGCCATGTCAAAAGTACCAATATTCGTTATTATCCGGTAGATCCTAGTATTCGGCAAGCTCTTACGCTGAAAAAGAATGTCCTTTCTCAACGAATCCTTGAAAATATCGTCTTTATTGATTTGCTGAGTCAAGGCTACCAAGTATATAGTGGCCGCATCAAAGATAATGAGATTACCTTTGTCGCAATTAAAAATGATATCTTTACCTGTATTCAGATCGCTTATTCTCTTGCTGATGATGGTGCCTATCGTCGGGCGATCAGCGGATTACGGCAACTTTCCTCAAAATATAAAAAGCTTTTAATTACAGTAAAGCCAGCGCTCAATTACGCTGGCTTAGATCCTGATATTGAAATTATTGACTTATATAGTTGGCTAACCAATTAACCCCGTCGCAAGTAAAGCTTATCCACGACATGGCCAGTAGTTTTGTGTAAAATTACGTTAGCACGACTCTTAGTTGGTAGGATAAATTCCCGTAAATTAGGAAGGTCGACACGTTGCCAAACATCTTTTGCCATTTTAAATGCTTCTTGGCGGTCACCCTTCGAATAAGGATAGTAATAGTTTGACGGGTCAGTAAAGGCTGTATCTAACAGCATCCCAAATCGTTGAAGATACCAATGCTCAATCAAGTCCGGATCTGCGTCAACGTACAATGACCAGTCAAAGTAATCACTGACATAGAGTTGCTGGTTACTTGGCAATTGCAATGTGTTGATCCCCTCTACAATTAATATATCTGGACGATCAATTACCAAGGGTTTATCCAGTTGAACATCATAAACCTGATGCGAGTATGTAGGTGCCTTAACAACTGGTTCCCCTGCTTTGACATCATTGAGAAACTTTAGAAGTCTTTCCATATCATATGATTCAGGAAAACCTTTCCGATCCATGATCCCCCGCCGTTTTAATTCTGCATTAGGATATAAGAACCCATCCGTCGTCATTAATTCTACCCGCTTATCAGGCAACATCTTATTTAGTAAAATACTAATCAACCGAGCGATGGTGCTCTTCCCAACTGCAACCGAACCCGCAATCCCAATAATATATGGAATGCGCATCGTGGAACGCTGTAAAAAGTTTGCCTTTTGCATCTGCCATTCCAAAAAGTTCTGGTAGCGCAGTTGAATTAATTTTATTAGTGGCAAATATACATACTGCACATCCTCAATTGAAATTCGGTCATTCAATGATTTAATTTCATCCAAGTTGCCTTGGGTTAACCGCACTGAATCAGTTGGGAAAAAGCCGTGCCATGTTTGCCGATCAAATTGTTCGTAGTTCATCCATTCATCCATTATGCAAAATCCTTTATTCCACCCGTTAATGAAAACGGTTACTCACGTTTAATAGTAACATATTATAAACATAATTAAAGCTCAATCTAGCTTGTGAACACTTAAACATTTTACCAGATAATTAGCGCAACGCAACTATCCGATATAAGAAAAGGAGACTAGTATTTTTTACTGGCCTCCATTTTCATTTGATTATGGTTTAGGGAAGTTTAATTTCGGATAATCCTTTAACTCAGGTGCATCGGTTGTGTAATCATCGAAGGTACTCTGGTTATTATTTTCCGACTTCAAACTTGTCTTCTGTTTCTTTTGCTGCTTCTGTAAATTCTTCAAGCTCTTCTTAAGGTTATAAGTATATTGTTTTTTATCAACTTTCTTAAATCCTGGGAGTTTGTAGAACCGAAGCAAGTCACCATTCACGACTTTATCTGATAATCCAAGATCAGTTGTAACGTATTTTTGAATCCTACCAATTTCTTTACGTTGCGCTGCGGTTTGGTGAGTAATTTGCTTACCATTCTTAGTGTAATAGTAGTCACCATTATACTTAGTGTATTTTGGCGTTACCCAATCACCATTTCTAAACGGTACAATTTGCTTATTTTCTGGCGAAAGCAAGTCTTGTCCGAATTGAATATAATTCTTATAGCTAATTCCTAACAAGTCCTCAAGAGTAGGTAAAACATCAATTTCACCACCATAAGTATGGTTAATCCCACCTTTTAGGCCAGGCATATTAATCATAAATGGCACTTTTTGGAACATTGCTAGATCATAATTAGTTACTTCCTTCTTACCTAAGATTTGCGCAATGGCTGGTTGGTGGTTATTAGAAATTCCATAGTGGTCACCATAAAGAACTAACACACTGTTTTGCCGTAATCCAGTCTTGTCAAGATAATCAAGAAACTCGCCAAGTGATTCATCTAAGTATCGTGCGGTTTGAATATAAGGATCGACCGTGTCATCACCAGTCTTCCACGCTTCGATATCCTTATTCTTTTTATCGAGGATATATGGATAGTGGTTAGTAACTGTGATGATCTTTGCATAGAATGGTTGTGGAAGCTGCTCGATATAGTGAGCTGATTCTTTCATGAAGATCTTATCCTTCATTCCATATCCAGCATCATAATCCTTGGTCTTTGGGTAATACTCTTTACTAAAGAAATATTGGTAACCGAAAGACTTATAAGCATTATCACGGTTCCAGAAACTAGGAACATCCCCGTGGAATGAGGCCGTCGCATAACCTAGCTTTTGATGAAGAAGCGCAGGTGCAGATTGGAAGGTGTTAGTCGTCCCATCAGTAACCATTGCTGATCCTTCTGGAAGACCAAATAGCGAGTTTTCGAGCATTGTTTCTGCATCCGACGTCTTTCCTTGACCAACTTGGTGGAAGAAATTATCAAACGCCAAAGTATCATTAGCATGGTACAACTTATTCAGGTTTGGCATTACTTCTTGACCATCTTCTTTATAGTCGATCATGAATTGCTGGAGACTTTCAAGGTGAATGATAAAAATATTCTTTCCTTTAGCCTTACCGTAGTATTCAACGTTTGGCGCAGCATAATTACTATGAATGAAATGCAAAACCGGCTTTAATTCGTCGCGATTAGCACGCGCTTTTACTACACTGTTATTAGTCGTCTTAACTCCATCATAAACTGTATATGCTTCGAGCCCTAGATACTTAACAATATAGTTATTATCAAAAGTTCGTGTAAGTAATTGTGGACGGTCACTTTCTGCCATTCCTAAGTTAACTCCAAATAGCACGAAGCCAAGGGCAGTAATCGTCATCGCATATCTAACTTTAAAACGCCGCATATCAACACGGACAAAATGGAAAAGTAAGATGAGTGCTAAAATTACAACATCTAAGTAAACTAAAAAGTCTTCGGGACGTAATATTCCCATTAAACTTTTACCAAGATTATTTGAAGCCGCTCCAGATCCCTTTATTACGTTAAAGGTAATGAAATCTGAAAATTCTCGATAGTACAAAATATTTGCAAAAAGCCATGTCGATAATGCCGCATTAATTATCAACATCATCCAATAGGACAAGCGCCCACGGAAATATAATGCAATTCCCAAAAATACAAGGGCACTTGGAATCGTATTAAATGCTAAAAGGAATTGTTGCATGCTTCCTTTTACACCTAAATTAAATTCATTTTGATAAGCCCAGTAGCTCTTTAAACAAAATAAAAGTACAACAAGCAGAAAAAAACCGAGCTTGGTATTCAAGACACGGCGGAGCTTCTGCAACGCTGTTTTCATAGTCGTTCCTCCATAAAAAAATATCATTATTAACAATAATACACTAACTAGCTAACCGCAACCGTACAATTTTATTTTTCCAAAAAGTTAAAAATTCCGTCACTTTTCTGTCGTAGTTAACCTTTTGAAAATAGATCTTAAATGTTATGATTGAGTGTCGTTAATTAACAGAAGGGACTGAGCACCATTTCAAAGAAAAAAGCGAACTTAATGTTACTGCTAGTTGCTATTTTATGGGGAAGCAGCTACGTATTTGCCAAACTAACAATTCAAGCTGGAATGCATTCTGGAGTCATCAATGCTTGCCGGGGAACAATGTGTGTAATTGCTGGCTATATTATCTTCCATAAACAGATCAACCAAATGACTTGGCTGGATTTTAAGCTAGGACTCCTTATGGGAACAATCAATTTCCTGGGTTATTTTTTGCAGACTGATGCCCTCCGTTATACTACGCCGGCTAAAAATGCCTTCTTGACAACCTTATACGTTGCAATTGCTCCCTTGATTTTATGGCTATTTTGGCATGAACGTCCACAGCGGAAGACATATTTTGCGGTCGCCCTCGCGATTATCGGGATGGCCGTCATCACTAACGTTGCTAATACTGGGCTTCAATTAAATTTTGGTGACTTTCTAACTGTTGTTTCTGCTATCTTTTGGGCCTTACAATTAATCTTCTTTGGAAAGTACGCGCCGAAAGTTTCCAGTCCCTGGGTGGTAATTTTCATGATTGGTTTATGTCAAGGCACATTCGGCTGGATTACTACGGGACTATTTGAACGCGCCAACCTTACTCAAATTTATTGGGTCCAAGCTTTGATTCCCCTTGCCATTTTAGCTATTGTCGTAACTTTCTTAGCACAAGGGATGCAAATTACCGCTCAACAATATACCGATGCTACATCCGCTGGATTATTATTGATGCTAGAATCATTTTTTGCCAGCACCATGTCAGTTATCATGGGTTATGACCCCCTTACACCACAGCTAATTTGGGGTGGTTTGATCTTACTTTTAGCCAATGCAATTATGCAAATTAATTTCCAAGATGTACCATTTTTAAGAAAACAACATTAAAATAGCGAGGACGAATTTTTTCATCCTCGCTATTTTTTATTTACTTACTTTCTTATCTTCCTTGGCAACCGCTGCTTGAGCCAGCAAGTTGACATAGTTAAATGGTCGATCAAAGTTTGGCTGGAACAATGTATCAACATAAGCAAGAAAATCAATTGAATTACGATTTTGAATACATACAGATACAAGGTTCGCAGATTGAGAAACATCATGTTTGCTCATAAATTGTGCCCCAAGAATCCGCCGCGTTCCTTTTTCCCATACCAGAGTCATAAAGACGGGCGTGGTAGTTGGCATAAATTCTGGACGATAATTATCCTCAATTGTCACTACATCAGCATCAAAACCAGCTGCCTTAGCCCTTTCATAAGTTAATCCTAGGGAAGCCATATATGTTCCATCAAGATTCAGACTCATACTAAGCTGTGTTCCTGAATCTTTTACTTGTCCTCCATTAATATTCTGGGCCACGATTACTGCCTGACAAACGGCTTCAGTCGGCTGAGGTTTATAAATGTCCTTACCAGTTGGATTATAATGAATCGTCGTTGATCCACCAACTGCATAAATATCCGGATCAGATGTTTGGATAAATTCATTAACAGCAATTACCCCATTTTCGTCCATCTCCACTACACCCTCAAAAATAGATGTATCTGGCTTTTGACCCGCAGCAACAATCGCCCGACTAACACTATATGAGCCACCATCAGTAGCAACTGTAATGCCAATTCCATTATCATCCAATTCGGTAACATGTTCATTAGTAACCACTTTAATATTGTCTGCCGTTAAAATATCAAGGGCGCGTTTAGAATACTCTTCTTCAAAATTATGGTACAAAATCGGCTCACCATTTGTAAAAAGAGTCACTTCTTTTCCCCTTTGCCGATACGCATCGACTAAGCCTAAACTAAGCGGATCATTACCAATCACGGCAATTTGTTGGTCAATGACAGACAGCAAAAGAGCAGCCTTTGCATCTTGTCCTTGATTAATGTTACATTACTGCTATCAATTCCTTTTAAAGCAGGTACTTCACTTCTTGAGTCGGTAGCAACAATCAGCTTATCGTAATGCTCTTCGGAAGTAGTATCATCTAGCATTCCCATAACTTTGATCGTTTTTTGCACCGGATCTACACCCATTACAAAGGAACCCATCTTGATATCAGCACCCTTAATTGATAATTGATCCGAGCTTAATTCAGTTCGTAAACATCTTGGTCATCATAGTCATTGATATCATACGTTATTGAGGGAACGACAGCATTGCGGTCATAAATCGTAACCTCTGTCTCCGGATGACTTCTTAAAATTTGCGACGCGGCTGTCATCCCCGCAAAGGTACAACCGATAATAATAACCCTCATATAAACTACTCCTCATCGAACTTATTCTTCACTTTTTTATACACAATTAAATTATAAATCTAATATGATAAAGTGCAATATTACTCTTGCCATTTATTTGTCAACATTAACTTTTTCATATTCATCTGTCGGGACTTGGTCTAGCAAACTAGTTGTTTTCCCAATCGATACTAAGCTTAACTCATGCATTGCCCGGGAACAAATTGTATATAGCAATTGTCGCTCATCATTACCGTGGTATTGCTGATCATTCGCATTCCAGACAATAACAGCATCAAATTCCAATCCTTTTGCTAGATATGATGGTACAACAATTGGTCCTTTTACTAACCGTTGATTTTCTGTCCGAATAAGGGTGGCCTTAATGTTGTTCGCATTTAACTTTTGATACAATTCTTCACTATCTTTGAGATCCTTACCAATAATTGCGACGGCATCATGATCCTTTTGATATTTACCAAGAATATCAATAACTGTCGCTACCCCTTCTTGCTCATTCTTAGCTTGATAAACATGGGGCTTATTGCCTTCACGCTCAAAGGTCTCAATCGCTTCACCGTCAATTAAAATATGCTTAGTAAAGTCGGTAATTTGTTTTGTAGAACGGTAAGACTTAGTTAATTGAACAACCTTCGTCTTTTCTGGATCAAACATCGTGCCTAATTGTTTTAGTAATGACCGGCTATTCTCATGAGTGAAGATTGCCTGGTTGAGGTCCCCTAACAATGTAAATTTAGCACGAGGAAAACGATATTTAAGATAAGCTAACTGGTAAGCATCATAATCTTGGACTTCATCAACAAAAACGTAACGGATATCACGTTGACCATGCTTTCCAGTAATTAAATCATATAGGTACAGATAAATCGTGATTCCGTTGGCACTGATATTACCCTTCTTTAATTCTTCTTTTACCCCATCAACGTAATCTTTCCATTGCTCTGCAGAAATACCGTATTCAGCAATATTAACAAGTTTAGGAGTTACCCGGAGAAGGTGTAAAAATTGCCCATTGACATTAAGCCATTGGTTATGATCGATGGCCTTTTTTATTGGCATAAATGCTCGCATAACAATTTGACGTGCAAGAAACTTATATTCTTTATCTTCATCTTCAAATTCACGTGGTTGATTATTAAATAGGTTATCGATTTCTTCTTTACTTAAGCTTTGGATTTCATCTTCAACCCATTTATTGCGCATTTCAGTACTTACCCGGTGATTAAGGTATTTGATCAATTCTTCCTTGGTTCCATCCAATCTATTTCCCAGGTTATAGTTGTTATTAAATGAATAGTAAATTTCCTTAATCTTCTCTTTGCTCAAAAAGACTTTCCCATTAAACATGAGGTTGCGGAAACGCATATTAGCATGACCAAGATGATTGGCATAACGCTCTGTTGCTTTGAAATATTGCAAGCTAGTTAATAATTGTTGCGCATTCTTAGCTGTTTTATCTTGGTGACTTTCAAATCGTTGTTCTAAGTTCTGAACATGAAGCTTTGGCACTCGCCGATTAGCGAACTGGAAGTAAGTCATCTGGACCATGTTATGCTCACCCAATTCTGGCAAGACTTGATCAATGTAGTCATTAAATAATTGGTTAGGTGAAAAAAGAACAACTTGCGAAGAGGTCAAATTACCCCGGTAACGGTAAAGGAGCCAGGCAACCCGTTGGAGAACTGCCGCTGTCTTACCTGATCCAGCAGCCCCCTGAACAAACAACAACTCGTTTTTCGTATCACGAATAATTTCATTTTGTTTCCGTTGAATTGTCGTTACAATGCTCTTCATCTTGGTACTAGAATGATTGCCAAGAGCATCCAGGAGCATCTGGTCACCTACTTGTTCGTCAGTATCAAAGATGGTTACAATTACCCCATCTTTAATTTGAAATTGGCGTTTAAGAGTAAGATCTACCTCTTGTTCACCTACCGGAGTCTGGTACTTAACTTTCCCAAGTTTTCCTTCATAGTAAACAGACGAAATTGGAGCTCGCCAGTCATAAACCAGAAAATGGTCTGGCTTGTCGGTAAAGGAAGCAAGCCCGATATATACCTTTTCGGATTTATTGGCACCTTTTTCACGAAAATCAATGCGGGCAAAGTAAGGTTTCTTTTCGAGTCGCTGTAAAGTCGCTAGCCGGTCTGCAGCATGTTGCCAGCTATTTTGACGTTCATCTAGCATCTGTTGTTGAGCACGAAAAGACATGGCCGTATCCATCATGCCTGAATAAGTGGTAGTGTTTAAGTGAATATCATCAATTTGCTTATTGATGCCCTTAATATCATGTTGAGCCGTTTTAATCTTTTTTTCTGCTTTTTGCTCGGCCTGTTTTACTTTATCGATCACATTATCAAGGTACTTTTGTTCTAGTTCTTTTTCAGTTTTTGTAGACATTCCATACTCCCTACCTTTCATCTTCAGTTCGACCTAGTTTAGTGATTTATCTTAAAATTATCCAATTATTATATCATTTTCGCTAATTAGTCTGTTAACTTTCCGCCTTCTACTTTTCTAATTATTAAATGTCGTTTAATTTTAATCACAAGATCATCAAAACCACTAATAATAACGCTACAATATATTGAAACCATGATACAGGAGGAGGAAAACTACAATGAGCCATCTTTTTTATTTCCTAACTCACATTGCGGAAACAATTATTCCCATGTTTGAGTGGATGGGTGCTTGGAGTTACGTTCTCCTTTTTATCCTAATCTTTATGGAAACTGGATTAGTGATTTTTCCTTGGCTTCCCGGTGAATCACTCGTCTTTCTAACTTGCTCTTTTATTGCCTTTAACCCGGTCTTAAAAATAGAAATTGTGATCCCTGTCTTTTTCTTTGCGGCCCTAATCGGTGATACAGTTAATTATTATATCGGTCATTCCCTTTCTCATTGGCAATGGCTCAAAAAAAGAATGGCCGGTCCCCGTTTTGAGCAAGCACAAGAATTTTTAACCCATCATGGGATTAAAGCTGTTGCACTAGGACGATTTGTACCACTCATCCGAACATTCGTCCCCCTAATTGCCGGAACAATGCAATTTCCATTTCATCGCTTCACAATTGGTAATATTATTGGCGTTACATTATGGGTAGCGAGTGGTGCTGGATGTGGATATTACTTTGGAACAATTCCATTTGTCCGTCAGCACTTCTCACTTATTATCTTAGCATTTGTTGTGGGCTCACTGTTAGGAGTTGGCCTGTTAGCACTTATCAAAGCGATTCGTCAACGAATTATTAAGCGAAACCGAATGCTATAATTGCTTTTTCTTCAGCAAAATCATGTTAAAATATAATAAGTATTTTATTTTGCTTAAAGGAGTGCTGTAACTATGGCAATCAATGTTTATTTTGTACGCCACGGACAAACCTATCTTAATCTTTACAATCGGATGCAAGGTTGGGCTGATGGCCCGCTAACGCCAAAGGGTGAAGAAGACGCCAAACGAGTAGGACGGGCGCTTGCTCCTATTCAATTTGATTATGTATTTTGCAGCGACCTCGCACGAACAGTTTCAACTACCCGTTTCTTGCTTGCTGAACATCCTGGCAATAATCCTAAGCCAATTCCAGAGCCAGCATTTCGTGAAGAATTCTTTGGCTACTTTGAAGGAGAAGATGGCCAACATTTCGCTGACTTTCTTGGTGGGCCAGAGGGTTATCACAGTTTTGCAGAAATGGTTGCCGGTTGGGGGCCAGACAAATTAAAAGATAAGATTGCAGCAGCGGATAATTATGGTACTGCTGAGGACCACGTTGCTTTCTGGAAACGGGTTGATAAAGGCTTTGATCGCTTACGGGCATTACCAGATGGGGCAGAAGTACTAGTAGTTTCACACGGAGCCACTATTCGCTCAATCGTCCAACGGTATTCTGACGCTTACGATCCAGGTGATTCACCACGTAACGGCAGCATCACTAAACTCACTTTAGATAAAAATAATACTACTGTTGATTTTTACAACAAACTTGAATTACCAGAATAATATCCATAAAGGGGGAACACTATTCTTCAATGGAGACTAACATACAAACTTTAGAACCAGTAATTATTACTGGATTAAATACTGGTCAAGAAGACTTTGACTACTCAATGGTTGAACTTGCTGAACTAGCACAAGCAAATCACATGGAGGTTATCGATCGGATTGATCAAGTCATCGATCGTCCTAATCCCGCTACCTACTTTGGAAAGGGCAAAGTAGAAGAAATTCGCGACGTGGCTGATGCTAATCATGTTCCTACTATTATTACCAATGATGAATTATCACCAAGTCAATTACGTAATCTTGAAGAAGGAACCGGATGTCGTATTCTAGACCGAACCGCTCTTATTTTAGAGATTTTCGCAACCCGCGCTCAAACCAAAGAAGCTAAACTCCAAGTACAAATTGCGGAACTTCAATACCGCTTACCACGATTGCAAACTAGTGCAAGTGAACGGCTAGATCAGCAGACTGGTGGAGGAAGCGGCTTTACTAACCGGGGCGCTGGGGAAACTAAACTTGAAATGGATCGGCGAACTATCCAACATCAGATTGCCCACCTTCGTCAAGAACTGGCAGCTATTGCTAAATCTGAACAGACCAAGCGAAAACAACGAGTAAAGAGTGCAATTCCCACAGCTGCCCTTGTCGGCTATACCAATGCCGGTAAATCAACCATTATGAATGGTCTCGTAAGAAAATATGGGGCTGCTGAAGAAAAAACCGTTTTTGAAAAGAACATGTTATTTGCCACCCTTGATACAAGTGTCCGGCAACTAACACTTCCAGATCAAAAACGCTTCTTACTCAGTGATACGGTCGGTTTTATCAGCAAGCTGCCTACTCACCTTGTTGAATCGTTTAAATCGACGCTTGCAGAAGCCGCTAATGCCGACTTATTAATCCAAGTTATTGATTATTCTGATCTACATTACAAGGAAATGATGGAAACAACTAACGAAACTTTAAGACAAATTGGGATCACTGATATTCCAATGATCAATGTATTTAATAAAGCAGATAGAACAGAGATTGAATTCCCTATTCTTGAAGGTGACGATCAAGTTGTGATTTCAGCTAAACAAGATGCTTCATTAGACCTTCTTGTTGATGTTATTAAGAAACATTTATTTAAAGATTATGTCACCACTACTCTTTTAATTCCATTTACGGATGGTCATGTCGTTTCCTACCTTAATGAACATACTAATATTTTAGACACTAAATACGAAAGTAATGGAACATTATTAACGGTAGAAATGGCAGTTCAAGATTATCAACGCTTTAACAAGTACGAAAAAGCCTGATCACGTAATTACAGGTGAAAATCCCTCCTAAGAAATGAGATATGAACATTTCTTAGGGGGGATTTCTTATATTTGTTTTTGCTGAACCTATAAT
Organism: Limosilactobacillus reuteri; assembly: GCF_003072625.1. Classification (NCBI taxonomy): domain Bacteria; kingdom Bacillati; phylum Bacillota; class Bacilli; order Lactobacillales; family Lactobacillaceae; genus Limosilactobacillus; species Limosilactobacillus reuteri. Next base: position 1,745,312 of record NZ_CP027805.1, read on the forward strand.
GTCCATAAGAAGTAAACAGCACGGCATTACAACGGCCTCTAACATTCAGCATGCTCCGAATGTTAGAGGCCATTAATACTTGTAGGGAATCAAGTTGCTCTCGCTCTCTTACTTCAAATTATTAATCAATCGGTTCGAATTCCGAAAATCAAGGAGACGATCATTACTAAGATTACTGCTCCAATAATTGATGGAACAATTGCCATCCCGGCTACTTGCGGTCCCCATGCACCTAATACTGCTTCACCGATTGCTGATCCTACTAGTCCAGCAATAATATTACTGATCACTCCCATCGATCCGCCACGACGGGTTAACGCACCAGCAGCTAAACCAATTAATCCACCAACAATTAAAACCCAAATCCAGTACATAATCAGCCCTCCTTTTTATTTCCTTTTATTGACTCTTTAAGATCATTAACCTCATTTTTTACTTTCCCTTTAAGTTTCTGAAGTTTTCCTTCTCCTTCACGAGTCTTATCATTAGTTACTTTTCCTTCAGTTTCTTTAAGTTTCCCTGCTATCTTATCTTTTATTCCGTGTTTATCGCTAGCCATTATTATCAGTCCCTTCCTTATGTATATGGCTATTAGTGGCTGACAACATTTAGGGTATGTTCCGTTCCTCCTTTCTAAATTGACTAGTGGTATTTGATAATTCTAAGCTTAACAGCTATCCCCCGAGAAAGCGATGTCTTTTTGATTAACTTATATCTTCTTCAATAACTTTATTTATATCTTAATTAAAAAGAAACTCTACCGTCAAAAATGGGTAGAGTTTTTTAATTAATTACATTCTAACTTCATTACGGGAATGCTTGCCTTCTAGAATCGTCACAGCATCATTCAAACTAATCTCAACCATATTGCGAATAGACGTTTCAGTTAGAAACGCAACGTGAGGTGTAACAAGAACATTTGGCATTGCCGCTAATTTCTTGTAATCATCTGGAATTTGATCTAATGTAACTTGCTTCCCAAAGAAAGAAGTTTCGTCAGCTAATGTATCTAGGCCAGCACCCGCAATTTCTTTATTTTCCAATGCTGAAATTAAGTCCGCGGTATTTACCAGTTTTCCACGAGCCATGTTAATCAAGTAAGCATTGTCTTTCATCATCTTAAATTGTGGTGCTGCAATCATGTTTTCGGTACTTGGTAACAACGGTGTATGCAATGACAAAATATCCGCATTCTTAACAACAGTATCGAAATCGGTATATTCAACGTATGGTTCATATTCGACATTGTACGATGGATCATATGCAAGAACTTTTGCCCCCAGTGCCTTATAAATCTGAGCAGTGGCCCCACCAATATTACCAAGACCAACAATTCCCACGGTTAAATTGTAAATTTCATTACTGATCAAGTCATCGCTCCACCGAAAGTCACCACGGCTCATGCGTTGTTCGAATTCACCAATCCGTCGTAACAAGTACATCGCCTGTGTGACACCCATTTCTGCGATTGCCCGTGGTGAATAAATAGGGACATTCGTTACAATGATGCCATTTGCTTTACATGCATCTAAATCAAAAATATCAACACCAACCATTCGAGCAGCCAATTGCTTAATCCCCATTGAAGCTAATTTCTCATACAGTTGTTCATCCCCAAGTTTTGTTGTTTGCTGTAAGGAAATTCCATCATATCCCTCTGCAAGCTTAACTGTATCAGCATTTAATGGTTCAGTAACCATCTTGACGTCATTGCCTGTCTTCTTTGCCCATGCTTCAATATAAGGCTTTTCAGCGTCACGAACGCTATACATAATTAATTTCATCAGTTTTCCCATTCCTTTCCTAAAAACCACTTATATTAATAGCTTAACACTCCTTTACTTAATCATCAGTATTTTAGCAGCAAAAAATGGTCTGTGACTTAAGCCAAGTTACTTTCATAAAAGACAAATGGCGCAGTACAACAATGGCCTCCAACGCCCGGTAAAACCGAACGTTAGAGGCCTATTGTTGCTTGCGGGGGCTCGAAAACGAAGTCACGAGTGACTTCTGTCTCGCTCCCTCTGTTATCTTTAATTATTGTTCACCGTTATCTCCTTGGTTTGGGCGACGTTGTTGAAGGTGCATACCGTCATAATCACCTTCTGGTCCAAGCAGTTCTTGGTTATTATCCAATTCTGAGCGACCAGCATAGTGATGATGTTGTAACCAAATCATACCGACTAGTAACAATGCATAGAAGACAATTGCGATTACGATAAGAACAGTTTTACAGAACATCGTGTAATGTGCTCCCAAACCACCAGAAATTGAATCACGGAGTCCTAAGATTGAGTAAGTCATTGGTAAGTACCAGTGAATTACGTTATAGAACTTCATTGTAATTTCCATTGGGAAGGTACCACCAGATCCACCTAATTGAAGCATCAAGAGAACCATGGCAAAGAATCGACCAGGATTATCAAAGAGCATTGAAAGGAACATAACAATTGCCATTGAAGCTAACCCAAAGCATATGGTTGTCGCAAAGAATGCAACTGGATGAATAACTGTAAGTCCACAAGCCATCATAATTGCATCTTCTGCGATTGCCATTGCAGTTACTACCAGTGATCCAACTGTTACCTTACTTGCCCACCAAGCGATTGGGGCTTTCCCAAATTCAGCAACTCGGCGAATTGGGTAAACAAAGTTAAATACAAGTGCCCCAACATAGATTGCTAATGACAGAACGTATGGTGCTAAGGCGTGACCATAGTTTGGTACATAACTGTAATCTGTGTGCTTAAGAGCAGTTGGTTCTGCAAACATCTTGGCAGTCCGTGGTGAAGTCTTAATACCGTTGATTTGCTTTGCACCACCTGCAAGCGAAGTAGCCAGTTGAGAAGCACCAGCATTCAGCCGCGCAATTCCTGAAATAAGAGCTGGAGAATTATCTTGAAGTTGTTGAGTTCCGGCAGCTAATTGGTTTACACCAGCAACAAGAGCAGGAACTTGACCGTTTAGTTGACCAAGCGCTCCAGCTAATTGAGCTGCACCAGAGTTCAAGGCCCCGCTATTAGCGTTAAGCTGGGCAATTCCGTTACCTAATTGACCAACACCGGCTGTATATTGACCGATTCCGCTAGCCAATTGACCAGCACCGGCTCCAGCTTGGGCGACACCGGCTGTGTATTGACCGATTCCACTAGCTAGTTGATTAGCACCGGCTCCAGCTTGAGCAACCCCAGCTGTGTATTGACCAATTCCAGAATTAAGCGTACCAGCACCGGCAGCAGCACTATCAACACCATTAGTGTATTGATCTACACCACTATTAAGCGTGCTTGCTCCAGAAGAAATCTGACTTGTTGCTTGTTTAAGTTGATCAACAGCTCCTGGCATTGCCGCTAGGGTACCTTTATAGCCATTTAAGGTTGCTAATAATGCGTTAGCTTGACGAATAGTTCCATCTGCATTATCTAACACAGCAGACATTTGTGAAAGCTGACCTAACTGTTGCTGCATACCACTCAAGCTTCCTTGAAGATTGCTTAATTGACCAAGAGTTCCACTTAATCCTTGAATAGCAGAAACATTAGCACTAGCTTTTTGTGCAATTTGTTGAGCAGCCTGCTTGGATTGTTCACTAGCTTTATCATCACTAAGAATTTGTTGTGCTAATCTAGCGATTTGATCATCGTTGGTTGCAACACCTTTAAGCTGATCACCAGCACCGGCAGCACCAGATAATGCTCCTGAAGCTTGTTGAAGACTAGCAGCACTACTTTGAACATCAGCAAGAGCATTCCTGGCAGTTGTCAAACCGGTCTGGAGTTGACCTAACCCTTGCTGAAGATTTTGTGCTTGATCCATGGCCCCCATAATACCGTTAAAATTAATGTTTCCTAACTGACTGTTAACAGTTGAATTCAACTGATTAGCGCCCGATGCTAATTGACCTGAACCATCTCTTAAGTGAGCTGAATTACCACTTAACGTATTCAAACCATCATTTAATTTGTTAGCACCAGAATTCAAGGTACCAGAGTTAGCCATCAAAGTATTTAATCCAGCATTCAACTGACTAGCACCAGAATTTAACGCACCAGAGTTAGCCATCAAAGTACCTAATCCACTGCTCAACTGGTTAGCACCGGAATTTAGTGCACCGGAATTAGCCATTAATTGACCAACACCATTGCCGAGGAGACTAACCCCACCAGTATATTGCATAATACCATTTGCTAAGGTTTGGCTCCCGGTAGCAAGTTGTTGAGCACCAGAAGCTAATGGTGCAACACTAACACGCAAGGTTTGAACCCCGTTATTTACTTGGGAAACCCCTGCAACATAACGATTTACACCATCACTTAAGGTTACCATTCCGGTACCAATTTGTTGGGCACCATCAGCGGCTTTGTTCATCCCCTTGCCTACAACATGTAATTGCTTAAACATTACCGTTGCGTAAGCGTTAGTAACCTGGGCACGAATTTTTTCATTTAGCCGTGTCATCCCTGTTTGGGCAATTACCTGTCCAATGTAGTTTAAGGAACCATTAGTTTGGTAATGTAACTTCATCGTCTTAGGATGCTTTTGCAAAACAGTCGTTGCATTTTCAGAGAAATCTTTAGGAATCGTAACAACAGCATAGTACTTGCGATGACTCATACCATATTTTGCTTCTTTAGCGGATACGAATTCCCATTTTAATTGGTGATTTTTCTTCAATTCATTAACGGTCTGTTTCCCAACATCCATTTTCTGGCCTTGGTATTCAACCGGAATATCCTTATTTACCACCGCAACTGGTAAGTTACGTGTACTTCCATACGGGTCCCATACTGATTTTAAGAAGAAAATACTATATAGGAAAGGTATAAAGCAAATAACCGTTACTGATAAAAGCAGTAAACGGTTATGAATAATATGACGAAATTCGCCTTTAATCATGCTCCACATTTAATACTTCACCTCAAAATTTATCCTTTCATAATTTTAGTTTGTTAATGACTTGGTAGCTGCTCTTGCAAGCTTAATAACATCCTCAGTTGGTACGTCATAATTATTGCCTTGCCACCAGTAAAAGGTCCCGATAATAGCCCCACTCAATACATAAGCAAGCATCTCAGGATTATCAGACTTTTGCAGCGCCGTTACAATCGGATCATTAGTCTCAAGATTACGCCGCTCTAAAAGAACCTGACTTAGAATATTTAAAATTTCGGTATACAAAGAGCTTCGTGCACTATTAGGTGCTAAATGACGGATAACATCCTTATTTTTATCAATGTATGATAATAATTGCTTAATAATGTCATCTTCAGAATCTGTATTCTCCGTCAATTTATTAATTTGTGCATTTAACGTTTGCTCTAAGAGGTCATATTTATCACTAAAATAGCGATAAAAACTGCTCCGGTGCATCAACGCTTCTTTACAAATTTGATCAACCGTCAAACTTTCAAAAGAATTTTTCTCTAATAACGTTATCAATGCATTTTCAAAGTCACGAATAGTTCTCGTAACACGCATAACTCTTCCCTCCCCAAATAATACAAATTTAACATGATTATTCTAACTTGTTGCAATTCAGTACAACAGGGGTAATTAAAGATAATTATTTCAAAGCAAGACAAAAAGAGATTTTTGTTCGTAAAAAGGCCCTTGTTTGTATCTTAATCGAACGAAAACTATAATATACTCCTAAATTTAACTGGTCAAGCGTGTCGTCAATAACTTTATGGGTCTTTCATAAATAAAATAATTATTAACTTGCTAAATCTCTTCTCTAAAATACGGTATAATAAAAGTATCAAAGCTATGTGATTGGAGGCTTCATAATGGCAAAAACTAAAAAACATTTAACTAAATCCAAAGATAAAGTATTTCTTGGTGTCTTTGGGGGTATCGCTGATTACTTCGGTCTTGATGAAACCCTCGTGCGGATAATCGGAATTCTCATTTTCGTCTTTACTGGCTTTTTCCCGCTAGGAGTCTTCTACCTCTTGGCTGCCCTCGTAATGCCTGAATATAATGATAATAAGACAAATAATGATAATATCGTCGACGGTGAATTCAGAGAAAAATAATGTTGATTGCAGCAAAAAAGCTGAGGTTGGTAGAAATTCCAATCTCAGCTTTTTATTAAGCATTATTTCGTTGTTTATAAGCTACTTGAACTTGTAGTCCATAATCTTCTTCCGTTAAAATTGTTGAGCCGCTTCGCCCAGCAATCTTGTTCGGTCCCCCAGTCACAACTACTGCCGCAAGATATAATTGATATTTATCATGGGCAGTATGGACATCAGTTAGGCCAATTTTGGTAATATGACCAACCGGGCGTCGTTCCATTTGATTCATCCCGATGTAGATCTCAAGACGGTGTTGCAACTCATCATGAACTAATTCAAAGTACGGTGGAACAGATTGTGAATTCAAAGCCGTAACTGGTTTTTCAGTTGCCTGATATTGTTCAACAATTTCTTTTTCACTCAGGCCATCATAGCCGTTAACAAACACACCCTCCATTAATAGTTGGTCAACAACACGTTGTAAATTATGCTGTTCATGTTCGTCAATTGCTACTGCTGCTGGAATCGTGTCGGCATTAGCAAACAAGCCATTCGACCGGTTTGCCAATTCTGCTGCTAGTCGTTGCTGTGTATCAAGAGGGATCTTAGCCTTGCCGTCCTCAAATTTTTGACCAGTAATCTTTGCGACACGCGGTGAAATAAAATCAAATCGTGAAGTCTTTTCAAGAAAGTAAAAGACGAAATTAAGATAGATAAAATATGTTAATCCAATCACTGCTAAGCAATATAACAATCCCCGTAGCCAAACATGATTCATAAAGAGTCGGAACGTAACATAAACTAAATAAATATCGCCTAGTGAAGCAATAATGATATAAATACGACTCTTTAACTTTACATCAAGGTTAAAGTAACTCAATGACGAGTTAATCATATCAAGAAAACTAAACATTAATAACCCGCCTCCTTATCATTCAGTCGTAGTTGTTCCGGTAGTATTACCACCAGTCGTGTCCTGTGTCGTTGTATTATTGTTAGTAGTTGTACCAGTTGATTGTGAGGTACTGTTTCGATTAGCACTTGTACTTTCATTTGTATTTGCTGATCGATTTGTCGATGTTTCTGTGCCAGTGTTTCCTGCTGACCGTGTAGTTTGATTAGTATCCCCAGTATCATCCGCGGTATTGTTGCTATTACTTGTCCGGGTAGTTGATGAGCTACTTGCACTTTCATCATCATCACGATCGCTTTGTGAATTCCGACTTGATTGATTGCTTTCGTCATCACCCGATTGCTGAAATTGGCGACTTGTTGATACTGATGTTACTTTTGCACCTTCAGAAGTATGCGTTGCCTTATTAACCACTACATTGGTGGCACCCAACGCAAGTACCAATGATACAAGTGCAAAAGGGGTTACTAATGGCGGTATCTTTGCTCCCATGTCTCATTCTCCTTTTCCAGAGTATATAATACACGAAAACTGGCCCAATAAATATGAATTTATTGTAAAGATTTTTTCTGACATTGGGCACATATTCCGTGCAATTCAAAACGATGCCCAGTGATTTTAACTCCTGGCAACTGCTTTTCAAAGAATTCCTTATCAATTGGTGGCATTTGAATCTCTTGAACTCGTCCGCAAATATCACAAATAAAATGATGGTGATGGGTAAAATCACATGAATATTTAACCTGCATCTGATCATGATGTTGTCGCAATTCGACAATACCCAGTTTCTCAAATTCTTTGAAATTTCGATAAATAGTATCGTGACTTAATCCAGGGAATTGTTCTCGAAGATATTGGTCAATTTCTACAATATTAAAGTAACGATCAGGATGCCGTGCAACTGATTCAATCATCATTTTACGTTGCTTAGTCCACCGCAAATGATGGCCTTTAATAATGGTCTGTGCTTGATCAATTAATTTCTCCAATATTTTTCCCTCCCGATTAGAGATGATATTGTAACATATTTTAGTTCTTTTTGGATAATATCTGCCTAACAATTATATCTATTTGTTGTTTGGTATTTTTCCATTGGTCATTAACTACGACATGCGCGATCCCTTTTAAAGCTGCTGGTAGCGCAAGATCACGGTGGTACTCTTTGCTATGCAAGCGGGAACGAATTGCACTCAATTTATCGCCCCGCAGTGTCATTCGCTTAGCTAAAGAAGCCATATGGGTAACGATCAAGAAAATAATTACTACTTGGGCACCAAGTTGTTGATGGTAAGTAATCGCGCCAGCTGTGTCAAGAACGATCACGTCATTTTTCCCTTGTTCCCATCCTTCTTCTAAACCTTCTAATGAAGAACCATATTGAAATTGGTCATAAGTGACTTGCTCAAGTAAATGGAGTTTCTTCAGGGAAGACGGTGTTTCAAAATGATAATCTACCCCATCTTGTTCTCCCGGACGTGGCAGTCGGGTCGTATGGGTGACTACCCGGTGCATATCATAATGATCTTGCAGGTAATTAGCGACCGTTGTTTTGCCTGACCCCGCTGCCCCTGTCACAATAAACACATACTTATTATTTTTCATCATTGTTTATTTTAAATGATCGTTAACTTGATCTAACAGTTCTTTTAAATTCTCGTAGGTTAACCGTTCACGAGCATCTTGATAATTGAACCATCCACAGTTCTTAATCTCTTCTGCTTGCAGGTGAATTTCTTCCTTATTATCTAACTCGGCAGTATAAAGGGTCATTTGCTTATGATTGCCATTTGGTAAGTCGTATTCGGTATACACCTTAAAACTGGTATCAATCGGTAATTCTAATTGCGTTTCTTCCCTTATTTCACGAATTGCTGTTTCTTCTAGTGATTCATTGCCTTCAACGTGACCTTTAGGAAAGCCCCAGAAATGTCCCTTATTTTGACTCTCTAAGAGTAAATACTCAATTCCATTTTCACCTTGACGATATACAACTGCTCCACTAGTAACTTCAATTGCCATTTTTATCCCTCTTTTGTAATTAAATTTTTCTAATTTACTTTTAATATTAACTACGGTATCATTATTAATTATAAACGTGGCGAACCATTTCGGCACGTACAATTTATTATAGCAAAGGTGGGTTAAAGATGAGCTTAAACATTATGCGAAAAGAAAGTCTTGATCGATATCTTGGTGAAGACAAGCTTTTCGTTAAATCAATGAATGCTCGTGATCTCATGGCAATTGGGATCGGTACTGTTATTGGTACCGGGATTTTCATTCTTCCTGGAACAATTGCCGCAAATTCAGCTGGACCAGGAGTGTCATTGTCATTTCTGTTTTCAGCGATTGTCTGTGCACTAGCTGCAATGTGTTATGCCGAGTTTGCTTCTGCATTACCAGTTGCTGGGAGTGCATACTCGTACGGAAATGTAGTGTTTGGTGAATTCCTTGGCTGGTTGCTGGGATGGGCATTAGTTCTTGAATATATGTTAGCTGTTGCTTCTGTTTCAACAGGTTGGGCAGCCTACTTCAATACATTGCTTGAAGGATTTGGTATTCATCTCCCTAAAGCACTATCGGGTCCATTTGATCCAGCTCATGGTACCTACATAAATATCGTGGCGGTTGTAATTGTTCTTTTGATTACAGTAATGCTTGCACGGGAAATGCAATCCTCACTGCGTATCAATAACATTGCTGTTTTCCTTAAAATTGCAATTATCTTGATCTTTATTATTGTTGGTTTCTTCTTCATTAAGCCAAAAAATTACCATCCATTCCTTCCATACCACATGAAGGGTGTGATTCACGGGGCAACAATCGGTTTCTTTGCTTACCTTGGTTTCGACTGTGTTTCTAGTTCAGCCGCTGAAGTTAAGAATCCTAAACGAAATATGCCTTTGGGAATTATTGGGACACTTGCTGTTGCAACCATCTTATATACTGGTGTTGCCATAGTCCTAACTGGGATGGTTAAGTACACCAAGCTTGATGTTGCTAATCCGGTAGCATTCGCCTTACAGATGGTTCATCAAGACTGGTTGGCAGAATTATTGTCAATTGGGGCTTTGATCGGAATGTTCACAATGATGGTTTCGATGATCTATTCTAGTTCCCGTTTGATCTATGCAATTGGTCGTGACGGTCTGCTTCCTTCATTCTTAGGAAAGCTTGATAAAAAGAGCCACTCACCACAAATTGCATTATGGATCGTGGCGATTATTATCGCTATCATGGGCGGACTTGTTTCTCTTGATCAACTTACAAGTTTAGTTAACATCGGAACCTTGTTTGCCTTCATGCTCGTTTCATTTGGGATTATTCCGCTTCGTAAGCGAAAGGATATCGGTAATCGCGGGGGCTTTAAGGTTCCTCTCTACCCTGTTCTTCCAATTCTTTCTGGTCTTGCCTGCCTTGGCATGATGACCCAGTTGCAAAAAGAAACGTACATTGGCGCAGCAATTTGGTTTGGAATCGGAATTATCATCTACTTCACTTACGGCTACTGGCACAGTAAGTTAGCAGATAAGAATTAATAGCAAAAAAGTTTAAGAGTTATGTAGAGAGTGAGAAAATTATTTTTCCACTCCCTTTTTATTTAAGATAGCAATTTGCATTAAATACCATTTTTTTGTTAAGGTAGTATTACTTACTTTTTTTATTCACAAGGAGGAATCAATTAGTTAGGCTAAATTTTGATCACATACGCCTAATTTTCTATGGAATATACAAAAAAGAATTACAAAAAAGCACCTTTATCATCAATTCACTTTCGAATATATTTTGCCCTCGCTCTTGGACAAATTGCTTGTGGTTTTGCTCTTGGAATTAGTGGAACTGCCCTTTCCCAAGCAAATGATTATATCAATATTACCGACTTTTGGGTTGGCCTAATTGGTGCTGGGAGTTTAATTGGACTCGCTGGGAGTGCTTTAATGGGTAAAATCGCTGACCAATTTGGCCGGCGAAGAATGTTGATGCTCGATATGTATCTTTTTTCTATATTTTCTCTTTTGCAATTAGCAACAATGAATCTTGTTATCCTGTTTATCTTACGGATTTTAATCGGTTTAATGATTGCTATTGACTATACTGTAGGGAATGCTCTATTGGTAGAATGGTTACCAGCAAAAGAAAGCGGACGTCTACAGAGCCAACTAATCGTTTACTGGACAATTGGCTTTATTACTTCATATATTGCTGGAATTCTAATAACGGGATTTGGCGCTCATAATTGGCAAGTTATCCTTGCATCAAGTGTCGTTCCAGGACTGATGGCTGCAATCTATCGGTCAATCTTCCGGATTCCGGCATCCCCGAGCTGGTTAGCAAGTCAAGGTAAGAATAAAACTGCTCAAAAACTAATTCAAAAACACCTTGGGAAAAAATGGGGATTATCATTAAAACAAATTCGTAGTAAAAAAACAAAAACTGTCTCTCTTAAAACCCTCTTTAATCCCCCTTATCGCCGAAAAACCATTGTTGGTGGGTTATTCTATGCTTGTCAGGCATTTTCATTTTTCGGTATCAGTATCTTCTTACCAATTCTCCTAAAAAGTATGAATCTTGGTAATAACAACCTCTCTGGGATTATCTATAATAGTTGCGTCCTTATCGGTGTAATTTTCGGTAGTTTAATCTTCAAGATTCTTAGTAGGCGGATGTTTTTGGTAAGAACATTTTTTCTTTCAGCAGCAGCCCTTATTTTATTAATAATTGGCAATAACTTTTCACCTTTCTTCCAAATTAGCGTTTTTGCGATCTTTGCGATAGTCTTATCCTCAGGACTTGTCCTTGATTATCCATATCCAACAGAACTATTTGATGTTAAGGTTCGAGCTAGTGGGGTTGGTACTTGTATCACTATCAGTCGTTTTGGAGCTGCTAGCGGAACATTCTTATTACCAATCTTAACTCATCTCGGCGGTCCAATTTTAGCAATGCTAATTTGTACTCTTGTTTTACTTATAGGTGGTACTATTTGTCTTTTATGGGCACCTGAAACTTCACCAAAATATATTTAACATTAATAATAGAATGGTCAGGAAAATTTTAAATTTTTCACCGACCATTTTTAGTTTTAAACATCAATCCAATAGACTAATCAATTTTTAACAAATAAATACTTGCGGTCATGATAAATCACAAAAATACCAGTAATAACAAATAAAGTAATCATGCTAACTCGCAAGTAAAACATCTCGCGACTATATTGCAGCTCCTGTTGGTGATCGATATACGGGATAAGGAGCGCACTCTTATTATCAAGTTGAAAATATGAAATTAATTCCAAAGCACCAAATAAAATAATTTGATTACAAAGCGAACCAAATACGGATAATTTTTGATCAATGCTGCTATATTTATCGGGAACTTGTTCTCGTGCCCACTTCCCTAATAAGATAGCGCAAAAGACTGTTATAGCGGTCCCAAGCAAATATAGGTAGTCGGTATACGTTAAGAATAAGCCAAGGGTAAGAAAGATAAGGGTAGTTTTATAGCGAGTAGTTAATAGAATCTTTTGCAATTTAGCACTCAATGCACCCACTAACATTCCCGATAGCATCAATTCGATAAAAACAATGAAAATCCAATAAGCTTTATTCTGTTGAAAAGCAAATAGTAAAGTATAGATAATGACATAATTCTTGATCGCTCCGAGCCAAATACGAAATAGTTTAAAGGGTTGTCCCAGAATATTTCGTAATTCAAGAATAATCCCAATAATTGCGAGCACGATTAGGGCCCAGCTAAAATCAGAAATTCGCCCCGTCTTCTTAAAGAAACTAATAATAAAAACCACGGTAAGCACGGCGATGGCAGGAAAAGCAGTTTTTAAATTAAAAGAGAATTTCAAATCCAGTGGTGTCTTATCTCGTTTAACAACAACGTAAGCGTAAATAACCTCAAGGCCCAGGAAAAAAGTATAAAAAACAAAACCGACAACTAACGGCAGCTTCATCAGTAAAATCCCGAGAGCGATCAGTCCGATAATTACACTAAAGCCCGCGATAACATTTATTCGCTTCAAATCAATCCTGGAAATTTCCTTATTGGGATCGCCCAGCAATTTTAATCCTGTCACGCCAAAACCGATCAAGATCGCCGCCAAGCTAGCAAGCCACTCAAAGCGAAAACAAATTCCAATAGAAGCAATAACTCCCCCAATAAAAGCAATAACTGAACAAAACTTAGTAACACCAGACCAAGAAGCTAAATTTAGGCGGCCATCGAGAATAAAAGGCATTACTTTTTCAACGGTGTAAACAAAAATGAACGGCCAAACAAATGTAATTACATTTATTTGGGCAATGATAGAGAATGCAAATAGCAACGTTGGAAATAGAATATAGCTTCGAGCAATAAATTCATGGTTAATTGCTAAAATTTTCTTCATAAGCAGCCTCCGATCACTTTGCCTTTTATTTTTAGTAAACCACATCCCCTTATAAAAGAAAAAGAATAGGACTCCTAACATGATTTTTAATGCTAGAAGTCCTATCAGCTTTTTATTTAGCAAACATCTTAAATTCTAAAAATAAATCATTGTATTCACCTAAAACGCGTAATGGCAAATCACGATATACTTGCAAATGCTTCATCGTTGTTTCAGGAGGGTAGAAAGCTTTGTCATCGGTAATTTTCTTGGGTAATTCTTTTTTAGCCACTTTATTCGGTGTCGCATATCCAACGTATTGAGCATTTTGAGCCGCGTTTTGGGGATCTAACATAAAGTTAATAAATTCGTAAGCCGCCTTTTTATTACGCGCTGCTTTAGGAATCACCATGTTATCAAACCATATATTGCTTCCTTCGCTTGGCACAACATAGTGAAGGTGCGGATTAATATTCATCATTTCGCGCGCGTCACCAGAATAGGTCACACCCACCGCTGCTTCGTTTTGCTCCATATACATCTTCATCTCATCAGCAATAATCGCTTTTACATTGGGCGTCAACTGCTTTAAATGGGCCTGCGCAAGCTTCAACTGATGGTAGTTAGTCGTATTAACAGAATGATGCTGAGTAATAAGGGCAACCGCAAACACATCCCGCGCACTATCAATCAGCATGACATTATTCTTTAAACGCGGATTCCAAAGCTGTTCCCAATGCTGGACGTCTTTGCCATTTACTTTTTGGTCATTATAGATAATACCTAACGTTCCCCAAAAGTATGGCACAGAATAACGATTGTCGGGGTCAAAAGAGCGATTTAAGAATTGCGGATCAATATATTTAAGGTTAGGTAATTTCTGATGGTTAAGGGGTGCAATTAAATGCTCCTTTTTCATCCGTTGAACAGTGTATTCACTCGGCACAACGACATCATAATTAGTCCCGCCCTGCCGAATCTTGGTTAACATTGATTCGTTGCTATCAAAGGTTTCATAATCAACATGGTAGCCAGTTTGATGTTCAAATTTCGTTATCAATGCTGGGTCAATATAGTCTCCCCAATTGTAAATGGTCAGAGTTTGTTTACCACCACCAGTTTTTTGCTGGTTGAGAGCGACGTCCCCAAGCGCTAGCAAGATACAAATAACGACAATTGTAAGGAATGCAGTAAATATCTTTTTCATTGAGCATCCCCCTCTTTAACAGCCACAATCCGTGTCCGTCGACCGCCCCGTTTACTAATAAGGTAATAGCCAATCACTAACAGAAGTGAAACAATAAACATTAACGTAGAGAGGGCATTGATTTCAAGATTGATTCCTTGACGTGCCCGGGAATATATTTCCACCGATAACGTTGAGAAGCCATTTCCAGTAACAAAGAAGGTCACCGCAAAGTCATCAAGTGAATAAGTAAAAGCCATAAAATAGCCCGCAAAAATACCTGGGGCAATTGATGGCAGTATTACCCGGGAAAGAACTTGCCAGCGACTGGCCCCTAAATCATAGGCAGCATCTACTAATGTTAGGGACATTTCATTTAATTTTGGCAACACCATTAAAACAACAATCGGGATACAAAAGGCAATATGGCTTAAGAGGACTGAGACAAAGCCTAGTCTTACCCCCAGCATGGTGAAAAAGATTAAAAAGCTTGCCCCAATAATTACATCAGGTGAAACCATTAAAACATTATTCAAGGATAACAAACTATTCTTCCAGGGGCGCCGTGCATCCTTAATTGCTAAGGCTCCTAATGTTCCGATAATCGTTGCTAATAGTGACGCCAAAAATGCTACTAACAAGGTATTGATAACAATGGTAATCATTCGCGTATCCGCAAGTAAATCCGCATAGTGCTGCCAAGAAAAGCCATGGTATTTTTCCATTGTTTGACCACTGCTAAAGGAAAAAACAACTAGATACAAAATTGGCGCATATAAGATCACAAAAACTAACGCCAGGTATGCTTTCCCCCATGACCATCGTTGCTTTTTCATTAATGGCGTCCTCCTTTCTGTTTCTTATCACCAGTCATAAACATAATAATAAACATTGCAATAATCAGCACGACCCCAATCGTTGAACCCATTCCCCAATTTTGCGTTGTGAGGAAATGTTCTTCAATCGCAGTCCCTAAAGTAATAACACGATTTCCACCAATCAAACGGGTAATCATAAAGAGGGAGAGCGATGGGATGAAGACTGCTTGAATTCCAGCTTTTACGCCCGGCATAGAAAGAGGCCAAATCACCCGGCGAAAGGTTTGCCAATGGGTAGCGCCCAAGTCACAGCTGGCATTTATTAGTGACGGGTTAATTTCGGCAAGATTATTAAAAATTGGCAAAACCATAAACGGAATTTCAATATAAGCAGCCACAAACATAAAACTGGCATCCGTGAACAAAAGCTGGTGGCTTCCAAGGCCCATAAACTGGAGGAAACCGTTAATTGTCCCCGTTCGACTAAACAAGCCGATAAACGCATACGTCTTTAATAACAAGTTGATCCATGTTGGCAAAATCACCAGCAATAGCCAAAACTGCTTATTAGGCAATCTATTCAAAACATAAGCAGTGGGATAACTAATCACCAATGTCACAAGGGTAATCAAAAAGGCATACCAGACCGAATTAAGCGTCATCTTAAGATAAACACCCGATGTCAGGTATTCAGCATAGTTATTAAGGGTCAGCTGACCATTGATATTAAAAAATGATTGATAAAGGATCAATACCAATGGCGCAATCACAAATAGGATAATCCACAATGCATATGGGACAATAAACATCGCTTTTTGCCGCATTAGTCCCCCTCCTCGTAGCTATCAAGGCGAGCATCAAAATCTTCTTCACTTTCGTTATACCGCATAACGTGAATATCTTCGGGATCAAATGTAATCCCTACTTTAGCTCCAACCTTTGTTTTATGAATAGAATTGATCTTCCACTTATGGTTGCGTTGATCAATCACCGTAATTTGATAATCAACGCCACGGAAAAGCTGGGTTTCAACAGTGCCGACTAATTTTCCTTTTTCAACTGTCGTAATGTCAAGGTCTTCTGGTCGGATGACAACTTCAACCCTTTCGTTTGGTTTCATCCCCGCGTCAACACAATCAAAATCTTGACCATTGATTGAAACTACATAGTCTTTTTTCATAATGCCCGGGACAATGTTGCTTTCGCCGATAAAATCAGCCACAAAATGGTTAAGCGGTTCATCATAAATATCAACGGGAGTCCCACTCTGCTGGATCTTACCGTCATTAATGATCATAATCTGATCACTCATCGCTAGTGCTTCTTCTTGGTCATGGGTAACAAAGATAAAAGTAATCCCCAGCCGCCGTTGCAACTGCCGCAATTCGGTCTGCATTTGAACCCGTAATTTATGGTCCAACGCAGATAAGGCTTCATCCAATAATAGTACTTTTGGCTTATTAACTATTGCCCGGGCAATGGCAACTCGCTGTCTTTGCCCACCAGACATCGCGGTAATTTCCCGATCATCATAGCCATCTAATTGAACCAGGTGCAAAGCTTCTTTTACGCGTTGTTTAATTTCTGCTTTTTTGACACCCTTAATTTGTAATCCAAAAGCAACGTTTTCTGCCACATTCATATGAGGGAAAAGTGCATAATCTTGAAAGACAGTATTAACTTGCCGTTGATTGGCGGGAATATCATTGATTTGCTTTCCATCAAAATAAATTTTCCCGCTACTAGGATGATCAAAACCAGCAATTAAGCGCAAAATTGTTGTCTTTCCTGATCCCGATGGTCCTAATAAGGTATAGAATTTACCGGCCTCAATTTCAAAGCTTATATCACGCAACACAACGTTATCATCATACTGTTTGCTTACATGCTGAAATTCCATTATGTTTTTTACCATCAGCGTTTCCCCAATCATCATTTTTTAAACTAAGTCTTAGTATAAAGTATACGCCTCAAATCGCAACATTGTTTATCCTAAGCAAATTATAATAAAAGTGCGATAATTAATATATCAAATTTTATACGAGGTGTTCCAGATGAAAATCAATCAATTTAGTATTACTTCAACTACACCACAAGCACGGCGCCAAGAATTAATGCAGATTCACTTGCTGCGGAAAAACGAAGAACAAACTTTAACACCAAACGCAATGTTTGAAACCTTCTTAGCACGCATTCATATAGCAAGTGCCCAGCCGATCGTCACTAAACAGTGGCTTCATGACCTCTTAGCTACTCCTGACCTTGCTCTTGATGATTGGTTTGACCAGAATCAAACATTAACCGATGAAGTATTTTACCTCGTCGTCCTCCAACTACTCGATTTTGAGGCCGCAGTTGATTTTGATATTACAGATCCCCTTGCTACAGTTAAGAAAATTGGCTTGCCAGTCGAATCACATCAAAAATGGACAACCGCCAACGTTATCGATGCTTTTTACCTTCTTTTAAATACTCACAACAAAAACGGTCAATCGCTTATTGATCATTTAACGGCAGAGGGCTTTATGGCTTGGAGTTACCAGCTTCCAGCTGAACAAAAACCACTCTTTTTCAACGGGAAGCCGCTTGCCAGTTTTGATCCTGCCAAATTCATTCGTGAGGTTGTTTATATTGAGACCGATATGGATACCGATTTTGATGGTAAAGCAGATTTAGTTAAAGCGGAAATCATGCGGCCAATTGACTCAGACCATGGTTTAAAAGTTCCCGTTGTCTTTACTGCCAGTCCTTATAATCAAGGAACAAACGACGAATGGGGCGAAAAAGCAACGCATAACGTCAACCTTCCTTTGAAGCATAAGGATCCTGACTATCAGGCCCCAACTGAAGAAACATTCCCGACTAATTTTTCACGACAAAAAGTTACTGGGGAAAGCCGGCAAGCTACTGAGACATTTAGTACCACGCCAGCATACACGCTAAATAATTACCTCGCTGTTCGTGGTTATGCGGTTGTTTATTCAGCCGGAATCGGTACTAAAGATTCGGATGGCCTGCAAACGTGTGGTTCTCCAGAACAGACTGATGCGATGAAGGCTGTCGTCGAGTGGCTTCATGGTGATCGCCAAGCCTTTACTGACCGTCATAGCGGTACCACAATCAAGGCGATTTGGTGTAATGGTAAAGTCGCAATGACAGGACGCTCATATCTCGGCACTTTAGCCACCGCTGTCGCAACCACTGGTGTACCAGGCCTCGAAGCAATTATTAGTGAAGCGGCCATTTCCAGTTGGTATGACTATTACCGAGAAAATGGCCTTGTCCGGGCACCGGGTGGCTTTCAAGGGGAAGACGCAGACGTTTTAGCTGACGAAACATTCAGTCGGACCAAGCGTCCCGCAGACTACCGCCGAATTGAAAAAGTAAATGATAAATATATTGCTAAAATGCAAGGAGCAATGGATCGGACGACTGGTAATTATAATGAGTTCTGGGACCACCGCAATTATCGGCATGATCTCGAAAATATCAAAGCCGCTGTGATGATGGTACACGGACTTAATGATACCAATGTCCGTCCTAGTAACGTTAAAGCACTTTATGACGGCATTCAAAGTCTGCCGATTATAAGTAAACTCATCCTTCACCAGGGACAACATATTTATATCAATGCCTTTCGTTCATTAGATTTCTCTGATATGGTTAATCTCTGGCTTGCTAATAGGCTCTGGGGTCAAGAAAATCATGCTGATGATACGTTGCCAAACGTTCTTGTGCAAGACAATAGCACCCCTGAAACTTGGACCGCATATGATCAATGGACTGCAGGCGAACAGAAACAGTACCAATTTAACGACCATTGCCTAACAAATTTGCCCGGACTAGGAATCCAAAGCTTTAATGACCAACAACCAGAAGAAAAGTACCTTCAATGGTGTAAACACCCTGAAGCATGGGCAAAGGCACTCGTGAATGATAACGGGCAATTTAGTCGGCGCTTTGTAACTGCTGTATTTAATGATGATACGCTTCTCCGCGGAACACCAGCTGTCACATTAAAAGTAGCTTCTTCGAAAAACTATGGAATGATTAGTGCCCGGCTTGTTGATCTTGGCAGCAGCAAACGCCTTACAATGTCGCCGGTTCTGTTTAATCGTAATGGTCTTGAGCTAGGCTATCACTGGAAGACAGATGACCTTTGTGAATTTAAATTAGCAAAAGAAGCAACTAATTATAAGGTAATCGCAAGTGGACATATTAATTTGCAAAATCGAAACAATCCAGCACAAGTTGATGAATTAGCCGCTAATCAATTTGTCACTGTTAAGTTTGATCTTCAACCAATTTTCCACCTAATTGTAGCTGGCCATCAATTAGGGATCATTATTTATAGCAGTGATTACGAATACACGCTTCGTGGCAACGAACGGATTGAATATCAATTAGAGCTGAATGGCTGTCATCTTGACATTCCTGGTTTCAACATTTTAGCTTAAAAAGACAGCGCATTAAAACTAGTTTTAGCAGAATTCAGCTAATTGCGGTAAAATAGTTAGTATTACCAATAAAAAGGAGAGATTCGAGAATGAAACAAGGCACTAAAATTATTACCCTTGATAACGGCTATCATCTGTGGACGAATACCCAAGGTGAAGGTGATATTCATTTATTAGCTTTGCATGGGGGTCCTGGTGGCAATCATGAATACTGGGAAGACGCTGCTGAACAATTAAAGAAGCAAGGTCTTAACGTTCAAGTAACAATGTATGATCAATTAGGTTCACTCTATTCTGATCAACCTGATTTTTCTGACCCTGAGATTGCAAAGAAGTACCTTACTTACGAATATTTCCTTGATGAAGTAGATGAAGTACGAGAAAAGCTTGGCTTAGACAATTTCTATCTTATCGGTCAAAGTTGGGGTGGCCTTTTAGTTCAAGAATACGCTGTTAAGTATGGTCAACATCTTAAAGGAGCAATTATTTCCTCAATGGTTGACGAGATTGACGAATATGTCGACCGGGTTAATGAATTACGGGAAAAGACTCTTTCTCCAGAAGCGGTTGCCTTTATGAAAGAATGCGAAGCCAAGAACGATTACAGTAATCCTAAGTATCAAGAATACGTTCAAGTAATGAATGAACAATACGTTGACCGGAAGCAGCCATCCAAGCTTTATCATCTTAAAGACCTTGGCGGCACGGCGGTTTACAACGTCTTCCAAGGTGATAACGAATTTGTGATTACCGGTAAGCTTAAAGACTGGCATTTCCGTGACCAATTGAAGAACATTAAGGTGCCAACTTTAATTACATTTGGTGAACACGAAACGATGCCAATCGAAACTGCTAAGACAATGAATAGTCTCATTCCAGATTCACAGCTAGTTACTACTCCCGATGGTGGTCACCACCACATGGTAGATAACCCCGATGTATATTACAAGCACCTCGCTGACTTTATTCGGAATGTTGAAAATAATACGTTTAATAATTAATAAAAAGACCGGGGAAACGTTTCTCGGTCTTTTTATTAATTATTCATGAATCATATTTTAAAAATATCTTAACTAGAACTAAAATATTAAATGAATATGGTACGATATTTATACGATAAATACGAAGGAATGATTAAAGCAAAAACTTAATATGGCTTCACTGATGTTGTTCGCTTAAGGTGTGGGACCTTTAAGCATTAGTTACTTTACTTAATTTATATATTCAAGGGGAAAATGAAAGAAAATTATCAATTAACAACTGACGAAATAAAGAAAGAATACCAATTAACTGATTTTACTCACGGTTTATCAACCCAAGCTGTCGAAAAACGGCTTGCCGATGAAGGGCGTAATATTATTGAAGTAAAACCGACGCCCAAGTGGAAACTCTTCTTACGCCAGTTTAACAATATTATTATCTACATTTTATTAGCCGCTACTTTACTGACCATTTTAATCGATCACTATACTGATGCGATTGTTATTGGGGCGGTTGTCATTCTAAACGCGCTCATTGGTTATTTCCAAGAATCAAGCGCAGCAAATGCCCTCGCCAAAATTAAAGAGATGATGGCGCAACATGCCACCGTCTACCGGGATGGTAAACGCCAAGATATTGATGCCGCGGATCTTCTCCGTGGGGATGTTGTTTTCCTCGAAGCCGGTGATAATGTACCAGCCGACTTACGGATTGTCTCAGCTGATAACTTACGAATTGAGGAATCGGCTTTAACCGGTGAAACCGATTCAGTTATCAAAACTGATGAAGAAATTACCGACCAAGACGTTCCTCTCGCTGATCGTGTTGATATGGCGTATGCTTCCACTTCAGTTACAAGCGGAAGTGGCCTAGGAGTTGTAGTTGCAACTGGTGAACAAGCCGAAATTGGTAAGATTTCACAAGAAGTTGCGCAAATCAAGCCAAAGAAGACACCATTAACTAAAGAAATTGACCATGTTGGAAAGGTCGTTTCTTACATTACAATTACTGCTTCAGTGATTGTTTTCGTTGTCGGTTTCTTTCTCGAAATTTACTCCTTGCCTGCCCTTGCCCTCGCAGTCGTGGCAATGTTGGTTGGTGCGATCCCAGAAGGTTTGCCTGCAATCACCTCTGTTATCTTAGCCTTTGGTATTAGCAAAATGGCAAAAGAGCATCAGACAATTATCAAATCAATGCCTGCTGTTGAAACATTAGGCTCGGTCGATGTTATTGCTACTGATAAAACAGGAACTCTTACCAAAAACGAAATGACCGCCATTGAGTTATGGGTCGGCGATAAACACTACACGGTTACCGGAACTGGCTATGCTCCTAATGGTGAGATTCTCTTAGATGGCAAACCAGCTCAACTGACAGATCAGCTCAAACTTTTCTTAGAGGCTGGATACCAAGCAAATGATACGGTTTTAACTGATGAAGACGGCACCTGGCATATTAATGGTGAACCAACTGATGGAGCTTTCTTAACTCTTTACCACAAAGCGCTTGGGGCTAAATATCAATCGCCATATAAAGCAGCTGACCTCCTTCCATTTGATTCTGATTACCGTTATATTGCTGAATTAACTCGTGATCCGGAAGATAAGCAGCAAGTTATCTTTGTTAAGGGATCTCCAGACAAGCTCTTTGAAATGGCCGCAAAAGAAGATCCACAATTTGATACTGCTAAGTGGCAACAACGGGTAGATGACTGGTCTAAAGCCGAAAAACGAGTTATTGCAGTCGGCTATCAACCAGTTAATGGCGAAAACCTAATGGAAGTCGAACATGACCACCTCTACAAGGGAATTCACTTACTTGGTTTAGCTGCTCTTCAAGACGCACCACGCGAAGAAGTGATCGTTGCGTTAAAGCAAATGAACCGTGCTTGTGTTTCCGTTAAAATGATTACGGGGGATGACCCGCAAACCGCCCGTGCAATCGGTAAACAACTAGGATTATCAACGGGCCCAATCAACGCAATCACAGGTGCAGAATGGGATAAACTTTCTGCCAGTGAACGAGAAGAGGCCGCTTTAAATAACCAAGTCTTTGCTCGGACGACTCCACAGAACAAGCTTGAAATTATTGAAGCGCTCCAAAATCGGCAAAAGATCACCGCGATGGTTGGGGATGGAGTTAACGATGCCCCCGCCTTAAAGAAAGCCGATATCGGAATTTCAATGGGGATCAAGGGAACGGACGTCGCTAAAGATGCTGCTGACATGATCTTAGGAAATGATAACTTTGCGGTAATGGCTGCTGTTATCAAAGAAGGTCGGCGAATTTACGACAATATCAAAAAGAGTATCTTATTCTTATTACCAACCTCCTTTGCTGAAGGATTGGTGGTTGCCTTCTCCATTCTTACTGGTCAGCAAGTTCCCCTTCAACCGGCGCAGTTATTGTGGATTAACTTAATCGCCGCAATCACTATCCAGTTCGCATTTGTCTTTGAAAAAGCAGAAAGGGGCATCATGGATCGTAATCCTCGTCCAGTGACCCAACGATTAATGAATCGGCATGATTTAATCCAGATGGGTTATGTCTCAGCCTTAATGGCACTGTTCGCCTTAATTGGTTACGAATGGTTCATCAGTGCTGGGGCAGACATTGTCAACGCTACAACAATGATGGTTAATACCATTGTTATTAGTAAGGCCTTCTACTTCTTCAGTATTCGAACTGAACGATATGGACTAAAAGAAGTTGGAAATATTGGCAAGAAAGCCTTGGGCGTTATTGGATTGATGATTCTTTTCCAATTGATCTTCACCTACGTTCCATTTATGCAGGCTGCCTTCCATGTAACCGGAATAAGTTTACTGGAATGGCTAGCAGTAATTGTCTTCTCTTGCTTAATCTTCTTATGTACTGAATCCGATAAAATGATTCGTTTCCGTCTAAATCGACGATAAACTTAACGCCACTGAATGAGATTTTTCATCTTCTTCAGTGGCGTTTTTTAATTCGTAAGCTTTCGTAATGTTTCAACCAAATCTATGTAAACGCATTCTAAAATCTGATATGATACACCTATCACATAGAAAAGGAGTCTTATCATGAAATATCAAGAAACCAAAGAAACACTTAATCAATTAGTTGCTGATCTGAGTCAAATGGCAATGATAATTCATCAAACTCACTGGTATATGCGTGGCACTAACTTTCTAAAGCTTCACCCATTAATGGACCAATTTATGGATGAAATCAACGATCAACTTGATGTAATATCTGAACGATTATTAACTCTCGACGGTGAACCTTATTCGACCCTTAAAGAAATCGCAACCCATACGAAAATTAAAGACTGGCCAGGAAACTTTGATAAAACAACGCCAGAACGACTTGCACATTTAGTCGCCGGTTATCGTTATCTTGAGGACCTTTATCAGCATGGAATTGAAGTGACTGATATTGAAAAAGATTATTCTACCCAAGATATCTTCATCAGTTTTAAGACGACAATTGAAAAGAAAATCTGGATGCTGCAAGCAGAATTAGATCAGGCACCAGAAATTAATAATTAATACCTAGGAGGCTAAGAGAAAACTTTTATTTTCTCTCAGCCTCCCATATTTTTAAATAGTTAATTTTTCTGGACCGATGACTTATTAAGTTGCTCTTCTTTCTTATCCCGATTTCTTAAATCCTCAAGCCATTTCATATGCTTTTCTTCATAACTACGATCTTTCTTGATAAAGAAGTATGCCGCCATGGCAAGAATGGCGATGACAGTTCCGACAAGCAGGGTCTTAGCCGTAAAATTGGTAACCATATAACAAGAAACTAATAATGCAAAGCTGGGGATAAGATATTTCCCGGGTAATTTGAAACCGTATGTTGGATATTCGTTACTATGTTCAAATTTAATGACGGCAAGAATCGAGGGAACATATTGAATGAATGAGGCCAAGACTGTACAACTAACCAAGAAGAGATAACTCTGGGTAGCGAATAAAGCAGAAAGGATGGATGTTAATAAAGTTCCGACCCATGGGGCATCATGCTTATTCTTCTTCCCAATAAACTTTGGCAACATCCCGTGCTCATTGGCCATTGAAGCAATTAACGATGGCGTGTTAAACGAAGCTGAAAAGGCAACCCCAAAGATACTTACAAGCATCCCAAAAATAATAAAGGCATATCCCCACTTACCAATAGTGGTTCCGAGTCCCTTCGCAAGGGCACCTCCCAACGCATTAGCTAGTGGTGTCGAGTACCCGCCTAATTTAGTCCCGGAAAGTCCAACGGCAACGGTCATCATCAATGCATCCAAAATAGTTACACTAACCATGACTGCAATTAACACCCGAGGAATATTCTTTTCTGGATTCTTCATTTGCTTAGCAGCAATTGGTAAAAATGAAAAACCAGTAAAAAGATAAAAGATCGGGGTAAAAGCTTCACCAAAATGATGAATAAATGGCATTGGTCCCTTTAAAGCTGCTTGGGGAATCACTGGTGAGAAGTTAGCTTTATGGATGAAGAAGACCCCAACGACAATAAAGATGATCAGCGTAAGAATCTTCGCAGCCGCTGATACATTATTAACCAGTTTAACAAGACCGCGGCCGAAGAAATTAATAACCGCAAAGAGTACAATTAAGCCAAAAGCAGCAACCCCATAGATAAGCGGCCGATTAAAGATTGGCAAAAAACTCTTGAGGGTAGTTAATAAAGCAACAATTTCCGCTGAAAGAGTACAGCAGCCTAAGAACCAGGTAAAAATTCCTAGCTCATAACCGGTGAATCTTCCAAATGCATGATAAGAATAAAGCCATGCTGCCCCTGAGCCGGTAAAACGACTAGAAAGATCGGCATAACATAGGGCGATCAATGAGACGGTTATTGCTGTACATAGCAAAACTGCTACAGCCGATAAGTTCATGTACCGATAAATAACAGATGGCAGTAAAAATGTTCCTGAGCCAATTACTCCATTAATCCCTAAAAAGTAAATTGAGATGAAAGACAGCTTTTTAGGTACTGATTTTTGATTACTGATAATGACCACCCCACATAAATTTTATAATTCCATTTATATTGTAGCCTTTTTCAAATAAAAAGGTAAATTATCAGCTATTCTAATCTCAATCTTTTCCGAAATTGTTATACAATTAAGAACGTACTTATATTTTATAAAGGATGAATAAAATGGCACAGAAGATTGAGAATTTTATTTTTGATATTGACGGCACTTTAATTGATACTATTGATATGTATATGCCAGCAATGATTGATACGTTAGCTCAACACGGTCACCCAGTTGCACCCGATAAAGTAGAGCAAACTAAGCATGATTTATTTGGTATTACCGGACAAGATGCCCTCCGTCTTGCTGGAATTAGTGAGGATGAGATCCCAGCGATTCAACAAGACTGGTTTAAGCTAGCTTATCAACGTGCTGACCAAGTAAAAGTAATTGAAGGAATTCCGGAAATGCTTAATACCCTTGCCAATCGTGAAGATGCAAAGATCGCCATCGCAACTTCCAAACTCGCTGACGAATACCAAGAATACTTCGTTAACAAATATGACTTTGCAAAGTTATTTAAGGTTGCCATTACGTCTGCGGACACTAAAAGGCATAAGCCAGCTCCAGATCCTATTTTAGCGGCAATGGATAAAATGGGAGCAGATCCCGCAACTGCTGTTTATATTGGGGACACGATCAATGATATGAAAGCCGCCCATGCAGCCGGTGCCAAGTTTGCAGGCGCCCTTTACTCTTCCGCAAATCCCGACAGTATTAAAGACGCTGATTTCCCATTAATGAAGCCGGCTGATCTCTTAGAAATTTAAAACAAATAAGGAGTCTCTGATGTTTAGAATTCAAACGTTAGAGACTTCTTTTAATTGTTATTCATGTCCGCCTTAAGAATTTTATTAATAATACTACTTTGGGGTCTTTACATGCTCTGCGACATATTCTTGAGCTGTTTTTTCCGTCATTTGGTAAACATTAACGAGGGCAGCCACTATTTCTGACGGTGCAGTCTTTTGACTGGTTAAAAACTTAACTAATTTTTGTTTCGACTCTTCTCTTTCTTCTCGCCGTGCGTCCATTAAATCAAGCTCGAACTTCATAAAGCCTCGTCTCCTCTCTGGCTCCTGCTTAATCTTAATAATCTCGTCTTGAATCTTAGTAATAAACTTACTCTTATTGTCTACTTGATTACGCATTAAAGCAAGGAAGTTCTTAATCGGCTGCTCATCTTTAGTAAATTCTTTAGCCAAAGCATTAAAGATCACAACTGTCCGTTGGTCGCCTAGTTTCAACTGATGATTACGGGTACATGCCATTTCAAACACATAACGGGCCCAACCATAGCCAAAATAATCAAAATCACAAAACATGATCACATAGGTCGGATGAAGACTTAAATCGCGATAATCTTTGCCCGGCAAGAGTAATCCATGATCTACTTGCTCTTGATAATACCGCAAGCGATAAGGCAATTTCTGTCGGTCAGCTACCTGAATCTCAATAACAATAATGTTGCCATCTTCATCCTGCACATAAACATCATAACGGACGCGCCAGCCAGCTACGACATTAATATCTTTTTGAGTTGTTAACTGGACGATCTGAGTTGCCTTTAAATAGGGTAATGCACGATTAATCAATTCTAAACAAATTCCCTTATTCTGCATAACCATCCCGAACATCGGATCACTTGTAATAGTCATCTTTTCCCACTTTTCGAGGGCCTTTTCATAGTTCTCTGGCAATTTCTTACACATTTCCTCAATCCTTTCGCTCTACCTCACTATAAAGATATATACGTAAAAAATTGCCTTTTGCACTAAAAAAGAGGAGGCCGGGAAAAAACTCATAGTTGAAAATAAAAATCCGTACAATGAATTCTACAAAGATTCATTGTACGGATTTTTATGTAACAGGAAATCGTTCCTGATATGATGTAATTACCCCTAAAAACAAACAAAGAGGAGCGATTTTCATGTATCAAAATTATATCACAGGGCAAAGTAGCGACTACCGGTCGCCCACTTTCTCATCCAGCGATTATGCTTAAAATTTTATTATTTGCCTATTCACGTCAAACTTATTCTGGTCGGAAAATTGAGTTGATGCTTGAAGAGAATTTACCAATGCGTTGGTTGGCACGTGATCATACCTATAGTTACCATACAATTAATAATTTTCGCCAAAGTCAACACGCTAATAATTTAATCAAACGTTCTTTTGTGTACTTTACGATGGCATTAAAGGATCACGGACTAATTCAAAGTGATGCTTTCTTTATTGATGGGACAAAGCTTGAGGCGGATGCCAATAAGTATTCATTTACTTGGCGTCGAGCTGTTGAAAAATATCATGCAAAATTAAAAGAAAAAACAATCAAACTTTACGAAGATTTAGTCGAAAAACGGGTAGTTAAAGCGATGAGTTCAGAACTAGTGGGAACCGCTAATGGAATGGCTCTTATGGCTGAAAATATTGATGATAAAATCAGTGAATTGAATGAAGAAATAGCTCAAGAACCTAAAGTAATCAAGGGTGGTTCAGTTAAGAAACGACGACGCCGTTTCTTAAAAAAGATTCGTCGACAATTAAAAGAAGACTTTATACCTCGTGCTAATAAGTATGAAGAAGCAGAAGATATCTTTAAGGGCCGCAATAGCTTTTCAAAAACAGATCATGATGCCACATTCATGTGTATGAAAGAAGATCCAATGAAAAACCGAGAATTGAAACCTGGATACAACTTACAAATCGCTACCCACAATCAATTTGTTCTTGATTATGCCTTGTATTCTAATCCGACAGATACTAGAACATTAGTACCATTTCTTGCTCAATTTCATTCTTTAGATTTCTTTGATCATATCGTGGCTGATGCAGGGTATGGTAGTGAATATAATTACACGACAATTATTGATCAGTTTGAAAAACAGCCTGTTATTCCATATACGACTTACCAAAAGGAACAGAAACGAAAATACAAAACTGATCCAACTAAATCACAAAACTGGCAATATAATGCCGAAGATGATTATTACATTGACCATCTAGGAGTTCGTTTTAGTTTTTATCGTTACAGTCGAAGAATTGATAAATATGGATTTAAACGTGATTTTAAACTTTATCGGGCAGATAAACATCAATTATCAGTACAATTAGATCAATTAGCGAAAACACCAAGTGGACGTCAACGCTATATGCAAGTTAATCCAACTTGGAATTACTATAAAGCTAAAGTTAAAGCAACCCTCTCAAGTGACGAAGGTAAGGCAATTTATCGTCGACGTAAGTACGACGTTGAACCCGTTTTCGGTCACATGAAGAGGGATTTTGGCGTACGCCGAACACATTACGTGGGCAACGCGCTGTGGAAAATGACACCGGATTAACACTAATGGCTATGAATTTAACAAAATTGGGAAAGTTAGTAGCTCAAGCAGGGACAAAATTAATTGAAAAAGGAAAAATCCGAACCGTAATTTCTGGAAAATCAAAATTATGGTTCGGATTTTAATATTCAGAGGAAGGAATTTAATAGTTAATTCCCAGCCTCAGCCTCACCCCTTTTTAAAAATAATCAATCAAGAACAACATATAAATATCAACAAACTTTACTCGTTTATCACCTTTGACTATACAGGAATAAATTTTTTTCGGCTCAATGATATTATGTCTACCAGGAGGCGTCGAAATCATATTAGCATTATCTTTTTCGGTCCACTTACTATTACGTCTCTTTTCGCGCATAAAGAGAATAATGTTTGCTTTGACGGTATAATTTTTTTGCCTTCTTTACAGTTACTAATTTAAGTGTTTTTGCCCCCTGCGAGTCTTTTCCTACGTATGCAATAATGAAGTGTTTTCACAATAAATTGTTTGTACTATTTAAAATGTAATATTCATTATAAAGCGTTTTGTTATCTTTATCGTAGCATCTAATATTTATTGCTTGCGGCTTTTGTCCAATCAATGGATTACTGGCGTTTTTGGTTCCTAAATAAGTAAATAAAGCAATTAAAATACCAAAAGCGATGAGGGCCACATATCCCCACCGCTTATTATTTTTTCGGGGTGTAATTTCGCGTGAAACTAGCTGATGATTACTTTGACTTAGCTTCGTATGACATACCGAACATTCTCGTAACCCTAATGCATTAACTTTTCCACAATTAGGACAGACTAAGCCCCTTAAGAGGTTTCCCACAATTCTCACAGACTTCGGCATCGTCTGGATTTAATGTATTACAGTAGGGACATTTTTTCATTTAGTAATCCCCATTGAAGAGCTGTGCATTGCCATTCGCTTATCGGGATAAAGTTCTTAGCTAGGGCGGTTACTGCAGTCGGTGCTTCCCCAAAGCCAGCCGCAATCAATGCGACTTTCCCAGGGTAGGTCACACCATCCCCGATCGCGTATACCCCTTTAATATTAGTCTCCATCATTGAATCAACTTCGATCAAGTTGCGTTCTGCTGCTAAGTCAAGGACCACTGATTCAAGGCGGCATTGTTAGAGGTAAAGCCATAGTTAACCACAATCTTATCCACATTCAACTGTGCTTCGTCGTCACTACGCATCTTTTTAAGATCGAGCGTTACCGTTTCATCATCTTCCACCGTTAATGCGCGTGGTAAGAAAGGCGTATCCAATTGCACAGATGATTGTTTAAGCTGGGTCACAGTATGCTCCAGGCCGCGGAACTGGTCCCGCCGATGGACAAGGTGCACTTCCTTGGCAACAGGTTCAAGCATCAAGGCAATATCAATCGCGGAGTCTCCCCCACCGAGAATGGCAACCCGCTTGTCCGCATAATCAGCTTTATGATTAACAAAGTAGGAAAGTTGTTTACCTTCAATCTCGGCTGCTCCCTCCAAAGCGAGCTTACGAGGAGTAAACGCTCCGTTACCAAGAGCAATGATTACTGCTCGTGACCGGGATACCCGCTTTGCTGATTTGATGGTAAAGGTTCCATCATCTTCTTTGATAACGTCCTCAACGGTTTCGCCAAGGAATTGGTCAATCGGTGACACTGCCATCTGTTCTTCTAGCTTAGCGATCAGGTCGTGTCCAGTTGCGCCTGGCATTCCTGCTACATCCCAAACTTGTTTTTCCGGATAGAGTGCCCCTACTTGACCCCCAAGTTGTGGAAGGCTTTCAATTAGCTGGGCATCTAATTCATGAAGGCACAATAAAATGAAGCAAACATTCCGGCCGGACCTCCACCAATAATTGTCACATCATAAATTTTCTCTGCCATTTCTCTTATAATCCTTTCATTTTCATCTCTAGAAGTATTATATCATCTTTATTTTTTGTAAAATTTCGTAAGCGGTCTCAAATTTTAATTGTAATTATTCCAAATTTAAATTAACATATTATATACAGAGATTGATTTTGCTTAAATTGGAGGAATAAATACTATGGCAAAACGTAAAATGATTCTTGATTTAGATACTGGTGTTGATGACGCTTTAGCTATTGCTTATGCGCTCGCTGACCCAGAAGTTGATCTAATCGGAATTGTAAGTTCATACGGTATAACCTATTAGATGTTTGTGCCGAAAACAGCCTTAAGTTATTGGAACTATTAGGTCACACTGATATTCCAGTATTTAAGGGTCTTCCACATTCATGCACTACTGACCACTTTGATGTAATGCAAGTTTCAAAGGATATCCACGGAGACAACGGTATCGGTGATGTTGAGTTACCTGCTCCAAGTCGGGCCCTTGAAGAACAATCCGGTGTTGATTTCTACATTGAAGCTGCTCACAAGTACGGCAAGGACCTAATCATCATCCCTACTGGTCCAATGACAAACTTAGCTGCTGCCTTGAAGAAGGATCCTGAAATTGCGGACTTGATTGGTAATGTCACATTCATGGGTGGTGCCTTAACTGTTGAAGGTAATGTTACTCCTGTCGCAGAAGCTAACATTAACCAAGATCCAAAGGCTGCCGATGAAGTAATGAAGTCCAACTTGCCACTTACGATGGTTGGTCTTGATGTTACTCTTCGGACTCTTCTTACTAAGAACGAAACAAAGCAATGGCGTGAATTAGGCACTGCTTCCGGTAAGGCCTTTGCTGATATTACCGACTTCTACATCGACGCTTACTACAATCTTGATATTGATAAGCGTGGTTGTGCCCTCCACGATCCATTAGCTGTTGGTGTTGGTATTGACCCATCATTTGTTTCAACTATTAGCTTATTCATGAAGGTTGTTTACCAAGAAGGACCTTACTATGGTCGGACAATCGGTGACAACGCTAAGTTAAACGATCCTAACCCCAATGTTAAGGTTGCCGTTAACGTTGACAAAGAACGTTACCTCAAGGCCTTCATGGACCGCTTAAACAAGCTTTTCAAAGAAAACTAAATTTAATTAAGAGGCTGTTGATAATAATTCTCCAGTCTCTTTTCATTTTACAAGGCGTTATTTTCCTGTTTTTCTTCGATAGTTGTTATAATAAATTTGTATAAGGTTGTTTTGATTTTACTAAGGAAGTGTCTTATCAATGGGTCGTTTAGATAATAAAGTTGCAATTGTTACTGGTGGTTCTAAAGGAATTGGAGCTGCTGTCGCAAAAAAGTTTATCGAAGAAGGCGCAAAGGTTGTTTTAACCGCTCGTAAGATGGATGAAGGACAAAAAGTCGCTGACCAACTAGGTGACAATGCGATCTTTATCCAACATTGCTCGGAAAGGAGACTGGGACCGGGTAATTCGTCAAACTATCCAAGTCTTCGGGAAGCTCAATATTGTGGTTAACAACGCGGAAATTGCCGAATACGCCGATGTTGAAAAGATAACTGCTGAAATTTGGGATAAAACAATTGCCGTTAACCTCACCGGTACGATGTGGGGAACTAAGCTCGGTATTGAAAACAATGAAGAACAACGGGGAAAAGAATTCGATCATCAATATGTCATCCATATGAAGGACTAATTGGTGATCCTGACCTCTTCGCATACAATGCTTCTAAGGGTGGTGTCCGCCTCTTAACTAAGTCCGCTGCGCTTGATTGTGCCCGGAAAGGCTATGACATCCGTGTAAATACAATTCATCCTGGTTATATCTCAACTCCACTAGTTGATAATTTAGTCAAGGATGATCAAAAGCAGAAGGACACTAGAAAGCCTTCATCCCCTTGGCCGTCTTGGAAAGCCAGAAGAGATTGCTAACCTTGCTTTGTACCTCGCTTCAGATGAATCAAGCTTTAATACTGGTTCAGAATTTATCGCTGATGGTGGCTACACGGCTCAATAATATTCACAAAAAACAAAACAAAAGGGAGCGCGACAGAAGTCACTCGTGACTTCGTTTTTCGACGCGAAGCTAGCCTCTGGGAGCCCCGCAAGCAACAATAGGCCTCCAATGTTCGGTTTTACCGGACGTTGGAGGCCATTGGTGTACTGCGCCATTTGTCTTTTATGAAAATAACTTGGCTTATGTCACAATTCCTTTTGTTTCACATTAAATTCCGAATTACCAATGAAACTGCCAAAATCAACGATCCAATCCCGACAATTATTTGCATCAGACGACCAGGCAGGTGGCGAACAATAATTGGTCCTAAGTAGCCTCCGATTACATTTCCAATCATCAACGGAATAACATAATTCCAATAAATTGTCGTCTCAAGTGCGAACACTATCCAGGATGTTGTATTTGTAACAGTCATCGCAACATTTTTTAGCGCATTATTAACTGCAAAGCTCTTTTGCCGATTGATCACTGTCAGCAAAGTTAGCATTAACACTCCGGCACCCGCATTAAAGAAACCCGAATAGATTCCGACAATAAAAATACCAATGATTGATAAAAATTGGCCGATCCGTGATTTACCAAATAATTTACTGTTTCCTGCCATCGTCCCCGTACTTTGCTTCGGATGATGGGGAAACAACAAGATAATTCCAGCTAACGCAACGCATAATGGCACCAGTTCCGCAAACAACTTACTGGGGACAGCAAACAGTAAAAAAGCCCCAATAACGGAACCAGCAAATACCAATGGTAGAATAATCCATAATTGCCGTCGATTATGCTCTAATTCCTTAAACGATGAAAAGACCGAACTATAGTTACCCGTAATTGTCGAAAAAGCACTCGTTACGTTTGCCATCACTGGCGGTAATCCTAATGCAAGCAGTGATGGGTACGAGACTAGTGATGCTAAACCAGCGGCTGCACTAATAATCCCCGAAAGAATCCCAATCCCTAGTAATAATAAAATAAAAACTACTCCACTCATTTTTTTAACCATCCCTTTAAATGCTAGTATTAATTGTAAACCACTTTTCTAAAATAAGTAACCTAATTAACGATTTGCATTCCGTTATAATATAAGCTATGATAATGGAAAACAAATCTGGGG
Source organism: Limosilactobacillus reuteri (assembly GCF_003072625.1). Taxonomy (NCBI): domain Bacteria; kingdom Bacillati; phylum Bacillota; class Bacilli; order Lactobacillales; family Lactobacillaceae; genus Limosilactobacillus; species Limosilactobacillus reuteri. Next base: position 1,779,436 of record NZ_CP027805.1, read on the forward strand.
TGCCAAACGGCTGAGATAATACCCATTGAACCTGCTCTGGTTAATACCAGCGAAGGGAAATTCAGTGATATTAACTTAATGATTAACTCCATGATTTTTTGTCATGGAGTTTTTTGCCCTTATATCTTAAGGAGTTTTATTATGACTAAACGTTCACTACATTTGCGTGACATTATTTTGCTTGCCCTAATTGGAATTATTTTTTGGTATAATTTATTTTGCAGCCGGTTTTGTCTATAACGGCTTAACTGTTCTACTGACACCAATCGGTTATGGTCCAATGGCTAACGATTTAACAATGGGAATCTGGTGTATGGCTGGACCGCTTGCCGGCTTTTTGCTTCGGACTCCGGGAGTGGCTTTCCTTGGTGAGTTTTTGGGAGCCGCCGTTGAAATGCTTCTCGGCGATCAGTGGGGAGCAGCCAACTTAATTTCTGGGGCAGTTCAAGGTATCGGGTCCGAGTTAGGTTTTACTTTTACGCTCTATAAAATGTATAACTGGCTGACCCTCTTTATCTCATCCCTCACCCTTACATTTGTTACCTTTGGCTGGGATTGGTTCCGCAATGGCTATAATCACTTCAGCGGGCAAATGCTAATCATTATGCTTATTGCGCGCTTCATTTCAATGTTTGTCTTCTCTGGAATTCTGGTTAAATTAATTTCTAACCTTCTCCAACGAGCCCACTTAATCAAGCACTAAGACTATGAAAAATACGATTTAATGATCTTTCATTTAATTTTGATCAGCAACCAATCCTTAAAAATATCACCGCCGAATTTACTGCTGGAAAGATTCACTTACTTACTGGGGTCTCTGGGAGCGGTAAATCCACCATTCTCAAGTTAATTGCTGGTCTCCTGCCTAAATATGGTGGTGAAATAGTTGCTGGAGCAGTCGATGCACCAACAAATGCTCAATTGGGATGGTATTTCAAGATCCGTTAATGCAATTTGCCCTTGATACGCCACGCCACGAATTAGAATTCACCCTAGAAAATTGCCAGGTACCCACTGACAAAATTCCAGAGCGCGTTAAAGAAGCTTTACAATTTGGTAAAGTTGACGATCTTGCTAACCGTTTAATCACCACTCTTTCTGGTGGGCAACAACAGCGCGTGGCTTTAGCAGCTGCTACGGCAATGCAACCGAACGTGCTTTTATTAGACGAGTCCTTTGCCAATATTGATGAAGAAAACCGGCAACTTATCCTTAAACAATTAGTCCGCCTCAACAGTGACTATCACACAACAATTATCATTACTGACCACGATTTGCATGGTTACGAGCAACTACATCACTGGTTTGGCAATTAGCCAAGGGGCGTCTTACTCAACTTTCCAGTAAAAATAGGAGCCAACTTTTGACAGAAAGCGTTACTCCCCAAATTACCACTGTCCTTTCCCCGTCAACCTTACCCGCAATTATCAAATTTGACGAATTAGCAATAAAACGAGATAATCGTTCCTTACTTTTACCGACCAATTTAGGCATTCTTAAAAATAAAATAACTTTATTAACTGGACCAAATGGGATTGGTAAATCTACCCTTCTAAAAGCAATTGCCCGGCTTTTGAAATATGAAGGAAAGATTGACTATGCGGGGGAAAACATTCAAAAAATATCACCCGGGAAATATTACAAGCATCTGGGATTAATTTTTCAACGTGCAAACGATCAATTCCTAAATGTAACCGTTGGCGAAGAACTGGCATTAGGCTTTAAGACTTGCCAGAATCCCTATTTTAATCAACAACAAGTTAACGAAGCATTAGCAGCTCTTGGTCTGAACGGAAGAGAAGATCAAGTTGTTTATTCTTTGAGTGGTGGTCAAAAGAAAAAGCTGCAAATCTTGCTGATGTTAATGCGCGGACAAGAAACCTTATTGCTTGACGAACCATTTACTGGTTTAGATCCAGCATCCTTAAAGACTGTCCTGCAACTAATCAAAGCATCCCAAAAAGAAAAAACCAAAACTTTGCTGATTGTTAGTCATCAATTAAGCGGACTTGATGGTTTCATTGATTATCATCTTACAATGAATCATCAACGTCTTAATTATGTTGGAGGGAGTTATGAATCCTAGTTTAAAATTATTACTTGTTATTTTGCTTTCACTTGAGCTGACTTTTGTGACTAAGCTGTGGATTAACCTGATTGTCATTGTGGTGTGTTTGTTAATCCTTATCCATCAGCGATTTCACTGGCGACAATTTTGCTGGTTGGCTTTTGTCCCTCTCTTTCCGGCGCTAGCTATTTTCATTACAATTGTCTTCTTTAGTCCTAGTCATAGTCTCTTCGATGGAACTGTTCTTTTCAGTCGACTCTATGTTTATGTCTGCCTTGGAACAGTCTTTACGTTTACGACCGATACATTAACTCTTGCTCGCTCATTAGAACAAAATTGTCACCTTTCTAGCAAATATGCTTATGGGGTGCTCGCTGCTCTTAATCTGATTCCAAAAATGAAACAAGCCGTTACAACTATTTATACGGCAGGACAAATGCGGGGTGTTAATTTACATTGGTGGTCACCAACGCTCTACTTCAAAGCGATTCTGGTTGCGATTCAATGGTCAGATCAATTAGCGCAGGCCATGGAATCACACGGTTTCGTGGAAGGGCAAGCACGAACAGCTACCGTGGATATCCCGATTACCAGCCACGATTGGCTTTCTTTTTTAAGTATTATTTGCCTTGTACAAATAATTGTAATTGCGCTCCCTTGAGTTTTCATGCGATAATAAAATAAAAGAAAGGACTGATATAGTGAACTATAATAATTTAACGGACCGAATCGTTAATACTTTATCCTATTTAAGCATCTTATTTTTACCAGTTATCTTTCCACTAATCGTGTGGATAATTGCCAAAAGCAGTGATCGACCAACTATTGCTAAGAACGCTCGCTATGCATTTTGGAGTCAAATTTTCCCATTGTTATATGTAATAGGCGCAATTTTAGTCTTTAGTGTCTTTTCATTAAACCCCGCTAACTTCCACGGGGGCGCATTGTTTGGAATTCTCCTAACATTTGCTCTTTTATTAGCCCTTTTGTTATTTATTTATAATATTGCCATGGCCGTAAAAATGCTGATTGGCCGTGAGTAAGCTAAGAGAGTAGAGACCAGGAAATGCTAGTATTTTCCCGGTCTCTCGTTTTTTATCCAAAATATCAAGTGAGGTGATTAATCGATGGAAATGATTTTAGGCATTGTTCTTCTATTGACTGCTGTTGTTGCAGCTAATGTTGTTCATCTTATTTACCCTAAGATTCCACTATCCATCTATCAAATTATTGCAGGAATTCTTTTAGCATCCCTGCCTACTGAGGCCACTAACTTTACCATGCATCCAGAATTATTCATGATGGTGGTCATTGCTCCTTTAATGTTTAATGACGGACAAAATCAATCATTCCGTTATCTTTCGAGCAATATCAAATCGATCCTATCAATGACTGTTGGATTAGCACTTGTCACGGTCTTGATTACTGGGAGCTTTTTACATCTGCTTCAACCAGAAACTTTCTCCTTAGCACTCGCCTTTATGTTGGCCGCGATTGTTACGCCAACTGATGCGGTCGCTGTAAAGTCAATTACTACTAACATGAAAGTCCCTAAAAACGTTAATGGTGCTCTGGAATATGAATCCCTCTTCAATGATGCATCGGGAATTGTTCTTTTAGACTTGGCACTTGAAACATATACGTCTGGGAATTTTTCTTTAGGGCATGGGATCTGGATCTTTGTGTATGTTTTCTTCGGCGGAATTATTTTCGGGGCAGTATTAGGAAGTCTATTAATCAGTCTCCGTACTAGTTTGATGCGGAAACACGTTGATATTGGCTCTATTGTTATTCCAATCAACGTAATGACTCCCATCGTTGTTTACTGGCTGGCTGAAGAACTGCATCTTTCGGGAATCTTAGCCGTCGTCGCTGCAGGAGTCGTTCATAGTATCCTCTATGATCGCATGCGGCTTACATCGACTAAAGTCCAAATGTCTACTACCACTATTTGGAATATCATTAGCGATGCCTTAAACGGATTAGTATTTGTCCTTTTAGGGGTGATGCTTCCACAGGTACTTGGACGAACTTCTTGGCAAAATCTGGGGGCAATCGTTGCCTTAGCCTTTGCAATCTACATTATTACAACCTTCTTAAGATTCTTATGGGTTCGATTCAAGCTCGTCAATATTCAATCGACTAACCTCAACCGTGATAGTCTCTTAATGGCATTAGGAGGAATTCACGGAACGATCACTCTGGCATTAGCTTTCTCGTTGCCAGTATTGATTAACAACCATCAATTTGCTTTCCGTAATTCAATGATCTTGATTGCCGCGATTGTTATTTTGATTAGTATTGCTGTCGGCGCAATTGGTTATCCAATTATTTTACCGCCTAAATCTAAGAGTTATTCAAAGAGTGAATTCCAAAAGGAACTTATTAAAACAGTTCAATATGCTATTAATGAGCTACGAACTTCAGAAAAATATTCACCAGAAAAAGCGGCTGTTATTGACCAATTGAGTAGTCAAATGACGCAATACCATGAATTCAATCGCAACGTTTATAGTCAATTAATGAGGAAAGCTCATCAAATTGAATTGGCTACCTTAGACCGCCTTAACGAAGAAGGCCGAATCTCTGACAAGGAGGCCAATTTCCTCGTTAATTTTGTTACACGATCGATTTTCCGCGTAAATAAACACAGCTTTCTTGAATTATGGGTCATCTTATGGCACCGATTAAAATGGCGTTTTATTCGCTACCGCCATCTCAAAAAAGGTTCCCGCTACAATGTGGGGCCAAAATATCAATTAACCAAGGAACAGCGCGCTGAAACAGCTGAGATCCTAGAAACAATTAATCGTGAAATCGATAAATATCTTCATTCGATTGAAACTCCACAAAACGCGAATGAAGTTGCCATGGTACGACGGACATACTTCCAACGAAAACGATTCTTCCTGCACGATATTTCGATGGATACCGACCTCATTACTTCTTTATTTATTGAGGCATTTCAGCTTGAGCACAGTTATGTTCAAATGCAACTTACTGATGACCAATTTTCACAAGAATTAGCAAACGCATTAAACGAACAGATCTCAACTGATGAATTGGTTTACACTCAATCATTAGACTAAAAAAGGAAATTGCTGCAAAATCTTGCAAAGCAATTTCCCTTTTTATGTCGTCGTTTGTAAAATTAAGTTAGAAAAAATAAAAAGCCATTTGTGATAGACTTTTGAATATCCCTAATCAAAAGAAAGGCAATCACAAATGACCTCTAAACATCTTACCACACGTGAATTAACTCTCATAGCTGATTTTTGGTATCAAGGTACTAAAGCTTATCGGGCTGCTAAATTACTTCAGCGTAGTCAAGAAACCATCTATCGTGTTTATCGTTTCCTCAATGACGGTAAAACCATCGACCAATATCTTCAGACTTATCAGCGTCATAAGCGTCGTTGTGGTCGGAAGCAGACCCAACTGCCAACTATCGAAGTTAACTATATCCATGCGCAAATCAAGGCGGGTTGGACTCCTGATACTATTATTGGTCGTCATGAACACCCAATTAGCTGCAGTATGCGCACCCTTTATCGCATGTTTGCCCGCAATCAGTATGGCTTTTCCGTTAAACAGCTACCGATGAAAGGAAAACGCCATCCCAATGGCTATGTGGAACGTCGTGGTAAAGCTGGCCAATTAGGACGCAGTATCTATCAACGATATCGTGATTTTCCGCATTACCAACATGAATTTGGGCACTTTGAAGCTGATACAGTTCAAGGTGAAGCTCACCGCGGAGCGGTAATGACGCTAGTAGAGCGACAATCCAAAGTAATGATTGTCCTTAATATTCATCATAAAACAGACGAAGCAGTGAATTGCCAGCTTGATCAATGGCTCGCTAAACTGCCACGTCACTTTGTTAAATCAATTACTTTTGATAACGGGAAAGAATTTGCTGGATGGCGAGAAATAGCCAATAAGTATGATCTTCACACCTATTTTGCGGAAGTCGGTGCTCCCAATCAACGAGGGCTAAACGAAAATAATAACGGCCTCTTGCGTCGTGATGGTCTTAGTAAAAAGCTAGATTTTCGCGATTTACCAGACGAACTAGTCACTCAGCTAATGCATCGTCGCAACAATATCCCACGAAAATCTCTTAATTATCGTACACCATTAGAAGTATTCTTGAGTCATGTCACAGAAGAACAACTTTCACCTTTTTTCTAATTTAAATTGACATTTCAGGTGTTTAAAGAAATGTAAGTAAAAACGCAATCAACGCTGGTAAAAATTGAATTAGAATAATGTTTTTGGTTGCAGTAAGCGCACCAAATAATGCAACAACCATCACAAAAACCAAGAGCATTTGCCATACCAATACTAAGGTTGCCCCACTAAATAACCAGTAACTGGCGATGATAGCTGCTCCTAAGGCTCCGTTATAAATACCCTGGTTAGCGAATGAAACCCGTGCTTCATGCTGTTGCGTAAACTTAAGCGGTAAGTCAAACGCCTTGGCTTGCTGTGCCGGGTTACCAAAGATTTCTAAGGCCATAATACCTAAATGTTCGATTGCAACAAACATCGTAACAATAATTGCAAGCATCTTTTTCCCCCAACTATTTAATATAGTGATCTAAAAATTTTGTCAAATGGCGTCGATATTCGCTGGGATGGGTCGCATATGACTTTGCGTGCGCTGCTCCTGGCACTACCCACAATTCTTTGTTTCCCTTTGTTGCACGGTAATTGCGATAAACCATTTCAGTTGGAACAAAATTATCTTTTGCTCCATGGATAAATAGCATTGGGCGATGATTATGATGCAACATATTTAAGGAGCTAGCTTCATGAATGTAAAAACCATTCTTCACCCGATTAATTAAACTCATCGTACTTATTAATGGCACCCGTAAAAACTTCGGAATCCCATATAAATTACCAGCCTCATAATTTAATTCATCATTAAGACTCGTATATCCACAATCTTCAACAAACGCTTTTACTTGTGATGGAAGGTTAATGCCACTAGTCATCATTGTTGTCGCACCACCCATACTGACCCCAAACAAGACTACCTGACTATCTTCCCCATTATGCCGAATAAGTTTATTAATCCATTTGCGAATATCATAACGCTCTGGCCATCCATAACCAATGTATTTCCCTTGGCTTTGACCATGAGCCCGCGCATCTGGCATTAGAACATTATACCCCATCTGATGGAAAAGCGCGGCATATTCGCCCATCTTCTCTTTGTCACCCATAAATCCATGGGCAATTACCACATTTTTTGTTGTCGGTTTAGCAGCAGGGATGTAATCAGCAACTAGTTTATAATTTCCACTAGCCGATTTCATTGTCCATTTTTCTTTTTTGGCATGCTTAAACCACATTTTCTGCTCATATAATGGATCATTTCGTGAAATTTTAGTTGAATTATTAATAAAATCCTTATGCCCCGGTACCATTGCCACCGAGAAAAAATAGCTACTAGCGGTAAAGATTGCCACTGCGATTACAACTACAATTCCAATAAGCCATCGCCAAGGATGCCACTGTTTCTTTTTTGTCTTTGTTCTCAAAATAATTAACCCCATGTTATATTATTTAATCAATGCGCCTAGTTTAGCACACTTTCTGTTATTTTGCATATTCTTTTCATTCAAAATCGTGATGCTAATGTTAAAATAGATAATGATATATTAAGGGAGTGAAATAATGTTTCCAGAACGCCTACGAGCACTTCGCAAAGGACAAAAGATAACCTTAAAGGAGCTTGCTACCCATCTCAATGAAAACCTTGGCCCCAATGAAAAGCCAAACACTGCTTCGCAAATCGGTAACTGGGAACGCGGTATTCGGACCCCGTCATACGTTGAAGCACGAAAACTAGCCGAATTCTTTGATGTCAGTCTGGACTATCTTACTGGAAAAACTGATCGTGATGATTTTGATTTAGCAAAATTATTTTTCTCTAGTAAGAACCTGTCGTTTAATCAAACTGTACTTTCAAGTGATGATCGATATGAAATTTTCCAATTAATTGATGGTTACTTAAAGGGACGGCATAATCGCCGAGATACAGACACCTTCTATGGTAAGCAAGAACAACTAGATTTAAAACTTAAATAAGGAGTTTGCGATGAATCCTAAAAAATTAAAACAGCTAAAAAAGCGGGTAAAAAAAGCTCATCAAATTGTTAATGAGCCTTCCTATATTCAAGAACTAAATACTTACCGTGACCTATTCGATGACTTTCCTCCTGTAAATTACCTCATTAATAACGTTTTAGAAAGTGATCGACTACTCAAAAACGGCTTATTGCCACAACCTCTACCAAAATTATTATTGCCGGATAACATTCAAGATACCATTTTCAAAAAAGTTAATGAACAGTTCCCCCAAGGTGATCCACGTGGTGATAAACTTTGGAATAAATATAGTGAGGCGTTGCCAAAATTAGATAAGGCGTTGCGCAACTATCGTGATTATCTCGAGGAAACATACGGAATGTGGTCATACGTCAATGCACCTTTTGCCAAAGCACTTTCTGATTATTTAGACGGGGCGCCAACACTGGAGATTATGGCCGGTAATGGTTATATTTCTAAGGGATTACGCAATAACAATGCCACCCAAAAGATTTATACTACCGATAGTCAGGCATGGATAAAAGAAAACGAAACGGGCAAACACCCTGTCACTAAGATTGAGAAGTTGGACGCTCTAGAAGCAATCAAAAAATACGGTGACGAGGTCGAATATGTCATTATGTCATGGGCTCCCGACAAGGGTGAAATTGACTGGGATGTCCTGCAACTTCTTCGTTCAACATACCCCGAAGTCAAATTATTAGTTATTGGCGAAAAAGATGGCGCAACTAACTCTAAGGAATTCTGGCAAGAGGCACAATTGAGTCAAGACGATGAATTACAGAAAGTTAATGCTAACTTGCACTCGTTTGATTTGATTGATGAACAGATTTATCTAGCGAAATAAAAAAAGTTAAGGTTAAAAGAGAACTAAAGTTTTCTCTTAACCTCAACTTTTTATTTAATCAATTTTAGCCACTAATTTTCCAACTACTTCATGCTTTTTAATCGCTGTTAAGCCATCAATAATTTGATCAAACGGAATCACTTTCTCAATCAAAGGCTTTACATCCCCATTAGCTATTAATCTTAACATTTCCGCATTCATTCGGCCTAAATCAGCCTGCTGATATGGGTTACCAATGAGATGCGCCCCACCAAGATTAACGACATCCATCCCTAGACCGCGATCAAACATTGGCACATTATCAAGTGAAGGAACGTCAACAATCGTTACTAAGCGTCCATTATAGGCTAACCGTTGCAAATCAAGTTCTGCTTCTTTTTTGCCTACCGTATCAATGATCAAATCAACGCCAAGCCCATCGGTGAGAGCGACTAACTCTTTATCCACATCTTCAGTTCGATAGTTGATGATTGCATCTGGAGCAAGCTGCTTTACGTAGTCATGTTTACTAGATGAAGCAGTCGTAAATACCTTGCAGCCATGAAGTTTAGCAAGTTGAATAGCGATACTGCCAACACCACCCGCACCAGCATGAACCAACACGGTATTAACATTGGCAAAATTAGCCTTGCGTTCTATTGCTTCATAAGCTGTCAAAGCCCCACATAAAGCACTAGCAGCAACTTCATAGGAAACAGAATCCGGAATCTTAGCTAATTCATAAGTCGGGGCAGTCACATATTCGGCGAAACAACCATTTTGCGTTAAATCACCATGTCCAGATACTCGGTCACCGACATGCCAATTCGTAACTCCTTGACCGACACTAACAATCTCGCCAGCAACGTCCAATCCAAGGATATGCGGATACTGCCAAGCACTAACTCCGCCTTCAACGATTTTATAGTCGACCGGATTAAGCCCAGCAGCATGCACTTTGATTAAAACTTCATGTTCAGCCGGCGTAGGAACTGGGACTTCCGCAAAATTCAAATCTTGCAATGAACGATCTGCTGCTTTTTCGACTACTAAGGCTTTCATTTTTTCGCTCTCCTTAATTTATAATAATTATTATAACACTTTGCCTAGGCATTCTTCATGGCCATCTTATTAAGGTAGTGCCAAATTTGTGAACGATATTTCCGTAATCCGAATAACATCACAAGATAAATGATAACTGCCAGTGAAATCCAAACAGGACTTTCTGATATAAAGGCAGCAAAAACCAATGCATTCAATGGGCGTGCTACTAAGTTAAAGCTTGTTACCAAGACCACCCCGGTTGGAATTGCAACGCCATAGTGGGCCACTGCTGCAGTATAGACCGGACTGAGCCAACTAGCCGCATATAAACCTAAACTAAACCACACAATTCCCGTAGCAATTACTTTTAAGATATTTCCACGAGTCACCGCGACAATTGATTCAATCATGTATGGAATTGCAATTAAATCAACCACCGGAAGGGTCTTATTGCCAGGAAGGATAAAAGCAATTAAAACCATAATTGGGATTAAAATGATTCCTGAAATTAAAGTGGCTGATTCTCCATAGCCAACGCCATCATCAACTGCTAGGAACCATCGCTTTTTATCATAACGGCTATTTTTATTTTTGCCATGTCGTTTCTTCTGTTGCTTATCAATTTCAGTGGCGATGGGAATAAATGCCTTTGCGAATACGTTTGTAACCAGGGGAAAGATCGCCATAACGGCAGCTAGTTGAATCGCAAATTTAGTAATCTGTCCCCACGCGCTTATTTTCCCTAGGGAAGACAAATCACCCAGGATTCCAATTATTAATCCTAGGATAATTCCCATTGTAATTGGTTCTCCAAAGACACCTAGTTTTTTCTGAAAATCTTTAGGAGTCATCTTCACTTTGTTAAATCCCAGTAAATCCCATAACGGATCTAAAATAATCGCTGGAACCACTTGCTCGATATTATGTAAGGAGTCGACAGTGGTATTCTCAATTCCATAATAGTCGGCCCACCAGTCTGCTTGAATCTCCGCTAAGACTAGCGAGTACAGGAGCATAAAAAATTCCAGCCCTAATGATAGCCAATAATTATGAGTTACATAAAAAGCTAGCGTGCCCCAGATCATATAACCAAAATTGTTCCAAATATTAGAAGGCAGAAACACTTTGGTAACGCCAAGCGCAAATAAAATTAATTCAGCTAGTAATCCAAAAACAAAAAACGACAAGCCAACTGTTGACCCAAATGCTGCTAATGATCCTGCTTGCCAGCCAATATCAACCACTGGCAGTTTAATTCCCGTATTATCAACCATTTGGCGGACAATCTTAGTCACCACTGGCGTAAATTCTGTGATAATCCAGGTAAAACCGGTTAAACCGACACCAGCATAGAAGGCACTCATCATTGCTGTCTTAGGCTTCACTCGTAGTAATAAGGCAATGATAAAAATTATTATTGGGACAACTACACTTGCACCAAAGGTTTGAAAAATAGTATTAACTTCTTGAAGCATGTTTTACCCTCTCCATCGAATAAACTGTTACCTATATTTTCTCTAAGACCGATCTTTTTAGCAAGACAAAAGGTTTATCTTCGTTTGCTATAGAAATGCATTCAGAAATTTGCTACAGTATGATGAGTTTAATTTATTAGGGAGGGTACATTTTATGAAATATCGTTTACAAGCTATTATTTTTGTCTTCGTTGCCTTTATGCTTGGGTGTAACGAATATATGATTGTCGGCGTTTTACCTGATATTGCTCATGAATACCATGATTCACTTGGTAAGTTAGGCCTACTTGTAACTGTGTTTGCCTTGGTTTATGCCATTTTCACTCCGATTATTACTTCAATGGCAAATCGTTGGCGACGACATCATGTTTTATTAGTTCTCATGGTTATTTTCTTTATCGGCAATACCTGGACAGCGATGGCACCAAACTTTATTTCAATGTTACTTTCACGGATTCTAACCGCTAGTGTTGCCGGTGCGATTATCTCAATGGTCCTCGTAATGGCGAGCTATGTTGCGCCGCGCGAAAAAAGAGCAAGCCTGGTTTCATGGGTTTTTGCTGGATTTAGTATTGCTTCAGTTATCGGTATTCCAATCGGGACCGTTATCAGCACCACCCTTACTTGGCATGACAGTTTTTGGATGATTTCTGGAATAACAATCATTGTTTTTGTCGCCTTGATCTGGCTCGTCCCACGTGATACGCCTCAATTTAAGAGTACCCTTAGTAAACAATTTGTGTTATTTAAGGATTCTCGAATCATTCTCGGTGTTAGTTTCATCGTTGCTATTTGTGCGGCTGACTACACAATTTATACCTATATTCGTCCTTTAATCACTAACGAAATGGGCTTTGATAATACTTGGTTGAATTGGCTCTTATTCGGAATGGGAATCTTCTTTATTATTGGTAATAAATTTGGTGGCTACCTGGCGGACCGTGGCGGAATCCACCGACTCAGTGGAATCTACGCGGCAATGACAGTCTTATTTCTCATCTTTGGCCCCGTCTTACCATTCAAGTGGGGCGCCATTATTATTGTGGCTGTTTTATGTATTGCCTTTTCATGCTATGGCCCTTCCACCCAATTGATGTTCCTCGATATTGCCGAAAAACAATATCCTCAATCACTTGACTTAGCTTCATCTCTAAACTCGATTTTTGCTAATATTGGTATTTCGCTGGGCTCTTTTACTGCCTCTCAGGCTGTCACTTTCACTGCCATGAAAAACCTCGGTTACGTTGGTGCAGTCTATGGGCTCCTCGCAACAATACTAATCATCGTCCTTAGCAAAAAATATACGAGGATGCGCAATTATTAATCTTAACTTTGAGTACAGATGGATTTTCTATCTGTGCTTTTTATTTCCTGGGAAATTTATATGCAACTAATAGTAGTGGGGTGAGCAATTGTTGTTATCTAAGGATTCTATTGACCTTTTAAGCAGATCCAATTAAATTCTAAATATAAATTTTGAAAAGGAGCTTTTTGTTATGCCGTACTCTTTTCCGCATCAACTTCTTAAACTACGGACTGAAAAACAATTATCACAAGCTGAACTAGCTACGCGTCTATTCGTTTCCCGCCAAGCCGTCTCTAAATGGGAAAACGGGGATGCTGAACCAAGTATCGACAAACTAATTTTGCTTGCCAAAGTTTTTAACGTTTCATTAGACCGCCTCATCCTGGGAACAAACGACTTTAATCAACCACTGGTAAAACTTAATAATATTGTTAAAATTTTTAACTCACCAGTTCTCGACAACCTTGATTTAACTATTCATAATAATGAACGCATTGCCCTCCTTGGTAGTAATGGCACTGGTAAAACAACTTTAGTAAAGATAATTGAAGGTGCTTTGAAGCCTAACGAAGGTACTATTAAATCGTATTTTAATAAAAATAATTCTTTAAATATCATGTCCCAAGAAAATGTTTTAATTCCGACCCTAAAAGTTAAAGAGCAAATCAGTTTGACAGCCGCCATAACTAAGGTTGATTCAAAACAACGAATCAATTATCTTCTTGATCAATTTAAATTATCATCCCAGCAAAATACAATTATTGCGAAATTGTCAGGTGGACAAAAACGTCGCCTTTCGCTCTTACTTAGCGTCCTCCGTCAGTCCAAGCTTCTGATCCTAGACGAGCCGACTGTTGGGATGGATTTAGAATCAATTGACTATTTTTGGCATTTTATTGAAAAGGTTTCGGGAAGTATTTTAGTTATTACTCATGATTTCAATCAAATTGATAAATTCTTTTCCCGTGTTCTGCTCCTGAAAGATGGCCAAATCTCTCAAGACATCCCTGTTAAGGAAATCCACCAACATAATCAGACAATCGAACAATGGTATCGTCAACATAATCGTTAGGAGCTTTCTTATGAGTATCATAGCAATTCAACTAAAACAAGTTTTACGCAATCATCGTTTCTTTCTTTTTACTATTCTCCTGCCAGGTATTTGGTATGTATTTATGATTCAAGTTGCTAGTACATCTCTCACCGCCACCGGCAACTTCCGACTCGCTTTACTCTTGCTTGCTCTCCTGATGGGAATACTCGGTAATTCAATCGTTACTTTCAGCAAACGGATTTGCAGTAATAAAGACTTCTACATTCTTCAATCGCACATTAGTCACTACTCTCTGTGGAACTATTTATTTTCGCAATTAATTACCCAAGTCATCATCAATTTGTTCATCACCATCGTAATTATGATTCTTGCTATTTTTCTTCATACTATCGAGTTCAACTTTATTACTATCACTAGTATTTTGTTAACCAATATCATCGGAATATATCTAAGCGTGATCGGGTTTGCAATTGGGCTTTCCTTTGACGCACCAACTGTCGATGCCGCTGGAACCCCAATCCTATTTATAATCGCAACTTTTATTACTCCTTGGAAACACCTCCTACCAGCTAATTCTTTTATTGGTTTTTTTGCTAATGTTCAAAAGCTATTTCCAACTTATTATCTTTATGCCGACCTTGATCATCTATCGGTTAGTCATCTTGGGCTACTATTTGTAACTGCGATTATTACTCTGTTACCTTGGCTTGGCTTTATCTATCGAAAATTAATCAACTAAAAAAACCGGAATACTTAGTATGTTTAGTACTAGGTATTCCGGTTTTTCGTGTATTGATACTATCTCAAGTCAATCAGCACTGTCCACATGGCCGATTAACTGGACACCTCACAATCCGGTGAGTTAATGTGTCCCACTTGTCAAAATGTCAATGGTAGCTCTTAGGGTCGCTACCAGACCTCTCGACTCATCGCAAACTATAATTTAGCATATTTGACCCATTGATGCAACTCTTATGCTCTTGCTTCCATTATATCTGCAAGGTGTTCGGCTACCCATTCTTGAGCTTTAGTAACCAAATCAGTTGTCTTTCCGCTTTGATCGGTTTCATTTGCCAATTCATCGATCCGCAATCCCGTTTTATTAATATCTTCACTCTCCATTACTAAATAAAGATTAACAGGGTACTCGATCTCTTTATCCAATAATTTAACATCTAATCGCTCTGCCTCATCCATCGGTATGTTGATTAGGTTGGTTTCTAAGCGAAAGCTAACTGGATCACCTTTTTTCATTTTAATATTCATCTTATATTGACCAAGGTGTCCCGTATCAAGCTGTTCAATCATAAAATTAATTGCAGTTGTTAATACTGTTTTTTGCTGTGATTGGGCAGCAGTTTTTTCAACTTCTTCTGTCACAACCTGATCGCTCGTCAACTGTGACAAATAATCAGCTACTGACATCTTCATTTTTTCATTTGCTCCTTCATTTTTTCAATTTTAGCTTTTGTATAGTCTGCACGCTGTTTTGCACCATAATAAACACCAGCAGCTCCTACTAAAATTCCAACAATACTTAGTGCTTGAATAAATAATCCGTAGGCACTTTCTCGTGGACTTACCATTTGAAATGCGGCTAAACTAGCGATTGCAAAATAAAGGTTTACTAAAATCGTTGCATATCCACAAAAGCGCATCTTTAAAAACGATAATCCGTTAACAATGATTGCTAAAACGATAAAGAAGAGCAGCCGCGGCCATACAGATGATGATGTCAGCGAGTGACCATGCTGAACAAACATAAAAGCATCAAGGACTAATGCAATTACTGCTGCTACTGATGTTACAATAACAACTTTTTCATTATTTTTCATTTATTTTGCCAACTTTCTTTTTTGCTATCCCCGCGGATGACCAATATTTTTACATCCCTTAATTAACGAAAAAGGAATGTAACGATTAATTACACTCCTCATTTTACTAAATTAAGTTAAAAAGCTCAATTATGCGAGTAAATCAGCTACTTCAGCGGTTGGAATTCCCGTAATATATTGTTGGGTTCCTTCCTCTTCAAGGACTTTGGCAATCTCATCATGGTCATACTTAACCCCTTGGAGCTTTTCTGCTAATTGGTTAATATCCTGTGGGCCAAAGAAATCACCATAGAATTTCACGTTTTTGATTACGCCATCTTTAACATCAAAGCGGGCATCAATTGTCCCCATATCAAAGTGTTTCCGTCGCTTAACCGTAAATTCTGGCGACTTACCATAGACCCAATCCCAGTTGTTATAGTACCGCTCATAGATCTTATCAATTTCTTTTTGATCCTCGGGGGTAACCACGTATTGCTTATCCTTAATCTCCTCAAGGTCGTCAACATGGAAGAGACCCTTGAGCAATTCATCCCTAAATGTTGACACATCAATATCTTGGTACTTTTCATCCAAGTATGGGCGGAGATTCGTAACCCGTGATCGAACGGATTTGATCCCCTTTGAAGCAATCTTATCTTTTGCCACATGAAGGGCATCCGCGACGACACTTAAGTCAACGTCAAGCATTAATGTTCCATGGGAGAATGTCTTTCCATTACGTGAATACATCGCATTTCCCGAGAATTTCTTACCATCAACTAAAATATCATTACGACCGCTGACCTCTGCACTAGTAGCACCCATTTGATGAAGAACATTAACAATCGGCTGGGTAAACGATTTAAAGTCACCAAATTCCTCACTATCACTTGGGACCACAAAACTAAAGCAAAGGTTCCCTAAGTCTTGATAAACAGCACCACCGCCTGATAAACGACGGGTTACTCGGATATTGTGTTCTTTTACATAATCATGATTAATCTCTTCAAGCGTATTTTGGTTTCGGCCCACGATAATACATGGTTCTTCATAATAAAATAGTACTAAAGGCTCTTTCCCAAAATCCTTATTATTCATTAAATATTGTTCTGTAGCTAAATTCATTCCAATATTATGAGAAGTCATTGAACCATAACGCATAACTAGCACCCTCTTATAAAAACATCAACATAAATAGACTAAAATTTTACTTTTGTCATTTAGTCATCCAATTGTAGTGTACGTCTTTTAGTAAGCGTTTGCAATACATTATCGACAAAGTAAAAAATACTTTCTTTTTTACATCTTTCTAGGGCGAAAACATTTTATAATAAAGGTATAAACTTTCGGAGGTGTCTATTATGACAGAAATTTATCCATACAAACATATTCTAGTTGCTGTCGACGGCTCAAAAATTACTAGTAACGTCTTAGAAAGTGCCATTGATTCTGCACTACGGAATCATGCCAGCCTTGATATATTACGGATTGTTCAAGTAACGCAACTAACTGATGGCTATAGTAATGCGGCCCTTAGCAACGAAGAAACATATAACATTGTTAAAACCACCAAGGAACGACTCGATGACTTGAAAAAGCGCGCGGTCGATGCAGGGGTTGAAGACGTTAACGTTCATATCCGGTTTGGAAATCCAAAACGTGTTATTGCCCATGAATTTCCGTCAGATCACAATACTGACTTGATTGTTCTCGGTGCGACTGGTGTATCTGGCCTCGAACGCTTTGTTCTTGGTTCTGTTACCCACTATGTTAGTCGGATGGCAAAATGTGATGTTCTTGTTGTTCGCAAAAACGACCATGTTAACTAGGTGAAAAAACGGTGAAACAAATTGTTACTGGCATCGTTGCTCATGTCGATGCTGGAAAAACGACTTTAACCGAAGCCCTCATGTATGAAACCGGCACTATTCGAAAGCTAGGCCGCGTGGATAATGGGGATGCTTTTTTAGATCCTAATATGCTCGAAAAGCAGCGCGGAATCACTCTTTTTACCCATCAAGCTGAACTAACCTACAATGACCTTGCTCTTACCCTTCTCGATACCCCGGGACACGTCGATTTTGCTAGTCAAACAGAACAAGTCTTACCAGTTCTTGATTATGCAATTCTTGTCGTTTCAGCCACCGATGGTATTCAGGGATACACGCGCACATTATGGGATCTTCTTGCGCGTTATGATATTCCGACCTTCATTTTCATTAACAAAGAAGACGTGATTGGTGCTGATCCTAGCGGTGTTATTGAGCAACTGCAAAAAGAATTTTCGCCGGCTTGCCTTGATTTTGCTGATCCATTAACTGATGAAGTTCGTGAAACAATTGCCATGCAGGATGATACAGTTTTAGAAAACTACCTCAGTACTGGCAATCTTAGCGATCAAACAATTCAACAATTGATTAAACAACGTAAAGTATTCCCTTGTTATAGTGGAGCTGCCCTAAAATTAACCGGAATCACTAATTTCTTAAAGGGACTGGAGAAATGGACTGTTACGCCTGAGTTCGCTGATGAGTTTGCGGCGCGGGTATTCAAGATTTCCCATGATGACAAGGGCAACAGGCTTAGCTGGGTTCGCGTATTCGGTGGCAAAATTCCAGCTAAATCAGTTTTACTAAACGAAGAAAAAGTGAACCAAATCCGAATATATAACGGGGCTAAATTTACCCCGAGTCAGGTTTTAAGTGCAGGTCAAGTCGGTGCTCTTAATGGATTAACTTCCACATCCCCTGGACTTGGTCTTGGTAAAACAAAGCCACTCCCGGCATCAGTCATAAAACCAGTCTTAAATTATGCCGTTAAAGTTGACAAAGAGGACCTTCATGCTTGTCTCAACGCCTTAAAAGAGCTTGAAGATGAAGATCCACAACTACAGATCTCTTGGCATCCTCACATCCAAGAGATCCACGTTCAAATTATGGGAGAAGTTCAACTTCAGATCCTGCAACAATTGCTTCAAGAACGTTACCAATTGGAAGTTACATTCGATGAGGGGAACGTTCTCTATCAAGAAATGATTACTAACAAAGTCGAAGGGGTCGGCCACTTTGAACCATTACGTCACTATGCGGAAGCCCATCTTCTTTTAGAACCGGGAAAACAAGGCTCTGGAATTACAATTAGCAGTGATTGCAGTCTTGATATCCTTGATCGCAATTGGCAACACCAGATCTTAACTAGTTTACAGGCCAAAGAGCATTTAGGGGTTCTTACAGGCGCTCCCCTTACCGATGTCAAAATCACCCTCGTTGGTGGTCGCGGCCATATTAAACATACAGTTGGTGGAGATTTTCGTCAGGCTAGTTGGCGAGCGGTTCGTCAAGGATTGATGGAATTGAAGGGACAAAACGAATGTCAATTATTAGAACCTTGGTATGCTTTCCACCTTAAAGTCCCGAATGACCAAGTAGGACGTGCAATTAATGATATTCAACAAATGCATGGTACGTTCGAGCTTGATGAAGCTAATAGTCAAGACCTAACCCTGATTACGGGAACCGCTCCTGTTGTGGGCATGCGCGATTACGCCCAAAGCGTGCGCGCCTATACTCATGGCCAGGGTCAGCTTGAGCTTGTTGTTGCTGGCTATTATCCATGTCATAATGCTGAAGATGTCATTAGAGAGGTTAATTATGATCCGGTTGCTGACCTAGAAAACACTCCTGATTCCGTTTTCTGTGCGCATGGTGCTGGTTTCCCCGTTCCATGGAATGAGGTCCCAACAATGGCGCATTATCCGTATAGAAAATAGGTTGTTGATATTACCATAAATTAAAGAGGAGCTAGAAGAAAAATTTCTTCTAACCCCTCTTTTTTCATTCAATTGTCAATAGCAATCCATATAATGCACCCAATAAATTTGCTTCATTGCCAAACTTTGCGGTCATTATTTCAGGCATCGTGACATCATCATGAAGGCGGTAATCACTCTTTTGCAGAATCATAAATTGTTTCTTTATTTCATCAATTAAAATTTTTTGGGCACTAATGCCACCGCCAATGAGCACCCGTTCAAGGTCAACAACTGTCTGGATATTTAAGATCAAAACGGCTACTCGTCGACAAAATCCTTCAAATAAGGACCAAATAACTGGATTATGACGATTAATTTCTTTAAATACTCGCCGGCCATCAGTTTTATCCTTAATATCACAAATGTCAGCCATGGTTTCAATCATCTTAACTGCTGAAGTAGTAGCCCCCATTGTCGAATAGTGAAGTTCAGGCGCATCATTATTAATGATCATGGCGCTTAATTCACCGGCCTGAAAATGTGGTCCGTGCAAGAGCCGGTTATTAATAACAATCCCGCCGCCAACTGAAGTTCCTAATGTGATCACAGCACCATTACTGATACCATTGAGATTGCCAAGCCACATTTCCGCCAATGTCGCACAATTAGCATCATTACCAACATATACTGGGTAATGAGCTCGTGATTCAAGATACGCTGCAAAATTAAAGGTCTCCATAAAGCCAAGGGCACCAGTAAACCTTACCTCTCCCGTCGCCGGATTGACGACTCCTGGAAGACTGACACAAATCGCAGTCACCTTGTCTAAAACCGGCTCCACAACAGCAAAGATTGCAGCCAGAAATGCTTCTTTTTGATGAGGAGTTGGAACATGATTTTTCTCAAAAATATTACCAGGGTGATCAATTAATGCACTCTTTATCTCTGTCCCACCAATATCAATACTCAAATACTGTCGTTGCATAACTCCTCACCTCATCTCTCTTATATTATACACGACTCCGCTGTTGAGGGTACCAAATACAAATACTGATGAATAGGCCCACCAAGGTAAAAGGCAACCAGCTAAAGCCAAGCTGGTACAAGGGAAAGTATTTTTCTGCAAAATGAATTAATGACATGCTAAATGTGGTATCCCGTAAAACCGGTGGGAAAGCATTTACCATATCAAAAAACGCAGGAATCATTGTTATACCTGTCGTGATTCGATAAATTAACGAAGCTCCCTTAAACAGAGGCGAAAAAATACCTAGTAGGATCAACACAATGGCTAACGGGTAAAGGAACATTAAAACCGGTATCGACCATGAAACGATCCGATCTAATCCCATGTTAGCAACTAAAAATGACAACAGACAATTGCCCCGTAAAAAGGCTTTATAGGAAATCTGAGGGAAACGATAGTGGAAGTCCTGAGCAAAAGCGACTACTAACCCCATCGCCGTTGTCATACACGTGATTGTCGCAAGGGTTAGCAATAATACATTTCCAAAATCTCCCATATAATAATGAGCAATTTGATTTAATGTTGTTCCCCCATTAGCTGCGATTGTGAATTGGTGCCGACTCGTTGTTCCTAAATAAATTAGTCCAATATACAAAATCCCAATTCCAAAAATCCCAATCATTCCACCCTTAGTAGTAGCAAGTGAAACTGATTGTTGAGATTTAAAACCAAGTTGGCGAATTGCGGTAATAATCGTAACCCCAAAAACCAATGCCGCTAATGCATCAACGGTATTATATCCTTGAATAAAACCATTACTAAAGGCATGATTAACATATTCTGGAGTTGGTTGGGGAGTAGTTGTACTTCCCATTGGATGAATAAAGGCGAGAAGAAAGATAAAAAATAACATAATAAGGAAAATCGGATTTAAAACCTTACCAATTATTTCGGTGATTTTTCCCTCACGCGTTGCAAAAAAGTAAACAATTAGAAAAAATGCTCCGGTATAGGCTAATAATCCCCACCCTTGCATCCCTTTACTTAAATATGGCGCAACTCCAATCGTATAAGGAACAGTTGCCGTACGCGGGGTTGCACATAAAGGTCCAATAATTATTTGAACCAGGACAAGGAAAATAAGGGCAAACCTTTTCCCATTTGGTAAAGCTAGTTCATATAATCCATTTGCATGTGTAATACTAATCGCTAGTAATGCAAATAGCGGTAAAAGAACACCAGAAAGCAAGAATCCACCCGTTGCTGCTATCCACTGGTTACCGGCTAATTGTCCTAAATGCACAGGAAAAATTAAATTTCCTGCCCCAAATAACATTCCAAAAATTAGCGACCCAATTACCAAGTAGGTTTTACACGCTGCTTTAATTGAGCTCATAGTTAATCACTCATTTCTTTTCTCTAAATTTAATCTGACGCTAAATTATACCATGAAATAAGCGCCCAGGCAGAAGTACATTTCAAGCAAAAAGGACCGTTACATTCTCTCAAATGTTAACGATCCTTTAAAACTAATTTTTTAAAAAGTTAGCTACCAGTTCCAAAATTTCTTGGTGTCGTGAACCATTAAACATATGCCCTTCTTCAGGAATTAAATGCAACTCACTGTTAGGCATGATTACATTATATTTCTTTTGAAGCTTCAGGGGAAACCACATTATCAGCTAACCCATGAATTAGCAGTGTGGGCCCACTATAATGCTGCGCTGTTTCGTAAATTGGTAAAAGCTGCGCCGTTCGGAAGTAGTCGCCACCAACGGTAAAGCCATGCACATCAACCGTTGCTGGTATATGGTTAGGGTCATATTGGCTTCCCTGACAAACTCCTTTTAGCGCATCATCTTTCAAGGTTGCAGCAGGTGCTAGCAGTACTAGTTTTGTAATAATATCGCGATAATAAGCCGCCAGCATAGAAGCAACTACCCCACCTTGCGAATGACCAATTAGGTAAATCTTCTTTGCTTGCATAGTTGTATGAGCATAGTCAATGATTTTCATTCCATCCAGAATTTCACTGAAAACTGTCATATTCTTGAATTCACCATCACTATGGCCAGTCCCATCAAAGTCAAAGCGTAACGTTGGAATTCCTTGTTGGTTTAAATAGTGCGAAAGAGCATATAGAATTTTAGAATCATCATATCCCAAACTGCCCTTAAAGCCATGCATCAGAATTGCAATCGTATCGTTCTTAATCGTCGTTGTTCCTTCAAGAAGGCCATATAGTTTTAGACTATCTCGTTTGATTGTTATTTCCATCAAACCACCTCTCGCCTATTATACACTGTTTGACTTAGTGTTTTAGTTTCTCCAACATTTCCCGGTGATGAGCCTCGTGTTTCTCATCCACCTTAACAAAGAAATAAGAAACCGCGGCTAGGATGGCAACTACAACACCAACTGTAATCGTCTTAATTGTGAAATTGGTTACCATGTAGTATAAGATTAAAAGTGCTAGCACTGGAATGATATATTTTCCGGGAAGCTTAAACCCATGATTAGGAAATTCATTAGTATGTTTAAACTCGATTACTGCTAAAATGGACGGAACATATTGAACAAACGATGCAAGCACAATACAAGAAACAAGAAAGAGGTAAGATTGAGTAACTAATAACATTGAAACAACGGCTGTCAGGATGATTGCTACCCAGGGTGCATCATGGCGGTTCTTTTTACCAATCCACTTTGGCAACATCGCGTGTTCATTCGCTAGTGAGGAAATTAATGACGGCGTGTTAAAGGAGGCCGCAAATGCCACCCCGAAAATACTGATCAACATTCCCACAATCACTAAAATATACCCCCATTTACCAACGCCGGTTCCAAAGGCATTTGCAATTGGTGTACTATATTTTGACATCCTAGTTCCCAAAATACCGATTGCTACCAGCATCATTAGCGAATACATAATCGTTACACTAACCATTACGGCGATTAATACACGCGGAATGTTTTTCTCTGGATCAGTCATTTGCTTTGCGGCAATTGGAATAAAGGAAAAGCCGGTAAACATATAGAAAACAACACTAAAAGCTGCTCCAAAGTGCTTTGCAAGCGGCATTGCTCCGGTAGTCGCTGCATGAGGGATTACCGGTGAAAAATTAGCAAAATGAATACAAAAAACGCCAATAACAATAAAAGCAAGGATCGTAATCATTTTTGCAGCTGAAGAGAGATTATCGACCAACTTAACAAGCGTCCGGCCAAAGAAATTAATAATTGAGAACAATAAAATTAATCCAAAAACAGAAACATAGTATATCCAATGAGTATTAAAAAGTGGTAAAAAGCTTCGGAGAGTAGTCAACAAAGCTACCACTTCGGCAGATAAAGTACAGCATCCCAGAAACCACGTAAAGATGCCGAGCTCATAGCCAGTAAACCGGCCAAATGCATTATAGGAATAAAGCCATGCCGCGCCTGATCCAGTGAACCGACTAGAAAGGTTCGCATAACATAATGCAACCATGCTGACCGTAATAGCGGCACAGAGTAAGACAAGAACACTTGCTAAATTCATATCATTATAGATAACTTGTGGTAGCAAAAAAGCACCTGAACCAATAACACCATTAATACAAAATAAATTGAAATGAACGATAACTTTTTAGGATTTTTCTTTTCCGTATTGATAAGCTCCGCCTTCTATCCTTTATAACAAAAGTAATATTACCTTCATTTAAAGTCTATTCTTATTTCAAAGGGTTTACAAGTAAGGCAAGTTAACCAATTTTTGTATTTCTAAACAAAAAGAGACCGAGTTAAACTCGATCTCTTTTCTTAATTTATTAAGTGTTTAATTAGCAATCAGTAGCTGATTACTTAAGACCCTTCCAAGTCCAGTTAGTAACTTCTGGTAAGTCCTTACCTTCTGAACGGATGTAGTGGTTGTGCTTGTTGATCATGTTGTCCATCTTGGCAACAAATGCAGCACTCTTTTGTTCGTAACCAGGAACACTTTGGATAGCGTCCTTAGCTAAGTGGAACCGGTCAAGTTCGTTTAATACACGCATGTCGAATGGAGTGGTGATATCACCATTTTCTTCGTATGAGTGAATGTGAACATTACGGTTAGCACGATCGAAGAACAATGCTTGGATCATGTCACGGAATCCGTGCCATGCAAAGATAACTGGCTTGTCAGTAGTGAAGTAACTATTGAATTCAGCATCAGTTAAACCTTCAGGGTTCTTGTCAGTGTTCATCAAACGCATAATTTCGATGATGTTGATGTAACGAATCTTCAATTCAGGGAAGTTGTCATGAAGAATGTCAATAGCTGCAAGAGCTTCTTCAGTAGGTTCAGTACCAGAAGATGCAAATACAACATCTGGTTCAGCACCTTGATCAGTAGATGCCCAGTCAATGTAGCCAAGACCATTGTCAGCCAATTGAGTAGCTTCATCAATAGAGAACCATTGTGCACGTGGGTGCTTAGAAGTTACGAAGAGGTTGATACATTCTTGGTTACGGAATGCCTTGTTAGATACAGCCATTAATGAGTTAGTATCTGCTGGCAAGTATTCCTTAACGAGGTCTGGACGTTCCTTTTCAAATAAGTGAGTCAATAGACCTGGATCTTGGTGAGTGTAACCGTTGTGATCTTGTTGGAATACAGTTGAAGTATCAACAAAGTTCAATGCTGGGTATTGGTGACGCCAGTAAAGATCCTTAGCCTTACGTAACCACTTCATGTGTTGAGTAAGCATTGAATCAACAACACGACCGAATGATTCGTAAGTTGCGAAGAATCCGTGACGACCAGTTAATGTGTAACCTTCAAGGAATCCTTCAGCTTGGTGTTCTGAAAGTTGTGAATCGATCATACGACCTTGTGGAGCCACATCTTCGTCGTTTGGTTTGTGGACACTTTCCATCCATTGACGCTTTTGACCATCAAGGAATGCGTAAAGACGGTTTGACTTAGATTCGTCAGGACCAAATCCACGGAAGTTAGTTGGGTTCAATTCAGCCATCTTGTTGAGGTACTTACCCCATTCAAGCATGTCTTGCTTTACAACAGAACCAGGATTTTGAACATCAATAGCAAAATCACGGTAGTTTGGTAATACAAGTGGCTTAGGATCGATACCACCATTAGTGATAGGGTTTATAGCCATACGACGGTTACCTTCTGGTGTGTTCTCTTCAACAAGAGCAACTGGGTGACCATCTTCGTCGAATAATTCTTCTGGCTTGTATGACTTCAACCAGTCAACAAGGATGTCCTTGTGTTCCATGTCATCTTGGGATACTGGAACTGGAATTTGGTGTGCACGGAATGAGTTTTCAATTGGGTTACCATCAAGGTCAGTCTTAGGACCAGTCCAACCCTTAGGTGCACGGAAGATAATCATTGGCCATTGTGGTAATGAATTATCATTGTTTTCACGAGCGTTCTTTTGAATAGCCTTGATTTCTTCAACAACCTTGTCCAAAGTCTTAGCCATTTCTTCGTGAACTTCCATGTGAGGCTTGTAACCCTTGAATTCACCATCACGGTCAGCTTCTTTGTAAGCTGAAACAAAGTATGGCTTCCAACCCATACCTTCGAAGTACTTAGTAAGTTCTTCGTCGCTCATCCGTGAAAGGATAGTAGGGTTAGAAATCTTGAATCCGTTAACTTGGATGATTGGTAATACCGCACCATCCTTGATTGGGTTGATGAACTTGTCTGAGAACCATGATGCCATTAATGGACCAGTTTCAGCTTCACCATCACCGATTTCAACAGCGGCAATAACTTCTGGGTTATCTAAGATAGCACCAACACCGTGTGAAAGTGAGTAACCAAGTTCCCCACCTTCGTGGATTGAACCTGGTGTTTCAGGTGCAGCGTGTGATGCAGTACCGCCTGGGAATGAGAAGTGCTTAAATAACTTAGCCATTCCCTTAGTGTCTTGTGTATATTCAGGATAAATTTCAGTGTATGAACCATCCAAGTATGAGTTGTTAACCATAACTTGGCCACCGTGACCTGAACCTTCGATGTAGAACATATCAAGGTCATACTTCTTAATTACACGGTTCAAGTGTGCGTAAATGAAGTTTTGAGGAACAATAGTACCCCAGTGACCAATTGGCTTAGGCTTAACATCTTCTGCCTTTAATGGTTGGCGAAGTAATGGATCACCCATTAAGTACAATGTACCAACTGAAAGGTAGTTAGCTGCACGCCAGTAAGCATCAACACTTTCCAAGTATTTCTTGGAATCGTAATCTACTGCCATCTAATAAACACTCCTTCTATATAAATCAATACGTCCTGTGCTTTCTAACAACATAACGTAAATCATTAAATTTACAATGTTAATGATAAACTGTTTTTTCAAAAAGTCAACCTTTTTACAAATTGATACGGTCCAATTACAAAAAATTAATCTTCTTAAGCTGTTCTTTAACTTTCTCATATCTACCAAGACTGCTAATTCTCGCTTATTTACTGCTTCCTATCCCCCTCTAATAACAACGATGTATACTTAGAAAAGTTAAAATTTTTTACGAAAAGAGGAATATTTTTCAACAATCTAATAATTTAGCAGGGGCTGATATTGGAGATTTTGAAAAAATGATGGCAGTATTTGCCGTTATTATTCAATCTGTTATCAGTTTTGTAATGAACACTAATCCACCAATTGGTCAGCAATTTTTCTTTGGGGGAATTTATGAAACGGTCAAATTCAGTGCCCCTGCTTTTATCTTTGGCATTCTTTATTCAACCACTCGAACGCATCCCCAGGCAAGCATCTTAGAATATCCTCAATTTATCCATAATCGCTGGCATATTTTATTTGTCCCCACTATTTGGTGGACGTTTATTTATCTATTATTTCTCCCTCAACTGCAGCAACATTATCATTACCATAACTGGCAAGGCTTCTGTTGGCAATTTATTAACGGTAATGCTGCACCGCACTTATGGTATAACACCATGATGCTTCAATTCATCATTTTAATGCCCCTCTTCTGGTGGCTTGCACGGTTAGTTACCCACCATCCTTACAGAGCTATTAGTATATTTTGCGGAATATTACTGTTAGAAGGTGTTTGGTTTTATAGCTATGACCTGCAAATATTTCATGGTCCATTAAAAGAACAGTTTTATTTTTTTGACCGTCTATTTGTTAGTTTCTTAATCTATGCAGTCGCCGGAACTTTGCTATGGCAGTTTCGATCCCAAGCAGCACCATTTTTAATGCGTCACTGGCTAATGCAAGTTATCCTTTGGCTAATCCTCTTTTATATTGTTACAATCAACTTTTTTAGTTACGGATTACCAGTCAAGCTTACCAATGCCCCATATTACCTACCCTCAATGATTTTCTACAATCTAGCTACCATCAGCCTTATCGCTACCTTGATGCTTAACTTTCAAAAAACCACAATCAATGGTTACCACTTATTCACTGGGTTGCACTCTACGCCTATCGTGCCTACCTCAGTCATGTTTTTTTGCTCTATTGGTGTTGGCAATTATTGAACCATTTAAGACTACACCTTTCGCTCGCAATCATTTTTCCTTCTTTTGTATTTTTGACAATTATCCTTTCCTTCTTATCAGCATACGGACTTCATTTATTGTGGACCATAATTAAGGACCAGACAAATCTGCTAATTGGTGTAATAAAATGGGAGCGAAACAGAAGTCACTTGTGACTTCGTTTTTCAACGCGAAGCTAGCCTCTGGGAGCCCCCGCAAGCAACAATAGGCCTCTAACGTTCGGTTTTGCCGGACGTTAGAAGCCATTGTTGTACTGCGTATTTGCTTTTTATGAAAGTAACTTAACTTATGTCACAGTTCCATTACCGCCTAGCTTTCTTGATCTAGACTAACAAAGGTACTATATTTCATGTACTTGTAGTGAATCCGCATATTTGATACTTCAAATGGGGTTCCATCATCTAAGAAAAAGATCCCTTCAATCGTTCCAACTGGCTCTGTTGCTGTTAGTTTTAACAACTCTTGGTCTTCCGCAGTTGAAGGAGACACCCCGATTGTCATAAATGATTTTGTCACTCTTTTCCCCATCATATCTTCTAAATAATTAAAAATGGAACCATTCACTACTTCTGGTGATAAGGTCGGGGTAATTTTAATCGGGATAAAGCCAGTTTCAATCATAAAGGGCTGGTCATCAATCAGTCGTAATCGTTTAATCTGATAAACAAAATCATTATCACCGAGGAACAATTCTTCTTGAACCTCTTTATTTGCTGGGATAACCTGGTAATTTAGCAGTTTAATACTTTGCTTTTTGCCATCAAGTTGAAAACTATCCGTAACTCCCAAATTACTCCCCTCATAATGGAATAAGGATTGATTTTTTAAGTATAACGGATTAATGAAGGTTCCCGAACCGCGCTTTTTGAAGATAATTCCTTCTTGCGCCAATACACCTAGTGCTCGTTTGATTGAACTACGGCTTACCTCGTAAATCTTACTTAAACTTCGTTCGTCCGGCAATCGCATTCCGCGGTATTCATTATCTAAAATTTTTTGTTTTATATCACGCATCACTGAGCGATATACTAAGTCTGCCATCTAATTAACTCCTCGGATTTATTTAATTCGAATTTTAATGATACACTTTAAGTATAGCAGACCTATTTTAAATTGGGATCTTTTTGTAAAACATTGGTGCGACCCAGATAAATTTAGGAGATGAACTTCTTATGAGTAAAAAGAATAAAAAAAGTAAAATGAAAAAAACGCAGGTGGAACAAATCTTAGATAAAAATAATATTTCATATGAGCAAGCTGAATTTCCGACGCATCAAGATGGCGATGTCCGTTCAATGAGCGTGGACCATACCGGCATTGATGAGCACATTATTTATAAAACCCTTGTCCTTACTGGGAATGTGACTGGTCCCTTAGTTGGCGTCATCCCCGTCGATACTCACCTTGATGAAAAGAAATTAGCTAAAGTTTCCGGCAACAAAAAAGTTAATATGGTTCCGCTTAAAAACTTGTTAAAGACAACGGGGTATGTTCATGGTGCTAACACGCCTGTAGGAATCTATGAAAAATTTCAATATCCGATTTTTATTGATAATGAAGCAAAAGAACAAGGTGAAATTTATGTTTCATCTGGAAAAATTGGTCGATCGGTTAAACTAAACGCTGAAGACTTAGCTGGATTAGTTCATGCAACTTTTGCTGATTTAGAACAAAAGTAGTTTTCCATTGATTGACCTCCCTAGTTGTGAAGACTAAACTTATTACTATAGTTTTATTTAAGGTCATTATAGAAAGGTCCTGAAAAAATGAAGAAAAATCTATCTGCTTGTACAACCGTCCTCGTAGGCCGTAATGCCACAATTGACGGTTCAACCATGGCAGCACGGAACGATGATACTTTCGCTCCACTTACACCACAACGTTTTGTAACTTATCCGGCATATCATGATCACCCCAATCAAGTTAAAGCTTATTTAAATAAGTGTGTGATCGATCGCCCTGCTGATGGTTACCGTTACCAAGGTACTCCTAATGTCGACTACAAAACTGAAGGAGTCTTTGACGAAAGTGGTTTTAACGAAAAGAACGTTGGAATGAGTGCCACAGAAAGTGTTTATGCTAATGCACGGGTTTTAGCCTGTGATCCGCTTAATACCGAAACCGGAATTAATGAAGACCTTATCGTTGCTGCCACTCTTCCCTTCATCGATAGTGCGCGCGATGGGGTAGCTTACCTCGGCAAATTAATCGCGAAATACGGTTCTGCAGAAGGAAACGGGGTTATCTTCAGCGATAAGGATGATGTTTGGTATATGGAAATCGTTACCGGACATCACTGGGTTGCACAACGGATTCCAGATGATGCATATGCCGTTACTGGAAATCGAATTGCTATTCAACAAGTTGATTTTAATGATAAGGCTAACTTTATGTGGTCTGAAGGAATTCAAGAATTCGTTACAAAGAACCACCTCAATCCGGACAAGTATGAATGGAATTTCCGGCATATTTTCGGAACTGCTGATATTTTTGATCAACATTACAACACTCCACGACAATGGTACGGTCATAAGGTGTTAAATCCGGAAACTGAATTTGATCCGCTTGATTTTGATATTCCATTTATTATGCAAACGGACCACCGAATTACCCTTGAAGATGTGGAAAAGATTCTCAGTAGCCACTACCAAGGAACCCCTTACGATCCACTAGGTCATGAAGGTACCGACCAGCAAAAGCACATGTTCCGACCAATTTCACTAAACCGGACACAAAATTCCCACGTTCTTCAGGTCCGCAATGACTTACCGGAAGCCGCTTCAACGATTATGTGGATGAGCTTTGGTATTCCAACCTTTACCCCATACGTTCCATTCTTTGGTAATGCTGAAGATATCGATGTAAGCTATCGTGAAACTCCAGAGAAACTTAATATGGATTTAAAGAGTGCTTACTGGATGTATCGGGCACTTTCAATGATTGTCGAATCACACCATGCAGAATTTTCTAAGGCTGACTTGGATTATCTCAAAGATGCCCGTGAATATCTCTACCGCTGGGTAAATGAAGTTGCTCCACAGGTTAAGGGGATGTCCTCTTCTGAAGTCAGTGCTTTCTTAAGTTCAAAGACACATGAAATGGTTGCCGAAATGGCTAAACGAACAAAAGCTTTAATGGCTGAGTTAGTAATGAATGGACTCGAACTTTCTAAGTTAACATTCCAAATCGATAAGAATTTGTAAAAACAGATAAAAAATGGGCTAGTTTATGGTTAAAACCACAAGCTAGCCCATTTACTTTAATTATTTCCGGCAAATTGACTATTATAAAGATTAGCGTAAAAACCTTTTTTATTCATTAATGATTCATGATTACCTGTTTCGATAATTTTCCCATGGTTAACCACGACAATCTGATCAGCTTTCCGAATCGTTGATAAACGGTGAGCAACAACAAAACTAGTTCGTTCTTGTTGTAAAGCATTCATTGCTTCTTGAATCAAGACTTCTGTTCGGGTATCAACGGAACTAGTTGCTTCATCCAGAATCAAAATTTCCGGATCAGCTAAAAATGCCCGCGCAATCGTTAATAATTGTCGTTGCCCTTGTGAAATATTAGAAGCGGACTCGTCCAAGACCGTTTGATAACCATCAGGCAGCTCACGAATGAAGGCATCCGCCCGGGCCATCTTAGCCGCATGGTAGACTTCTTCGTCTGATGCATTCTCGTTCCCATACTTAATATTTTCAAAAATCGTCCCGGTAAATAGCCAAGTATCTTGAAGAACAATCGCAATATGCTTACGTAAGGTATCACGAGTCATTGAACGAGTATCTTTCCCATCAAGATAAATATGGCCACCTTGCGGATCATAAAATCGCTCTAAAAGATTAATAATGGTCGTTTTCCCTGCTCCGGTTGGGCCAACAATGGCGACCATCTCATCTCGCGGTGCTTTAAGGTTAAAGTCTTGAATAAGTGGTTCATCAGTATAGCTAAACCTAATATCCTTAAATTCAACTTTTGGAATATCCCTTCCAGTAAGGGATGGAATATTTTCAAACTTATCACTCATCTCTGGTTCATCCAAAACAGCAAAAATACGTTCTGCCGAAGCAATTGTTTGTTGGATGGTGTTACTTAAATTCGCAATTTGGGCAATTGGTTGAGAAAACTGATTGGTATATTGCAGAAATGCTTGCACATTACCAAGAGTAATCTGACCATGAATAACTTGAATTGCTCCAACCACTACTACAACAAGGTACCCAAGATTCCGAATAAAGGCCATCATTGGCATCATTAAGCTAGAGAAAAATTGTGCTTTCCATGCTGCTTGGTAGTACTGATGATTCTCTTTATTAAACTTTTCTTCTTCATCTTGTTCCTTGTTAAATGTCCGCACAATCGTATGAGCAGCGTACGTTTCTTCTACTTGGTCATTAATTTTTCCCAAAGCGGCTTGCTGACGGCCAAATAGCCGTTGTGAAGTAGGCGCTACAAAAGCAACTACCAGAACACTAAGCGGAATTGTGACAAGGGCGATGATTGTTAATTTCCAACTAATCGTAAGCATTAAAATGAAAACACCAACAAGCGTTAACAAACTCGTAATAATTTGAATCAAACTTTGCTGGAGAGTTCCCGCAATATTATCCATATCATTAACCATTCGACTCATAATGTCCCCATTATTATGAGTATCGTAATATTTAATTGGTACCCGGCGCATTTTCTCTTCAAAGTCTTGACGCAAATTGTAAACAACACGTTGCGATACCCGTGTCATAATTTGTAACTGGAGGAAACTAAATAGTCCAGAAAATAAATAAAGCAAAATGACGGTAATTCCAATTTGCCAAATCCGAGTAAAGTTAATTGGAAGGGTACTTAAGTGGGCACCAGCTTTCATTTCTGCATACCCTTTAATCATTCCGTTATAAATAATTGTAGTAGCTTCCCCAAGAATTTTTGGTGCTAAGATTGACAAAATAACGGAAATAACGGCTAAGAGAATTGAAAAAATAACCCCCACTCGCCATGGTCGTAAATAGGCAATTAATCGCTTTGTGGTTGGCCAAAAGTGTTGAGCTTGTTCAGGTACTCGTGGTCCTCTACGCACGATCAACATCCCCTTTCTCGACTTGTGACTTAATTATTTGTTGGTAAGTTTCATTATGTGCTTTTAATTCTTGATGAGTACCTTGACCAACTACCCGTCCTTCATCAAGCACAATAATTTGGTCAGCATCAACAACCGTCGAGATTCGCTGGGCCACGATAACCGTTACAGCTTGTTGAATTTGTGGGTCTTTTACTAAGGCCGCACGGAGTTTTGCATCAGTTTCAAAATCTAAGGCTGAGAATGAGTCATCAAAAACATAAATCGACGCTGGCTTAATAATTGTTCGAGCAATCGCTAACCGTTGGCGTTGACCACCAGAAAAGTTACTTCCGTTTTGCTCAACAACTGCGTCCAATCCGTCTTCTTCACGGACGAAATCTGCCGCTTGCGCAATTTCAAGCGCATGCCACATTTCTTTATCCGTTGCTTCCTCATACCCAAATTGAAGGTTAGAACGAATAGTCCCACTAAAAAGAACTGCTTGCTGTTGGGTAATAGAAATAACCTCATGCAGATTATGCTGACTTAGCTTTTTAACTGGAACACCATCAACCTTAATCTCCCCGCTTTCAATATCAAATAACCGCGGAATTAAGTTAACCAAAGCCGATTTACCTGAGCCAGTTCCTCCAATAATCGCTAACGTTTGGCCTGCTGTAACTTTAAAGTTCAAGTCATGCAAGGCCAATTTTTCTGCCCCATGGAAACGAAAATCAACATTCTTAAATTCAAGCGAGGCTGGTTGATTAATCGAAATCTTTTCTTGATCTTTTTCCGGTGCATCATGAATACTGATCGGCTGGTCCAGAACTGCATTAACCCGGTTAGCAGATGCCGATGCTCGTGGAACAAAGACAAAGATCATTGAAAGCATCATAAAGCTAATCATAATCTGAGTGGCATATGTCATAAAGGCAATTAAATCCCCTACTTGCATGCTCATATTAGCTACAAGATGACCACCCAGCAAAATAATGGCAACATTTGTCATTCCTAAAATAAGCGTTACTACTGGGAATAACGTCGAAACAATTGTAAAGGCCTTGATCCCGGTTTGCGTGTAGTCCTCGTTTGCTTTTTTGAAACGGTTTTGTTCCCGCTCTTCCTGCCGAAAAGCACGGATAACGCGAACCCCTGTCAGGCCTTCCCGGAAGATTAAGTTAATGCGATCAGTTTTTTTCTGAATGCTCTTGAATAACGGAACCGCAAAGTACATAACCGCCATGACAATAATTGCTAAAATCGGCAGACTAATAAAAAACACTTTAGTTAGTTGTGGTTCTCGAACATAAGCTAGAACACAGGCCGCAACAAGCATCACAGGTGATTGAAGCATCATCCGCAGCATTTGCACCATGACATTTTGAATCTGCACAATATCATTGGTTGACCGCGTAATTAAAGATGAATCGCCAAACTCATCCATTTCACGATTCGAGAAACGTAAAACCTTATGATAGATCTGGCTTCGTAGCTTTTCACCCACCTTCATTGATTGGGTCGCCGCAAAATAAACATTTAATCCAGCAGCCACTAATCCAATCGCAGCCACAATCAGCATCTTAATTCCTTCATTCCAAATCACACCCATATCCTTTTGCATAATTCCCCGATTAACAAGGTCGGCAGTAACTGTCGGCAAATATAGGTCACACGAAACTTGGATTAATAAAAAGAAAACTGCACCAATTGTTGCCCATAAGGCTAAATTTTTTCGTGCTATACGTATCAAAACAATCCTTCCTTCATCCATTTTTAGTCATCTTGAACTATTATACAGATTTTTTAAAAAATTAGCTTTTATTCTGACAATCCCTTTGATTAACACTTTTGTATAAGATAGAATATTATTTGAAAGCAATTACACACTTTTGGCACATACAGAAAGAAGATAGATATTTATGGTTAAAAAAATTTTTGCTTTTAGTATCCGAAAAGATGAAGAACCTTACGTTAAAGAATGGGCTAAGGATCATCCCGAAGTAGAAGTAGAATATACGGATGAACTCTTAACTCCTGAAACTGCCGCAAAAGCTAAAGGAGCTGACGGGGTAGTCGTTTACCAACAACTTGATTACACACCAGAAACGTTACAAGCATTGGCTGACGAAGGCATTACAAAGATGTCACTACGTAATGTTGGTGTTGACAACATTGACATGGCTAAGGCTAAAGAACTTGGTTTTGAAATTACCAATGTTCCTGTTTACTCACCAAACGCAATTGCCGAACATGCTGCTATTCAAACAGCTCGAATTCTTCGCCAAACCAAGGTCTTAGATGAAAAGATTGCTAATGGCGATTTACGTTGGGCCCCAACAATTGGTCGAGAAGTGCGTGACCAAACTGTTGGTGTTATCGGAACTGGTCATATTGGACGTGTTTATATGCAAATTATGGAAGGCTTCGGTGCTAAGGTAATTGCATATGACCCATTTGAAAATCCAGAATTAAAGAAGCAAGAATATTACGTTGACAGCCTTGATGATCTATATGCTCAAGCCGATGTGGTTTCTCTTCACGTTCCGGCTACCAAAGAGAACTTCCATATGATTGATAAAGACGCAATTGCTAAAATGAAAGACAATGTTGTAATTGTTAACTGTTCACGAGGCGCATTAGTTGATACTGATGCTGTAATCGAAGGACTTGATAGTGGAAAGATCTTTGGCTTTATCATGGATACTTACGAAGATGAAGTTGGAATCTTTAACGAAGATTGGCGTGGCAAGGAGTTCCCTGACAAGCGACTTAAAGACCTTATCGATCGTTCAAATGTCCTTGTTACTCCACATACCGCTTTCTATACTACTCATGCTGTCCGCAACATGGTTCTTAATGCCTTTGATAATAATCTTGAATTAATTAATGGTGAAGAAGCTGATACACCGGTTAAAGTTGGCTAATAATTATTAATCTTTCTTAAAAAGCTCGACTATTAGTGCAAGACTAATAATCGAGCTTTTTTTGTTCATTAAACTAGTGCCGTTTGTAAAGCACACGCAAGAAGGCCGCCAACAATTGGGCCACACATTGGAACCCATGCATACCACCATTCTGAAGCTCCCTTATTAGGAATCGGCAAAATGGTATATGCTAACCGTGGTGACCAATCACGGGCTGGATTCAAGGCAAAGCCAGTGGTTGTCCCAAGACATGTACCAACAACTGCAATAACCATTCCTACAATAAATGGCTTTAATCCTTGAGTAAAGTTACCAAGATTTAAGAGTACGAAAATAAATGCAAAGGTCGCAATCACTTCTGAGAAAAAGTTAAAAATTGGGCTATTTATTGCTGGACGAGTAGCAAAAATACCAACATTATTTCCTTCTTCTTCATTTGGAGTAGCCTTAAATTGTGGATAGAATTGAATAATTACTAATACTGCACCAACAAATGCACCTAAAAATTGCCCTAGCAGGTAAGGAATAACATTACTCCATGGGAATAATCCGAATACTGCAAAAGGAATTGTTACAGCGGGATTTAAGTGCCCTAATGAACCCAGAAATCCAGCAACATAAACTCCCATTGTAACTGCTAAGCCCCATGAAATACAGATAAACCACCAGCCACTTTGTTTCCCATATGTTTTATTCAAACTATTACCAGCACAACATCCTGCTCCTAATAGGATTAAAACCATGGTGCCAAAAAATTCGCCAATAAATCCATGCATGTCTAAACACCAACCTTTTATATTATCTCCAAATTGTATGCGCTTTCTATACATATAATGCTAACACATTAATTATGCATTTTATTGTCTTTATTGTATTAACTGTTCAATAACGGCAATATTTTACAAATTAATACACAAAAAAATCATGTTCCTTACCAGAAATTATTATCTTTTCGGCAGATTGTAAAATTTGAGTTGAACATTTAAGTGGACAGAAAAACCCATCAAGGTCTTTAATGGTGTTACCACAACATTCCATTAGAAAGAAGGACCTTAATGGGCACCACTATTTTATCATTCCAGAACCGCATTGTCATTGAAACGCTTCATAATGAAGGACGTTCCTTACGATACATCGCTAATTACTTAGGCTTTAGTAAAACCACAGTCTTTAACGAACTTCACCGGCTCAACGGTGAGTATCAAGCTGAACTAGCGCAAACTGACTTTGAACGCAAGGTTAGTCAACGGGGGCGGAAGTCTTCACTCACTAAAAGCCTTAAGCACTTGATTGAGGAAAAGATTCAAGTCCAGAAGTGGTCCCCTGAACAAGTTGCCCATGTAGTTGGGATTGCCTACAAGACGGTCTATAACTGGATTGATCAAGGATGGCTTGATGTACAGTTACCCGATTTGCCTGATCATGGAATTCGTCGTCATCGTGCTAAAGAAAAGCGTGGTACGTTCAGTCACGGCCGCTCCATTGAGGAGCGTCCTCATAAAGTCGAAACTCGCCAAGAATTCGGCCACTTTGAAGCTGATACCGTACTTTCTGGCAAACGTAAAGGTCAAGCTGTGGCGACTTTTGTGGAGCGTAAGAGTCGCCTGACAATTGTTAAACGGCTCCATGGTCGCGACAGTCAGTCCATGACTCAAGCCGTACTTGAACTAGCTAGTCAACTTCAAGACAAGCTCAAGACGCTTACCGTGGATCATGGGAAAGAGTTCGCTAACTATCAGGCAATTGAACAGCTAACAGGTACTCAGGTTTATTTTGCCCATGCTTATTCACCACATGAACGCGGTAGTAATGAGAACCGTAACCGAGTTTTGCGACGGTTTATTCCCAAGGGACAAGCCATTGAAGAGCTGAGCGATCGCCAGCTGGTTCAAATCAATTGGTATCTGAATTCCCGACCACTTAAATGTCTTAACTGGCACACACCAATCGAGATCTTCTTGCTTAATCTACGTCACTAAATTCGTTCAAGTTATTTCTTGCAATCTGCCTTTCTTTAAAATAAAACTCAGTCCCAATAAAATAATCATCAGGAAAATTCCACAACAAATATATCTTTGTGGATGTCCTTTTACATGTCCATACTGATAATCATTATTATACCGT
Source organism: Limosilactobacillus reuteri (assembly GCF_003072625.1). Taxonomy (NCBI): domain Bacteria; kingdom Bacillati; phylum Bacillota; class Bacilli; order Lactobacillales; family Lactobacillaceae; genus Limosilactobacillus; species Limosilactobacillus reuteri. Next base: position 1,817,505 of record NZ_CP027805.1, read on the forward strand.
TGCATTGCTCCTATTATTAATCCACTAATTCCATTTATTGTTGGACTAAGAGCAAAGGATGCCGACACTACGCTCATTTCATTATTAATAAAGCTAAACATAATGAAAAGGACTCCACTCATCACCGTTGAAATTATCGTTGCAAGATTAATTCCAACTAGCAGTTCATAGATAATACTGTTATTAGCTGGAACTTTAATAAGTATTCTAGGTACCTCTTGCCAACTTCTTGCAATAAAGAAAATGAGTAAAATGCAATCACCAATAATGAACGGTAAAGTCCAACCATTATGTAATTCTAAACTTGGTGGAGTTACAATCCCTGTAGCGCATAAAACTACTATTGGCCAATACATTGAAGCAAATCTTCGGCGTGATTGCGGTCGTTCCAGGAGAGCAAAAAATTGTCCCAAAAGAGCTTGCAAGCAATTTAAAACGATAAATATCATGACCCATATATTTAAGTAGCTAGGAATTAGTACTACTTTAGGCTGTCCCCAGGCCAATACAATCGAAATAATTAAAATAATAGCTAATAACAAAGCCCTTGGTGCATAAGGGGGACAAATTTCGATACTTTTCTGCTCGTTGATAAATTAATATCAGATTATAAATATTCATCACTAAAATGACAGCTGAAACCAGTAAAATAGAGTCCTGCAACTGATTTGGGGATGGTGGTTGTCCACCTAAAATAACATATGCTGACATTGTACAAAGCCATTCCACTGTCCACATCAATGGAATAGTTGGTGTCAAGATTAATGGCTGACGCGGCAACCATTGTTCCATGTGAAACACCCCCTCAATATGGTATCTTACCATAAGAAATTGCTCAAAATCTGGTAAGATAAATAGTAGTTAGTTTTTAGGAGGTAAATTTTTATGTTTTTACCACAATTAGGATTAAAAGGAAGCAGTCAACTAGACCAAATTAACGATCGCCTACAATATAATCCTATTGCTTATGAATTTTATACTGATGCTAATGATTTTACTGATGAAGGCTACCAACGCCTCTATGATGCAATTCAATACGTTAAAGATGCTGGAATTAAAAATATTATTCTACATCACCCAATGAAGTTTCAGGATCATCATTCAGAAGTAGTGGCTCCGGAAAAACAGTACCCCGACCTATACCGCTTCATCGAATTTACAACTGAAAAGCTCCTTTACTTAGCCGATGACCTCGATGTTCAAGTTCTGGTCCACGGTGGTTATGCCGGTCCTGAATCACGTTACTTTGTTTCCCTCTACCCTAGTGTAGAAGACGCCCGAAATGCTGTTTATCAGCGATTGGATCGTTTTGCAGATGCTGGCGGAGAGCATATCATGTTTGAAAACTCAATTGCACCAGTTTTCGCTTATGGCGATCCCTTTCAAGAAGATGAAATTCTTGCACATGATTATCGACTTGCCTTTGATACATCCCATTGTTTTATTGAGCTTCATGGGAATAACCAGAAATTAGCATCATCCCTAGAACACTTAAAAGATCGTACTGTTCACTATCACCTAGTTGATTCAATGGGCAAAACTCATGATAGTCTTACTCTCGGCACCGGTAAAATTGACTGGGCTAATGTTCTGCCTCACTTAAACCCAGCTGCTACTAGTATTTATGAAATTAACTTACATGATCAAAATAATTGTCGTGAACAAATCGACAGTCATAACTATTTACTTAAACTTTATCAAAAGCTTAATAATGGAGGAGAGTTATCGTGAAGCAATATATCAATCGCCGTCATATTTCTTTAGTATTAACCCTATTTGTCCTCTACTTAGCAATCACCTATTGGGAAATTGTCGCTAAATTTATCCAAACAATTTTTTCTGCAACCGTGCCGCTTTTAATAGGAGTAATCCTTGCCTATATTGTTAACTTACTATTAAAACAATATGAACACCTCTACTTATCTTTATTCAAGAAACCAAGTGCGCAAAAATTCAAGCGACCAGTTGGAATAGTGATGTCTTATTTAACAATCATCCTAATAATCGCCGTCGTTTTTGCCTTAGTAATTCCCGAACTTATTACGTGTGTAAAACTGCTTATTGCAAATCATAGTCACATTATTAACCATTTTATTGATTACTTTGAACATAGCAGTGATTTTAAAGGCCTCATCAATAACTTTGATGCTAGTAAAATTCAATGGGATAAACTTGGTAAATATCTTACGTCTGGCGTTGGTGGAACTTTCCGGACGGTTATTTCAACAGCCTCATCTGTATTTTCGGCTGCCACAACTGCAATTATTGCGTTTTTCTTCTCAATCTACCTCTTGATTTATAAAGAAATGTTGCAACGTCAGTTTACTAAATTACTTTCAACATACTTTAGCCGATACCAGTCACAAATAATTAGAATTCTGAAAGTTTTTGATGAAAGTTACAGTAACTATATTGTTGGGCAATGTAAAGATGCTGCTATTCTTGGAATCTCGTGTTTTATTGGAATGACGATCTTACGAATGCCTTACGCTTGCATGATCGGAGTTGTGACTGCATTTGGTGCTTTAATCCCAATCATCGGCGCCATCCTTGGAGCTAGTGTCGGAGTAGTTATCATCTTTGCCGTTTCTCCACTTCAAGCTGGTATTTTCTTGATCTTTATTATTCTCCTTCAACAGTTAGATAACCGTATTACCTATCCACTAGTTGTTGGAAGATCAATTGGGCTACCGAGTGTATGGGTATTTGCCGCGGTTATTATTGGTGGGGGAATTTCCGGAATTCTTGGAATGATGTTCACTGTTCCATTATTTGCAGCCCTTTATAAATTATTAAGTGCTGATGCAAGAAACAGAATAACAATCGCCGTTTGTAAAATTAAGTTAGAAAATAAGTTAGAAAAATAGAAAAGCCATTTGTGGTAGACTTTTGAATACCCCTAAACAAAAGAAAGGAAACCACAAATGACTTACACCCATCTTACCACAAACGAGCTGACAATCATCGCCCATTCTTTCGTGCAAAAGCTTAAAGCGTACCGAGTGGCCCGAATGATCAACCGTTGCGCCGAAACCGTTTATCGCGTTTATCGTTACCTGGAAACCGGTGCCTCAATTGCTGATTATCAAGATCACTATATGCGCAATAAGCAACGTTGTGGCCGAAAACGTACTCAGTTGTCACTGGCTGAACTCACTTATATCAACGACAAAATTGCCCAGGGGTGGACGCCTGATACCATTATTGGGCGCGCTGAGCGCCCAATTAGTTGTAACCGGCGAACTCTTTACCGGATGTTTGAACGTGGCCAGTTCGGCTTCGATGTCCGTTCCTTGCCGATGCGAGGTAAGCGGCACCCGAATGGCTATGTCGAGCGCCGCGGGAAGGCTGGCCAATTGGGGCGAAGTATTCACGAGCGTGCCAAGGACTTTCCGCACTATGCCACTGAATTTGGGCACCTTGAAGCTGATACCGTCCAAGGCAAAAAGCACCAAGGGGCGGTAATGACCCTGACCGAACGCCAATCGAAGGTCGAAATTGTACTCAATGTGCACGAAAAGACGGCTGATGCGATTAACCAACACTTAAGTCAGTGGCTTCGGAAATTCCCGCGGTACTTCTTCAAATCGATTACCTTTGACAACGGAAAAGAATTCGCCGGCTGGCGCGAGATTGCCAATCAATTTGACCTTCACACTTACTTTGCCGAGGTTGGTGCTCCCAATCAACGAGGGCTGAACGAAAACAACAACGGTCTTTTACGCCGGGATGGCTTAACGAAACAGCTAGATTTCCGCAATCTTCCTGATGAATTGGTAACCCAACTGATGAGTAAGCGAAATAACCTGCCCCGTAAATCACTAGGCTATCGAACTCCATATGAAGTATTCATGTCTTACGTCACTGATGAGCAACTATTTTCTTTCTAACTTAAATTGACATTTCGGGAATTCAAAAAAATGAGTGAAAAACCGTAGCATTTTTCACTCATTTTTTCATTTTTTATAAATTATCTGGAACCTCTGCAACAGACTGATCCTTAGTCAGGCGATAAACTTGCGATGCATTTACACCAAAGTACTGGTTAATTAGCTTGCTCAATTCTTCCATCGCTTCATTAGCGCGTTCAATTTGTTCTGGATTAATTGCTTCCATAACTGCAACTACATTTTGAGAATCTTCTGTCAACATTGTTCGTTGAGCTTCACGCCAGTTTAGACAACGACAAACAGCACCTTCATCGTCATAATAAATAACTTCGCCCTCTAAAGCAGGTTCATCTTCTTCAGCACCGACTGGCCGAAATGCTTCGCCACCTTTTGCAGCACCCAAATGAAGGTCGCCAGCAATCTTATTTCGGTCTTCAATGCCTACTGGAACTCCGTAGCTCAAAGAAATACTATTGTAGACATCAACAAGAGGTTCAATTGGTTCAAATTTCCGTCCTTGATTGGCACGCTTCAATAAGGCCTCAATTGATGAGCGCGCACCTTTCTTTTTCTTAAACTGTTGAAATGCTTGACGCCATTGATCAACAACTGGATTCAAACGAAAAGTTTCATTAGTTAAAAACTTATCAGCCTCATGAGTAGCATTTGCTAATAGCTTTTTCCGTTCATCATAGTTGTTATCAGTATCATGGTTATCAATGCCATTTGCAAACAAGATGTTTATTTGTGCATCTGGAAAAAGTTCCCAAAAACTTGGATCAATCGTCACTTGCTTCATAAAAATACTCTCCTCTTTATAAATTAGTATTGACGTTTGCCCCCATGCTTTACGGTATCCCAATCACCATCAATATTTTGCCGGATACGAACTAGATAATCATGAACCTGCTGAGCCTCTTTTTCCGAGAAGCCTTTCAATGCCTCACTATTTGAAAATTGGTTTTCACGAATAATAAAAGGATAAATTTCTTTCCCCCTTTGAGTAACATAAAGTCGTTTAATTTTCTTATTCGTCGGATCACTTTTTCTTTCAATAAAGCCATTTTTCTCAAGCTTTTTAACAGCACGGGCAATCGTTGTTCGGTCTACTTTTATCAAGTTTGATAATTGTTCTGAAATAATTCCTGGATGCTCATAAATACGAACAACATATAGGTATTGACCACGTGCTAAATCGATTTGCTTGAACTCAATATTGGCAATCGAATCGAGGGCTCGATCAATCATCCCTATTTCACGTAAAATATCAATCATTGATAAAAATTCTCCTTGTCTACAATATTAAAACGTTTTTGTTGTAATTGCAGCAAAACATTCAAAGCTAATTATTTTCCAACGGCGCCGGCTGAGCAACTTTTTGCATCGCCGTTAATAATTGAGCAGCATCCATTCGCGCTAAAACTGATTTCAGTGCTAATGTTATTAATCGATCATTCTGCGGATTAATCACGTTATTGCTTGGAATTTCTTCTCCAGCTAAAAGTGCGTTCAAAATTTCAACAAAGCGGTCATAGGCAGCTTGCGGGTAAGAATTCATAGTAACCTGGGCAATTCCTGCACGGATATCATCTAGTGAAAAATTTGATTTTAATAATCCAATAAGTAAAAGATCTACTAATTGGTTAACAGCATACTTTTTCTTGATTGGTGCTTGAATAACTTTCTTTTTTACATAATTGTTTACCATTGATTTTGTAAGTGGTTCAATTCTCAAATGGTTCAATTGTTCATTTACAATTGCCACCACCTGGTCAACATACAAACCTAGTGTAGGTAATTCTTTCCATCGTGGAAATCGCACCCGTGCTAAATTATTTTGCCATCGTTGATATTCTTCTAATTTATCCATATCACAACCTGCTTTCTTATGGGGCAATTCCAATCGATTGATTCCGAAAATCATCGGTAGTAACTGCTTGTTCAATTATCTGTGCTACTTGTCTTAATCCAATCTCTTTGCCTTCTAAAGTCTCCCCTTCACTAACAACCTTAAGGGAAGTTTCTTCACCAGTAATTGGCAAAGCCCTAATAATAGTATATGGCAACTCAAATTCATCAATCATTTTAACCGCATATTGATGAGCAAGGACCGCCTGAGTTGACTGTTGTCCATACCATTCCTGTAGTTGCTGATTGGTCGCATCATCTGCTGTTCCTGCAATCGAAAGCATTACTATTTTTGATGGTAAAAACAGTGAATGATCGATCAATTCAGCTAACTCTTGCACTTCATCATCTACATACTCATTAACAGTAGGAAGCCAACACAACACATCCCCACGTTGGATTTTAAATTTAAAACTAGTGAGCGCAACCGCTTCTGGAACCTTTTTGATAATAGTTGGTACTAAATCGTCATGCCGGTGACTAATAAAAACTATCCGACCCATCACAACCTCCAAATCTATTAGTAAGCCATCAATTCATCTTCAATCGTTGCATCTTCAATTCTGACATCAGTAATGGTGCTTTGCTCTAGTAATGGCAATAATGTTTGAATATTTCCAGTAAAAAGGAAACGGGTCTCATTACCTGCTTCTTCCAACATGCGTGCCCCTAGCTTTACTGCATTGTCGATTGGGAAACCAGTTCCCATTACTGTCACAGTACAATCTACTCCATCATTCATCGATAAATCACGTGCAGAAGTCAAATGACTGCCATTAAAGTAATAAAGAGTATGAGCAAACCGCATCAATGTTGAAATATTTCTACTTGTGAAAAGCACTAAGGCATCGACCTTTTGAGCATAGTCTTTAACAAGGTGACCAATCATTTGCCGTTTATCTTCCTCCAAGCCGTCAAAGGCATCACTCAAAATAACGATTGGGCATTGCCAAGTAAGAAGGAGTGCTATCCGTAGTTCTAGTTGTTGAGCCTCACTTAATGCAGCAATCATTTGATCTGGTTCAAATTTTAATGATTTGAGCATTTGAAGTGCTTGTTCTGGTTTTAAGGCATTTTTATGATGACGTAACGCGTGGTCAACAGCTTTCGCCACTGTCTTTCCTTTTAAAACTGCATCATCAATTCGGCCGATTTCATTTTTGCTTTGACGCTTATACTTTTTGAATGGGGCCCCGTTAATTGTTACATCCCCATTTAAAATTTTTCCACGGACAGATAATAAATCTTCTAATGCGGTTGCTGCACCTGTATCGTTGCTGCAAATTCCGATTACTTGTGGTGACTTTAGTTCTAATGAAACGTTATCTAATTGGTCTCCTGATTTAGCATCATAGACTAAATCATTAATTGTAATACTACTCACTATATAACCTCTTTTCCTAAGCTATCTACCTTTATTAATCTTATCATTTTTTAGGTAATGAACGAAATAAACATGTCCTTCTTTTTAACATGCTTTAATTTATAACGCCTTATTTGAATGGTAGAATAATATACATAAATTGTACTTACCAATCGAAATGAGGAATGTTATTTTGAATGAGGGCCAACTATTCACAAATTTTATAATTATCATCATTACGTTTATCTTTGCAGCATTCTTTGTAGCAGCCGAGTTCGCCTTAGTGCAAGCACGGGTAACGGCCCTAGAAGAAATGCAAGCAAAGCGTGATAAACCATCTGCGAAAATAAACCGTGCAATCAAAATGGTCACCAATCTAACGGAATATCTTTCGACCACTCAAGTAGGGGTTTCAATTTGTGGAATTATCCTCGGTTGGGTCGGCGAAGGGACAATTGAAGAGCTCTTAACTGATGCTCTTTCGTTGCCAAGCTGGTCACTAAACAATAGTGTCATCCATGTTATAAGTGCCATCGTGGGAGTTCTTCTTCTAACATATTTTGAAGTGGTCTTAACCGAGATTGTACCCAAAAACATCAGTATTGATATCCCAATCAAGACCCTGATGTTTGTTACCACCCCACTGCACTATTTTCACATTACTTTTTATCCTTTCGTCTGGTTGCTTAATAGTTCTGCCAACGGAATTGTTAAAATGTTAGGTATGAAGCCAGCTGATGAGAGTCAAGACGTTCTTTCGCAAAGTGAGATCATTAGCCTATCTCGAAACGCTGTCAAAGGCGGTGAACTTGAACATAACGACTTATTATATATGGAGCGAGCCTTTGACTTTAATGATAAGGTTGCTAAGGATATTATGATTGATCGTACACAATTAACTGTCATTGATATAAATAAATCTGTGAATGACGCGATTAAACTATATCTTAAAACAAAATACAGTCGCTTACCGGTAGTTGCTAATAATGATAAGGATAAAATTTTAGGCTATGTTTTTAACTATGACTTAATTCGGCAAAAACAGATTAACGGGGATGTGTCTCTAGCAAAAGTTCTTCGTCATATGCCTACTACTCCTGAGACCACCCCAATTACCGAAGTTCTTAAGTTAATGATCAGTACTCGGGTGCCAATGGTAGTTGTCGTTGATGAGTATGGGGGCACTAGCGGAATTATCACTGACAAAGACATTTATGAAGAACTATTCGGAACGGTAAGAGACGAAATTGATAATGTTTCAGATAATATGATTTCTAAACTTGGTAAAAATCAATACCGGGTTGATGGAAAAACGACCATTTATGATTTTGAACGTTTCTTCCATATTGATCTTAAAAATTCTGAAGATAGCGATGTGGTAACTTTATCGGGATACGTATTAGACAATTATCAGAATATTCATGAAGGGGAAACAATTAGGCTAGTTAACCTTGATTTAAAAATTCAAGATTACCGCCATTCATATATTGATAGCTTTATCGTTACTACTTTATCAAAGTAAAACTTTGCATTTTGGCAACAATAAGGAAATTATCCTTTTATTTGGCGGTTAATTCTACTAAAATAATTTTGTAATATTAAAATAAATCTAAACTAGAAGGAAGAAATTCACATGGCACCAATGAATATTATTTATATCTCGCTTGAGGGAAATACCCGTTCCTTCTTAATGCGGATGCAGGGATATGCTAAACAACAGCACAGTATTAGCGAAGATCGTCCACTTATTGAATTAAAAGAAGTTAGTGATCAAACTCTTCCTGCCGATGAAACAGAACCCTTCTTTGCTTTCGTACCCACATATTTAAATGGTGGTAACGGGATCGATTCTGGTTTTACTGAAATTATGACAAATGCATTAGGTGAATATATTGCCTACAACGATAATGCCAACCAATGCGTCGGCGTCGTAGGCAGTGGTAACAAGAATTTCAACGAACAATATTGCTTAACTGCTCGTAAATACTCGCGAGACTTTGACGCACCATTTCTCGCGGACTATGAATTACGGGGCACTTCACAAGATATTGAGCGCATTTATACTATCTTAGCTAAACGGTGGAGCGAAATTAATGCCTAGCCTATAAAATAAAAGCGACTTGGATTTCCAAGTCGCTTTTATTTTATATCAGCCTTGTTTATTAGCACTTATCAGCCATGTTATCCCATACTTATCTACAACCTGTCCCATTACATTATTTAGTATCCAATCACCAAATGGTACCGTCACACGTTGATTTTCCGATTTTGCTAAACGATTAAACAAATCACGTGCTTTATCTTCCTCTTCTTCAAAATCAAGTAAAATTGAAATTAGAGTAGAAGTTTGGGGATTGCCCATTGTTGCATCTGCACAAATAATCTTTTGCCCAGCAATCATAATTTCGCCCCGCATTGTTGTTTGGCTCAATTGATCAACTGGTAATCCTAGACTTTCCGCCTGCTCTTTTGTCAGGGCTTCATGATATATGATTTGAGCGCCAAAGTCTTGCTCATAGTAAGTCATCGCTTCCTTCGCATTCTCAAATGTTAGGTATGGGTATATAACCGTCATAGTGTTCCTCCAAAAATATTCATTGTTGATTATATATTTTGAATCGCTTTCCGTCAAACTAACCTCTAATTGGATTAACTACTTCTAACCGTATATTAATCATAACTAAGGCCTCATTATGATATAATTGTCTAGTCTATTATCAAGCTAATCTTATGATGAAAGGATGAATTTTTTGGAAAAACTCAAAAAGCATAGTCCACTTCTGATCCTTGGATTATTTTTCCTTGGGATCTGTATGCGGATGCCGATTACAGCAATACCATCTGTCATTAAAGATATTGCACAAACTTTTAATGTCGAAACTACCAGCTTAGGAATTTTAACAACTATTCCCCTGCTTTGTTTTGGATTATTATCATCAGTAGTTTCAGCACTCGCTCAAAAAATTGGTAATGAACTAACGATTGAGTTAGCAATGATTTTAATGTTTATTGGTTCTTATTTACGAATTTTAAGCTTCTCATCGTTAATGATCGGAACAATATTAGTCGGGGCTGCCATCACTTGCATTAACGTCTTATTACCTGCGATTATTTCTGATAAACTACCAAATCAAATTGGAAGTGTAACCGGGATGTATAATGTCGCAATGACTTTATTTGCTGCAATTGGCGCTTACGCAATTACTCCAATTACCCATGCTACTAGTTGGCAAACAGCTGTTATCATTATTAGCATTGTTGCTTTAATTGCAGCTATTATCTGGGTACCGAACTTACGCTATAATCAACGTGCCACTAACGAAAGCAGTTCTACTGATCGAGGAACTAACATGTGGAAAAACGCAAATGCATGGTGGTTACTCTTATTCTTTGGGGGACAATGTTTCGTATTCTATAGTATTGTTGCCTGGTTGCCTACAATTGCCATGGATGCCGGATTAAGCAGTGATAATGCGAGTCTAGTTGCTGGATTACTACAACTATTATCAATGCCATTCGCCTTTGCAATCCCCGTAATTGCCACTAAGATGAAGAATCGGCAACCAGTTATGCTATTTGCGGGAACCATTTCTTTAATCGGAACTGGAATGATGTTCTTCACGGTAAATTCCCTTGTTTACTATATATTTGTTGCCCTATTTCTTGGTGCTGGTACAACTACCACTTTTGTTCTTGCAATGACTTTATTCGGACTAAAGACCAAGAGTTCCGCTGATACACGAAATCTTTCAGGAATGGTTCAATCAGTTGGATACTTAATTTCTGCATTAGGTCCGATCATTGTCGGTAACCTTTATTCACAAACACATAACTGGTTCGCAAGTTTAGTCGTAATTGCTATTGCCGCTATCTTTTTTACAATCTGTGGTGTAATAGCAGAACGGAAACGGTTTGTGTAAGAGACGTTTTAAGGCTGAGGAATTTCTCAGCTTTTTTATTTAGTTTAACTTTGTAAGTTCCAATTTTAATTAATTACAAATTTCTTTTAAAAGTTTTTTGATCTAGACCATTAATTGACAAGCGCTTGCCAAAGACTAATCAATAAGCCATTTATCGTTAATAGTCCATTTTATTTTTCTAAGATATCTTCTCAGAAAACGTTTCCTTTGATAGTGCAGATTATGCTTTAAGAGTATATAATTGTTACGTTATAAGAATTTTCTGAAATTTCAGAAGGAGTGAACATTTTGGCTACAGAAAATAAGGCTGTCATTACATTATTTGGTGCTACTGGTGACCTTGCAAAGCGTAAACTTTATACTGCTTTGTTCAAGTTATATCAAAAGGGTTACCTAGCTGACCATTTTGCATTACTAGGAACTTCTCGTCGTCCATTAACTGACGAAGAATTCCAACAAATCGTTCGTGAATCTATTAGCAACATTCCAGAAACTGAGGATGGCCAAGCAGAAGCATTCTCAAAACACTTTTTCTACAAGTCACATGATGTTACTAAGCCAGAACATTACGAAATCCTTAAGCAACGCCTTGCTGAATTGGATGAACAATTCGGCGCTGAAGGCAACCGTCTCTTCTATATGTCAATGGCACCACAATTCTTCGGCACCATTGCATTGAACTTGAAGAAGCAAGGATTATTAACTGATAACGGCTTTAACCGTCTTGTTATTGAAAAGCCATTTGGTCGTGATTTTGAATCTGCTAAGAAGCTTAACGATGAATTATCACAAACATTTAGTGAAAATCAAATTTTCCGGATTGACCACTACCTTGGTAAGGAAATGGTTCAAAACATTCAAGCATTACGTTTTGGTAACACCATGATTGAATCACTCTGGAATAACCGTTACATTGACAACATCCAAGTAACATTAAGTGAAAAGCTTGGGGTTGAAGAACGTGCTGGTTACTATGACCAATCTGGTGCATTACGTGATATGGTACAAAACCACATCATGCAAATTGTTGCTCAATTAGCAATGGAACAACCAGTTGCATTTACTGATGCTGATGTTCGAGTTGAAAAGATTAAGGCTCTTCGTAGTCTTCGCCTCTACACACCATCAGAAGCAGCTGCCAACTTTGTCCGTGGACAATACGATGCTGGTGATGGAACTAACGCTTACCGTCATGAAGATGGTGTTGATCCAGAATCTGGTACTGAAACCTTTGTTGCTGCTAAGTTAATGTTTGATAACTATCGTTGGTCTGGTGTACCATTCTACGTTCGGACTGGTAAGAAGTTAGCAGACAAGTTTACTCGTATTGATGTTGTCTTTAAGAAGCCATTAATCGATATCTTTGCTAACCCACGTTCTGAAAGTGATCAATCTCTTAACTCAAACGTATTAACTATTTTTGTTGAACCTAACTCAGGTTTTGCAATTCAATTAAATGCTAAGCGCGCGGGTCAAGGCTTCACGACAGAACCTGTTGATTTACGCTTCTTGCAAAGTGATTCTGATAAGAAGGAATCTCCAGAACCATATGAACGTCTTTTCCATGATGCACTTGAAGGTAACCACACAAACTTTGCCTCATGGGCTGAAATTGCTTATGCCTGGAAGTTTGTCGATGTTATCCGTAAGCTTTGGGATATTGAAAAGCCTCAATTCCCTAACTATACTCCTGGTTCCATGGGTCCAGCAGCTTCTGACGAACTCTTGGCTCGTGATGGACGTAAGTGGGTTTATCGTTTAAATCATTAGTTACTAAAAGTAATTTATAGCATTCTTGCTGTAAATTACTTTTTTATAATAAAAATTGATGTTTAGCGTTTGCACTATTTTTAATTTTTGTTATAATCGAGGTTGTGAATTATATTACATAAGTATTGAGGAGAGTGACTTTAATGTCTGATCAAAAAGCACAAATTGGTGTTGTTGGTTTAGCTGTTATGGGTAAGAACCTTGCACTAAACATCGAAAGTCGTGGCTTCACGGTTGGTGTATACAACCGTCACCGTAACCGTACTGACGATATGATGCGTGACCACAGCGATAAGAAGTTAGTACCTGGCTACACTGTTAAGGAATTCGTAGACTCACTAGAAAAGCCTCGTCGGATTCTTATGATGGTTAAGGCCGGTAAGCCAACTGATGCTCTTATCGACGAATTATTACCATTACTTGACAAGGGTGATGTTTTAATCGATGGTGGTAACACTAACTTCCACGATACTATGGCTCGTAACGCTAAGTTAGACAAGTCTGGTATCAACTTCATCGGAATGGGTGTTTCCGGTGGTGAATTAGGTGCCCTCCATGGTCCTTCACTTATGCCAGGTGGTCAAAAAGAAGCTTATGACTTAGTTGCTCCAATCCTTACTAAGATTGCTGCTAAGGCTGAAGAAGATGGCAAGCCATGTGTTGCTTACATTGGACCAAACGGTGCTGGTCACTATGTTAAGATGGTTCACAACGGTATCGAATACGGTGATGAAGAATTAATCGACGAAAGTTACAACATCATGCGTAATGTATTAAAGATGCCTGTTGATGACATTGCTAAGACTTTTGCTGAATGGAACAAGGGTGAATTAAGCAGTTACCTTGTTGACATTACCGCTGATATCCTTACTCGTAAGGATGACCTTGGTGACGACAAGAACAAGCCTATTGTTGACGTGATCCTTGACCGTGGTGCTAACAAGGGTACTGGTAAGTGGAGTTCAATGACTGCCCTTGATGGTGGTGCTCCTCAATCAGTTATTACAGAAGCTGTTTACGCTCGTTACATTTCAATGATGAAGGACGAACGTGTACAAGCAAGCAAGGAATTGCCTGTTGAAACTGAAGCTATTTCAATCGATGACAAGAAGGAAATGATTGAAAAAGTACGTCAAGCTCTTTACTTCGGTAAGCTTATGAGTTACGCACAAGGTTTCGAACAAATGCGGATCGACTCCGAACGTTACGACTGGAACCTTAAGTATGGTGAATTAGCTCAAATCTGGCGTGCAGGATGCATTATTCGTGCACAATTCTTACAAAACATTACTGATGCCTTCACTAAGAACCCAGACTTGAAGAACTTGCTTCTTGATGATTACTTCAAGGATATTGCTAAGAAGTACCAAAAGGCAACTCGTGACGTTGTTGCTCTTGCTGTTAAGGCTGGTATTCCTGTTCCTTCACTTAGCGCTGCTATTAATTACTACGACTCATACCGTTCAGAAGTGCTTCCTGCTAACTTGCTTCAAGCTCAACGTGACTACTTCGGTGCTCACACTTACGAACGTACTGACCGTCCTGGTAACTTCCACTACAGCTGGTACGAAGAACAATAATCAAATAAATTTTGATTTAACGACTGAGATCCATTCTCGGTCGTTTTTTATTTTAAATTTGTTAACAAGAAAATAGAAATGTGGTTTGATTAGCATAGAGGTGATTATAATAAATAAAACATTTATGAGCGGCTATTACCAAGGGGTCATCGAAACAGCCCCTGCTACCCTTTCAGCCGCTAAAACAGAACAGTTAGCAATTACTATGACAATTCTCCATTTACGCCATGCCGGAATAAGCATTACATCAATCCACGATTTTCTTGTCAGCGATCTTCATGCAAATGAACGCTTTGTAAATAAATATATTAATTTAAATGCTGATGAGTTAGAAACTATTCAAACCCAAGTTATGGCAATCGCTTTCAATCAATAATTATTTTGATATCACTTCCTTTTTCGTAAAACTTTACTAAAATTGCATTGACTTTTTCTATGAAAACGCTTACCATTATTCATGTAAGATATTATATGTTGTTGTAGAAAAGGGGAGTTAACATGGATACAAAAATTGATACTGCAAAAAGTAAACAGCATGTTGCCCGTTCCCGTTTTGCCTATTCAATGGGAGCCTTCGGGCATGATGTCTTTTATGCTTTACTTTCAACGTATTTCATTATGTATGTTACTGGACACTTATTCAATTCTAGTAACAAAGCATTCAACAATCACATGGTTCTATGGGTTACATCAATTATCGCTGTGTTACGAATTGTGGAGTTGCTAGTTGACCCATTAATTGGGAACGCAATTGATCGTACTAACACACGTTGGGGTAAATTTAAGCCGTGGGTTGTCGGTGGTGGAATCATTTCAGCAATTATTTTAGCTATCTTATTCACACCAATGGGCGGTTTAAGTCTTTCTAATCCTTACCTATACCTATTGATCTTTGCTATTTTATATATCATTATGGATATCTTCTATTCATTTAATGATGTTGCCTTTTGGTCAATGATTCCTGCGCTATCATTCGATTCCCATAAACGTGATAAAATAGCTACTTTTGCGCGGGTTGGTTCTACTGTTGGAGGAAATATTGTTGGTTTTGTTATTATGCCAATGGTTTTATTCTTCTCGGCAAATCAAAATGGCGGTACCGGTGATGATCGTGGTTGGTTTATTTTTGCCGCAATTGCCGCTGCTGTTGCTGCTATTACTGCTGTTGGTGTCGGGCTTGGTACTCATGAAGAAAAGTCATTGCTTCGTGAAAACAAAGAACAAACTAAACTAAAAGACGTTTATAAAATTATTGTCAAAAATGACCAATTATTCGCTATAGCTCTCTCATACCTATTCTATACAACAGGAATTACATTAGTTAACAGTATGGAGCTTTACTACTTTACTTATATTTTAGGTGATTCAAGGGCTTTCTCTATTCTAGGTGGATTAAACACTGTTATTGGTGTTATTTCCGTTCTTACTTTCCCTCTCTTTACTGGTAAAATTAGTCGGCGTAAATTATTTTACGGTTCAGTTTCATTACTTTTCCTCGGCTTATTAATCTTTGCATTTGCTGGTAAATCACTCATTTTAGTTTTAGTTGGTGCAGAATTATTCTTCATTCCACAACCACTAGTATTTTTAGTTGTTTTAATGACTATTACTGATTCTGTTGAATATGGTCAACTAAAATTAGGACATCGTGACGAATCACTTACATTATCAGTTCGTCCACTGCTAGATAAGTTCGCTGGTGCTGTTTCTGGATGGATTATTGGACCAACTACTATTATTGCTGGAATGACTGCTGGTGCGACTGCAGCAACAGTTACTGCTGCAGGTGCTGCTAAGTTTAAGCTAGTAATGTTCGTAGCCCCTGCTATCTTGATCCTCATTAGTGTATTTATCTTTGCAAAAAAGGTTAAACTTGATGAAAAGATGCACGCCAAGATCGTTGCTGAACTTGAAAAGACTTGGGGAGATCACCTTGAAGATGCTGACAGCGACAACCCACAAACAGCATCTGTTTCCACCCCACAACCTGGTGTTACTGATATTACATCACCAGTTGCCGGTACACTTGTTAACTTAAAGGACGTTAACGATGAAAACTTCGCTTCTGGTAACATGGGTAAAGGATTCGCTATAAAACCATCTGATGGTAAAGTAATCGCTCCATTTAGCGGAACAGTACGAGCAACCTTCTCTACTCGTCACGCAATCGGGCTGGAATCCGATAATGGTATTATGTTACTGATCCACGTTGGTATTGATACCGTTAAGCTTCGTGGTACTGGATTCATTAGTTACTTTGATAAGGATCAACACTTTGATAAAGGTGACGAATTAATGGAATTCTGGGACCCGGCAATCAAAAAAGCTGGTCTTGATGATACTGTCATGGTAACCGTTACTAACAGTAAAGACTTTGATATTAAATTATTGAAGGATGCTGGTGAAAAGGTAACTACTACTGATATCGTCATGGAAGTTAGTAAAAAGTAATTAAATATCTTCTCTGTTAAAAAAGGAACTGCTCTGATTCGAGCGGTTCCTTTTATTCTAAACTAGGTTAAAGTTACGACATTAGCAAACGAACACTAAATCGTAAAATAATTCTACCAAGGAAACTCGCTTAGTAATTTCATCTGCCACGATAACACACCTTTCATTTTTATAAAAAAAGAGTTAATGGCATTATCTACCACTAACCCTCATCGATAATATTTAATGACTATTTAACCTGATCTACATCAGTCCGAACAACCAGCACATCAACAGGCGCATTCCGCTTTACGTATGACGTAACTGAACCCATTACGGCTCGTTGCATCCGTGATAATCCACTAGCACCAATAATAATCATGTCGTTGTGGTGGTCACGAGGGAAGTCAAACGAAATAATTGTCTTTGGATTACCAAGACGAATGTGGATATCAAGATTATCAAAGCCATCCTTATCCTTGGCATTTTTCAACAATTCATCAAGGTATTGCTTTGATTTATCAACTAATTGATAGGCAATACTTCCATCTGACATACCAGCAAAATTATAAGCCATTGCTCGTGTATCGATTACATTTAAAATATCTATATGAGCACCATTACGCTTTGCAATTGCAATCGCACGGCGTAATGCAAATTCTGATTCCTGAGAATCATCAACTGGAACTAGGATGTTTTGATATTCTTGATCCATAGGTTTGAACCTCCAAACAAACAAGTGATATATTTACTTAAATTATACCATTTTTTTGAAGAATAAAGCGAAGGAAACCAGAATAATACTGACTTCAGATAAAATTCAATTAATTCAAAATTTCCTAAAATTTATACTATACATTAATCTTTAATTAGAGTAATCTTAACATATCCAATATACCTTTAATATTTGAAAGTGAGGCCGCATCTTATGGACAAGATCGATAGGAAGATTATTAATCTTCTTCAAAAAAACGCCCGTGCTTCTTTGAAAGAACTCTCTAAAGAATGTTTTATCTCATCACCAGCAATTGCGGCGCGAATCAATAAACTTGAACGAAATGGGATTATCACTGGCTATCATACAAGTGTTAACATGGAAAAAATTAACTTTCATGTTAAAGCTTTTATTCAGGTGCAACTCGAGCCACGACAAAAGCAAGAATTTTATCCCTACATCCAACAAATTCCCAATGTAATTGAATGTAACTGTGTAACTGGTGATTATTCTGAAATTATGGAAGTTGTTTTTCCTTCTACCACGGATCTAGATAACTTCATTAATACTATTCAACAACGGTTTGGAAAAACAAGTACACAAATCGTATTTAGTACAAGCGTGGATCACCGGGGAGTTAAGTTAGTACCAGCAAAAGATACTGTTAATTCAGAAGAAGAGTAAATAAAAAACGAAGATGAGAACACTTTCCCATCTTCGTTTTTTATTCAGCTTCAGCGTCCGTTTCTGTTGGCGTCTTCTCTTTTCCGTAATTATCTAAATATGCATTATATTTTTCACGGTCAAGCGCACCTTCGGATTCACCGATAACAAGTGTGGCAATTGAATTACCAACCACGTTTACGGCAGTTCGTCCCATATCAACGAAACGATCAATTCCAGCAATAAATGTCAAACCAGCCATTGGCACACCAATTGTAGAAACACTGGCAAGCAATACAACAAAGGAGGCACCTGGAACCCCAGCCATCCCCTTACTAGTAATCATCAAAACTACTAACAACGTGATCTGATGAGAAATACTAAGGTGAAGACCATATGCTTGTGCTAAGAAGATCGCTGCTAATGATTGGTAGATCGCAGATCCATCAAGATTAAAAGTATAACCGGTTGGGATAACAAAAGCTGTAATTCCCTTGCTTACCCCCATCTCGTGTGTCTTTTTCATCAAGCGAGGTAACGTAACTTCTGAACTAGCTGTAGTAAATGCCAAGACAATCTCATCAAGGATAGCGCGCATCGTCTTCCAATAACGCAAATGGAAAATATGGGCAGTAATACCGAGGACAACAATAATAAAGATTAGCATTGTCACATACGCAATCAAAATAAATAATCCTAATGGCAGCAAAGCGCTAATACCCATTTCAGCGATTGTCATTCCAATTAAACCAAAGACCCCAATTGGTGCAAACTTCATGACCCAATTAGTAACTTTAAACATAACTTCTGAAACTGCATTTAATACGTCAATTAAAATTTTAGCCTTTTCACCCACAGCTGCAATTCCTAATCCAAAGAGAACCGAGAACAGGATAACAGGCATCATGTCACCATCAGACATGGATTTAAAAATATTCGTTGGAATAATCGACAAAATTAATGGCCAAAATCCGCTATTATGTTCTGCAGATTTTGCGGTGGACATATATTGCGAAATATCAGTTGCATGAAGTTTATGAATATCAATAAACGACCCTGGATGAGTAATGTTAGCCATTACGATCCCTAAAATCAACGCAATCGTGGTTAAAACTTCAAAATAAATTAATGTTTTTCCACCAATCCGTCCTAACTTTCTAATATCACCAATATTAGCAATTCCGACAGTCAAGCAAGAAACAACAATTGGCATTACGATCATTTGAATCAGCCGGATAAATATTGTTCCTAAGCTCTGCATAACAGTGATGGCACCCTTATTTTGATAGAAAATTAATCCACAAATAATACCAAGGGCTAGCCCAATCATAATTTGCCAGCCCATACTAAGGCGTCCGAAACGATATCGCTTCACTTTATATCAATCTCCCTTATGTAGTCTTATTATACTTTAGCACATTTTCAGTAAGATTTTAGCAAATTTTAAGATTTTATTTAATTAAATCCGAACACTTTTTGCGCTCTCCATGTATTTTATTCACTTCAATATAATAATTCTAATTTATAATTCGTAATTTTCACTAAAGAAAAATAAGACTGCTATTAAGTATTTCTCTAATATGATAGAGTGTTTAGAGAATATTTAATTGAACAGGAGTAATTTATGAACGCTTGGATAACGGTATTTATTAATCAGTTTGGTTATTTCGCGATTGCCTTATTAATTGCCCTTGAAAATGTCTTTCCACCGCTACCATCTGAAATTATCCTTACAATGAGCGGATTCATGACGACCACCACCTCTTTATCAATTATTGGGGTAATTATCGCCGCGACAATTGGCTCACTTATTGGGGCGCTTATTCTATATGTTCTCGGCCGCCAGTTAACTGTTAACCGCCTCGAACGTCTTCTCGGACATCGCTTATTTAAGCTTTTAGGCTTTCACCAAGATGATGCTAAAAAAACAGTCGATTGGTTTAATAAACATGGGGCAGGCGGTATTCTTTATGGCCGATGCATTCCCGTTATTCGCAGTTTAATCTCTATTCCTGCTGGGATCGCTCAAACTTCATTAGGAAGATTCTGCCTTCTCACTACTATCGGAAGCGCAATCTGGAATACACTACTTGTCGTTCTCGGCGCTTGGGTCGGCCAATCATGGAATAAGATTGTCATTATCTTCAACGATTACACGACTGTTGCTATTATCATCATGGCGGTCGTTTGCTTATACTTTGCTTATCGGTGGTATCAAAAAAGAATTAAAAAATAAAATGATTCAGTTTCTATTAGTAAAAGCACTAGTGCCATTACTATCAAAACTGAATCATTTTTTATATGCTATCGGGTTGTTTGCCGTTTGATCAAGTGGGTTCCAACAACTGTCTTACATGGATCATTATTCGGATTCTGCAAACGTTTAATCATCATATCAACAGCGGCATGGGCCATTTCATCAGTGGCAACATGAACTGCTGACATACTTGGATAAACGTACTTAACAATTGCCGTATCGTTAAAACTAATCAGCGCAATTCGATTTGGAACGTTGATTTTGGCTTCTTGAATCGCTTTAAGTGCGCCAACCGCCATCGGATCATTGGCAACAAAGATTCCATGCGGCATACGGTCACCAAGCGTCGCAATTGCCTTTTTCATCGCCTTATATCCTGACATCGAGGTGTAGTTGCCAGCAAATATAAATTCTGGATGATAAAGGTTTTGTTGACGCAGGTTACTTTCAAAATAGAATCGCCGTAAATCAGGAACAATTTGTTGGTCCGTTGTCTTTTCTGTTCCTGCTAGCATGCCGATATCGTTAATCCCTTCACTAACAAATTCCGAAATGACTGACCGCACCGCATTTTCAAAATCCGGCACTAAGCAATCGTAACCAGCAGCCAAACTATCGTAATCAACAAACACAATATTAGAAGTTACTAACCGCAATGCTTGAACTTGCGAATCACTAAATTTTCCAATCGCGATGATGCCCGTAACATCGCGAGGAATTTCTTCCATATTATTTTGATAAACCGGAACCGTCTGTAGCCCCTGTTGTTGAGCTGCTCGTTCGATTCCCATTCGAATCGCCATGTAATACAAATCATCCAATTCCTGCGTAAGAGAATACCATTGAACAACAGCTACTCGTTGTACTTGGTTATTGCGTGCTCGCTTATGCTTAGTATAGTTAAACTCTTCGGCAGTGGCTAACACTCGCTGACGTGTCTTTTCATTTACAGAAAGCGTCACATCATTATTTAAGATTCGCGATACAGTCGCAATAGAGACCCCTGCTTTATCCGCGATATCATGTAATGTTACTGCCATACTGCTTCAGCGCCCCTTTCTTCATTTTAGGTTAAAACTATTTTAAAGCATCAACGAATCGTTGCCAACCTTCATTTCCAGCTGCATCATCCTTAAAGACTCCCGCATTTTCTAGAACATTCGCAAAGACATTAGCAAGTTCCTGTTCCATAACCTCATCGACATTATCCGCGGTGAGATTAATCCTTGACTGAACTTCTTTTGCCCATGAAAGATGACTATCTGCAATCTTATTTTCAGCGCCAAGCCAAAACTTCTTGACTTCATTTAATTCATCTTTGAGCCGCGCTGGTAAGATTGCTCGACCCATCACTTCAATTAAACCAATATTTTCCTTTTTAATGTGCCATAGTTTTTTATGTGGGTGGAAGATTCCAAGTGGATATTCATCATTAGTATTATTATCCCGCAAAACTAAATCGAGAACAAACTTATCGCCCTCCCGATGCATGATAGGGGTAACAGTATGGTGCCGCGTCTGTACATCAAAAGCTTTAATGTTAAGACTTTCATCACTATATTGATCCCATACCTTAATAATATGTGTACCCAGATCAATTAGTTGCTCAGTATCTGTGCTAGTTAAACGAATATCGCTCATTGGCCAGTTAACAATTCCCGCATCAACAGCTGGATATTCAGCAAAGTGTAATTCTTTCTTAATGGAGGCTTTCATCATTGGGAAAATATGCTTCCCACCTTGATAGTGCTCATGAGCAAGCATTGAACCACCAACAATTGGTAAATCAGCATTACTTCCAACAAAATAGTCTGGGAATTGCTTTTCGATTTCAACCAAGTTAATTAAAGTTTGCCGATTAATCTTCATTGGTTCGTGCTTACTATCGAGGAAGATACAGTGTTCGTGAAAGTAAGCATATGGTGAATACTGGAATCCCCATCGTTGCCCACCTACTGTTATCCGAATAATACGGTGGTTGCTTCGTGCTGCTTGTCCAAGGCGTCCCTTGTAACCTTCATTCTCCATGCAAAGGGCACATTGTGGGTACTTCTTAGCGATATCATGAGCAGCCACTGCAATTGCCTTGGGATCCTTTTCCGGCTTTGAAAGATTGATGGTAATTTCAAGATTGCCGTACTTAGTTGGTTTATCAAAGACAACATTCTTCTTGATAGCAGCTACTTTAACATAGTCGTTGCTGGTACATAGGTTATAGAACCAATCAGTCGCGGTTGATGGAGATTGTTGGTACTTTTCCCAGAACTTATGATTGACTACTGATGGCGTTGGGGTCATCAAATCATAAAGCTGATCGTTTAAAATTTCCTTAGCGGTTTGACCATCATCAATTTTGCAGCGTTTAACAGCTAGATCAACGAGTTGACTAACAACCGGTTCATCATCTTTAGCTTCAACATCTTCATCACCAACAAAGCCCCGAACCTTGTTTAAGACATAGATCCGGTCGAGTGGTTCATAAGTTCCACTAGCAATCACTTGGTCAGCAAACTTTTCCATTAACTTCATTTTCTCATTCCCCCACTAAAATACTATTAAAGCTTATGTGGTCCATCAACAACTTCAGCATCATAGAAACTGGCATCGTAACCAATCTTGTTCCGGTAGATCTTTCCAACATTCTTTTTGAAGTTTTCTGCTTCTGACTTCTTAACAATGGCAATCGCACTGCCGGCAAATCCACCGCCGACCATTCGAGCACCAAGGCAGCCTGGTTGATCCCATGCGTTTTCTGCTAAGGTGTCAAGCTCTTTACCAGTCACTTCATAATCATATTTAAGTGATACATGAGAAGCATTGATCAGACGGCCTAATTCTTCAAGATCGCCCTTTTCCATTGCATCAATGGCTTTCTTTGTCCGTTCATTTTCACTAACTGCATGACGGGCACGACGAATCAGTGTGTCATCATCAATTAAGTAAGTGTATTGATCAAATGTATCGGAGTCTAATTCACCAAGTTTGTTAATATCAAGCTTCTTGTTAAGACGTTTAACTGCTTCTTCACATTCTTGGACCCGTTCGTTGTATTCGGAACCAGCTAAGGAGTGGTTCTTATTAGTACTCATGATAATGATTTCATAATCACCAAGTTCAAGTGGCAGATACTTATATTCAAGCGTGTTGCAGTCAAGATAAATTGCATTATTTTCTTTACCCATTCCGACAGCAAATTGGTCCATGATTCCGGAATTAAGACCAACGAAATCATTTTCAGTCTTTTGGCCAAGTTTAACTAATTCAATTTCATCAATATCAAGATTAAATTCATCCTTCAAGATATTTCCCATCAACATTTCAATTGATGCTGATGACGATAAGCCTGAACCATAAGGAAGAAAACCGTGGATGTATAAGTTAAATCCGTGATCAATCTTGAAGCCCCGTTGCTTTAGATAAACCAGCATCCCCTTAAAGTAGTTAACCCACTTTTCATCTTTAGCATTTTGCGGTTCTGTATCATTAATGTCAAAAGTAATAATCTTACTATCTTCTTCTTTTGCCGAATTAGCTGAGTAAATGGCTACTGTTGTATCTTCACGCGGACCATATACCCCATAGGTTCCAATACTGATCGCACACGGAAAAACATGGCCGCCATTATAATCAGTATGTTCCCCGATTACATTAATCCGGCCTGGTGAAAAGAATACATCCTTACCCGGTTCTTTAAACACGTCTTGGTATTCAGCTAAAAATTGTTGCTTATCCATCAGCATAACCTCCATACATCAAACAAACATTAGTAAACTTTTACTAAATACAATTTACTACTTTTTAACCACCTCGTCAATAAGCGCTTACAAATAATTCAGTGCAGCAAAGAAAAAGATTACACGGAGCTGGAGTTGATATACACGATCCATCTTTTAATGCTACACTAGTTATAAATAATTGGAGGATTCAAATGAAGAAATATCAACCAACCGATCTAATTAAATTTGCTTCACGTACTGGACGCTGGATCGTTAAAAAGATTAATAATATGCCCAACTTATACACCACTAACCTTGGCAGCTACCTTCGTTTTAAGGTTTCAAATGCTAAAAAATGTCAAATTTCTGTTTTGCCAAATCAAAATTCCCTATCTCCTAGCCAAGTGTTTGCTTTTCGAATTGATAGCGGAAAGTGGCAACGGGCACAAGCTAGCTTAGAAAAAATTGATATTCCACTTGATTCGACATTACATACCATAGAAATAATGGCAGCCGGTAATACCGATATTGACGAAGTGTGGCAAGGTAATGAAGGCTTTGCAATTAAAAATATTTATCTCGATAACGGCAAAATTATGGCAGCCCCGCAGCGTCCTGTGGTCAACTTTATCGGTGATTCAATCACAGCCGGTTGTTGGGTAGTTGGCAATCACCCTGCCGCTGACTACCGACCAGAAACTAACTATGCGGGAATCTGTGCAGACCTGCTTAACGTCGATAGTGTTCGAATAGCCTACTCTGCTGGAGGAGTGCTAAGACCTGCTACTGGCGGGGTACCAACTGCCGATGTCTTTTTAGGAAAAATTGATGATCAAACATTATGGACGCCTAATCATCCTGATCTCAACGTGATTAATTTAGGCGTTAATGACCGTCGTTTTCCCTTAGCCCAGTTTATTGCCGCTTTCGACCTTTTTATCCAACAAGTTAAGCTAACCTTTCCCCATTCTCCTTTAGCTATCATGATTCCTTTTAGTCAGACTTTTGCTTCTGAGATTCGAAAAATCGCCATTAAACATGAATGTTCGATAATTGAAACCAAAACTTGGCACCATAGTTTCACTGATGGACTCCATCCTGATCAAGCTGGCGCTATCGCGGAAGGAAAAATGCTTGCGCAAGCTTTACAACCTCTTTCACCTCAATTCAGTGTACAATAGTAGTAAGAGTTAATACGAGGAGGATTCTCATGGCTAACCAACGCTTACTTCCAATAAAGAATGGCTATAATTTTCGTGATCTTGGAGGTTATCCAACAGCAGACGGGCATCAAATCAAATGGCATCGGCTTATTCGTACAGGCTCACTTGCTCGTTTAGATCAAACTGATCTCACTGTTTTAGATAATATTCCTATTTCTCTAGATATCGACCTCCGCGCTCCCGATGAAATAAAGAAAGACCCCGATCGAGTGCCTTCCCAAGCAAAGTATTATCATTTGCCTGTTTTCGAAGCCGACGAAACAGACGCCTCGCATAGTGATGAAGAAATCGCCGCGCAGATGCAACAGCCAGGAAACGGTTATCACCATATGATTGATGTTTATCACCGAATGACCACGGCTGCTTCAGCCAAGCAAGCTTACCAGAAATTATTTAATCTCTTATTGAATAATGAACATGGTGCCTTGTTATTTCACTGTACTGCTGGCAAAGATCGGACAGGGATGGCTGCTTATCTTATCCTCAGTGCCCTCGGGGTTGAGCAAAAGATTATTATGGAAGATTACCTGCTAACGAATACTGTTACTCAGGATTTTCGTAATCACTGGCTGCAAGACATGCGTAATCACGGCGCTAGCGAGGAATTAGTGATAAACCGGGCAGCCCTTGCCTCAGTAGCTCCCGATTACCTAAATACAGCAATCAAAAGCATTACCCAAAATTACGGAAACGTTAATCAATATCTTAATAATTACCTTGATATTACGCCTACCGAAATAAAAGATTTACGAAAATTGTATTTAGATTAGGGTCGATTATAATCGTCTTATAAGGAGGAATTTTTATGCAAATCTCAGTACCATTAATTAATGGGATGTTAGCAGATGAATATGGTAAATATGCGCCAGCAGCTGATATGCTAGCTGACCATCCAATCAAGTCATTTCCAATTAAAATTACCGACGCACCAGCAGATACAAAGACATTTGCACTCGTCTTTATTGATTATGACTCAACCCCTGTCTGTGGCTTCACTTGGATCCACTGGTTAGCCGCCAACATTCCAGCAACGTTAACAGATATCCCTGCAAATGCTAGTCGAGAATTAGCAGACAAATTTGTTCAGGGAAATAATAGCAATGCCGGCTCGTTGGTTAATGGAAACCCATTGATTACTAGTGGTTATGTGGGTCCACAACCTCCAGACAAAACTCATGATTATACTTTAATGGTGTTTGCGTTAGATGATACTTTACCCTTAGAAAATAAATACTGGCTTAATGACTTCATCCACGCAGCCAAGGGTCATATTCTAGCAAAAGCACAAATTGATTTGCCAAGTCGTGCATGAGGAGGAACTTATAATGGAAACAAGAATTTTCTTTAATCCAGGCGATTCAGTTGCTAATATTCATGACTATAATGAAGCTGTTCGGAAGGGACAAATTTTTAAACAAGCACGTCACAATGATGAACTTGTCATCGCTAAAGATCCTAACGATAAAGAATACGCAATTTTTTACGCTAAGGATGCCTTACCAGCTGAACACGAAAAATCAAAGCCCTACGAAATTAAAAATCGTCTTTAAAATAGAAAATGACTCGCGGAAATTTCCACGGGTCATTTTCTATTTCGATAAAAATCTTAACGACCACCAACAATTTTGGCTGTCGCATTTTCAAGCCGTTCAATTAATGAATCAGCATCGTTCTTAAAGTCATCAACAAATGAGCTCGATTGTGGTTGAATGCGTCCTACTTCATCACCCATAATATCTGTAACGACTAGGTCATCCCCATCCCACTTCACATCATCATAATGACCTTCAAGAGCTCCATCAAAAAATGCTTGGAGTATATCCCGAACAGCATTTTGAATAACAGTTTTTTCGTCAACTTGCTCACCACGTACCTGATGTTGAGCCAGCTGCATTGCTACTTCTTCCATATTTTCTGGAATTTCAACGCTCATTGTGGATTCCTCCTCTTAAAAAATTAATGGCGACGTAATTTCCGCCGAGCCCTTTTACTAAACTTGATTCCCTGAAGGGACTTCTTTTTCCGCTTTAATTGTGAATCAACTTGGTTATCATTATTCTTAGCTACTTGTTGCTTTTGTTGCATTTCGCGTTGACGCTTGAGCAGACGCTTACGTTCATATTCGCCCCACGGATTCAATAGGCCACGCATAAAGTCAGCAACTTCCTGCTTATGATCATCCATCCACGCTTCTGCTACATCTGCATCATCAGTATCGATACCATTACTATTGATGAATGATAAAACTAATTGGTTTTCACGCTCATCACGATTTAATGAGGCAAGCATGTCTTCTGATGGTTGCATATTAGCAATTGCCTTTAAGCCCAACTTGTATTGATCCATGTTGATATAATCATTTTGCTTCAAGTATTCAAACAAGGCCTGTGCGCTCGGTACGATGTTATGAATTTGCTTAATTGAAATATGTGGATCTAATGGCATCATCATGCCTAATACGCGTTGCAAGTTGCTGAAAGTCCATTGACCTGGATATTCATTGCATTCTTGAACCATTAGTTCCAAGAACTCTTGCACAACATAGTTCAACTCAACATCATCTAATTCAAGATTATTGAATTGGGAAGCTGACTTAATAGCTTGTTGCACGTTCGCTAATAAGTCCTTGAACTTCTCCGGTGTCCATGTAATTTCTTTTTTAGCAGGACTAGCTTGAACCGGGGTTGCTTCTGTTTCTTCATTCTCCGCATCCCCATGTAATTGTGCCCATGTCTTATGTGCTTTCCGACACTCGTTCATCTTTGTCCGTTGTTCTTCCATTGCTTTTACAACTTCCGCAAGATTTTCAACTTTCAAAAATTCTTGATAAGCTCGCAAAACTGGAACAACCGCAATTCCAAATTGATTAGTTAGTGCTGGATCAGCGATAAATTCCCCGACCATGACCGCTTTTACTGCTTCTGGTGTCCAAGCAGTATCGGTCAAATGCTGATCACTTGCCATCTGGTTATTAAAACGCGTCAAAATATCCTGTGCATGCTTTTGCTGATTAGCAGATAACTGATGATAGTTGGACGAAGTAAGAAACTGGTCAATATGTTGTTCTTGTTCGTTCATTATCTATATATCCTCCGTCTCCAAATTGAATTTTCATTTCTATCATATCATAATTATATCTAGTAAATATAACAAGATTGCTAATGTACAAGGAGAAACTATACCAATGCAACGAAAAAAGATCCAAGAAGCAATGAAAAATGTCTATTTTCAAAAAATGACTGCAACTGGTTATCACGAAATTGAAGAACAAATTGCAAAATTACAACAGCAAAGACCCGCAAAAATTGAACAATTAAAAGCAGCCCGTGTGCTTGGTGACTTATCTGAAAATACAGAATATAGTACTGCTAAGCGTGAATTACGTCATCTTGAGAGCAGGCTTCGGTACCTCAATAAACAACTTCAGTATGCTGAAATTGTGACCCCCAAGAATGATCACACTATTGATTTAGGGACAACCGTGACAATTGAATTTGAGGATGACCATGAACAAGAAACTTATCATATTGCGGGAAAGCAAGAAGCTGATCTTACTAAACAAAAAGTCTCTTTTGATTCGCCCCTCGGTCAAGCCCTTCTTCACCAAACAGCTGGAACAACCGTGACTGTTGAAGCTCCACAATCTTCATATAAAGTTAAAATTGTTAAAGTTGAATTATAGTTTTGATAAGTCATTCGATGCTCCGTAATCGGCTAAAGGAAATTTTTAAATTTATTATTTTCAACGATAGGGTTAATTTCTCGGCCTTTAATTAATTTAAGCGACCGATTAAATTAACTTTAGGGTATTGCATCCCTGATTTTGACTCGGTATACTATTAAATGTTGCTTTTTTGCATCCACAATATCTTGTGTTACTAGCCGGCAGCAACCACAATATCACACAACATATAGTAGAGGGAGTTATATTAATGATTAGCGATTATTTTAAATTTCTTGCCCACCAATTAAAGGGCTGGCCACAACAAAATTATTACCTATTCTTTTTCAGTCTTGGCTGTCAGGTAATAACTTTAGTTAGTGCTCCAATAACGTGGGTAACTGTCATTACATTTATCGGAACCACGCTTGGAGTACTTTGCGTTTTGGCAATTAATGCTGCAAAGTCGGTAAATGGTTTCCTAGGTATTCTATCAGCATTATGTTTCATTATCGCTGGTTTTAGCGCTAAAAATTATTTAAGTATTGCCGAACAAATCGCCTATGTTATTACCCTCGATTTACCAGTATTACTTTCTGCAAACTGGAATGTTAACATGGCATCAAAGATCCGTAAATTCAATGCTCGTTCATGGACGGTTGCTATTGTCGCGACGATTATCGTTTATTTTGTTTCTGGCTATTTAATCGGGCGCCTTACCGACGATCCTCGGCCATGGATTGATGCAATCAGCTTTTCTATTAGTCTTTCCGCTGGTGTTATTTGCTTCTTGCGTTTTAACAATCAATATTTCTGGTGGCTTGCATCTGGTCTTGCGCAACTAGTACTCTGGTTTGTTTCTTACAAGCAAGGATCTGCCACTTTAGCAATGGCCGTTAACAGCTCAATTTACCTTATTAATGATGTTCTCGCCTTTACCATTTCACCATGGTACAACGAACGTGAACGTCAACGACTCAGTAAGGAAGAGGCAGCCTATGCCAAAGACTTGGGCTTAGAATAAATCTAAAAACGGGACTGTGACATAAGTTAAGTTACTTTCATAAAAAGCAAATACGCAGTACAACAATGGCCTCTAACGTCCGGCAACACCGAACGTTAGAGGCCTATTGTTGCTTGCGGGGGCTCCCAGAGGCTAGCTTCGCGTCGAAAAACGAAGTCACGAGTGACTTCTGTCTCGCTCCCTTTTCCTACGATTAGTCAAGAAAAATATTTAGAAAAGAAGAGTATACTAAACCAACCCGGTTCTTCTTCAAAAATCGAGAATTAGTGGTATATTAAAATTGTGAGGTGATTATGCCTTCACAGGGACCATTGAGTCCGTATACCGATAGTGGTATTTTTCATGGTGCTTAATCATGGATAAGAGACATTTCAGAGTTTTATTCATACAAGCTACCATGGCGACCTTGTTCAGTTTTGGATGAGGTCGTTTTTCTTTTAAACGATAGTAATAGTCAACAATATGATTAGAATTAGCGTGTTGTTGGCGATAAAGTTGATGTTAAGATTTCGTTACCGGATGGTTATGAATTAGCTAATAAGGATGAACATATTCCAAGTGTAATTACCGTAACTGAAAATGGTATTGGTACTATTAATGTTAATGTTAAAAAAATCAATACTACTTTAGCTAACAATGAAGTTCCTTACGATTCAACCACCATATCGAATAATGTAAATGCTAATTATGGCTACTTAGACAGCTACAAATTGACTGAAAACAACCAAGGACAGGCCCAACTCATTGCCAGTGGTTGGCATGCTACAGGTGCAAGCAATTCTGATCGTTACCGTTATATGATTGTGTTTGATAATACACTAGGGCACGAGATTGCTCGTCAAAAGCTTGTACCGCAAGTTCGTTCGGACGTTCAAAGAGCATATTCAAATGTTGATAATAGCCTTTATTCTGGATTTAACGTCACGATCGATATTCCCAATAGTTGTATTAATCACTCGTTAAGATTAGTCTCCCGTTATAGCAATGATCCAAATAATGGGGAAGGCGACAGAGTTGATTACTGGTTTAACTCACTAGCTCTAAATGAAGATAATCAGGCTTACTTGGATAAGCTAAGTGCTAATGGCGATACCTTAACTGTAACTGGTTGGCATGCTACCAACCAAGCTGCTGGTCGTCCTTACCATTACATCATTGCTTGGGATCAAAATCTTGGTCATGAAATTGCACGGCAAAAGGTAACGGCTGTTAGTCGTCCTGATGTTGCTAATGTTTATAATACTGTTGCTAATGCTGTAAACTCTGGATTCAGTGTTGAATTTAACCTAACTGAAGTGCAAGACAAAAGTTAGACAAAATTAAATTATTAAGCTGCTAAGGCATGATTTCGGTATTCAATCGGGGTCATGCCTTTCGTTTTTAAGGTTGTCCTAACATGATTAAAGTATTGAACATAATCGTATGAAAGTTTAGTTAACTCAATAATGTCCTTGCATGGTGGAAAGCCAGCTAGTAATTCAGTCTTAAATAAGTGAAAGAAACTTTCTACGGGAGCGTTATCTAAGCAATTCCCTTTGCGGGACATGCTTTGAATAAACTGAAGATCCGCTAGTTTTTGGGTATAGTAAGCTAACTGGTAATGCCAACCTTGATCTGAATGGATAATTGGTTGCGCATCATCAGGTAAATTGTTAACTAATTCTTTTATAGTTCGCATAATTAAGTCTTTATTGGGACTAGTACTAATCTGGAAAGCCAGGATCTCTTGACTCGCTTCGTCAATCATCACTGAGATGTAAGCCCATTGATGGTTAGCTAAGCGAACCTGCGTTACGTCAGTATGAATAACCCGATAAGGTTGTTTTTCATTGAATTCTTGCTTTAATTTATTATCTGAAACCTTACCAACGGTGCCATGATAAGATGAATATTTACCATTCCGATGGCAGTTATATAGACCTACCTGGACGTCCAATTCACGCATTAACTTCCGAATCGTGTCACCCGACAAGTGTAAGTTAAGTTTATCTAAAGCGGCTTGAATGTGGCGATAGCCCGCAGTCCAACGCCCACGAATCTGAAACTGTTGAGCAATTTGAAGAATCACTTGCTTAACTTCAGTATATTTATCATGGTGGTTAGCTATTCGTTTCCGCTCATCGTGATAAGTAGCCTTAGGAAGTTCAATGGCTTTAAGAAGGTCACCAATCTTATAACGCTGCTTCTTGGGTAGTGATGCTTGATCGTCCCTGATCTGATCCACTATTTGGGTTTTCTTCCGGGCTTTGAGGGTCCGAACAGGGACAACGATTTTTTTAAGAGATCACGCTCCAACTTGGTGTCATAGAGTTCTTGGTTCTTCTTCGCTAATTCTTCCTTTAATTGTTCCACTTCACTCTTATTGGCGAGCTGGCGGATTTGTTTTTTAGTACGTTTCACTTTTGACGGCCTACCTTTCGGGTGAGGATTCAAAGCTGTAATCCCGTCTCGTTTAAATTGTGTGCGCCAAGCAGAGACCTGTGCCGCTAAGATATCAAAACGAGCCGCTACTTCGGCCATTGAATCCTCATGAGTTTGATAGTAGTCTATCACATTTAACTTGAAGTCGGTGGTAAAGGTTCGCTTCTGACGACGTTCAAGGCCATTAATCCCATTCAAACGGTATCGCTGAACCCACTTAGCTATTTCTTGTCTATTAATCTGATACTTTTTGCTTAAATCATAAGCACTTTGTGAAGTTGACAGGTATTCATGGACAATCTGTGCCTTCAATTCTGATTTATATTTGACCATATGAAAAGTGCCCCACAATCATTAGATTCCTTGTCTAACAATTGTAGGGCACTTTAAATGAAGGGTGCAATTGCAAAAGCAAAAGAACTAGGGTCCGTCTGAAAACTACTTAAGTAAGATGCAAATTGAGGCAATGTAAACCGTAGCCAGATAAACATGAGCGAGCTTATCATAACGCGTTGCAATCCTACGAAAGTTCTTCAACTGATTGAAGAAGTTCTCAATCAAATGGCGCTCACAATAAACGTGGTAATCACAGGTCCACTTGTCTTTGGTATTTTCCTTTGGCGGAATGGTATAGACGGCTGCTTTATCTTTAATATACTGGCGAAGTTTCGCGGTGCCATAGGCTTTATCCGCGATAATATTTGATTGAGAAATATCGAAGCCTTCCAGCAACTCACTGGCAACTTGGCTATCATGTACTTGACCACCTGTTAGGCGAAAACCCAAGGGATTCCCTAATCCGTCAACGAGTGCGTGAATCTTGGTCGTTCGGCCACCTCGACTTAGTCCAATAGCTTGATTTTCGACCATACATTCGGCGTTTTTTTTGCCCCAGTGGCCTTTTGATGCGCTCGAACGATCGTTGAATCTAAGCTCAAGTTTTCCATGTCGGGATCGTCAATCAATTTGAGAAAAACCTGTTCGAACAAGTTTGAACTTACCCAGGCTCGGAAGCGACTATACACCGTTTTCCAAGAGCCATAGCGTTCAGGTAGATCACGCCAAGGAGCCCCGCTGCGCATGAGCCAGAGGATAGCGTTGAGGGCGGTACGGTTGTCTAGGCTTGATGGACGGCCAGTCCGGTATGGCGGGAAGTATCCTTTGATTCGGTCCCACTGAGCATCTTCCAGTTCGTATCGTTTAGGTGTTGTCATCGGAATGCCTCGATTCGTTTTTCCTCAGATTATACCTGAATTTTTAGTTTTCAGACAGTCCCTAGTTAAAGAAAAAGGCTACTTTATGCCAATGCAATTTGATAATCCAGCAAATCCAGCAATTCATGAAGAAACTACAGGAAAAGAAATTCTTGACGCATTTGGCGATGATATTCCTGACGCATTTGTTGCTGGTGTTGGTACTGGAGGAACACTTACTGGGGTCGGTCATGCATTGAAAAAAGCTAATCCTAATGTCCAAATTTATGCTCTTGAACCAGCAGAATCTCCAGTATTAAAAGAAGGAAAAGGTGGCAAGCACAAAATTCAAGGGATCAGTGCTGGCTTTATCCCGAAAGTTCTTGATACTAATGTTTACAACGGAATCCTTGAAATTAAGAGCGATGACGGAATTGCGATGGCACGCGAAGTCGGTCAGCAAGAAGGAATCCTTGTGGGTATCTCAGCTGGTGCTAATATCAAGGGTGCGATTGAAGTTGCCAAAAAGTTTGGTAAGGGTAAGCAAGTTATTACTATTGCTCCCGATGGCGGTGACCGTTACCTTTCAACAGAATTATTTAATTACGCCGTTTGTAAAATTAAGTTAGAAAATAAGTTAGAAAAATAGAAAAGCCATTTGTGGTAGACTTTTGAATACCCCTAAACAAAAGAAAGGAAACCACAAATGACTTACACCCATCTTACCACAAACGAGCTGACAATCATCGCCCATTCTTTCGTGCAAAAGCTTAAAGCGTACCGAGTGGCCCAAATGATCAACCGTTGCGCCGAAACCGTTTATCGCGTTTATCGTTACCTGGAAACCGGTGCCTCAATTGCTGATTATCAAGATCACTATATGCGCAATAAGCAACGTTGTGGCCGAAAACGTACTCAGTTGTCACTGGCTGAACTCACTTATATCAACGACAAAATTGCCCAGGGGTGGACGCCTGATACCATTATTGGGCGCGCTGAGCGCCCAATTAGTTGTAACCGGCGAACTCTTTACCGGATGTTTGAACGTGGCCAGTTCGGCTTCGATGTCCGTTCCTTGCCGATGCGAGGTAAGCGGCACCCGAATTGCTATGTCGAGCGCCGCGGGAAGGCTGGCCAATTGGGGCGAAGTATTCACGAGCGTGCCAAGGACTTTCCGCACTATGCCACTGAATTTGGGCACCTTGAAGCTGATACCGTCCAAGGCAAAAAGCACCAAGGGGCGGTAATGACCCTGACCGAACGCCAATCGAAGGTCGAAATTGTACTCAATGTGCACGAAAAGACGGCTGATGCGATTAACCAACACTTAAGTCAGTGGCTTCGGAAATTCCCGCGGTACTTCTTCAAATCGATTACCTTTGACAACGGAAAAGAATTCGCCGGCTGGCGCGAGATTGCCAATCAATTTGACCTTCACACTTACTTTGCCGAGGTTGGTGCTCCCAATCAACGAGGGCTGAACGAAAACAACAACGGTCTTTTACGCCGGGATGGCTTAACGAAACAGCTAGATTTCCGCAATCTTCCTGATGAATTGGTAACCCAACTGATGAGTAAGCGAAATAACCTGCCCCGTAAATCACTAGGCTATCGAACTCCATATGAAGTATTCATGTCTTACGTCACTGATGAGCAACTATTTTCTTTCTAACTTAAATTGACATTTCGGGTTACTAAAAATAAAAAAGGAAAGAGACTAAGATATTTTTAATCTCTTTCCTTTTTTCTATTGACCACGACCTTACGTCATTAGCTACACTTAATAGTATGAAAGTAGTGGTTAACATGTATACGACTGGTCAATTAGCAAAAAAATGTAATGTTTCAATCAGAACAATCCAATACTATGATCGCCGGGGGTTGCTTCATGCTAAACGAACAGAAAATGGATTGCGCCATTATGACGATCATGATCTTAAACAACTTCAAGAAATTCTAATTTATAAACAACTAGGATTCAGCTTAAAGGATATTCAACAGATTATTAATGACACTGACATACCCTACAAAGTCTAATTATTAACCAACGAAGTAAGCTCCAGCAAGAAATTAAGGATGCTTCAGCACAATTAGCAAGTCTATCTCAACTAGAAACTTTTTTAAATAAACATTCTGATTTCCCAGGAAATATCAGTCAAAGCATTTTTGATAAGATCAAAAAGACAAAGAAGTTAAAACGGCTACGAATTAAAATGTTGCTTATTGGTATCGGTATCGACTTCATTCTTTGGGGCAGCATTCTTTACTTTCTTTTTTATCAAAGAAATTTGATATGGTTATTATTAGGAATTCTTATTACAGTTGCTTTAACTTGGTATATTGCTATAAATTATTACCATCATACTTGCTATATTTGTCCTCATTGCTCTCACCAATTTAGAGTTTCGTTTAGTAATTGGCTTTTTGCACGTCATACCCCTAACACAAGGTATCTTACATGAAATAAGTGCCATCAAAAAAATTATTGTATTGAAGAATATTATTAATAAAAAATGACCAAGGACACACACAATTCTGCTTCTTGGTCATTTTTTATATGGCAGATTGCAAGAAATAACTTGAACGAATTTAGTGACGTAGATTAAGCAAGAAGATCTCGATTGGTGTGTGCCAGTTAAGACATTTAAGTGGTCGGGAATTCAGATACCAATTGATTTGAACCAGCTGGCGATCGCTCAGCTCTTCAATGGCTTGTCCCTTGGGAATAAACCGTCGCAAAACTCGGTTACGGTTCTCATTACTACCGCGTTCATGTGGTGAATAAGCATGGGCAAAATAAACCTGAGTACCTGTTAGCTGTTCAATTGCCTGATAGTTAGCGAACTCTTTCCCATGATCCACGGTAAGCGTCTTGAGCTTGTCTTGAAGTTGACTAGCTAGTTCAAGTACGGCTTGAGTCATGGACTGACTGTCGCGACCATGGAGCCGTTTAACAATTGTCAGGCGACTCTTACGCTCCACAAAAGTCGCCACAGCTTGACCTTTACGTTTGCCAGAAAGTACGGTATCAGCTTCAAAGTGGCCGAATTCTTGGCGAGTTTCGACTTTATGAGGACGCTCCTCAATGGAGCGGCCGTGACTGAACGTACCACGCTTTTCTTTAGCACGATGACGACGAATTCCATGATCAGGCAAATCGGGTAACTGTACATCAAGCCATCCTTGATCAATCCAGTTATAGACCGTCTTGTAGGCAATCCCAACTACATGGGCAACTTGT
This sequence comes from Limosilactobacillus reuteri, assembly GCF_003072625.1. Lineage (NCBI taxonomy): Bacteria > Bacillati > Bacillota > Bacilli > Lactobacillales > Lactobacillaceae > Limosilactobacillus > Limosilactobacillus reuteri. The sequence goes on from NZ_CP027805.1 coordinate 1,854,480, forward strand.
TCAGGGGACCACTTCTGGACTTGAATCTTTTCCTCAATCAAGTGCTTAAGGCTTTTAGTGAGTGAAGACTTCCGCCCCCGTTGACTAACCTTGCGTTCAAAGTCAGTTTGCGCTAGTTCAGCTTGATACTCACCGTTGAGCCGGTGAAGTTCGTTAAAGACTGTGGTTTTACTAAAGCCTAAGTAATTAGCGATGTATCGTAAGGAACGTCCTTCATTATGAAGCGTTTCAATGACAATGCGGTTCTGGAATGATAAAATAGTGGTGCCCATTAAGGTCCTTCTTTCTAATGGAATGTTGTGGCAACACCATTAAAGACCTTGATGGGTTTTTCTGTCCACTTAAATGTTCAACTCAAATTTTACAATCTGCCATATTTTATAGTATTGGTGAAAGCAACCGCGAGAAGTGTTGCTTGAATTTCCGCCACTTTGATTGATTAGCAAAATACTCAGTCGTAAGTAACGTACTCTTTTTCATATCATTTTCAAAGTCTTGCTTTAATTGCGCTGTTAGTTTTTCATTGTACGCGAATGCATTGACTTCAAAATTAAGTCTAAAACTACGGTAATCCATATTTGCCGAACCAACAGAAGCAATGTTGCTCCCACTAACCATCGTCTTTGAATGGATGAAACCATTATTGTACTTGTAAACTTTTACCCCATTGTTCACTAAGTATTTAGCATAATATTCCGTTGCCCGATAAACAAATGGGTGATCGGGCATGCATGGGATCATAATTCGTACGTCAATTCCACTTCTTGCGGCAATTACTAATGCTTCCAGCACTGAATCTTCTGGAATAAGGTATGGCGATTGAATATAGACGTATTTTCGGGCTGAACTAATAATTGATTCATATCCCCGTCGAATTGAATAATTTTCATTATCCGGCCCAGAAGATACGATTTGCATTGGAACCTCATCTGGATCGCCATCTGGTGCAACCAGTTCAAAATTCTTAAATTCTTTTTCAAGGTCAATTTTCTTTTTATGAGTTTTTCGACAGGTTGTATTCCAGTCCATCGCAAACCGCACTGTCATCATCATCGTTGCTTGTCCGACGACACGGAGGTGGGTATCACGCCAATAACCAAACTTAGGATCTTCGCCAAGGTATTGATCACCGATATTGAAGCCACCAATGTAACCAATCTTACCATCGATAATAGCTAGTTTACGGTGAAGATGGTAGTTTAACCGTGGCGTTTGAAAATAAGCTTTGGCAGCGGCAATAAATGCTTGCGCTTCTCCACCCAACTCTTCTAAATGCTTAAAAAATTTGAAAGTAGTTCCATGAGACCCACTTAAGTCATAGAGAACACGGACTTTTACTCCCCGAGCAGCCGCATCTTCTAAGGCTGCCAACACTCGCTTCCCTAGATTATCAGCATAAAAGGAATAGTATTCAATATATACATGATCAGTTGCATGATTTATATCATCAATTAACTTATCAAACTTCTTTTTCCCATCAATAAACACGTGAACTTTATTATTAAAAGTTACTACTGAATCATTCAAACTCAAAAAAAGGTTAACTAACTGACGATCACGCGACAACCGGCTTCCTTTTGGCATTAATTCATGTTCTTCACTTAGTTTTCGTTGCTTTTCAAGATATTAGGTCCGTAATTGTTTTTGCTCATCTTGAATACTAAATATCTCATCATGGGATAGTTGTCGTCCCACAAAAAGATACAAGATAAATCCAACTACTGGCAAAATAGTTAAGACTAATAGCCAGGCCCAAGTTGATGCAATATCCCGACGACTACGAAAAACAGTCCATACTGCAAAAGCAATGTTAATTAACCATAGGACTTCGATAATTCGACGAACCACATCCCATGTCCAAACAATATCCATAATTTAATAATCTCCCTAGTAGTATTACTGATTTATTATAGCCATTATTTGCTTACTTTTCAGCAGGTTCAGCGATTATTTTCGATAAAAACGACGAAGAGCAAAAGATAAGCCGATCGCTAAAATACCATAAATAGCCCCTACATAACCAAGCGTTGTTAAATTAGCAAAGTTAACAGTAGTCGAAGCCGTGAAAGATCCAAGTGAAATCCCGACATTAGCGAAAATCGAAATTAACGATGTTGCTAAAGCTAATGCTTGCGGATATTCTTTTTCTGCTACACTAATAAATACCAATTGGATAGTTGTCCCATATATAATTACAACGACGCAAAGGGCTGCTAGAACAAGCATTCCTGTAATCTTATTTCCTAATGCAATCCCAAGAACCAGACTTAAGATTGTCATGATAATAAAGACAAGCAGCAGTTTCTGAACCTCATTGTGGCTCGCAACTATCCCGGCAATTTCATTACCAATAATACTCATTACCCCTAAAAGAAGCAGCAGCCAATTTAAACTCGTTAAATTAAAGCCCATCACAGTAGTAATTAACGGCCGGACATAGGTGTAGAAAGTATACTGAAGACTTAAGACAGCTACTGTGATTCCAATTCCTAATAAAACACGGTGATCTTTTAATAATGCTAATTGTTCTAGAATACTCCCTTTAACTTGAGGGGTATCACGAGGAGTAAGCCAGGCTAACAATGCAAAGACAATTAATGTTAACCCCAAAATAATCCAAAAACTATCATGCCAAGAAAGTAATGTTGCGATGGTTGTACCAAGAGGAATCCCAATGACCGACGCAATACTAAAACCTGCGCCGACCCATGCTAGAACCATTGGCCGCTTATCCATTGGCGTAATTATACTAACTAACAAGTTAATTAGTGAAATAATGGTTCCAGCGACGGCAGCAGTAATAATTCGTGCAAACAGGAGCCAGCCAATTGTTGGTGCCATTGCCGTTAGAGTATTACCAATAAAAAAGATAGTCATTAATAGCATAAGAAGCTTGTATCGATTCCAATTGCTAGTTAAGGTAGTAATAATTGGCGTACTAATCGCATAGACTCCTGCAAAGGCTGTCACCAAAAAACCAACTGTTGAAAGGGGGACATGGTAACTCCGAGCAATATCTGATAAGACACCCACAACCATAAATTCATTACATCCCAGCATAAATGCAACAAGAATAAAAGTAAACGATCGTAATTTAGCGTGCTTCACAATAAACCTCCTTTCTAAAACAAAAAAATTTTCCGGAAAAAGTCAATCCAGAAAATTATAAACGTTTAACAATTGATTTCCAATAGTTTTGAACTATTTAGCTTAATAAAGTTGTGATTGATAAGCAGCAAAGGTTTTATCATCAAAGCAAACCATCGTTACTTGATCAACATAATTGGCAGTCGGGAGAAAATCTTTAATCGTCTTAATCGCAATTTTCGCTGCCCTTTCAAGTGTGAAAGCATATACCCCGGTACTGATAGAAGGAAATGCAACCGTCCGACATAAATGTTTATCTGCCAACAGTAAGCTATTGTGATAAGAATTGGCTAACAATTGATCTTCCCTATTATCACCACCATGCCAAATTGGTCCGGGCGTGTGAATAATGAATTTGGCTGGTAAGTTAAAGCCGCCAGTTATCCGTGCTTCTCCCGTTGGACATCCATAAAATTTTTCACAGGCACCATATAACGCTGGGCCAGCTGCTCGATGAATCGCACCATCGACACCACCACCACCCATTAAAGTTGTATTAGCGGCATTAACAATTGCGTCAACTTTTATTTTGGTAATATCTCCCTTGATTACGTTAACCTGTGGCATTATTTAGCCCTTCTTTCTTTAAATTGCGGAAATAGCCAGACAGTACAAGTTAAACATAACGCTACCGATACATTTCCTGTTAATGCACCACAGATATATCCAATTCCATTATCATTTATCGGGACATTGACTGGAAATGTTAATCTTACTTCTAATAACGTTATAATCAGCCACGTTATCCAAAATCCAGGCTTGTTTTTTATTTTAGACCAGTCAGCATAACTAACTAATATAATAAAACTGGAAACAATAATAAAAGAAATAATCGTAAATACCGGTTTTGGTAAGTAACTACTTAAAAAAGGTAAAATTGGCTTTAGTACTATAACTACAGCGCCAATAATATTCAAAAAATAACAAAGAACAAAAATTTTATCTTGAAGTGCCCTACAATTGTTAGACAAGAAATCTAATGATTGTGGGGCACTTTTCATATGGTCAAATATAAATCAGAATTGAAGGCACAGATTGTCCATGAATACCTGTCAACTTCACAAAGTGCTTATGATTTAAGCAAAAAGTATCAGATTAATAGACGAGAAATAGCTAAGTGGGTTCAGCGATACCGTTTGAATGGGATTAATGGCCTTAAACGTCGTCGTCAGAAGCGAACCTTTACCACCGACTTCAAGTTAAATGTGATAGACTACTATCAAACTCATGAGGATTCAATGGCCGAAGTAGCGGCTCGTTTTGATATCTTAGCGGCACAGGTCTCTGCTTGGCGCACACAATTTAAACGAGACGGGATTACAGCTTTGAAGCCTCACCCGAAAGGTAGGCCGTCAAAAGTGAAACGTACTAAAAAACAAATCCGCCAGCTCGCCAATAAGAGTGAAGTGGAACAATTAAAGGAAGAATTAGCGAAGAAGAACCAAGAACTCTATAACACCAAGTTGGAGCGTGATCTCTTAAAAAAATCGCTGTCCCTGTTCGGACCCTCAAAGCCCGGAAGAAAACCCAAATAGTGGATCAGATCAGGGACGATCAATCATCACTACCCAAGAAGCAGCGTTATAAGATTGGTGACCTTCTTAAAGCCATTGAACTTCCCAAGGCTACTTATCACGATGAGCGGAAACGAATAGCTAACCACCATGATAAATATACTGAAGTTAAGCAAGTGATTCTTCAAATTGCTCAACAGTTTCAGATTCGTGGGCGTTGGACTGCGGGCTATCGCCGCATTCAAGCCGCTTTAGATAAACTTAACTTACACTTGTCGGGTGACACGATTCGGAAGTTAATGCGTGAATTGGACGTCCAGGTAGGCCTATATAACTGCCATCGGAATGGTAAATATTCATCTTATCATGGCACCGTTGGTAAGGTTTCAGATAATAAATTAAAGCAAGAATTCAATGAAAAACAACCTTATCGGGTTATTCATACTGACGTAACGCAGGTTCGCTTAGCTAACCATCAATGGGCTTACATCTCAGTGATGATTGACGAAGCGAGTCAAGAGATCCTGGCTTTCCAGATTAGTACTAGTCCCAATAAAGACTTAATTATGCGAACTATAAAAGAATTAGTTAACAATTTACCTGATGATGCGCAACCAATTATCCATTCAGATCAAGGTTGGCATTACCAGTTAGCTTACTATACCCAAAAACTAGCGGATCTTCAGTTTATTCAAAGCATGTCCCGCAAAGGGAATTGCTTAGATAACGCTCCCGTAGAAAGTTTCTTTCACTTATTTAAGACTGAATTACTAGCTGGCTTTCCACCATGCAAGGACATTATTGAGTTAACTAAACTTTCATACGATTATGTTCAATACTTTAATCATGTTAGGACAACCTTAAAAACGAAAGGCATGACCCCAATTGAATACCGAAATCATGCCTTAGCAGCTTAATAATTTAATTTTGTCTAACTTTTGTGTTGCACTTTATCTACTCGTTTATTCATAGTATGCTCTTCTTTATAGTTATTTATCATCTCATGATCCTCCCGTAATAAATCATCCAAACTAACATGGTAGAGATCACTTATTTGAACCAACATAAAAATATCAGGATAGCTTCGACCATTTCCCCAACTAGAAATTGTTTTACGTGAGATCGACAATCGTTCTGCTACGTCCTGCTGAGTCCATCCTTTTTGACGACGATATAATTTCATTTTATCGGCAAATTTCAATAAGTTCTCCTACCTTCAATTAAATTTATTTCCCGGGAAATTAACTATGCTTAAACTTTACCGAAGAAGGCGAAGTTTGTCACGCTAAGAATCATAGTAAACAAAAAGGCTGGAGAAATTTCGGCTCTTCGTCAAGAAGTACTGATGAGAAAATAAAATAATTTTACTAAGCAGCTTGTGCTTGGGCTTTGGCATGAGCTGTTTGTTTATTTCGCCAAGTTATTGCGATATAGGTATTTGGTAATGCAAGAAGAATTCTAATCCGGAAATTAAAGAAATTACGAAAGCCATAAGCAGTTCGTTTAATAACTTTAATTTTATTATTAGTTCCTTCAACAGGACCGTTTGTATAGGTGTCATATTTGAAACTATTATAGATTTCTTGTTTATGACTACGAAGGGTACGCTGAACTTTCTGTAGTGCTTGTGGAAGCTGTGTCCATTTAATTACGAGTAAGTTTTTTAATTCTTTCTTACTACGATGAGCAATCGCCATAATTAAGTCTTGATAGTATTCATAAGCTTTTTTAATTCATTATCAAAACTTAGGAGACGCTGAATAACTTCAACATCGGTTAATTGAGCGTAACTAAAGTTACGTCTTGGCCAATAATTATTATATTTAAGCTCATTAGCAGGTGTTAAGAGTAATTTCCAAAAATGCTTAAGTGCACACCACTCATGAGTGGCAGCACCAGCGCGATTCATTACTTGAATCCTGATTTTATTTAATGCACGATACGCTTGAGCAACGATGTGAAAATGATCAGCGATAATTATAGCGTGAGGGAAGAGTTCATGAATTAAGTGACGATATGGAGTGTATAAGTCAACTGTTACTGTTTGAACTGCTAGGCGTGCTGAACGGTCATATCGAAGAAAGTAGTTCCGCAAATAACTATTTTTTCGTGACAGGATAATGTCAAGTGTCCGTTTATTTTCAATGTTCATTAGAATCATACTCATTCCACTGGGCGCAAAGCGACCAGATTTAAAATCATCAAAAGCAATATGGCGAGGCAACCAATGATAGTTAGGCTTGAAAAATTGATCAAGGTTTGTAATGACTCGTCTAATTGTCCTGTCAGAGACATTTAGTTCTTTGGCTAAATCACTTTGTGATTCATTTTTCGTCAGAAGCATCATGGCTCGTTGTTTTATCGCTAAAGAAATATGATCATGATAATTAATATCTCTAACAGCCGCTAATTTAGTAATTACTTCAGGACAAGAAGAGGAAGCTTTACAGATATATTTTTGCTTTTTAATCGACCAGATTGTTGGTTTAAAGTGAAGCTCTGGTCCCAAGCAATTAACTGTTTTATAGCCATTCTTACACATTAGCTGTCCACATCGTGGGCAATGCATAGGATAAGTTTGGATGAGATGGACAATGATTTGATTAGGTTGATCTTCAATTGGATTATCAAAGTTCTTTTCATCTAGTTTGAGATAGGGATCTTTAACTCCTAAGATAGTTCTGATAGAATTGTTCATGAAAGATGGTCCTTTCTTAACGAAGACGGGGTCCAACCATCTTTCGCTTTTTTATTTTAAATTTTAAACAAATAAAGCACTGATGTTAAATCCATCAGTACTTAAAATTGTAGAGCCGAAATTTCCAACCTTCTGCGAATATTAATTTACCAAATATGAACCCGATCTTCTGGCGCCTGGTACATTTCATCCCCAGGCTTAATATCAAATGCCGTATAGAAATCATCGAGATTTTCTGCTTGAATATTAGCACGCAGTTTTTGCGGTGCATGAACATCAATTGAAAGCAATAATTGCATGTACTGTTCCGTTGCCTTCATTCGCCAAATAGTTGCCCAGTTAATAAAGAATTCTTGGGCATTGAAGTCAGCTTCAGTTTTTGCTGCTTCAAGTGCGCAACTGAGGCCTCCTGCATCGGCAATATTTTCAGAAACCGTGAGCTTTCCATTTACCTTTTGACCAGCAAATGGAATCCCATCAAATTCATCAATCATCTTTTGGGCCAGTTGTTTAAAGTGGGCAGAATCTTCATCTGTCCACCAATTATTAAGATTTCCAAACTCATCAAATAATGACCCGTTGTTGTCAAAGGCATGGGAAATTTCATGGGCAATTACTGCACCAATTCCACCATAATTTTGACTGCTGCTTTGCTTCAACGAGTAGAAAGGTGCTTGTAGGATGGCAGCTGGAAATACAATAATATTCTTAAATGGATGGTAATAAGCATTAACTGTAGCCGCACTCATTTCCCACCGCATCCGATCAACAGGTTTATTCCAACGACTGAATAATTCTTTATTAGCTGTCACGGTTAATTGATTCAAGTTTGCAATCAATGATTCTTCTTCATCAACCTTAAATTGATCATAGAGAGCAGGGATCTTGTCCGGGTACCCGACTTGGATACCAAGTTTATCAAGCTTGAGAATAGCCTTATCACGGGTATCCTTACTAAGCCATTGATTATTGGTCAAGCGTCCCTTATAGACTTTAATCATTTGCTCAACCATATGGTGAACGTCTGCCTTAGCTTGCGGGCCAAAATACTTCTTTCCATAATAACCCCCAGCTACTTGGCTAAACATGTCACGTGCAAGATAGAACGCAAATTTACGTTGGCTAACTGGTTTCTTGCTTCCAGAAAGTGCTCGACCATAACGTCCATTGATTTCACGCATTTCATCATCAAGGTAACTAGCATTTTCGCGAATAACACGAATTAATGTCCAGTTTTTAAAGAGCTCAAAGTTATCTTGTAAGATCTTGTTCAAGGCCTTAAAGTAGTCCGGTTCTGTCACAATTACTTTTGCCGGTTCTTCCCCAACTAACTGCTTAATTATTGCTGCAATATCAAGTTGGTCAGTTGCACTAGCTAGTTCGGCAACCGTTTGTGGATTATACATCTTACTGTAATCAGCTGCTTCTTCAGCACTCTTTACATTTGGCGCAAGAAGGGCATCGAATTTGATTGCATCATCAATAATCTTTTTTGCTTCTTCTTTGCTATAACCCAACTTATCCATCAAGGCTTTAACCATTGAAGACCATAGTTGGAGTAATTGATCGTGCTGTGCCTTCTTTTCAGCTTCATAGTAGCTCTTATCAGGCAAAATAAGGGATGGAGATGAGGCAAATAAGGCATAAACAGTTGCATTCTTCATGTCAGCATCAATATCAAAATTAATCGGTGAAGGCATTCCCGCTAAAATCCAGTTCTTCCACTGAGATTGGTAATCTTCATACGAATTAAGATTCTCCACACTTGCCAACATTCGTTTAAGCGGTTGTGGGCCAACTTTCTTACGCCAATCAAACTTTTCAGCAAGGCGATATAGCTTAATCATTTCGTTAAAACGCGAATCACCAGACTTTTCCTTGCCCGCTGCATAGGCATCAAAATCATCCATCAGTTGCTTATCAATCTCATCAACGAGGTCATTGAAGCCCCCGGTAGCTGGTTTATCATCAGGAATCTTCGCCGTCTTTAGCCATTCCCCGTTTACTGCTTCGTATAAGTCGTCTTTAATTAGTTCGTTATTCACTGCCATGTGCAGGACCTCCTTAAAAGGTTACATTACTTACTATTATACTATGCTTACTAGAAGTTCATGTAAATTTGCTTCAATCTAAAAAAGGACTTAATAAAGTTTTCCGTGCACTTTCTGAAAACCATGAGTCATGTTGCATCAGTAATTGATTTACTTCCTGGTAACTGCTTAAGTCAACCTTGCCCTTAATCAATCCAGCAATTTGGAGCTGCCGAGCAAATTGAACATCTGCGGACTGGAGAACATTTCGAAAGATCGGCTGTTCATCTGGATCCCACCGTTTATTAAGAAGACCAATTGCTCGCTCATATTCTTTGCTATGGGTAAGTACCTTTTGCATGGCCTGTGGATTTAAAATTGTCGTCATCAATTATCCCCTCATTTCTAATACTCTTCCCGGTGGCTCTTTTACTGATAATTGATTAGCCTTTGTCATCATTAGCCAATAAACATTTTGATAATGATAATTATTGATTCGTTCCTCACCCCACCCATCAGTAATAATGATAATCATGCGATTTCGTTTAGTTAGGTGGTGCAGATGGAGATAGTCAAAAACACATTGAAAACTTGTACCCCCGCCACCAGTTCGGCTAAAATCAAGTTTTTTACCATCATGGAGTTTTTGTTTGGCAGTCACCCGGGCATCAAACGAGTAAACGTTAGCTGTCAGTTTCGTTTTCTTAAGCATCTTTTCAAGCGTTGTTAGTGTTTGAACGATTTCTTGATCGGTGACTGATCCGGAATTATCAACAAAAATGTCAACAGCCGGATCCAATCTCGTAACTTTGCCAGGCAAATCCATTCGCAATGGTTGCCGGCGATTAAAGCGAGCATGCGAATTAACTTGTCCTCGTGCAATCAACCCAAACTGATGCCTAAGAGCCTGCCGCCAATCAACTATTTTGGTTTGGTGAGCTTTTTGTAACTGTGCTTTTACATTTCCTGGTAATAAACCGCGATCTCGTTGCGGGGTTTGCTTCCAGGAACGATTCAAAATCTGCTTAATATTCGCTAAGCGCACGACCTGATTGCTGACCTGTTGACTTGTCTTAGGTTCCTGCCAGCCGTTATGAGTATCGGCTGTTTTTACCTCATCTGCCGTTGCATTTTCCTTTTGTTTGCTGCCATTCAATTTAAGGCCTGGCTGATGTAGTTTTTCTTGTTGTTCAGCAGGTAGATGTTCTAATATGTTGAGATAATCCTGCGAATCTAATTTTGGCATTAGCTTTTGACGAAGAACTTTTTCCAATTGGCTAAGGGTTACTGTTCCCTGGGGTGGCTCAGTTAAATACTGGTTTACCGCTACATCGGTTGCAATCTGGACTAAATCTTGATGAGGATAAGAAGCATAACGTAATGGATGCATCCAGATAAGATGAAGGGCTTCATGTTCTAATAAGCTTTGAAGTTCATCATTACGAACGTGCGCCAACTTTTCCGGATTAATAACCAGTACAAGGCGATTGTCTTCCCACCTCAATCCCATCATCGCGGGTAACTGTAAATCATTCTCTCGTGGAAGTTGTAATAACACTTCTCCGAAAAGGCGCTGTTTTTGAAGAATGCTAATAATTGCCTTCCTAATCTGTTGTGCGGACGTTACATGATTATCGCTTCCGTCATTTTGATGTAACCGTGCCAGGAAGTCACCTAAACTCATCGATTATCACCACGCGTCGCAACCTCCGCAAAATATTGATAAAGTTGCGCTACAGAGCCTTGGGGATGTTTGATGGCTTGTTCATACATTGCTTGCAAGAGGTCAATGAAATCTTCACCAACTGTTTGAACAATCGCATACTGACCATCCTCACTAACTAATTGAAGATACTTAATAAATAGAGCTGCCTCTTCTTCGGATGCCAACTTAGGACTGAGCCATGACCGTAATACTTGAATTTTGGTTGCTTCATCAGCATTTTCAAACTGCTCCTTGCCATTTTTAGCATCTTTCAAGATCGCTACTGTAAGCTCTTGACCCTGCGCAAGGACAAACTGAGCAAAGGCCACCCCTACTTCGTCACCTAAGTCACCACTAAATATATCTGCAGCAAGTTCTTTTTGCATTTTCTGATCTAACGCCTGTAATTGATCAAGATTGCGGGAAACTCTTTCCCAAGCACGTGGCGTGGGAGCCAAATCTTCATTGTTCGGATCAATAACTAATAATTGTTCAGGGTATTGCGTAAGATAGGCGGAAACAAGGTCATTAATTCCAGCGGTCTTGGCCCATTTTAACCATTCAGCCATCGAACTCGTCATTACTAAACGAACTGTCCGATCTTTAATTGCAGCATCCCCAGTCGCAACACCATATTCACGATCGGTAAAACCTGTCATCGTAGAATCGGGATTCTCCGCAATAATGATCTGCGCTGTGGAAGGCAACCGCAAAGAATTAATCTTTCGTTGAAGGACCAGGTTCATTAATTCACTTTGAACAGCTTGCGTTCCACGATTAAATTCATCTAAAAACCAAATAATTGATTGATTAGGATGGGCCTCAGCATACTTAATAATGCTGACCAAAGTTTCAGAGTAACCAAATTGCACATTTGCAAGGCGGCCGTAATTTTTCGTTTCAACAAAGGATTCACTGGTCAAGGGGGGAACCGGAATTGCAAGGTCTCCTTTTTCACTTAAGCTGACAACCGTAGTAAATAATGCCGCATTCAGATTAGCAGCAATTTCACGAACTAAAGCAGATTTACCGATGCCCGCATCCCCGACAATATTCGGAACATTACCCGCATCAAGAACAACAGGAACTGCCGTTAATAGTTGTTGATAAGTTAGCGCCATTATTTACCCCTTCCAGCCATGACATTCCAGATCCATGCCTTGTTTTTTCACGTTTGATACATAGGGATTGCCTTTTACATAAAAGCGGCGTGGACTTAACCCGTCCTTTCCCTTTAAATTAACTCCAATCCGCGCAGAAATAGCTATTTCTCCAGGAATTTTATAATTATGTAAATCAACCGTTAGTGGACTTGTTTCCATTGGCTGCCCGTCTAAGTCTCGTGAATGAATTCCAAGAGCTTGTACTAATTTACCGGGACCGTTAGTAATATTTACCCCTGACATGTGCCGATTTTCGATCATTTTGTCGATGTTTAGCGCCGGTTCTATTCCGCGAAGTAAAATTCCTTGAGGTTCCTCTGCATCCTGAACCACAATATCAAAACAATAATGGCCACGGATTTGGTATAGGTAAATATTTCCGGGCATCCCATACAAAGATTCCGAGTAGCCTGTGCGCCGTCCATTAAAGGCATGCGATGCAGAATCTTTTTCTCCTAAATATGCTTCTGTTTCAACAATATAACCACCAATGATCCCATTTTCAGTTTGGTATTTTACTAGGGTCCGTCTGAAAACTACTTAAGTAAGATGCAAATTGAGGCAATGTAAACCGTAGCCAGATAAACATGAGCGAGCTTATCATAACGCGTTGCAATCCTACGAAAGTTCTTCAACTGATTGAAGAAGTTCTCAATCAAATGGCGCTCACAATAAACGTGGTAATCACAGGTCCACTTGTCTTTGGTATTTTCCTTTGGCGGAATGGTATAGACGGCTGCTTTATCTTTAATATACTGGCGAAGTTTCGCGGTGCCATAGGCTTTATCCGCGATAATATTTGATTGAGAAATATCGAAGCCTTCCAGCAACTCACTGGCAACTTGGCTATCATGTACTTGACCACCTGTTAGGCGAAAACCCAAGGGATTCCCTAATCCGTCAACGAGTGCGTGAATCTTGGTCGTTCGGCCACCTCGACTTAGTCCAATAGCTTGATTTTCGACCATACATTCGGCGTTTTTTTTGCCCCAGTGGCCTTTTGATGCGCTCGAACGATCGTTGAATCTAAGCTCAAGTTTTCCATCTCGGGATCGTCAATCAATTTGAGAAAAACCTGTTCGAACAAGTTTGAACTTACCCAGGCTCGGAAGCGACTATACACCGTTTTCCAAGAGCCATAGCGTTCAGGTAGATCACGCCAAGGAGCCCCGCTGCGCATGAGCCAGAGGACAGCGTTGAGGGCGGTACGGTTGTCTAGGCTTGATGGACGGCCAGTCCGGTATGGCGGGAAGTATCCTTTGATTCGGTCCCACTGAGCATCTTCCAGTTCGTATCGTTTAGGTGTTGTCATCGGAATGCCTCGATTCGTTTTTCCTCAGATTATACCTGAATTTTTAGTTTTCAGACAGTCCCTAGTTTCCCTAAAAGATCCTTCGCAATTTCGACTGTAGGCCGTCCAGTAAAAAATTGTTGATATTTTGTTAGCATATTTATTTTCCTCCTAAAAAGAACTATCCTAAACATAACACTAATTAAAGGAGATTGGCATGATGGAACTAAAAATTGAACGAATCTATACTAAACCTGTTGATTTAGATGGTTATCGTATCCTCGTTGACCGCATTTGGCCACGCGGGATTTCAAAAGAAAATGCACATCTTGATAAGTGGCTCAAAGAAGTCGGACCCAGTACTGAGCTGCGGAAATGGTTTGGTCATGATGTGGCTCGCTATCCAGAATTCAAAGAGCGTTATCTAGCAGAATTAACCAACAATCCTGTTTACTATAATTCATTAAAGGCAATTGTCCAAAGTCAGTTGCCAAGCCAAAACGTTATTCTCCTTTACGGGGCAAAAGATGAAGAACATAATCAAGCAGTTATTATTGCTGACAAGCTTCGAAAAGATTTACAACTAATATAAATCAATAATTTTGTATTTTTTAGGAATAATTTGTTTTATAATAATATGTGAGGATTTTATTCATAATTCTCTAGTACCCATTGTTTCACTGACCTAGTTATATAAATTCCTTTTAAAGGTATCAATACCACAAAGGTTTTTTATAAGCTTTTTAGTGACCTTTTCTAGTCGTGCAATTAGAATTACGGGTATCAATAACCCCTTAGTTTCATTTTGAAACAATTATCTGATAAGGTGGAAGTCTATTATTGAAGTGGTGAGTAGACTTCTGCTTTATATTTTTAAATCAATTATTTATCAGCCCAACTACGACCATCAAGCTCACCAGCGGCATTGATTAGACGTTGTGCTTGTCTAAGCATTAACTGATCTAATGCCCGGTAAAAGGCTTGATCTTCATATGTTGGGCTATTTTTCATTAATTTTGTTAGTTCTTCATGTGCCCATTGTTGATTCTCATTCATTTTTAGTCATCCTCTTTTTCTCGTAACCAGCCGATAGAAGTGTGTAAATCATCTAGCTCTTCTTGCTGGTCTTGTAAAAGTGATAATAATTGTTCTAATTTAGCTTGTTGAAGAGGATCTAACTCGCGAGCGATTTTGGCGTTAAGGCGACCGATAAACCATTGCGTCTGGTCACTAAAATGCAAGAATTTATCTAAGGTCAAATATTGCTGATAGTGGATAAATAATGACTGTCGCTCTTCTTCACTCTGTTCGGCAAATTGATAGATCGGTAATGGTGGCAAATACTTCATCCCCATTGCGTGCGCTAAAGCCTGATATGGTCGTAAAATTTCAGCAATTGCATATCCTTGACTGGCGCCTGGTTGAAAGGCAGAGGCAGGATGAGCAACCGTCGTAACAATCCCCAATTCGCGGCCCTTTAGCAAATAGCTACTTGTAAGTTGTGAATTACATACCTCATCAAGCCATTGCTTTAAGATCGCTGGCGCACTATACCAATATAGCGGAAATTGAAAAATAATTCGGGTTGCCAATTTAAGTAATTCCTGCTCTTGAGAAATATCAAAAGGTGTTTTTAATTCATGCCACATAACGTTATTTTCATCATCAGCGGCTGCCTTTAAAAATGATTCAGTCGATGAATTCGCAAGTTGAGGGTGAGCCACTATTACCAGTGTTTTCATCAATTTCACTCCTTTAATTCTGCAAGGCCTTGTTTCAAGACATCTTCTGTAACACCGACAGTTAAAAATCGTTGCAGCGGCGTTTCGCTATGACGATCCTTAAAAGCCATTGGTTCTGCTTTTAGAATTACAACAGTCAAGTTATTTTCCGTCAGCATTAACTGACCTGGATGATTAAATTTCCCTTTAGTATGTTTTCCAGTTCGCCAAGTATGTAATTTTGCCTCGCCATTTTGGTCAAATTTCAACTGATACTTTCCGCTAGCATCTGTTTCGACGGGAATCCCGGTAAACTTTTGAACATCATACTTATCTTTTTTACTCATAATATATCCTTCTTAGTAATTAATCTAATTTTACGGTTCAGCTTTTAATTGGTCCACATAGGTATTAGCCTCATCCTGTTGGTCTTTACTTGTGTAGTAATTATTTATCAAATTCGTAACAGTGGTATGCGTAGTAGTCATTCGTGCCCCTGCCACACTTTGATTTTCAGTTGGTTCAATCATTCTAATTGTGACGTCATTTCCTTTACGTTTAAACCAAATATAGCTAGTTGGATCACCCTGTGTTGTTATATATTGATAATCCGCAGTTTCACCATAACCATAATGCGTTCCGTAATACATTTCACCATTTTGAACCTCATTCTTAAACCAATCAGGGTTCTTTAACAATGCAAC
The DNA here is from genome assembly GCF_003072625.1 of Limosilactobacillus reuteri. Taxonomy (NCBI): domain Bacteria; kingdom Bacillati; phylum Bacillota; class Bacilli; order Lactobacillales; family Lactobacillaceae; genus Limosilactobacillus; species Limosilactobacillus reuteri. Next base: position 1,870,453 of record NZ_CP027805.1, read on the forward strand.
TAATGTTCCTAGCTGCTGGGTAGTTAATCCGTCCTTATCCGTAAGTGTAACTTTACCACGCATATCAATAATTTGGGTGTTTTTTGCTACTTTCAAAACACGATTAACTTCCCCATGAGTTTTGGCATACGTCACCATTTCAGCGAGTGTTACGCCTGTTTTGCGAATACCATTACTACTGTTCGCATAGTAAACCTTATTTCCGACAATTGTATAGTAGGTTGAATTTAAACGATCGCCATCTTTATCACTTGCGGAAGTTAATTTAATAGTATATAAAACTTTGGCACCCTTAGGATAAGTCTTAGCAGAGGGCCCCTCTCCCCATGGCACTGCACCTTTATCATAAATCTTAACCGTTGCTCCCTGATCATTGTTTTCCATATCAGCAGAATAATCGTAATCATTTGCACCTGGCATATGGGCATCACGATAATACAATACAAGAGCAGCAGTTTGTTCAGGTGTTAATCGTTCAGCGTTTAGTGCTGTATCGTCCCCTATTTGTTGTGTACTCGATAAAGAACTAGTCATACTACTAGCTGATCTATTAGTACTTGAGGATGTTCTCCCACAAGCTACCCCGACCAGCATCGTCAATGAAAGCATCAAAATTAGTGCTATTTTTCTCATAAAGATACTCCCTACAGATTTTATATTTAAAGTTTTATTATACCTTAATATTTAGGAGTTACCTAAAAAGCCTCCATAATTGATTTGGAGACTTCCCTTTCATTTTATTCAGCAAAATAATCCTTAATTTCTTTGTCTGACAGGTCAAACTTTCCTTTTATTTCTTTCTTGATTGTTGTTTCATCAATATTTAGCTCTCTCATTGCCACAATAGATGTCCTGAAATGTCAATTTAAATTAGAAAAAAGGTGAAAGTTGTTCTTCTGTGACATGACTCAAGAATACTTCTAATGGTGTACGATAATTAAGAGATTTTCGTGGGATATTGTTGCGACGATGCATTAGCTGAGTGACTAGTTCGTCTGGTAAATCGCGAAAATCTAGCTTTTTACTAAGACCATCACGACGCAAGAGGCCGTTATTATTTTCGTTTAGCCCTCGTTGATTGGGAGCACCGACTTCCGCAAAATAGGTGTGAAGATCATACTTATTGGCTATTTCTCGCCATCCAGCAAATTCTTTCCCGTTATCAAAAGTAATTGATTTAACAAAGTGACGTGGCAGTTTAGCGAGCCATTGATCAAGCTGGCAATTCACTGCTTCGTCTGTTTTATGATGAATATTAAGGACAATCATTACTTTGGATTGTCGCTCTACTAGCGTCATTACCGCTCCGCGGTGAGCTTTACCTTGAACTGTATCAGCTTCAAAGTGCCCAAATTCATGTTGGTAATGCGGAAAATCACGATATCGTTGATAGATACTGCGTCCTAATTGGCCAGCTTTACCACGACGTTCCACATAGCCATTGGGATGGCGTTTTCCTTTCATCGGTAGCTGTTTAACGGAAAAGCCATACTGATTGCGGGCAAACATGCGATAAAGGGTGCGCATACTGCAGCTAATTGGGTGTTCATGACGACCAATAATAGTATCAGGAGTCCAACCCGCCTTGATTTGCGCATGGATATAGTTAACTTCGATAGTTGGCAGTTGGGTCTGCTTCCGACCACAACGACGCTTATGACGCTGATAAGTCTGAAGATATTGGTCGATGGTTTTACCGTCATTGAGGAAACGATAAACACGATAGATGGTTTCTTGACTACGCTGAAGTAATTTAGCAGCCCGATAAGCTTTAGTACCTTGATACCAAAAATCAGCTATGAGAGTTAATTCACGTGTGGTAAGATGTTTAGAGGTCATTTGTGATTGCCTTTCTTTTGATTAGGGATATTCAAAAGTCTATCACAAATGGCTTTTTATTTTTTCTAACTTAATTTTACAAACGACGTGTTTTAATTATCGTCTGCTGATTTTCGTGCAATTTTTGTTCTTTTTTCTGAATTAGCTGTTCTTTTTCTTTGAGTCGATCCTGGCCTTCTTTAATTTCACGTTTACTTTTCTGGATCTCTCGTTTGCCTTTTTGAACCTCGTTTTTGCCTTCTAGAATCTCTCGTCTACTTTTCTGAAGTTCACGTTTGCCATCCCGTATCCTACGTTCACCCTCACGAATCTTTTTCTCGCGCATTTCTTGATCCATTTCATATACTGAACGTCGCATGTATTCCGACCTCCATTTCCGGTTCCGCTTTACAACTGCTATTCTCTCCTTTAATTTTACGACAAGCGGATCGGTCGCTTCAACTTCTCGCTGGGCAATCGCCTGCATCTTAGGATCAACATCGTGACGCAAGGAAGGGACGTTAAATAAGATATCGGTTTGTCCATCTTCTATAATTTGTTCGGGAATTTCATCTATATGCTTATGTAACACATAGCGTTGCTGACCAAGTTGGAATGGGTCAAAATTGCAGAAGAAAATCACATAGGAATCATCAGCTTGTTCATATGGCTGCCCTTTATCATAGGCTTCCATTGAGCTAGCAGTTTGATAATAACGAATTCGTTTAGCGATATTGTGGTGATCAGCTACTTGCATCTCAATGTCATAATGGTTGCCTTGTTCGTCGGTCGTATAGATATCAAAACGCACTGCCTTAGCATCAGGAGCGACAGTAAATTCTTGCTGGTTATTAGGCAACTTAATCTTTTTAATATGCAAGTCCGGTAAGATCCGACGTAAAACTTCTAAACAAATATCATAATCAAGCATCACCTTGTTAAAGATGTAGTCATCAGCCAAGCCCGCCATCTCCCACTTTTTGCGCAAGAATTCATTCATCCTTATATCCCCCTGTTAAATAGTTCTATAAAGATATATACGTAAAAGACAAGGATTTGCACTTTTTTACTCAATATTTTTCCAATGTATCATTAATGCATATTAATAATGCTTTATCTTTTGGCTATGGATAAGATTCGACTATAATAGATAGTGAAAAGTAAATCTTCTTTATTAGGTATTATCTATGGTATGTGTAGATAGGATGTTGAAAGGAAGTAATACTATGTTCGACGTTATCTTTTGGATTCTTGCAATCTGGTTTGTAGTAAACGTTGTATGGATGTGGTTTGCCCTTAACAATCAAATTCTACAAAAGACATTCGCATGGATTAATGTATGTGCTATCGTAATTGGTTTTGGGGTATACTACGGCATGACACACGACGGCAACGCACTTAATGGCTGGTTCCTTACAATGAATTGGGTCAACATTGCAATTGCTGCTATCCAATTCTACTTTGGTTATCGTGAAAACAGCGTTACCCACAACGGTCACACAACCGCATGATTGGTTTACTTTTCAACTTATAAGAAACCGGATAATGAATCTTATAATGGTTCGTTACCCGGTTTTTCATGTATTTATTACATTACTCAAGATCTTTCAGTTCAATCGAATCTTTCGTATGCAGCATTATTAGATAATAGAATATACCGATTACAAACCATGTACATCCAATTATTTTGGCAAGAGGATCCATATTTAGTAAAACATAAGCAATGATTATAAAACCAATCAAAGGCGATACAAGGTGTTTTAAGTAGTTCTTCGAATGTTGAAGACGAATATAATAGTTTACTACTGAAACATGAATCACACAAAATGATACCAAGGCTCCAAAGTTAACCAACGCAGACAAAACATTAGTCTGATTAACAAAGATTGCACCAACAACTAATGAAACTATACAAACTAGGATATTAGCAGCATATGGCGTTTTATATTTAGGGTGTACCTTTGCTAAAATAGTTGGCAAATTATGATCACGAGCCATTCCAAATAAAATACGCGAAATTGCAGCTTGAGCAACCATTGAATTAGCAATTCCCCATGAAAAGATTGTTGCTAAAATCGTCATAATCTCTAGCGGACGACCACCAACTGAAAAGGCAATTTCATAAAATGCGGTATCTGCATTCTTAAATGATGTGTAATCAGGATGCAATAAAGCGGCAATGTAAGTTTGTACAATAAATAACAGTCCTACTACAAATAAAGCTAACATTATTCCGCGTCCCACGACTTTATTTCCACCCTTAGTTTCCTCAGCAAGAGTACTAATCGCGTCAAACCCAAGAAAATTCAACACACAGACAGAAACAGCTGTAAAAACAAAATTAAGATTGAAGTTTTTTGCAATATAAAAAGGTTTGATGGTAAAACCATCCCCAACACCATGCATAACGCCATAGGTTCCACAAACTAAGAATACCAGCAAAACAACCAATTCAAGACCAAGAAAAATAAAATTAGCCCTATTGGTAAATTCGATACCTCGGATATTAATAACAGTATTAATAATGATAAATGCTACCACCCAGGCATACGGCGGAATCCCCGGCACTAATGTTCTTAGAGAATTGGCGGCAATTACATAAAGCAATGCTGGTACAAATACATAGTCTAATAAAATCATCCACCCGGCTAAAAATCCAACATGTTTATTAATTCCGCGTTGAGCATAGGCATAGACTGATCCAGCTACTGGAAACGCCTGTGACATTTGTCCATAGCTCAAAGCCGTAAAGAACATAGCAATTACTCCAATTAAATAGGCAAGCGCAACCATCCCTTTAGCAGGCATAACTACTGAAGCATAAATTCCAAATGGTGCAATTGGGGTCATAAATACCAATCCATAAACAACCAAGTCTTTAAGGGTTAGTCGGCGATCAAGTTGCTGATGATAGCCCATTTTTTCTAACGTATTATCAGGCTGTTGCATAGTTACTCACCAAACTTTCCTTGAAAAATATCTGTGAAATAACGACGTAAATTAGTGAAAAACACCTCTGGATTATCAACCATGTGATTATGACCACCATTTGGCGTAATTACCAACCGTGAATTAGGAATTGATTTTTGCATCCTTTGTGCTGTCGCAAGCGGCATTGTTTCGTGAGCTCCAAACGTTAATAACGTTGGTACCTTGATATTATGAATGTCATTGCTTCGATCCCATCCGTCTAAGTCACCATTAATAATAAATTCATTATCACCTTGGAATGTGTTATAAACCGGCTTAGATTGAATATCAATTTGGTGACTCATCTTGGATGGCTGTTTGCGGTTAACATATTCTTTATACATGTGATCAATATACTTGCGATACGCTGGGTCCTGATACTCTCCTCGTAATTCCGTATCACTCATATACTCAACCTGATAAGAAGCAAATTCATCATTAAGAATTTCTTTCAAGTGCGTTACATAATCGGCTATATTATCAATCATACTAATAATAATTAAACCCTTCAAATGTTCTGGATAACGGAGAGCATACTCCATTGATAAAAGGCCGCCCCAAGAATGACCTGCTAAATAGAATTTTTCTAAACCTAACTTTTGGCGTACTTCCTCAACTTCGCTAATGTAGTATTCCATATCTAGGTACTGCTTACGAATTTGTGGATCCCTCCAGTTAGGCGTGTCAGAATACCAAGAACCAAGCTGATCATAAGTATGTACGGTAATACCAAGAGATTTCAGTTCTAGTCCAAACCTTTCATAAACTTCATGCGTGTCTCCAGGACCACCATGCAAGCACAGCAAATCTTCTCGACCCGTAGTATTTTCTGAATGCGTCCATAAATGGTACCCATTATTTAACGTCATAATATGTGTTCCATCCCACATAATAATTCCCCCTGCTAATATTAAAAACAAATTAAAATAATTATATTTAGATTAGAGTGAAAAGTCAACCACTAATTTTTTGTTAGCTCCAACTTTAAGTAGTAAGAAATTAGCCACATCTTTATAACCCTGTGGATATTCAGTATTAGCAATTTAGTTAAAATTTAACTTAGATTTCATAATGATTACTTTGTATTAAGACAAAAAAGAGCAAGACAGAACTATTATTTGTAGCTCTTGTTCTCGCTCTAGGATACCTTCTAGCTTTTTTATTAACTCTCAGAATCACTTATCACAAATCACTTCTTCCCAAACAAAGCTGCCATCTTTGCGGCTACTTCGGGATCGAGATTATCGGCAAGCGTACTTTCATTTGATTTTTGTTCATTTTGCTGATTGGTGATCGTTTGCTTGAGGTCATCAATGACTGTTTGTTCACCAACTTCAATCGGATTAACCGTTAACCGGCCACCTGCAGCATCAGCATGACCACCACCATTAAAGTATTTTTCAGCAAATTTAGCCACATCTAACTTTCCGTTGCTTCGAAGCGACACGCTAACCGGACTGACTACCAAGGCCGCATCGACTTCTGGATGTTGAACTAATAATTCGTGGGCAATTTCAGACTTATAATCACTTGCATATACGACCCCAAACTTATGATCATCGACATCCGTAATCAAAACATCTTTTAAATGGCTCTTAAGGTATTTAGCCCGCCGTTCGTTTAGTGTCCGAATCAACAGCCGATTTTCTTCCTGATATTGTTGCCAGCTGGTATTAAAAACATTTTGGACAAACTCTTCCGAATCTTGGAGGGGGTAAAACCAAAAGAGCTGATCAAGATTATCAGCATCAATTCGTTCCTGCTCATCCATTTCTGGATCATTTTGCCAATCCCAAGTATCATATGCCCGAATCAATTCCACAAGATAAGCAAGATCCTTTTGCCGTCGTTCATCAACCTTTGCAAAAGACGATTGTTGTTTTAACCAATCCCATACCAAGCTTGTGGCACTTGGGTTAACTGCTGGATCAGCAGGTACGATACTATTGGCCGCATACTTTTGTCGTAGTTCTGCTTCACTTTCATGATGGTCAAAGACAAGCCAATGATTAGCAAAACGTTCATTCAATAACTTAAATGAATAATCGCTATCCGGCGTCATATCCATGATGTAAACATCTGTAAAGCGCCCTACTTCCGCCGTTTGCATCCATCGACTTAATTCTTCATCGATTCGTCCAGCGCCACAGTTTGTCATATCAAACTCTGTGTCTTCAAACATTACTGGTTGTAGTGTTTTTAATAATAATGGGGCCCCGAATCCATCTAAATCATTGTGGGAAAATAATTTTATTAACCGTTGTGCCATTTTCGATCCTCGCAATTCTGATTTTGTTTCTTATTATACCGTAGAAAATCGGCTAAACCACACTTAATTACTGACATCACGCTAACGAACTGCTATCATTGAAATTAGTAACTTATTTTAAGAAAGGAAAACAATATGGAAGTTTATGATTATCGTCAAGAATTAATTGACCTCTTAAATAATACCGCTGATGATCCACAAAGCTTACTGCAGACACAGCGGAGTCTTACCACCATTCTTAATATTTTAAATCATTATCAGGAAAGCAAACCCGTTAAACAAAATGCACCTCGGTTTGTTCAACGCAAAATTCAATCGTCAAACGAGTTGCCTCCGCAAGCACGCAAAACATTGAAGTCACTGCTTACCGGTCCAGCTAATGATGAAGAAAAGTCAACATCAATAGTAAGCCCCGTTACATCTTCTTCAGTCGAAGCACCAAAAGAAGTTACCGAAGTAGAACGCCTAGCGGCCGACAATCGCTACTTAGTACACCGGAAATTAAGCGGTGCCGAGATTAATCATCGTTACTACCCGGAAGCAATTCTGCATGCATTACCATTTTCCGTTGAGGATGGCGACATTGCCCAACTAGACTATGAGCAAAAGGTCCGTGGCCTTCCTATTATTCGACGGATCACCGGTGACCACCTTAGCGATTACACTCCTGAAAAAGTCAATGTGATTGAATACGGTGAATTAAAACGCGTGCCCGGTTCTGATGTCCTTCAACTGAGTAAAACAATTAAGGGTAATTCAATCGTTGACAAAGCGCCAGAAAATACCATTGTAATTGATCCCTTTAAGTACCCGGGCCGCGATATTAAGCCGGGGATGGTTATTGATTTTGCCTACTATGATCGAGGAAATGGCCTAACTGATGCCAAAGATGGCGCGATTCGCTGGATTCATGAAAAGCAAGATTATGATACAACCAAGCAACCAGCTAAACCAAAAGTTGTTAAAAAGCCTGCTAATCCTCGTCATGATTATGAAAAGAAACTTGATTATGACCTCCATCAACGAAAGGTACTTGTTATTACCGGAATCCGTAGCAAGGTTAAAGGCCTTAAACCAGTCGTTGATAAACACCACGGTCTGTTCCGCGGATTAGACGCATCTGCAGAAGAAAAAGTTTCCAGCAGTAAATTAAAACGTGAAATTCGGGATGCGGACTTTGTGATTGTCTGCATCGATGCAATTCACCATCGGATTAGTCAACTCGCCAACCATCATGCTAAACGTTATGAAAAGCCACTCGCCATTGCAAATGTTACTTCTAATACTGCTGTTGAGCGAGCCATTGCCCGGGCATTAAATGGTGATCCTGCATACGCCGAAAGCAGTGAAGATTTGAAAAATTATAAATAAATTTTAATTTACTGTTGACTTTTATGAGAAATAAGTTAATATTAATGTCAACAATTTAATTATTCGATCGCAATGAGAAAGAAGAGTATGTTAGACGATAGCTTCAGCGAGTCTCGTTTGGTGTGAGGAGACAGTTTTTAACTCTAACTGAAGATCACTTTCGAGTCTACAGCTTAAATACCAGTAAGCTGTAGTGGTTACACCCATTATCGTGTCAGCGTATCGCCATGATGGCCGTACGTGTGAGGTATTGTTAGCAATAGCAGTACAATGATAGGGTGGTACCACGCTCAGCGTCCCTTAGCCAGTTTGGCTAAGGGACTTTTTTGTTGGGATCAGATTAGGAGGAGAAAGCATGCAAGATTTAACATCGCGCAAGTTAACATTCAAAAACTATTTAGTTGTTGCATCATTGCTTTTCGGTTTATTCTTTGGGGCCGGAAACTTGATTTTCCCGTTACACCTTGGTCAATTAGCTGGTAGTCATTGGGGACCAGCTGCAGTTGGCTTTCTGATTACTGGAGTTCTTTTACCACTTCTATCAGTTCTCGCCGTTGCTGTTACGCGTGCAGAAGGAGTCTTTGATATCGGTCGTCCGCTTGGCGTCGGTTTTGCCTTAGTATTCATGGTTCTTATCCACGCTACGATCGGACCATTGTTCGGTACTCCACGAACTGCCACTGTCTCATTCACAGTTGGTCTTGCTCCATTCGTTGATAAACAATATCAATCCCTTGCCTTGCTATTATTCTCAGCATTATTCTTCGGGGCAGCCTTCCTCTTCTCATACCGGGAAAATGATATCCTAGCTAATATCGGAAAAGTATTAAATCCCGTCTTCTTAGCCCTTTTATTCCTTGTCTTTGTCGTTGGTTTTGCTCGTCCGCTTGGTAATCCTACTACCGCACCGACAACTAGTGCTTATGTTCACGGTGCGCTCACTAACGGGTTCCTTGAAGGGTACAACACTATGGATGCTCTTGCCGGTCTTGCATTTGGGGTAACAGTGGTAACCGCTGTTCATTCTATGGGACAACGGTCAGCAAAAGATGTATCCAAAGTTGTTGCAAAAGCTGGTGTCCTTTCAATGGGTGCCGTTGCTTTTATCTACTTATTACTAATCCTTCTTGGCGCAATGTCTCTTGGTCGTTTCAAAGCTTCCCCAGATGGTGGAGTTGCCTTTAACCAATTAGTTAATGCTTATGCCGGTGCATTCGGACAAGTTGTACTAGCATTCTTGTTAACTGTCACTTGTTTAACGACGGCTGTTGGTTTAGTTGCTGCTTTTGCTCAAGACTTCCATAAGCACTTTCCAAAAGTTAGCTACCATGCATGGCTTGCCCTCAGTTGTCTCGCCTCTTTCCTTACTGCTAATTTTGGCTTAGACAAAATCATCGCTTGGTCAACACCAATGTTAATGTTCCTTTACCCATTATCAATGGTGCTTATCCTTTTATCTGTGACATCACCACTCTTTAACCGTGATGGCGTTGTTTACTTCTTCGTGGTCCTTTTCACCGTTGTACCAGCTCTCGGTGATATGGTTGTTGCCTTCCCAGCGGTTGTTAGCCAAAGTTCATTTGGTTTATCTGTTGCCGCTTTGCGAAATAACTTACCACTTGCAAGTATGGGATTATTCTGGCTTGTTCCAGCACTTGTCGGCTTAGTCCTTGGTCTCTTAGTTCACTGGTACCGTCATCAACGGGTTACTTCCACCAGTATGCAAAGCGAAGTACATTAATAAGTGTTTTATAGGTTAAAAAAGCGTGAGAAATAGCTCATTATAAGAGTCGTTTCTCACGCTTTTAAATTATTATTTAACATTATCGTATTGGGCAAGATTAAACTTCTTAATCGCATAGATCAGCTTGCTGGCATAATCTGGATCGGTTGCGTAACCATTCCGCTGTAATTCGTAAGCTGCCTGTTGATAAGTTTTTGCTGTTTGTACTCCATGGAAACGTGCATGATTATCAGCAGTTCCATTTACAATGAGCAATGTGTGCGCATTAATTGAATCAGCCCAGCTATTGTAGACTGTAAAGTATTGTTTTGCTTGAACATTTTTACCCCGAATATTTTCGGTAGTATACATTTGCACCTTTTCGTCATCACTGTTAGCTTTAATTCCAAATAAGTTATTGTATTTATTTGCTAACCGGCTCCGACCCCAGTTAGATTCAAGTCCTGCTTGTGCAATAGTAATACTTGCCGGAATATGATATTTCTTCTGTTCACGTTGAGCAGCTGGTGCAATCTGACGAACAAATTCATTGACGGTTATATCTGTCGGGTGGGTCTCACGTTGAATTTGGGGAGATTCGTGGATAATAATCGCCACAATCCCAAATAAAATAATCAAAAACGCAAGCACACTTCCACAAATGATTTTTGTTTCTTTTTTCATGATGTGTCTTTCCTTTTTATGAATTTGACGCTATTATAACCACTTCACCATGAGAAAGCGAGAATTTACAATAATCTTATTTACTTTTAAGATCATTTTTATAGTTATTAAAGTATTTACTATCAGTAATCTTCATCTTACGGAAGCTCTTGATTAGTCGGCGATGATTCCAACTCAATTGCTTGCCAGCTCCCTCTTTGTTTAGATGTTGAGCAAAATGCCGTTGCCAATCTTGAAGGTGATCTTTAATTGCCAATTTATCCTTAGGAACTGCTTTTTCAAGTCGATTCAGCAATTTCTTTCTGTACGCGGCTGCTCGTTCATCCCATTGCTGAGTTGTAATATGGAATTTTTCCACACTAATAACGCTGAGGATAGTATCAGTTCCCATTACCAGGACGATAATCAGTGCAAGCATCCCGTGGGTCCATGATTCTTCCCAATTAATAATCTGTTGAATAAATAGCTGAACAAACTTAACCAGCAAAACAACGCCAATCCCCCAGAAAAATGAAATTTGGGGAGCAACTCTTCCTTGAATGTTTCCTTTTAGATGCGAATAGTCCCATAAATTCATATGAAAAAGTTTTTCGAGCAACCAACTTGCGACATATTCAAAGATCGAAGCCACAATAAACCCTACTACGAATAGCAGAAAAATATTATCTTGGAACGGATAGGTAGTAATCAAAATCGTTGTAACGGCAAATCCGTACACCGGACAATAAGGACCAAATAAGAATCCGCGGTAGGCAAAATGATGGTCCTTAATCGAGCAGTAGCAGGTTTCCCATAGCCAGCCAATAAATGAATAGGTAAAAAATAAGACAATGATTTCAGAAATTGAATAGGGCACTCGTTTCCCCTCCTTTTTGAATTCATTGTCTCATATATTTCTATTTCAAGCTAAGTTTTTCAACGTTCAGGATCTTATCAAGCCATCCTTCAAAGAATCCTTGTTCGTGACTAACTAAAATTAAATTTCCCGGGAAATCTTGCAGAGCTTTCTTCAAACCTTCCTTAGTTTCATCATCCAGGTGATTTGTCGGTTCGTCCATGATGAGGAAATTACATGGGGTTAATTCAAGGATTGCCAACTTAACTTTTGTTTGTTCGCCCCCTGATAAAAGGTTCATTTCCTTCATCGTGTTGGCGGCATTGATTCCGGCACGCGCAAGTTTTGTCCGAATCGTCCGTGGCTGCATCGTTGGGAACATATTTTGAATAGTTTGCAGTGGCGTAAGGGTTGGGTCATCCCACTCCAGATCTTGGTCAAAGTAATTTATCCGGGCTGATGGGGAGAAAGTTGCTGTTCCGCCCAACGCTGGAATTTTCTTTAAAATTGATTTAATCAAAGTCGACTTACCAACCCCGTTAAATCCAGTGAACAATAATTTTTCACCCATTGTCATTGAGAAAGTTACTGGCGCTAGTAATGGTCGGTTATAACCAACTGATAATTTTTCTACCCGCAACGCATTCGCTGATCCAGTATTTTCATATGGAAAATGGAAAGTTGCTTTTAGATTATCTTCGGGTGGATCAATCTTTTTCATCCGCGCAAGCATTTTTTCCCGTGACTTAGCCATAGTCGACTTTGAACCGGCCTTGTTTTTCCGAATAAACCGTTGTGCCTTTTCAATGACTACTTGCTGCTTCTCATATTCCCGCTCTTGAGCTTCCTTGCACTCTTCCTTTTGACGCATCGCTTGTTGGAAACTTCCCCGGTATTTAGTGATTTTACCAAATGATACATCACAAATGGTATTCGTAACTTGTTCAAGGAAGTCATAGTCATGAGAGATGATCATTGCGGCACCATCAAAATCATTAAGATAGTCGATTAACCATTCAATGTGAGCCGTATCAAGGTAGTTTGTCGGTTCGTCTAGTAAGATAACATCTGGATTTTCCAATAGCATCTTGGCAAGGATAATCTTTGATCGCTGACCCCCACTCATCTCAGAGACAACATGATCCTTATCAATATCAGTTAATCCCAAACCGTTCATTACTCGCTCGACTTCCATTTCAATTTCATAGAAGTTATTAGCATCGAGTTTTTCTTGAATTCGGCCTGCTTTGGTGAGGAGCTCATCATCCATCTTTTCTGCATAATCCGCATAAAGCTTATTCATCTGGTCATTAAGTTGATAAAGATCCGTGAAAGCAGTATGAAGGAAGTCAATCAAGGTCATCCCCGCTGGAATATCCACATACTGGTCTAAGTATCCAATCTTGACTCCTTTTTGCCATTTAATAGTGCCATCGACCGGGAGGGTTTTTCCGATCAAAATTTTAATCAAGGTACTCTTCCCGGCACCATTTTGCCCAACAATCCCCATGTGTTCGTGCTTTTCTAGTTGAATGCTGGCATCTTCATAGAGCTTTTTGTCGGCATAGCTCATTGTCAGTCCTTCAACATCTAATACTGCCATTATATTCTCTCCTCTTTTTCTTACTTATTACGAGCCAAAACCGCTATCCATACTATCATATTTTAGGCACGAGCTTCAATTTATTGGGATAATTCCAGCAAGTAAGTTATTTACCAAAACTATTGATATAACAAGCATGCAACAAACCCTTGCTAGTTTTTGCTTAATAAATTTCATATACTTATCCAAAAATACAGGAGCACCATAATGGAATTCGGAAACTATATCAAAAAACAACGCAATAATTTAGGCTTTACTCAAGCTGAAATTGCCGAAAAATTACATGTCAATCGGCAAACAATTTCCAACTGGGAGCAAGGAAAAAGTTATCCCGATTTAGACACACTCGTTAAGATTAGTGACATATATAAAATCTCAATTGACGCTTTGATTAAAGGAGACAAAGATTTGAAAAAATATTTAGATCAAGGAAAGGCTTATAATGCTTTTAGTGTTTTTAAGGGATTATTCTTCATAATGGAGAGATTATTTTTCTTACTGACAAATTATTTAGTGGATTATAATTCTCTCATCGTTAATTTTTGTACATTTTCCTTTTTAATTACTTTTGGAATAGCTATTCTTTATAGCGAGCATGTAAAACCGTTCTTTTTAGGAACCCGAAATGTCAATTTAAGTTAGAAAGAAAATAGTTGCTCATCAGTGACGTAAGACATGAATACTTCATATGGAGTTCGATAGCCTAGTGATTTACGGGGCAGGTTATTTTGCTTACTCATCAGTTGGGTTACCAATTCATCAGGAAGATTGCGGAAATCTAGCTGTTTCGTTAAGCCATCCCGGCGTAAAAGACCGTTGTTGTTTTCGTTCAGCCCTCGTTGATTGGGAGCACCAACCTCGGCAAAGTAAGTGTGAAGGTCAAATTGATTGGCAATCTCGCGCCAGCCGGCGAATTCTTTTCCGTTGTCAAAGGTAATCGATTTGAAGAAGTACCGCGGGAATTTCCGAAGCCACTGACTTAAGTGTTGGTTAATCGCATCAGCCGTCTTTTCGTGCACATTGAGTACAATTTCGACCTTCGATTGGCGTTCGGTCAGGGTCATTACCGCCCCTTGGTGCTTTTTGCCTTGGACGGTATCAGCTTCAAGGTGCCCAAATTCAGTGGCATAGTGCGGAAAGTCCTTGGCACGCTCGTGAATACTTCGCCCCAATTGGCCAGCCTTCCCGCGGCGCTCGACATAGCCATTCGGGTGCCGCTTACCTCGCATCGGCAAGGAACGGACATCGAAGCCGAACTGGCCACGTTCAAACATCCGGTAAAGAGTTCGCCGGTTACAACTAATTGGGCGCTCAGCGCGCCCAATAATGGTATCAGGCGTCCACCCCTGGGCAATTTTGTCGTTGATATAAGTGAGTTCAGCCAGTGACAACTGAGTACGGTTTCGGCGCAACGGTTGATCATTTGGGCCACTCGGTACGCTTTAAGCTTTTGCACGAAAGAATGGGCGATGATTGTCAGCTCGTTTGTGGTAAGATGGGTGTAAGTCATTTGTGGTTTCCTTTCTTTTGTTTAGGGGTATTCAAAAGTCTACCACAAATGGCTTTTCTATTTTTCTAACTTAATTTTACAAACGGCGTATATTGAAGAAATACTATATGAATATAGATTCCTTCAGCTAACTTGCTACTAGAATAATCATATTTATTGGACATGGAAACAACAATGTACTTCTATGTCTATTTATGTTTGTTATATATAATTGACATAGAATTTAAGTAATGATAGAATCCCTAGCATAGATGTCATATATATGTGTCACAGGGAGGGGCAATATTTGAACCGTGTTAAACAATTTCGAAAAGATCAAGGATTATCCCAGTTAAAGCTAGCTCAAAAAATTGGAGTAGCTCGGCAAACTATCAACTTAATTGAAAATAATAAGTATAATCCCTCGTTAGAACTTTGTATTAATTTAGCTAAAGCATTAAACACTGATCTTAATTCACTATTTTGGGAGGAACGCAAGAATGAAAGAAACAATCAGCACCAAAATCATTAAGTGGTTTTACGGTATTCATGGACCATTAGATGAATATCGCCGCAACGAATTCAATCGAATCGGTAATAATATTGCCATATTTTTATTATCAATAAACCCGTGGTGCTAGTTAATTTTTTCCTAGAGGAAAATGTCTAAACATGTTGGTAAATCAACAAAAAACGCATATAGTAGTCTCAAAACTCCCAAGAAATGAGGACTATTTAACAAACTACGATGGTTACGTCGTGACAACTGAACATTTTGTCTTAGCCAATCCTGTTACTAAAGTCGATGATATCCCCGATTATGAAATGTACAGTCAAACAATCGATAGCTTAAATAAGCGTTTTGGCAATTGTGTTTTAAAAGGCATCGAAATCGGTTACATCGCTTCTGAAAAGGATCGGATCATCGACTATTTAGCCGATAAAGATTACGATTTAAAATTACTCAGTGTGCATCATAATGGTCAATTTGATTATTTAGATGATGAAGCCAAAGATATGGATCCTGCTATTGTGATTCCTCAGTATTTTGCACAACTTTCAGAAGCACTAGTTGTTATAGAAGCAGATGTCTTTGCTCATTTTGACTATAGTTTTCGGGTATTTGGTCTATCCGTTGCTGAATTTAAACAATATGAAGCGCAGTTTTTACCGATTCTAGATCAAGTAATCAAAAATAAATTGGCATTCGAATTAAATGATAAGAGCGCTTACTTGTATGACAATTTAGCGCTATATGAATATGTCATCGATTTATATCTTTCACGTGGTGGTACCTTGTTTAGTGTTGGATCAGATGGGCATTACCTTGGACGGCACTATGTCCCGTCAAGTATACAGATCAAATAGATAAAAATTTTAGGAGGCTTGATTGCGGAATTGTTCCGCGGTCAAGCCGTTTTTGCTTGTGTAAGCGCGTTTGGTATTAAAGTATTCAATGGCTCCTTTGACGAGCTGTTCTAGCTCTGCTAGCGTCTTAGGACGATTATGTTTGTTAATCCAGATTAGCTTGAAGTCATTCCACCAACGCTCTATGGGGGAGTTTTCCCAAGGATGACCGGGGTGTGACATACTATGAATACAATTTTTAGAGGCTAAGTAGTCGTTGAACATACTTGAGCAGTAAGCTGATCCGCGGTCAGTATGGACCATTGGTTGCGCATCAGGTTCAACCGTAAAAGCACGATTAAAGGTTTCAATTACTGCTGATGAAGTTTCTGTGTCTGAAATATTGTAGCTTAAAGCGTAACGACCATATAAATCTAAAATAACGTGTACTCGTACTTTATGAAGTGTGTGTTCGCCGTAGGCAACTTCCGTTGTGTCGGTAACCCACACTTCATTTTTAGTTTCACGGTCGAATTGTCCCTGCAATAAGTTGTCATTGATGTATTCTTCATGGCGTTGAATTCGATTGCGCTTCTTCTTCCTAATATTTGCTCTAATTCCATGCTTACGCATGCAATTAGTTATTCGTTTTAATCCAGCGGTAAAGCTTAAACGGTTTTCAAAGCTTAACTGTGTAGTCATCGCTAAATATCCCAGCGTCCAATTATGTTCTTCTTCTAACTCTACAATCGCTTCAAGTAACTCTGCTTGCTCATTATGATATCGACTTGGCTTTCGATTGAGCCATTTGTAATAACCATCTCGCGAAGAATCAGCTATTTTACACAACTGGCTAATTGACCATCCATTTTCTTGATTTAGTTCTTTGATGGCTTGGTACCGGAGTCCTTTTCCACCTCCCGATTGCGTATTTCTGTTAATTTTTTTGCGAACGCAATCTCCATCTCTTGCTTTTCTAGCTGAGCCCTTAATAAGCGATTTTCTGCCTTGAGTCGGTCAACTTCCGTCCACTTCTCTTCTGGCTTAGCTTTGCCTCGGCGATCACGAAGTGATTCTGGGTCATTACCGCTTTTGCGATACTTTTGATACCAGCCATAAACTTGTTGGTAACTAATATGGTACTTTTCAACTGCCCAATTGTAGTTCACATCATGCTTAATCAACTCTTCAATGATAGTAAGTCGTTCTTCAAAGTCAGTCTTTCGTCCACTCATTTTTGAATCTCGCTTTCTTGGCGTATAGGCCTTTAAGTTAGATTCATTATACCGGATAATCCATTGTTCTAGTTGCCTTTGAGATCGTAAACCGTGTTTTATCGCAAATAAATCTAATGCCTCATCTGTTTGTTGATATTGTTCAACCAATGAGTTTTTAAATTCTTTAGAGTAGCTTTGATTATGATGACTTGTTTGAAGTCCTGGCATTCCCTGATACTTGTATAGAAGACTCCACCGCCTGATAGTTTTTTGGCTAATCTTGTACTTAGTTATTACCTTATGGATTCCATTTCGTAAAACTTCATTGAGGATTAAGAGTTTTTCCTCTGCTGAGTATTTAGATTTTCTTCCCATAGAAAAAGCCCTCCGAGTATAAGATGAATTTTCTATTTCATCTGTATACTCAGAGGGCATTATAGCCAAAAGTGAGGACGTTTTTTTTAGATTTCTTTTTCTAAAATCGGACAAATACGATCTTGTTTTCCTAAAAGAAAATGTTTGATCCCGATTTTTTTAAATCCATAACGTTCATAAAAACGAATAGCTGCATGATTTTTTTCATAAACAGCCAAACGTAAATAACGTTTTTGTTTCGTTTTAGCATAACGATTCGCTTCATCGAGTAACCGTTGCCCTAACCCTTTGTTTTGATAATCTTTGAGCAGATAGATCCGTTGAATCTCTATAGCATCTTTTTCATCATTGACTTTCGTATAACCAATGAGTATTTGATGATCCTTAATACCAATAAATTTACTGGTTGACTGTGCCAATTCTACTGCCAATATTTCAGTTGTCAATTGTGTCTGTAAATATTCTTGCATATCAAGTGGATCTGCGCCATCGATAAACGATTCATAAAAACTGACAACACTTACAACTTGTAAAGCATCTAGATCATCATAATCTAAATACGCTAGTGTGATTTGATTGTTCATCTAACTCCTCCTTTTGACATAGTATACTATAAATCACCCACCCGTGGTGCTAGTTAATTTTAATATCCTAAAGAATATCTCAAAGTTCCTTCAAAACGTCGTTGTGCTCGACTTAATAGAACACTGTAAGCCAGTAATATGCTTTCAAATCTACTCTCTAGCCCTTTAACAGAACGTGAGTTGAAATTTTGACAACCTAATTTTTCTAAGGAAGAAAAAACAGTCTCAACTGTTTTTCTTTGTTTTCCAAGTAAGCTGTGGTCTAGTTTTTCTGATTTATCCATGTTTTTACGTGGCGGAACGGATATAGTAATGCCCTTAAGGGCAAGCTTTTCATGGATTTTATGGCTAATATATCCTTTGTCCCCTAGGATATTGGGAAGATTCGCTTCTTCCGATAAAGTCTCTAACACTTTCACGTCATGGACACCTGGATTCGTAATTGAGTAAGTAATCGGAAAGCCAGTCTTAGTAACGATCATATGAATTTTAAGACCATAAAAATAAGATTTTTTTTGTTGAGTTATAGCCAACTTTGGCTATTTGATTCAATAGTTTTGCTTGTCTATTTCTAACTGGTTTACATAATGGACTAGGAAAACTATCTATAATTCCGACTAGTTCATATTTGGTGAGCTTCTTGATGAAAAAGTATCGAATAATCTTGATAGTGTAAGCTAAGTTTGAACTTAAGCGAGTGAATCGACTCCTACTAGGAAAGTCACCATTAGGAAATAGGACGGAACAAACCGCTCTATACGTGGCTCTTTGGCTAGTATAGCCATTAATTATGCCCCATATAACACAAGCAATAATCACTGTATCGCGTTGCTTCAGTTGATCAGTATTTCTTTGGTTTTTAATCTTATCTGGTACACAATTGTGGTATACGTTAGAAACAGTTCTCATAATTTCCTTGAATGTTATAAAAGTATCTGTATAATGTTCAGTATATTTTGATGAATGCATATAGTAGTCCTCATTTCTTGGGAGTTTTGAGACTACTATATGCGTTTTTTTGTTGATTTACCAACATGTTTAGACATTTTCCTCTAGGAAAAAATTAACTAGCACCACGGGTTATCAATAAATATATTATTAAGTTTTATTGCTAGCCTTTTAATGCTTAGTACTAATAATTCTGAACTTATTCTTGATATCGTAGTAAGCGTCCTACTATTAACTGTTTTCGCTTCTTTAGGCTATATTCTATATGAAACTAAACGCCATCATTTAACAGAAATTGATATTGAAGCCAAACGGGAGGGCAAGACTAAACAAAAATTTATTAAAAGAGCAATTGGCTTAGGAATTTACTTTGCAATTGTAATGTATGGATTAACAATCCTTATTGATTGGCTGTCTAATAGAGGAGCCCTAATTCCATTACTTACAGAACCTTCTACAATTAGTAGTACTATTTTCAGTGGCATTGTCTACGGAATATTGATGGGTACTTAGGAAATACATCAAATTAAAAGCGATCCTAATGACAAAAAAGTAACTCAAAATCACTTACATCAAAAATATTGGTTAGTTTTATTTATTATTATCGTTATTACTAGCCTTCTATTGATACATAAGTAATTATATTTCCAAAAAATAAAGGCAATAGTTCGTGCGTATGCTGAAGAAAAAGGAATTATTCCAGATACTGCAAAAACCTTTGATAATACTGATGACGCAATGAGTGAGCTTTTCAATGACAAATAATAATTGAAAAGTTAGTTTTGACCGCCAATTTCAACTTGATATTGATTTTGACTAACATATTTCTCGATTTTATTTTAGTTGTTTTCTCAATTTTAAATACTTATCAATTGAGCGCCCCAATTCAAACACAGAGCCTATAAACAAAAAATTAACAATTGCGTTTAACCAGCTCCACGGAATCATATGTCTTAAACAAAACCCAGCAATTGTTAGTATTATCAAAAATGAATAAATACAAAAATCGCTTCTAAGCTCTTTCATTTCCCTTTGAATCTCATCATTAGATTTCGTCATAATAATTCCCTTCTCGGGAAGAATAATTGTATCTAGTCATAATACCATATGCCAATGTAGATACCTTAATAATATCTCTTTAATTATAAGGAATAAAAAAATTGATCGAATTGATTTTAGTTAAAGAAAAACAACCTAAGATTAATTTCCAACCACTTTTGCTATACGCCGCAGTCACAGCGCTTTGTTCCGCATGGAGAATTTTTATTCCAATAATTTGAAGAGAAAATTATTACAACAATTTAACAATTATGTAACAAGCGCCACCCTTAAGAGATTTTTCATATCTTCTTCACAATATCATCATATAGTAAAAGAGTGCACAAATTAGTTGCATGCATAAAAGAAAAATAAATAATAATTTAGGAGTGAATAATTATCGCTAAGAAAAAAATAATGTCAAAAGTCCTTGCTGCTGCCTTAGGTGCTGCTGGTGCATTAGCTGTTGCTAACACCGCAAGTGCTGACACACAAGTTCAAGTACAATCAGGAGATACAGTATGGGGATTCGCTCAACAATACGCTACTACTGTTGATTCAATTTCTACTGCTAACCAATTAGCTGACCCTAACGTAATTTACGTTGGTCAACAATTAGTTATCCCATCTTCTGCTATCAGTGCTGCTTCTGCTGCTGCAACTGTTGCTGCACCTACTGCAACTGATAACGCTACTGCTAGTCAAGCAGCGGTTGAAACTACTGAAACAACAGCTACCTCAACTACGCCAGCTGTTTCTACCACAAACGCAAGCAACGTAGCCGATCAAGCACAACCAACAACAGTCGTATCTGCTTCTGATAACAATACTGCTGCTCAAGTTAGTGTTGCATCCCAAGCTCCAGCCCAAGTAAGTGCTGCTTCTGCTACTATTAATGTTGCCCAAACTAGTGCTGCAAATACTAACAACAACGTTACTACTTTAGCGGCTACTACTAACACTGCAGCTCCAACACAAACTACATACGCTGCTACTGAAGCAGTCGCTACTCCCCAAAGTAACACTACTGTTCAAAGTACTGCAGCTGTAACTGCTACTCCAGCAACTTCAACTGCTGCTGGCCAAGGTAATGGTTCTACTGCTAATGCGGTTGCTATTGCTCAAGCACAAATTGGTACTCCATATGTTTGGGGTGGTAATCAACCAGGCGGCTTTGACTGCTCAGGATTAGTTCAATATTCATATGGTCTTGGTTCAAACTACCGGACTACTTACCAACAAACTAACCTTGGTACCCACCAATACGATATTCAAAACGCTCAAAGTGGTGACCTTTACTTCTGGGGTCCAGATAGTGCTCCTTACCACGTTGCAATCGCTACTGGTAATAGTGGCTACATCCAAGCTCCTGCACCAGGTCAAAATGTCCAAAGTGGTAACATCAACTACTACACTCCTAGTTTCTACATCAGCATGAACTAAGATACGAGTAGTATTAATTATTGAGTAAGATAGAGGATTTTCTTCTACCTTACTCTTTTTTCTTAGCAAATTTTAATAATTATATTGACAGCTTTATTATCATTGGTTATACTTAACAACAATTAATTAAGTAGGGAGTAAGTATAATGAACGTATATCAAACTATCAACGTTAATACTCGTTGGCAAAGCCGGTGATTCAGGTTGTTTCGTCATGGATGCGACCTGAAGAACAGATTGCATCTGTGCCGGCTGAGTTTGATGTTCATTTCAGTCCGCATGGATCCACATGCGGACTTTTATTTTGCCTTTCAAAAAGCGAGGGTCCGTCATGTGGGCTCTCGTTTTTTATTATTTTGTGAGGTGAGATTTTAGATGAAAAGAATGTATAGTTTAATTGCAATTATTATCGCTTTCCTTTGTTTCGCATTCTTTAGAGAAAATAATGGGTTCGTAACTAAGCAGCGAATTCCAAAAGTTGGTGTATTAACTTTAATGCACCATCCCGCGTTGGATGAAATTTATAAAGGATATGTTGATGAATTAGCAAAGGAAGGTTACCACAACGGTAAGAACATCAAGATTGAGTATCAAAACGCGAATGGTGACCAAAGTAATCTTAAAACAATGGCTTCAAAACTCGTTGATGATAACTCAACTGTTCTTTTTGGAATTACGACCCCTGCTGCTCAAGCGTTAGCTAATTCTACTACCAAAACACCAATTGTCCTTGGTGCTGTTACCGATCCAAAAGCAGCTGGATTAGTTAAAAATAATCAGCATCCTGGTGGCAATATTACTGGAGTATCTGACCAAGCACCAATTCGCGAACAACTCAATTTGATCAAGCAATTCATGCCGCGAATGAAAACACTGGGAGTCATCTACACTTCAAGTGATGCTTCAGCAGTAGCCGGTTACCACCAAATCAAACGTGAATGTCGCAAGATGAATATTAATTTGAAGGCCTATTCAATTGCTAACAGTAACGATCTAAATCAGGTTTCCGAGCAAATGCTTAGCCAAGTCGACGCAGTAATTGTACCAACAGATAATACAATCGCTGGAGCAATGCAAACCTTAGTTAAGAATGCCGATGCCGCTAATAAGCCAGTCTTCCCGGCAACTGACACAATGGTTAAGCAAGGCGGCGTTGCAACTTACAGTGTTAATCAACGTGCTTTAGGTGTCCAAGGTGCAAAGATGACGGTCGCAATCCTCAAGGGCAAGTCAAAGCCAGCTGATACCCCGATTGAGTACATGAAGCACGGGACTCCTGTTCTCAACATTAAGCAGGCTCGAAAACTTAATTTACAAATTCCCGCTCAATTTGAAAAGGATGCAGAAACGAAAGGAGAGGTTTACAAATGAATCTAATTGTATCATCAATCGGTCAAGAACTATTATGGGCTTTACTTGGTCTTGGTCTTTACCTAACCTTTAGAATTCTTGATTTTGCTGACATGACTGTTGAAGGAACGTTCCCTCTTGGTGCCGCCAGTGCTGTTGCTGCAATCACACATGGTATCAATCCTTTTCTGGCAACTCTAATTGCGATTGGTGCTGGAATGCTCGCTGGTTTGATCACTGGATTGCTCTACACTAAAGGAAAAATTCCAAGTTTGTTAGCCGGAATTCTAACTATGACCGCCGCCTACTCCGTTAACCTCCGCATTATGGGTAAATCAAACGTTTCATTGCTTGGCCAAAAGACCCTCTTTAGTGGTGAATTCATGCGAAGTTTACCCCAATACTTTGATAGTGTCTTCTTGGGAGTAGTTACGATTGCAATTATTACTGTAATCCTGATCTTCTTCCTTTCAACTGACTATGGACAGGCTTTTATCGCAACTGGTGATAATCCGGTGATGGCAAAATCATTTGGGATTCATACCGACACAATGGTCATCATCGGCCTAATGGTGTCAAACGGAATCGTTGGCCTTTGCGGTGCTTTGATTGCTCAAAATAATGGGTATGCTGATATTAATATGGGAATTGGAACGATTGTTATCGCCCTTGCCTCAATCATTATTGGTGAAGTAGCCTTTGGTGAATTAACGCTTAACCAGCGACTTGTCGCCGTTACTCTTGGTAGTATCATTTACCGAATTATCTTACTTGCTGTGCTACAACTTGGCTTCTCCGCCAATGACCTCAACCTTATCTCCTCAGTTGTCCTTGCAATCTGCATGATGTTGCCACAACTTGAAGAACGCATTCACCTTAAAAAGCCAATTTTGAAGGGAGTCCGGCCTCATGAATAAACCTATTTTAGAATTACAAGGCGTCAAAACCATTGTTAATAAGGGCACATCGAGTGAAACAACTATTCTTAAGGGCTTAAACCTTAAAATTAATGAGGGAGACTTCATTACGATCGTTGGAACGAATGGTGCTGGTAAATCGACCCTTTTTAATGTCATCGGCGGAAACCTACACGCTGACGAAGGAAAAATTTTGCACAATGGACAAGATATTACCAATACGACAGAAGAACAGCGAACGGCCTTCCTATCCCGTGTTTTTCAGGATCCAAAACTAGGGACGGCTGCGCGAATGACAGTTGCTGAAAATATGCTATTAGCAACTAAACGTGGTGAACGTCGCCATCTTATTCCACGGAAGCTCAAAAGTAATATGGACCGTTTCACCAAGCTAGCTGCAACAATGAATAACGGTCTTGAGAATCGCATGAATACAGCTACTGGAGCCCTTTCCGGGGGACAACGGCAAGCATTAAGCTTTTTGATGGCAACAATCAAACGACCTGACATTATTTTGCTAGATGAACACACTGCTGCTCTTGACCCGCATACAAGTCTAAATTTATTACACGCTACTAATGAACGGATCACTAAAGATCATTTAACTGCCTTAATGATTACCCATAACCTTGAAGATGCCTTAGAGTATGGAAATCGTCTAATCGTGCTTAAAGATGGTGAAATCAAAGCAGATTTTAATGCAGAGCAACGAAAATTTCTTACCCCTGAGAAACTTTATACTTATTTTGAAGGATAGTTTGACTATATATCAAATTCGATATATATTGAGTATATTGAATTTGATATATAGGAGAATTAATTATGAATTGGTGGATTATTTTTATCACATTTCTTGCTGTAAACCTCGATTTCTTTTTCATCTTAATCTTTTTACTCGAAAAGTATAACCTTCGTGATGTAATCATTGGATATCTCGGCGCCCTTCTTGTTCTGGTTACCATCAGCTTTTTACTAGGAAAAACACTCGCCATTTTCCTCCCAGAATGGATTTTAGGAATACTGGGGAGCCTGCCTATTTACATGGCTCTCCATGACAACGATGAAGCCCCAACCCATACCAAAAAACACGGCCCAATTATTACTACATTAATAACTTATCTAGCAGTTTGCACTGGTTGCAACCTCTCAATTTTCTTACCAATTTTAACGAATCTTACCTTCCAACAATTTACTCAGTCACTTCTTTTTATCGCAGTCCTTTCAATTGCGATTGTGATTCTCATTAAGGGAATTGGTAATATTCCACTAATTAAGCAAGCAATGCAACATTATAGCGAAATCTTAATGAAGGTTATCTATATCGGTGTTGGTTGTTATGTTTTTTGGGACAGTGGATTAATTACCCACCTTATTCACCTTCTTTAGTTTGGTATAATAATTACTAAACCGATTAAAAGGAGGAGCAGCAACCATTGTCTTCTATACAAGTCTTTATTGATGAAGCTGCTAAAATCTATAAAGTCCTAAGCAATAGTACGCGTTTAAACATCTTATATTATCTTCGGCACTATGACGGTGAGGCTGATGTTAAAACAATCGTTAATGATCTTCATCTTGCGCAACCGATCGTCTCAAAACAGCTCGGTATTTTATATCGCTACCAGTTAGTCAGTCGCCATAAAGAAGGGACACGCGTTTACTATGCTTTAGATGATCCTCATGTTATTGAAATGATTGATGACATGCCAAAACACGTTAAACACGAAATAAAGGGGCGAGCCACATCCTCGAAATTTGTATAAACAAAGAGTGAACAGAAAATAACCTCATAAAAAGGTTACTCTCTATTCACTCTTTTTGTTATTAATTACTTTTCACTCTTTCGTTTTCCAAAACCAAAGAGACTAGCAAAAGCAGTTACAAGGCCTAAACCAATAATGGCAGTTGAATCTTGATTACCGGTTTGCGGAAGCGTATTATTCGCTTCTTTATTAGGGGCAACTGGTTTAGTTGAAACTACTTGGTTAATAGCAGGTGTTTCACTAGGTACTTCGACTGGCTTTGTTGGTTGTGGTTGACTTGGTGTTGGCGTTTTCTCAGCAGGTTCATTGGGCTTTTCTGGTTCTGGTGTTGTTGGCTCTTCAGGTGTCGGTTCTTCCGGAGTTGGCTTATTTGGTTCTTCATCTTTAGTATATTTAACAACATACTCACGATTTTCGCTATCATAAGTAATTGTCTTTCCTGGAATCTCCGCATGATCCGGTGTAAAGCCTTCAATTGTTGGACTTTCTACTGGATTAATTGTTTGAGCAGGGCTCCATGTATTAGAAATCACTTCATCCGTCCATGGATCTCTAACAATTGTACGCGTAAAGTCAACAGTAATTGTATTATCTGCTGGAAGAGTTGGACGACCTTCATTAATCCCATCTTTGTATGCATAATGAACAGTCTGGGTAACCGTTTGGTGTTCAACACTTTCATTTGGTCCAGTGTATTTAACCACAAAGGTAGTATCTGGCGTATTTTGCGTAACATTCTCATTCCCACCAACAGAAGAAAAGTCCGCATAGAAACCGTCGACTTTAGGAGAATATTCTGGAGCGAACTTTTGGGCTGGTGTCCAAGTGTCAGAAATAATATCCCCAGTTACTGGATTGGTAATAGTAGTATACCCTATTGGCCGCTTTTGATCCATTATCAATGGCTTTTTAAATTAGGGCCTAGTACTTTTGGAATGGAAATACTTTCCAACACCAAAAATTCTAGACCCGATAAAATTAGTGATTTTCTGATAATTGAATGGGATATTGGTGGTGTTAATATGAGGAATCATGGTCAATATCTGATTATGATCAATAGGGATCATACCAACGTAGAAGTTGTTTAAATCAATAACGGTCAAAGAATTAGGACCACGCAGTTTGAGCGCTTCTTGGGCTAAAGCTTTCATATTATAGGCATTATTATCAGATATTAAAGTAATATCACTGCCTTCACAAAGGTAGAAATCTGCTGAAGCAACATTACCAAGTAGCTGAAAAGTTGACTGATTCATGATATCTCCCTGACTATTTACAAAAAAGTGCTTTATTTTGCAGAATTAGGCATGTCATTCTGTTCTACACAGAATATAATTAAAAGTAGGTTAGCTCAATATAAGGGAAGGATTTTATAATGGGAGAAAAGAAATTGAGGCCGGGAAAAAACTCCTAGTTGAAAATAAAAATCCGTACAATGAATTCTACAAATATTCATTGTACGGATTTTTATGTACACAGGAAATCGTTCCTGATATGATGTAATTACCCCTAAAAACAAAGAGGAGCGATTTTCATGTATCAAAATTATATCACAGGGCAAACAGAATTCGTACTAAATTATGATTATAATGTTCCATCAAGACATATTGTACGTATGATTGATGCTTTTGTAGATTCGATTCCACAAGAAGTTTTATTGGATGACAAAGTAGCGACTACCGGTCGCCCACTTTCTCATCCAGCGATTATGCTTAAAATTTTATTATTTGCCTATTCACGTCAAACTTATTCTGGTCGGAAAATTGAGTTGATGCTTGAAGAGAATTTACCAATGCGTTGGTTGGCACGTGATCATACCTATAGTTACTATACAATTAATAATTTTCGCCAAAGTCAACACGCTAATAATTTAATCAAACGTTCTTTTGTGTACTTTACGATGGCATTAAAGGATCACGGACTAATTCAAAGTGATGCTTTCTTTATTGATGGGACAAAGCTTGAGGCAGATGCCAATAAGTATTCATTTACTTGGCGTCGAGCTGTTGAAAAATATCATGCAAAATTAAAAGAAAAAACAATCAAACTTTACGAAGATTTAGTCGAAAAACGGGTAGTTAAAGCGATGAGTTCAGAACTAGTGGGAACCGCTAATGGAATGGCTCTTATGGCTGAAAATATTGATGATAAAATCAGTGAATTGAATGAAGAAATAGCTCAAGAACCTAAAGTAATCAAGAGTGGTTCAGTTAAGAAACGACGATGCCGTTTCTTAAAAAAGATTCGTCGACAATTAAAAGAAGACTTTATACCTCGTGCTAATAAGTATGAAGAAGCAGAAGATATCTTTAAGGGCCGCAATAGCTTTTCAAAAACAGATCATGATGCCACATTCATGTGTATGAAAGAAGATCCAATGAAAAACCGAGAATTGAAACCTGGATACAACTTACAAATCGCTACCCACAATCAATTTGTTCTTGATTATGCCTTGTATTCTAATCCGACAGATACTAGAACATTAGTACCATTTCTTGCTCAATTTCATTCTTTAGATTTCTTTGATCATATCGTGGCTGATGCAGGGTATGGTAGTGAATATAATTACACGACAATTATTGATCAGTTTGAAAAACAGCCTGTTATTCCATATACGACTTACCAAAAGGAACAGAAACGAAAATACAAAACTGATCCAACTAAATCACAAAACTGGCAATATAATGCCGAAGATGATTATTACATTGACCATCTAGGAGTTCGTTTTAGTTTTTATCGTTACAGTCGAAGAATTGATAAATATGGATTTAAACGTGATTTTAAACTTTATCGGGCAGATAAACATCAATTATCAGTACAATTAGATCAATTAGCGAAAACACCAAGTGGACGTCAACGCTATATGCAAGTTAATCCAACTTGGAATTACTATAAAGCTAAAGTTAAAGCAACCCTCTCAAGTGACGAAGGTAAGGCAATTTATCGTCGACGTAAGTACGACGTTGAACCCGTTTTCGGTCACATGAAGAGGGATCGAACACATTTACGTGGGCAACGAGCTGTGGAAAATGACACCGGATTAACACTAATGGCTATGAATTTAACAAAATTGGGAAAGTTAGTAGCTCAAGCAGGGACAAAATTAATTGAAAAAGGAAAAATCCGAACCATAATTTCTGGAAAATCAAAAATTATGGTTCGGATTTTAATATTCAGAGGAAGGAATTTAATAGTTAATTCCCAGCCTCCTTTATTTGGCTCTACGTCGGCAAGAATGTCAATAGGCCGGACAAAAGAAGTTACGTTCTGACGAAGGCACTTGGTTATTTCTTAAATTCACGCATCATCAGGTCGTACAATACCCCTTAGGGTTGACACTTTAAATAATAAAAGTGTCATCTCTAGGGGGTGTTTTGAATAGGAACATATTCAACGACGGAAAAATTAAGGTTACTCAGTAATTACCAAGATTCAGACTACTCACTCGGGGTATACGCGGATTATCACCAGATGCGGACCTCTAGCCTTAACAGATGGATTAAACAATTTTTAACGGCTGGTTTGGCTGGATTGATTCGCCCTGAACACAATCACAGGTACACACTTCAAACCAAGCGATCAGCCGTTAAAGCTTACCTTTCAGGTACCCTGTCAGGCCAAGCAATTCTCAATAGATATCAAATTCGTAGTCTTTCCCAACTACATCAATGGATTGTCCGGTACAATAGTGGACAATTAAGTGTTGCTTACGCAACAAGAAAGCGAGCTAGGAAAGTGGGCCGAAAAGTTACTTTTGAGGAGAAACGGCAAATTACTCAATGGACAATTGATCATGAGTATAACTATCAAGCCGCGGCCGAAAAATTTAATGTCAGTTATCAACGGGGCTATTCATGGGTACGAAAGTACCAAAGAACTCACGATTGGGAATCCCTTCAGGATAACCGGGGTCGCCATAAAGGCAAAACACCAACCAATGAAGTGGAAAGATTACGACAAGAAGTAAGGCAGCTGAAAGCTAAAGCGAAGGAACGGGAGGTACAGATTGCCTTCGCAAAAAAATTGGTCGAAATACACAATCGGAAGGTGGAACGGCCGGACGATATCAAGCAATTCAGGAAATGAGCCAAAGTGGTTATAAGGTATCTGATCTAGTTAAAGTAGCCGGGGTAAGTCGGCAGGCTTACTACAAGTGGCTTACCCATGAACCGACGGTTCATGATATTCAAGATCAAGAAATTCTAAAGCTCGTTAAACAGTTAGAAGCACAACATAAACACTGCGTTGGTTATGACAAGATGACCCGTTTGATAAAGCAGGAAAGATTATCATACACAGTTAACAAGAAGCGCGTCATGCGCATTATGAAGGAACACAGTATTAAAGCGGACTATCGTCAGCCTAAGAGAAAACGTGTGCAGGAGCAGGAAACTTATGAAGCACAGAATACCCTGAACCGCCAGTTTGAACAAGCTGCCGCAAATCAGGTGTGGGTGACGGACACGACGGAAATTGCCTACAACATTCGTAAGTACAAAGTCCGTCTACACGTTGTCCTGGATCTATACGGTCAATACCCACTTAGCTGGATTATTACGCCTACAGAAACGAGTACTGGGGCTATTAAAGTATTTCAAATGGCCAAGCAGAAAGCCGGAGGTCTGGCACCGCTAATCCACACTGATCGCGGAGCAGCATATACTTCCAAAGCATTCAACCACTACTTAGCTAGTAATAACAGCCAACATAGTTACTCAGCCCCAGGAACGCCAGCTGATAATGCGGTGATGGGGCACCGGTGGGCTGATTTTAAATCTATCTGGTTAGCACACTCACCACAACCACAAACGTTTGAAGACTTAGAACAGCTGGTGACAGAAGGTATCGATTACTTTACGCATTCCTTTATTTCAGGCAAAAAAAATGACCTTACCGCAGCAGAATATCGCTTCGGCAAGGCCAACTAGTTTTTATTATTTAATGTGTCAACTTGACAGGGTACAGTACCAGTAGATTATAGCCGTTTTTTCATATTAAAACGTCTATTAATTTTTATTCTTTACTGTGCTGCCAATTAACATGGTATCTTTTGCGTTGATAACTAAAGCCCTCTCCAATCACTTCATGGGCATCCAGTACCGTCACAAATACCCGTTCATCAATCGCTTTAATTAATTGCTTCAATTGTGGAACTTCCCGCGGTTGAACCACCAAATAAATCACTTGCTTTTGATCATGCTGATAACCACCTTCAGCTTGCAAATATGTCAATCCTCTATTTAAAGAAACATCAATTAATTGGGAAATTTTTTGGTTTTTATCTGACACAATGAATAATACCTTAGCACGATTGGGCCCTTCTTGGACCATATCAATTACTTTAGATAATACGAAACTAACAATTAGCGAGTACGCGATGTGATACAGATCTAAGTATGATAGTGATAGCCCTAATACTACGTAGTCAATAATCAAAATTCCTTTTCCCGAAGAAAATCCAAAACTTCTCTGACCAACCCGAGCAATAATATCACTACCACCAGTAGTTCCGTTATAACGAAAAACCAGACCAATTCCCAACCCTGATAATACCCCTGCAACCAGTGATGACAATAATAAATCATTTCTCAATGGTAGTGGTTGAATCAGAGGCTGCTGTGACCATATTATTAGAAATAGTGATAAACAAATGGTGCCATAAATAGTGTAAGCCATCATGCGCTTGCCTAAGTAGCGCAACCCAATTAGTATCAATGGAATATTCAGAAATAAAGTACTAATTCCCAAGTTAATATGAAAGAAATGACGAATAATCAGAGTTATTCCGCTCAGACCGCCGTCTGCCAAGCCACTTGGAATAGAGACTAAATCTAGACTGAACGCATAAATGCTACATCCCAACGTAATCATAACTAATTCGAAACTATTGTATTTTGTCCAATCTTTAAAAAACATAGTTCATCTCCAAAATGTTTTATCAATGTAAGTGCTTTATTATTTGACCGATGGTCCCTAAAAAACACTAACTTGTCCTGTAGGCCCTAGCTATTCACTTCCCTTTTGAGAGTGCCTAAGTCTCAAACTTTTAAAGCATATTCTTTAATACGGCAGATTGCAAGAAATAACTTGAACGAATTTAGTGACGTAGATTAAGCAAGAAGATCTCGATTGGTGTGTGCCAGTTAAGACATTTAAGTGGTCGGGAATTCAGATACCAATTGATTTGAACCAGCTGGCGATCGCTCAGCTCTTCAATGGCTTGTCCCTTGGGAATAAACCGTCGCAAAACTCGGTTACGGTTCTCATTACTACCGCGTTCATGTGGTGAATAAGCATGGGCAAAATAAACCTGAGTACCTGTTAGCTGTTCAATTGCCTGATAGTTAGCGAACTCTTTCCCATGATCCACGGTAAGCGTCTTGAGCTTGTCTTGAAGTTGACTAGCTAGTTCAAGTACGGCTTGAGTCATGGACTGACTGTCGCGACCATGGAGCCGTTTAACAATTGTCAGGCGACTCTTACGCTCCACAAAAGTCGCCACAGCTTGACCTTTACGTTTGCCAGAAAGTACGGTATCAGCTTCAAAGTGGCCGAATTCTTGGGGAGTTTCGACTTTATGAGGACGCTCCTCAATGGAGCGGCCGTGACTGAACGTACCACGCTTTTCTTTAGCACGATGACGACGAATTCCATGATCAGGCAAATCGGGTAACTGTACATCAAGCCATCCTTGATCAATCCAGTTATAGACCGTCTTGTAGGCAATCCCAACTACATGGGCAACTTGTTCAGGGGACCACTTCTGGACTTGAATCTTTTCCTCAATCAAGTGCTTAAGGCTTTTAGTGAGTGAAGACTTCCGCCCCCGTTGACTAACCTTGCGTTCAAAGTCAGTTTGCGCTAGTTCAGCTTGATACTCACCGTTGAGCCGGTGAAGTTCGTTAAAGACTGTGGTTTTACTAAAGCCTAAGTAATTAGCGATGTATCGTAAGGAACGTCCTTCATTATGAAGCGTTTCAATGACAATGCGGTTCTGGAATGATAAAATAGTGGTGCCCATTAAGGTCCTTCTTTCTAATGGAATGTTGTGGCAACACCATTAAAGACCTTGATGGGTTTTTCTGTCCACTTAAATGTTCAACTCAAATTTTACAATCTGCCATTTTAATAAACTTACGCAAAGAATACATAAATAATTAAATGGTTTAAATTAAGCATATACTAAAAATCTAATTAAGTTTTAATTTAATATTAATGACAATAACATGTTCTGCCCCGCTTAGCATTATTTAAAAAGACAAAAAAAGCACCCTATTCTTGTCTTTTTCAACAAGATGGGTGCTGTCGTTATACTAAATCTCCATGCACGAGTCTAAATACACCAGCTAGTTGGTAAATGGCAAAAGATTCTGGCATAAGGCCTAACCTAAAACCTAGTTGATTATTTAACTTATTGATTCAATATTTAACAGTATTAGGATGAATATAAAGTTGTTTAGCGGTTTGTTCAACATTTTCTTTAGCATCAAGACAAAAAGCCAATAAAGTCTCAAGTAAATCAGCAGATAATTGTTCTAGTTTATACAGTCGGCTTTTATAATCATCCCGATTAATTAATTGCTGACAACTATGAGCAAATATTAAGTCTTGCTCTGAAAAATAATCTTTGTGTGGAAAAATGATTTTGGTTATTGCTAAAGTATCACGGTTCTTGATGTAGGCTGCTCTGATTTTCGCTGGCTGAGCCAGCGACACAAAACGTGTCGAGGTCAAGGCAACCCCATGCTCATGTCCATACTGACTAATTGCTTTTTGCCAACGATTCCAACTTTGAAAGTCACTAACTGGTATCAATGGGAATATAAATAGTTCATTACCATATGTCTCACAAAAAATAGTAGCTGTAAATGATGCGGCAATTTGGACCATATCTGTTTTGATCTGCGTTATACGACCAATACTTTGATCACTATTATTGATGATTAATAAACTAGTTAGTTGCTTGAGATCAATCTGGTATTGTTTCGCCAATTAAAATTGTTTTTGCGGTTCATTTTGAATGATGGTCTCCAAAAGATCGGCCAAATTGGGCGTTGTATTTAGATCACCCCATAAATTTAGTCCGATTTGGACAGTTTCGATAGCTTGCTCCTGCGCAATATGATTTAAATTACCTTGCTCTTTATAAATCAGTAACTTACTTTTAGCTTTATCTAAATCAAACTGAATTAAGTCAGGTATTGTTTGCCGCTTGCGATTCATTAATTGACGCAACTTAGTCCAGTTTAAATGATTGGTTTGCGGCCAATTCTGAGCAACAACCACCTTATCTCGGTCATTGAGCAAAGCCAATGACGCGTGTATCCGATCACTGATCAAGCGCAGTACCATGTCCATATTCTGTTGGTAGTCAGGCATTGTTGAAATCTTTTTTATTAATAGTGGCGCAAAATTAGGATTGGCAACTTGATCATTAAAAACAGCGAACATAATTTCGGTAATCACGCTACTGTATGTGATATTGGGTTCATTCTTAGGCATACACAGTAATAGAAAATCATGCTGCTCAGCAGTCGCAATTACCCTAGGATCAATTGTCGGTACAATAAGCCCAACATAAAAGAGAATTATGCCAATCTCACCAGCAGTAGCCAGAAGGTCAATATTACGACATTGAGCCGTTATATCGTTCTTGATACTAGCAAAAGCAGTTAGAACAATTTCATCATGGTTAAAATTAATATGTTGCAAAATTTCATTTTGAACCATTGTTGGCTGTGAGTACTCAAGTACACTAACTGAACCCACAATTTTATCTAAAGCTGCAGCGCCAGCAATAACCTTAGCGCCCTTCAAAGCAGGCAACTTTAGTATTTCATGCGTTGTAACGCCCAATAGACACACCTCGTTTATTTGGAAATATGGACAACAATTGTTAACTCATACCATAAAAATAGCAAATAAATTCTTAACCATATTATTAAACCACAATTAAATATAGTTAACAGGCAGATTAAGATATTTAAATTTAACTATTAACAATTTTAATAATCAGTCGTATACTTTAATTACGCCGTTTGTAAATTTAAGTTAGAAAATAAGTTAGAAAAATAGAAAAGCCATTTGTGGTAGACTTTTGAATACCCCTAAACAAAAGAAAGGAAACCACAAATGACTTACACCCATCTTACCACAAACGAGCTGACAATCATCGCCCATTCTTTCGTGCAAAAGCTTAAAGCGTACCGAGTGGCCCAAATGATCAACCGTTGCGCCGAAACCGTTTATCGCGTTTATCGTTACCTGGAAATCGGTGCCTCAATTGCTGATTATCAAGATCACTATATGCGCAATAAGCAACGTTGTGGCCGAAAACGTACTCAGTTGTCACTGGCTGAACTCACTTATATCAACGACAAAATTGCCCAGGGGTGGACGCCTGATACCATTATTGGGCGCGCTGAGCGCCCAATTAGTTGTAACCGGCGAACTCTTTACCGGATGTTTGAACGTGGCCAGTTCGGCTTCGATGTCCGTTCCTTGCCGATGCGAGGTAAGCGGCACCCGAATTGCTATGTCGAGCGCCGCGGGAAGGCTGGCCAATTGGGGCGAAGTATTCACGAGCGTGCCAAGGACTTTCCGCACTATGCCACTGAATTTGGGCACCTTGAAGCTGATACCGTCCAAGGCAAAAAGCACCAAGGGGCGGTAATGACCCTGACCGAACGCCAATCGAAGGTCGAAATTGTACTCAATGTGCACGAAAAGACGGCTGATGCGATTAACCAACACTTAAGTCAGTGGCTTCGGAAATTCCCGCGGTACTTCTTCAAATCGATTACCTTTGACAACGGAAAAGAATTCGCCGGCTGGCGCGAGATTGCCAATCAATTTGACCTTCACACTTACTTTGCCGAGGTTGGTGCTCCCAGGCTGAACGAAAACAACAACGGTCTTTTACGCCGGGATGGCTTAACGAAACAGCTAGATTTCCGCAATCTTCCTGATGAATGGTAACCCAACTGATGAGTAAGCGAAATAACCTGCCCCGTAAATCACTAGGCTATCGAACTCCATATGAAGTATTCATGTCTTACGTCACTGATGAGCAACTATTTTCTTTCTAACTTAAATTGACATTTCGGGTTAGTTTTTGTAGAGAGAGAAGGCAAATAATGAATAAAAACACAATAGGAAAAATTAGTCTGATGAGTTTGGTTCTAATTATCTTCTCATCGATTTATGGCTTTAGTAACGCCCAAAATGCTTACTTTCAAATGGGCTACGCTAGTATTATTTGGTATATTTTAACTGCAGTCCTCTTTTTTGCACCGTCTTCACTGATGTTTGCTGAATATGGGGCCTCATTTAAAGATACTCATGGGGGGGTCTTTTCGTGGTTACGGGGATCGATTGGGGAAAAGCCCGCTTTTATTGGTTCCTTTATCTGGTTAGCGGCGTGGGTTGTGTGGTTAGTTTCTTCAACTCAGTTTTTCCTGGTTTCTGTTTCAACGATGATCTCTGGAACTGATAAGACCCAGACCTGGCATCTTTTTGGCCTCGGCGCCAATGAAACACTAGGAATTTTAGAAATAATTTTTCTCTTTATTGTTACACTGATTGCTTCGCGAGGGATTAATATTATTTCACGAATTGCCTCAATTTGCGGTACCTTCATAATTGGAATTGCGGTTCTCTTTGTCGTCTTTAGTTTAATTATCTGGCTGATGCAAGGTGGTCATTTAGCAGAGCCACTAACTGCAACTGCGTTGATCAAATCGCCCAATAGTAGCTTTACTTCGCCAATTGCGGTAATTTCCTTTATTGTATATGCCCTATTTGCATACGGTGGAATGGAAACCTCCGCAGGGTTAATTGACTTCGTTAAAAAACCCGAAAAAACTTTCCCGCGAGCAGTAATTATTGCAACTGTTATGATGACGATTTTCTATATTATTACCATTTTTGCTTGTGGTGTTACTGCTAATTGGCATCGCTTACTTGGCAAATCTAGTGTAAATTTAGCAAATGTCGAATATGTTTTGATTGAAAACATGGGGATCGTTTTTGGTGATAAATTAGGCTTTAGTCACGCTGGTGCGCTGTTAATGGGAAAAATTTTTGCTCAGTACACGGCCTTTACGGATGTTTTTGGTGGCCTTGGGGCGGCATTCGTAATGACCTATTCGCCAATTAAATCATTTATTGAAGGCTGTGATCCACGGTTATTACCTAAAAAATTAACTAAACTAAATGATGTTCAGATGCCAGCCAATGCAATGTGGATGCAGGCGGTACTAGTTAGTGCCATTATTCTATTTATTTCCTTTGGTGGGGATACGGCTGGTAAGCTTTATACAGTTCTCACTGATATGATGAATGTTTCTTCATCTGCACCGTACTTATTTTTGATTGGAGCATTTCCATTCTTTAAGATGAAGAAGACCATTGACCGTCCCTTCGTATTTTATAAAAGTATGACAACAACCTGGATTGTTAGTATCATCGTTTGGTTGGTTGTCGCAATTGGGATTCTTTTTACCTGCATCGAACCAGTATTAGAGCATGATTATTCAACTGCTTTTTGGACTGCTTTTGGACCTGTTTTCTTTGGATTTGTTGCGTGGGCTTTCTATTCAATAGCAGAAAAACGAGGCTATACGTCAAGTAGTGTTGATACGCAAATATGAATCATCGCCAATTAAATTGGTCTAGTTAGAACTGTCATTTGTGACGGTTCTTTTTAGTTAGTTTGAATTTGGTGGCCAATAATTAAATAAATCCGAGTTTTAAATGCCGTAAAGTAACGATAACCACAGGCAACTCGTTTGATAGTCTTAATTCGATTATTAATCCCTTCGGTTCGACCATTTGAGAACTTAGTCTCAAAGCCACACTTAATCCCCTCTTTATAACGCGCTAAAACCTGGCAACGGTGGATTGTATAATGGCTAACACTGTCTGGCCGAAGTTTAAGTAATTGAAAGAAAGTCGTAAAATCACGTTGATTATAAGCATGCTTCAAGGATTGGATAAAATTATAGGTGGCTCTTAACTCTTGGTCATACCCTAACATTAAGTCTAAGATTATCATGGAATTAACAACGCGATTAAAATAACGTCCTTCGTAATACAATTTTGTACTTAAATTTTCTCAATCTTGAAGAAATAGCCGCCAATAATGTTTAAGACGACGAGCTTGTTTCTGCTCCGCTGAATCACCTTTTCGCAAACGGTTAAAAACATGAATTCGCACATGATTCATCGTGTCATTAAGGTGTTTGGCAATATGAAAGCGATCATAAATAATTTGAGCACAGGGAAAAACCGTTTTAACTAGTTGGTCATAAGCAGCGTTCATATCCATCACCAGATATTTCACTCGGCAACGAGCACGACGTGTAAACTGTTGATAATGTTTAAATAAGCTACGTAATCGGCGATCTTCAAGGAGCTCAAATAAGCAACCTCGATCACCATCAACGGCGATAAAACTCATCTTGCCTTTAGCGCTCCGCATTGATTTAAATTCATCAATACATAATGTTTCCGGTAGATAATTTAAATTTGGTTTATATTGATCGGCGAGGTCCAAAAGGACCCGCTGGACTGAAGCTTCACTGATGAATAAGTCATGGGCAATATCTTTAATTGTTTGAATCCGCGTTAATCGAAGAATGATTTCATGCTTTAAATCTCGACTAATTGTCCGTTGATGCTCAAAGAGATAACTAGTTGCGTTAAATGTTGTATGACAATCAGGACATTGAAAACGTTGAATCTTAACAAGCAACATTAATGGTTGAGCTCTAAATTGTCCATATTTGTGTTTAGCTTGATAAAAGCCATATTTTAAGATTTGACCACGATTAATGACTCCACAATTTGGACAAGCCCGTGGTGTATAAGAAAGGGTACAGGATATTTGTGCCACCCGAACTTTTTTAATTGTTTTATATTTAAGCCAATGATGAGGAAAATTTAAATGAGGGTCTGTTAAATTGAGAAGAGTTCTTGTATCATTATCCATGGAGGTTACCTTCTTTACTATGTGATTTGGCGATTTCATTGTATTAGAGGGCGAGCCTCTTTTTTAGTCCCGAAATGTCAATTTAAGTTAGAAAGAAAATAGTTGCTCATCAGTGACGTAAGACATGAATACTTCATATGGAGTTCGATAGCCTAGTGATTTACGGGGCAGGTTATTTCGCTTACTCATCAGTTGGGTTACCAATTCATCAGGAAGATTGCGGAAATCTAGCTGTTTCGTTAAGCCATCCCGGCGTAAAAGACCGTTGTTGTTTTCGTTCAGCCCTCGTTGATTGGGAGCACCAACCTCGGCAAAGTAAGTGTGAAGGTCAAATTGATTGGCAATCTCGCGCCAGCCGGCGAATTCTTTTCCGTTGTCAAAGGTAATCGATTTGAAGAAGTACCGCGGGAATTTCCGAAGCCACTGACTTAAGTGTTGGTTAATCGCATCAGCCGTCTTTTCGTGCACATTGAGTATAATTTCGACCTTCGATTGGCGTTCGGTCAGGGTCATTACCGCCCCTTGGTGCTTTTTGCCTTGGACGGTATCAGCTTCAAGGTGCCCAAATTCAGTGGCATAGTGCGGAAAGTCCTTGGCACGCTCGTGAATACTTCGCCCCAATTGGCCAGCCTTCCCGCGGCGCTCGACATAGCCATTCGGGTGCCGCTTACCTCGCATCGGCAAGGAACGGACATCGAAGCCGAACTGGCCACGTTCAAACATCCGGTAAAGAGTTCGCCGGTTACAACTAATTGGGCGCTCAGCGCGCCCAATAATGGTATCAGGCGTCCACCCCTGGGCAATTTTGTCGTTGATATAAGTGAGTTCAGCCAGTGACAACTGAGTACGTTTTCGGCCACAACGTTGCTTATTGCGCATATAGTGATCTTGATAATCAGCAATTGAGGCACCGGTTTCCAGGTAACGATAAACGCGATAAACGGTTTCGGCGCAACGGTTGATCATTTGGGCCACTCGGTACGCTTTAAGCTTTTGCACGAAAGAATGGGCGATGATTGTCAGCTCGTTTGTGGTAAGATGGGTGTAAGTCATTTGTGGTTTCCTTTCTTTTGTTTAGGGGTATTCAAAAGTCTACCACAAATGGCTTTTCTATTTTTCTAACTTATTTTCTAACTTAATTTTACAAACGGCGAGTTTAAAAACAAAAATCTGATATTGGTATAGAAAGTGATATTTCTATATCAATACCAGATATTGTAGAGCCAAAAACGAGTTCTGTAAATTAACATTTAAATTACTATATTTAGTTGTTCAATTTAGGGACTGTCTGAAAACTAAAAATTCAGGTATAATCTGAGGAAAAACGAATCGAGGCATTCCGATGACAACACCTAAACGATACGAACTGGAAGATGCTCAGTGGGACCGAATCAAAGGATACTTCCCGCCATACCGGACTGGCCGTCCATCAAGCCTAGACAACCGTACCGCCCTCAACGCTATCCTCTGGCTCATGCGCAGCGGGGCTCCTTGGCGTGATCTACCTGAACGCTATGGCTCTTGGAAAACGGTGTATAGTCGCTTCCGAGCCTGGGTAAGTTCAAACTTGTTCGAACAGGTTTTTCTCAAATTGATTGACGATCCCGACATGGAAAACTTGAGCTTAGATTCAACGATCGTTCGAGCGCATCAAAAGGCCACTGGGGCAAAAAAAACGCCGAATGTATGGTCGAAAATCAAGCTATTGGACTAAGTCGAGGTGGCCGAACGACCAAGATTCACGCACTCGTTGACGGATTAGGGAATCCCTTGGGTTTTCGCCTAACAGGTGGTCAAGTACATGATAGCCAAGTTGCCAGTGAGTTGCTGGAAGGCTTCGATATTTCTCAATCAAATATTATCGCGGATAAAGCCTATGGCACCGCGAAACTTCGCCAGTATATTAAAGATAAAGCAGCCGTCTATACCATTCCGCCAAAGGAAAATACCAAAGACAAGTGGACCTGTGATTACCACGTTTATTGTGAGCGCCATTTGATTGAGAACTTCTTCAATCAGTTGAAGAACTTTCGTAGGATTGCAACGCGTTATGATAAAGCTCGCTCATGTTTATCTGGCTACAGTTTACATTGCCTCAATTTGCATCTTACTTAAGTAGTTTTCAGACGGACCCTAGTTTTACAAGAAAATAGTTAAAGTGTATTACTCAAGTTAAATTAAAGAATCGTTTTTGGGGGATGAATGAAATTTCCAACAAATAGTGATAAGGCAGCTTGCAGTCCAGTGACTCATTGTTAAGTTGAAACATGCGAGCCTGGATGGAAGAAAAAGAAATTTATACAGAACGACTAGTTTTTTAGAGTTAATCCCGGATATACAATCTAAGTGCAACGTCATAAATTAAACAAAAAGGCCATGAAGACCTAAACGGCTATAATGCCCTCTAAGTATACAGATGAAATAGAAAATTCATCTTATATACTTGGAGGGCATTTTTTGTGGATAGGAATTCAAAATACAGTACAGAAGAAAAGCTATCGATATTAAACGAATCAAGTCATTCTAGTGTTAAAGAGGTTGCTAGAAAGTATTCAGTTAATGACAGTACCATTTCACATTGGCAATTACTTTATAAATACCAAGGGATTGATGGATTGCGATCTACTCACCACAATCGTAGCTATTCAAAGGAATTCAAGCTGGCTTTGGTTCAACAATATCAGGAATCAACAGATTCCCTTGAAGTATTCGCAATCAAACATGGACCAAAATCAAAAAGTCAATTATCAAATTGGATTATCCAGTATAATGAATCAAAACTGAAGGTTTATACGCCAGGAAAGCGAGATTCAATTATGCCAGGATGGAAAACTACTTTTGAAGAACGATTATCGATAATTGAGGAACTGATTAAACATGATATCAACTACAATTGGGCAGTAGATAAGTACCATGTTAGTTACCAACAAGTCTATGGTTGGTATCAAAAATACCGTAAAAGTGGTAATGACCCGCAACTGCTCAGTTGTCTTTAGAAAGGATTATTCCTCATGACTAATGATATCAACTTTTTAACAGGAATCAAGGATCCTTACCTAAAACCCGCCAAACCTTTTCTAACTGAAGATAAAAGACTAAAGGTTATTCACTTAATTCAATCTTATCCTATGCACTGTCCCCTTTGCGGCCAGTTGATGCGGCGAAACGGTTTCCGCAAAAAGCCAGTAACGATCAAAATCCTGCCAATTGCCGGAAAGACAACTGTACTAAAAATCAAGAAACAACAGTACCTTTGCCCACCATCGGCCAGCTGTCCCCAACGCATTACCCGGGTTGCCCAAGTCCAGGGAGTTAAGTTTGCTTGTCGAATTGCGAATAACGTTAAATACCACATTATCCAGGAACTCAGTGATAATGAATCCACGCGGACCATTGCCAGCCATCACCACGTTTCCGTTAACACCGTTGAACGTCAGCTTATGGGATTAGAAGCTACTTTTAAGCCTAATCGTCACTGGCTACCGGTAACGATTGCTTTTGATGATTTTGCGTCTGGTAAATTTGCCCAAAGTAAGATGAACATGATTTTAATGAATCCGCAGAATCATCGTACG
Source organism: Limosilactobacillus reuteri (assembly GCF_003072625.1). NCBI lineage: Bacteria > Bacillati > Bacillota > Bacilli > Lactobacillales > Lactobacillaceae > Limosilactobacillus > Limosilactobacillus reuteri. The sequence continues at coordinate 1,912,762 of NZ_CP027805.1, forward strand.
ATCGATATTATCCAGTCTCGTAATTTGCACTTTATGCGGAGTTATTTTCTTTCTCACTACTCTAAAAAGGCTCGCTGGTCGGTTAAGCTGGTCGTGGTCGATCTATTTGAGCCTTATCGTAACCTTATCCATGATTTATTCCCCAAGGCAATTATCATAGCTGACCATTTTCACGTCGTTGTCCAGGTTTACCGGGCACTCCAAAGTGCCCGGCTAAAGGTAATGAAAGAATCCGGGTCCAATACTCATGAATACCGCGCTTTGAAACATTACCGAAAGTTACTAATGGCTAAGGAAGGCCAACTGGATTACCTGCACTACTATCCGCGACGTAACTTTCGCTATGCCTGGTTATCTAACCAGGAGGTTGTAAAACGGCTGATTAACTTCTCATCAGAACTACGAGCCGCTTACGAATACTATCAAGATCTAATAACCGCAATTAATCAACGTAGTCAATCATTACTAAACCAGTTAATCAAACAACATAACTTACCGGTTACAATGAGACGGGTTAAACGAACCCTCACTAAACATCGTCAAGAGATTATTGCCAGTTTCTACACGCAACTAACTAACGGACCAATCGAAGGCACTAATAATAAAATCAAAGTAATCAAGCGAACGGCCTATGGCTACCGTAACTTCTTTCATTTCCGTATCAGAATTCTTATTTCGTTGAAGACCTCTAATCTGATGAGTCGTGAATTATCAAAAAAGAGAACTAGACCAATAGCCAATGTGGCTTAGTCTAATTCTCAAGAATCTCTTCATCCTTACCGATTGACAAAGAGCCAATTTTTCTAACTTAGTTGTTGCACTTAAACTACTGCATACTCATTTTTCAGTCTTACTTAATCTGCCTCGATGATAAATTTTCTTTTGGATTAAGTATTGATCCTGATCTTGAGTAATAAATAACGGAGAACTTTCTTCTATGACATTGCTAAACTCCAAACCATACCATGAAATAGGTGAGGCCGTAATATTCTGCAAATAGATGCGCCCACGAATCAATCTTCTATCTAACGAGCTTAACTTATCATTGACAATTAAATCTGCTGGTTGTTCCTTTATAATAACAAACTTAAAGTCGCCGACTTTCCGTTGTCGCTCTGTTGAATACTTGGGTATTTGTGGTTCTAAAATACCTTGTTCCACTAGTTGATTTACAACTTGATGTAAATAGACACTAACGGATTGAGATTTCCTAAACCCTAAGTAAAATTGAACGTTAACAACATTATGCGTCTCAAGTAAATCAACTGTATAATTGCTTTCATAAGGTGTATTGGTTTCATTGACTGTAACAAACCAATAAACTTTAGCTCTTTTAGGTTGTCTGTCGAGAATAGAATACATGGTACTACGTTTAATTTGGTAATCACCCTTAACTTTAGTCATATACACTAAGTTAGTCGTGAACAAAGGTACTGTATTGTCTGCGCTTAATTTAGAGAGTTGATCACGATAGTCAAGAAGTGAAACATACTCGCTTTCTTTCTCATAATGTTCTCTTCGTTTATTTCCAAAGTACCAAAGCCACATAATATAAAGAATGCCCAACATAATTGTTAACGTAACGTAACCGCCATGAATAAACTTAACCAAACTTGAAATTAGAAAGATTAACTCAATAAAACCAAAAAACAAGGCAATTATAAGTGCTGTTCCCTTAGCCAGGTGTTCCTTTAAGAATTCATGCAAAAGCACAGTAGTCATAAGCATGGTAATAGTGATCGCTAAACCATACGCGGCTTCCATTTTTTGTGAACTACCAAAGAACCAGACTACACTAATTGTTATTATACATAGCATCCAGTTAACAGTTGCAATATAAATTTGATTTTTTATATTACTTGGATGTCTAATAACCAGTCTAGGTAAAAATTTTAAGCCAATTGCTTCATCGACTAAAGTGTAAGAACCCGTAATCAACGCTTGAGAGGCAATAATTGCAGCGAGTGTGGCTAGCAAAATGCCAACTAGGCGCCAAGTTTCGGGGAGCATTTCATAAAAGGGATTTAAGTTCGATAAGTTCCTGTAAGCAGTATCACCTGCATGTCTAATTATCCAAGCACCCTGACCTAAGTAATTTAAAAATAGGGTACTATATACTAGTGGCCATGTTACATAAATATTCTGCTTGCCAACGTGACCCATATCGGAATATAAAGCCTCTGCTCCTGTGGTTGCCAAAAAGATGCTTCCAAGTATAAAGATTCCCACTTTGTTAACTGGACTGAATAGTATCCTAATTGCATAATAAGGAGAAATAGCCTTCAATATCATTGGATAATTGATTAGATTAACGATTCCAAAGACAGCCAAAAAGCCAAACCATAAAATCATCACTGGTCCAAAGGATTTCCCAATCACACCTGTTCCAAAACGTTGAATCATAAATAATACGAGTAGAACAACTGTTGTGATAATCAAGACGTTATGTTGAGAATTACTAAACACCACAGGGCCAAGGTGTTGTTTTTTTAATCCCTCAATGGCTGAAGTCACAGTTACTGCAGGAGTTAATGTTCCATCGGCCAAAATGGCCGCCCCACCAATCAAGGCTGGCCAAATTAACCATTTTGAATTTTTTCGAACCAATGCATATAAAGCAAAAATTCCGCCTTCACGCTTATTATCGGCTTGCATTGCAATGACAACATACTTCAACGTTGTAATGATCATTAATGTCCAAAAAATCAAAGAGATCGATCCAATCACGTAATTGGGAGAAATATTTCCCATTTTACCGGCGTCACCAATCAATGCATTCATAACATACAATGGTGAAGTGCCAATATCACCGTACACAATTCCTAAAGTAACAAGTGCCCCCGCAAAAGAAACACGTTCTAGTTGCTTATTCATATTTGCTTGCCCCCTAACGCTAATTATTGAAATATAGCACTGCAAAATAGTAAGCGGCAGATTGTAAAATTTAAGTTGAACATTTAAGTGGACAGAAAAAACCACCAAGGTCTTTAATGGTGTTTACCACAAACCCATCTTTTAGGAGCTGATCTTTTGTCTAGTATAACCTATTCCGAACGAATTAAAATCGAAACCTTTTGTGAACTAGGGCTGTCCAATATCCAAATGGGCGTTCGGCTGAACCGATCACCGTCAACAATTTCTTATGAATTATCTCGATGTCAACCTTATCAGGCTAAATTAGCACAAACAGATGCCGAATACAAGCGATCACGATGAAATGTATCTGTCAAGTTTTCATAGGTAGCCTTTAAATATACAGTTTTAGTGGGTTAGTGCCTTAAAAAGTTGTCCCATTGGTCTACTTGTGACCGTGTTAATCGGAATTATTCCTTGTACTGCTCCAATTGACGGCTTTGTCGGTGCCTTTCTTAGAAACTCTCCAGTTCGAATATGCATTTCCTGTAATAGGCTGGTTTGAGCCACTCGAGGAAGAACTGTTAATTGTTCTAGGATTGTATTTAAACTAGCTTGCAGTTCACCATTCATTCGGGCTTCAATTAAACCAATCATGGCTTTAGCCCCCTGCTTAGTCCATGACTTGCCCTGTTTCTTCATCCGGTAAGTAAAAGCCCGGTGAGAACTTTCGACTGAACCAATTAAATGAATATCCTTAAATCCACGCATTTGTGGTGAGAGGATATACCGCCAATTTCGCTGTAGATACTTTCTTAAACGCATTAGGTCGTCTGCTTGTTTTTCCGTTAGGTTTTGTGATTCATAAGTATCTAAAATTATTGTTAGCTCTGCTTGATCATGATGACGAACGGCTTTAATTGCTCGCATGGCTAATTCGTTGTGCCGGCCTAAAGTATGTTCAATTTTCTGTAAACAATGATAGCGGTCGAGAAAGTATTCACCATGTGCACCTTGAGGAACTAGACTTAATAGCTTAGCTGGTTCGTAACCTGGGCCAGCGTCACTGGCCAAAAAGATCGTTTGACCGGCAAGCTTATAATGGCGGTCTAAATAATCACTTAGTCGTGCTTCAAGCCGTCCTTGGTGCCCAACACTGAGAAAGTCATGCCGATTAATGATTTGATTAGCTACTCGCTCATAAACCCGATAATGGTGCACAAGAGTCAGCTGACCTGCTTCTTTTTTACCTTTAATCATAAAGGCATCACCCTCAATAGTTAAATTTTTAGGCATATGGCGAGGAGTAGCTTGGTGTTCTTTTGCTTGAGTTTGTTTAGCTACCTGATTTCCTAACTCATGCACGGCGTGCATTACCGAATCGGCAGTAATTCCGCTGTCAAATACAAGGTTCAAAATGTCGGCAGTATTGCGCATTGTAGTTGTTTGGGCAATCTTAGCCATCATCATTAAGTAGTGTGGCGATAAACGACGACGTGGTTTAATTTTTAATTGTTGGTCTAAGTAAAATTCACGTTTCTTTGTCCCTGCCTGATAATACCGTCGTTGAAAAGTCACCGGGCCAAAGATAAAATTAAGCGTCCGTGGCTGTTTATTGATTACTTGATAGTTCGCTGGAGCTTGGGACTTTAAGCTTCGATCTAAGCTTTCCAAAAAGTTTTGCATGATTACTTGTCCTAACTCCAATACACCTTTTAAAATAATCTGTTCAGCTTCAAATAAACTGCCTGATTTCACCAAATTCTGCTCGATTTCTGTTAAAATATCCATGAGGAAAGACCTGCCTTTGCTTAGTATTCGACACACTAAAGGCTACTGGTCTTTTCTTTTTTTGTAAATAAGTAAATTGGTCTACAAAAAAGATTTCCACGACCAGATGAATTATTCATCCAACCTATGAAAATCTTACACTAACCGATGAAATCACTAAATCTATTTATAATTGGCTAAATCAGGGGAGAATTGGTTTCTCCTTGAATGATCTACCTGAACATGGCGTACGCCAACGGCGTAACGTTGACCAACGATCCAAATATAATCAATCTTTGGGGCGATCAATTGAACAGCAAATTGGCGATGAATGGGAACATTGATTTTCTTTGATTGTGTTCTTTTTACTTTGAACTGCTTCGGTAATTTAAGAGAACCTTTTCATTACTGAAGTTTAATAAGCTAGTTTAACTTGTTGCTAATTGGCTAAAAAATTCGTTTCCACCACGACTTACTATCGTTGCTATTACTAGCATTTAAGCTGTTTTCGGTTGTTTCCGTTTCTTGTTTCCGATCGGTTTTTGTTTCCTTATATTCGCCATCTTGAACTTGAGATTCATCGGTTTTACCATCATGAGTTAAAGCTAGTAAATGCTTGTTTTCAGACTGCGTGTTTAACAATAGTTGTTGGTTCTGATCCGTTAGCTTCTGCATATTGGCAATTTGGTCGTCTTTTGCTTTAAGTTGGGCCTTTAAGAAAGTAATTGTCTCATTTTTTGCATTTAAAACTTTATCATTATCGTTGCTAGAAACTGTTTGCTTTTGTTTCTGGGAGCTATCTTTTGTTTCTGTTTTATGGTTATCAAAATGGTCTCTAATTACCTTTGCTCCCGCTTCATTGATTAATATGCGGTTTCCAGTAATAGTCGTATACTGTTTGCGGAAACTAGAATTCATGAGTTTCCTTATGCCTGGTTTGGTTACTCCTAATTCATCGGATAGCTGCTTAATCGTATATCTATTGGTAGACATAGAACCCCCCTTTAGATTCCTAGTTTCCTTCTTCTGGCTTCTAATTATAATATTTTATTCAGTTGATTAGGTTTAATTTTCAAATTGATTTTATATTTGTTTCTTTGAAAAGAGGCTGGGAATTAACTATTAATTCTTGGTTCTCTAACAATAAAATCCGGACTATGATTTTTGATCGATCCAAAAATCGTAGTTCGGATTTTAAATTAGTTATGAAATTAGTCTTCAATTGACTAATTGATTGGCCAAATTTCGTTAGATTTAATGCCATCAGGGCTAGCCCGATATCATTTTCCACAGCCCGTTGGCCACGGAGGTGAGTTCGGCGTATGCCAAAATCCCTCTTCATGTGACCAAAGACTGGTTCAACGTCGAACTTCCGTCGACGATAAATTGCCTTGCCTTCGTCACTTGAGAGGGTATCTTTAACTTTAGCTTTATAATAATTCCACGTTGGGTTAACCTGCATATAGCGTTGCCGACCACCTGGTGTCTTCGCTAGCTCATCTAATTTAACTGATAGTTGATGTTTATCAGCACGATAGATTTTAAAGTCACGCTTAAAGCCATACTTATCAGTGGATTTACTGTAGCGATAAAAACTAAAACGAACTCCTTGATGATCAATGTAGTAGTCGTCATTAGCGTTATATTCCCAATTCTGTGACCTAGTTGGATCATTTTTAAACTTACGTTTCTGTTCCTTTTGATAGGTTGTGTATGGGATAACCGGCTGCTTTTCAAACCGATCAAGAATCATTGTGTAATTGTACTCACTACCATAGCCTGCATCGGCGACGATATGTTCAAAGAAATCTAAAGCATGAAACTGGGTAAGGAATGGCACTAAGGTCCTGGTGTCAGTTGGATTTGAAAACAGCCCGTAATCAAGGACAAATTGCTTATGGGTAGCGATTTGCAGGTTATAGCCGGGCTTCAACTCCCGATTCATCATCGGATCTTCCTTCATACACATGAAGGTCGCATCGTGGTCAGTTTTGGAATAGCTATTACGACCTTGGAAGATATTTTCAGCACGTTCATACTTTTTGGCACGCGGAATTAGGTCGTTGCTTAATTGGTGACGAAGCTTTTTTAGAAAACGACGGCGCCGTTTTCTCACTGAAACGCCTTTGATGATTTTTGGTTCTTGCCTAATCTTTCCATTTAGCTTAGTGATTTTCTCCGCCAGTTCTTGTTCCATTACTTCCATGCCTTCGGCGGAAGTAACCAACTCCGGTGCCATTTCTTGCACCACTTGCTTTTCTACTAGTTCCTCATAAAGCTTACTTGTCTTTTCTCTTAACTTGGCGTGATGCTTTTCAACTGCCCGTCGCCAAGTAAATGAATATTTATTGGCATCGGCTTCTACCTTGGTCCCATCGATAAAAACTGCATCATTTTGAATTAGTCCGTGATCTTTCAAAGCCATGGTAAAGTAAACAAAGGCATGTTTAATTAGCTTACTAGCGTGCTGACTGCGTCGAAAGTTATTGATGGTATGGTAGCTATAAGTATAATCATGAGCTAACCAACGCATTGGCAGGTTCTCATCCAACATCATTTCAATCTTTCTTACAGAATAAGTTTGACGTGCGTAGGCAAACAAGAGAATCTTAAGCATAATTGCTGGATGCGATGAAGGGCGGCCGGTAGCCGCTCCTGAATCTTCTAATAGCACATTTTGTGGAATCAAGTCGACAAAATCACTAATTAGCCGCGCAATATGATTCTGTGGTAAATCATAGTTATAGTTTAGTGCGAATTCGGTTTGCCCTATGGTATAATTTTGATACATGGAAATCGCTCCCTTTGGTTGTTTTTAGGGGTAATTACATCATATCAGGAACGATTTCCTGTGTACATAAAAACCGGATGATGAATTGTTCAAAAAATTCATCATCCGGTTTTTATTTTGGACTAGGAGTTTTTTCCCAGCCTCACTTCACTTGTATCGGTTGGTATCGTTGCACTACTCTGACTGGTGACATCCGCATGTACAATCCCAGCAGATCCCAATACGGCAGCAGAAATCATCGCTATCATCCAAAGCTTCCCTGATTTGTAAAGCTTATAGTGCTTCTTTTCTTCCATGATTTTGCCCCTCTTCTTTTAACTTCCCACTCATTATAAAATTTAAAAATCCTTTTTACTACAAAAGTTATAAAAATGTCAATTAAAAAAATGATTGTTTAACACGCAATAGCAAAAGTTTAAACACTGAGAGTAAGACGATTGTTAATAAAAAGTTTTTAAAATTGTTAAAATATTTTATTTTTGTTATCTGCAGTTAACCACTTTCAAGCTTTTGTATAAAAAATTTAATAAAATAATCAGTCTTTCACTTTGTATTCTGATTAGCGTAAAATGATTAGCAGATTGTTAAAAGGAGTTTTAAAATGGACGAGTTATTTGAACATTCTTCAATCAAGCGGGCATATTTTACACTAGCCTTACCTGTTGTGTTAAGCATGGCTGTAACCTTGATTTATAACATGGTTGATGCTTTTTTCGTAGCCAAAACTGGGAACCCCAATTTAGTTGCCGGTGTTTCTCAGGGTGCACCAATTTTTACGTTAATGATTGCTCTTGGGGATATTTTTGGCCTTGGCGGAAGCTCAGTTATTTCACGCTTATTTGGTGAACATCGTGATAAATTAGCGCGCTTTGTCAGTGGTTATTGCTTCTATGCACCAATTATTTGTGGAGTCATCGTAACTGCAATAATGATTATCTTTCAAACACCAATTTTACATTTATTAGGTGCCTCGCCAGCTACTTGGCAATATGCACGAGAATATTACTCAGTGATTGCTTGGGGCGCAGTTTTCATTATCTTTGGTCTTTCACCAACTAATATTTTACGAACAGAAGGTCTAGCTGTTCAGTCGATGATTGCTAGTATGGTAGGAACCGGAATTAACATCATTTTAAATCCGATCTTTATTTTCACATGTGGGCTTGGTGCGGCTGGATCAGCACTGGCTACTGTAACAAGTACTGTTATTGGTGATATTTTAATGATTTATTATTTGCGAACAAAGAGCAAAAAGCTAACGACTTCAATTCACAAAACGAAAATCAATTGGAAGCTTCAATTCGAAATCTACGCCATCGGAATCCCGGCCTCGGTTACTAACATTATGGCAACGTTTGCTGTCGCTTTAACTAATCGTTACTTGATTGTTCATGGTGCAGATAGTGTAGCGGCCATGGGGATTGCGATGAAAGCAAATATGATCATCAATATGGTGATGGTTGGTTTTGCATTTGGCGCGCAACCCTTGATTGGCTACGTATACGGCGCTAAAGATGAGCAACGGTTTAATAAAGTTATCAAATTTGATATTCAAGTCGTTGCTAGTCTTGCCTTATTTCTCACAGTTATCCCTTTCATTTTCGCCCCCCCAGGTTATTCGCATTTTCATGAACGATCCTCAAATAGTAAAAGAAGGTGCTTTGATGCTTCGCTGGCTGTCAGTTTCGACTACTCTTGCTGGTATCATTCTTGTTTTTACAACCATGTTCCAATCGATGGGAAAAGCAACGCCTGCATTTTGGTTATCATTCTGTCGTCAAGGATTGATTTTCGGGGTAGTGATTAGTATTTCCGCAAAATTATTTGGTTACACTGGAATCATTGCCGCTCAAGCTGTTTCCGATTGTTTAACCTTCATCCTGGCACTTATTTTCTTTTACTTCTATCGCCCACATTTTAAATAAAATAGATTTTGACAGACAAAAAAAGCCTCTACCGTTCAACTTTTTCAAACGTTAGAAGCTTTTTTAATTTATTCAGTTATTTTTCGTTCAAAATAATGAGCTAGTTTAATCTCTGGATAATATCCAGTTACCTTTTCTTTCGCCTGTCCGTCTTTAAAAAGGACCAGACTTGGGACACTCATTACTTTATACCGTTGTGCAATTTCTTGATTTCCATCAACATTCATCCGCACAAACTTGATTTTATCGCCGTATTGTTTTTCAAGCTTCTGCATAGCTGGTTCCATCATTTTACATGGACCACACCATGGTGCCCAAAAATCAACAACCGTCATCGAGCCTTGAACATCCTTATCAAAGGTCTCAGCTGTTGCATCAATTGCCATTTTATTCTACCTTCTTTTTCTGTGATCTACGTATAAAGTGAATAATAATCGTTACCGCAAAAACAAGCAAGATAAAACTACCGAAAATCCCCGATGGAATCTCGATGTCAATCGCAGGAATCATTAAGAAGAGCTTAATAGCAATCACAAAGATTAAGATATATGCCATCGGTTCTAACTCAGGAACTTTGCGCATCAGTTTCATAATAACTTCAGCAATTCCTCGCATACATGCAATCCCAATCAGACCACCGATTAAGACAATAACCGGATTATTGGAGACAGCTAATGATGCCAAAACAGAATCAATGGAGAAAATAATATCCATAAATTCGATCTGTAAAACAACTGTCCAAAAAAGCTTTCGTCCAGTTAAACGCGTTTTACCTTCACGGGTCTTTCGCATTGCTCGCTTACCAAAGAACTTATTATGAAAGTAACGATAGACAAGGTAAATTAAGTAAGCAGCTCCGATAACTTTGATTTCCCAAAAGTTAATGAGATATACTCCGATTCCAATAATTAAGAACCGAAAAATGTAAGAACCCCAAATGCCATAGAAAAGTGATTCTTCTTGTTCTTTTAACGTTGGTAATACACGTGTCTGAGCCGCTAACACAACAGCATTATCAACTGACAGTAAACATTCAATCATAACCAACGAAAAGATGATTAACCAATCCTGTCCTGATGTAACGACTGTTGCCCAGTTATGTGGATCAAAAAATGGTCCATACAACTTCTCTAAAAGTGACAATTAATGTCCTCCCTTAATTTAAATTTGCTTTTTAGCTAAGTTATATTTTACCAAATAATTTTCAAAATACGACGGTAATGGCGCACCAATATTTAAAGATTTCATTACGAAAGGTAATATGAGTTTTTGCGACACACCATGAAGCAGCATCCCCTCTGTTGATAAGGAATTATAAAGTGGATCGCCAACAATCGGATGACCACTATGCGCCAAATGAACCCTAAGTTGGTGTGTACGGCCAGTTACTAAGCGAAGTTTCACCAAGGAATGTTCACAATTACTTGCCAGTGTATCATAATAGGTCAAGGCCGGCTGCGCGTTTTGTCCGTTTACTTGATGAAGATGGGGATTCACTGGATTACGCCCAATTGCCCAATCGAACTTTCCACTCTGAGCCATCTTACCCTCCACTACCGCCAAATATTGTCGGTGAATTTGTCCATCACTAATTAATCGGTTAAGGATTGGGACAACAATTGGATTCTTAGCAATAATTACTGCTCCACTCGTTTGTAAGTCTATCCGATGAACCATATAAGCATTGTTTTGACTATGCGCTAAATAGCCTGCAACATCGTTCATTAACGTTCCTGTTTCACCATGGTAATTAGGGTGAGTTTTTTGTCCCCGCGGTTTATTTACTACTAACAAATCGCGATTCTCATAGAGGACCTCTAAATGTGATTGCGAAGACGGAATATAATCATTTGCGGTGGGGGTCCGAATTTCATCACCACAAAATAGTAACTGAATATTATCGTTTTTTTCCACCAGTTCATTCATTGACCGATATTTACCATTAACAAGCACTGTCCGCCTAATTCTTAAATAGTGAATTAACCGACTAGGAAGCAGCCATTGATCATGCAGCAACTTGCGTAATGGTTTTGTCTCCTGGTCATCAGTTAATTTTTCATTAATTTGCCACCGATACTTCATTTTACTCACCTCTCTTTCGCCTAAATTCTGATAAGATTATTTTACTGTATTTCCCAGGAAATATTTAGAATATTTTTAAGCTGGTTTACTTTTATCCGATAATAGCGTTGAATAGAGTATGAGTAAATTTAAGGGGATGGGTACTGATGTTAACAACAGAACAAATTAATGATCATAGTAAATGGATAAGTATATTCGAACCTCTCCCCCATGAACGATTAGATTTAATTGAAAAATACGAGGTTACTCAAGAATTACTTGATTACGCAATTGACCCCTACGAAAAAGCCCGGGTTGAAATTGATCCAGATGCAGGAGTTACATTATTAATTTTCGATGTCTATGTGCCAACTCATGCTGTAACAGCTCCACAGACTGCACCAATTGGCATCATGCTAACCGCTAATAATATTATTACTTTTACAAATGCAAAAACGAATTTTGTAAATGGAATCATTGCCAATCAGCTACAGTTATTAAAGAAGCATGGTGAAAATGATGACAAATTAAACTTAGTCTTCCCAGTTCTTTATCGGCTTTCAACTAACTATTTTGGCCCCCTTCGTCGTGCAGACCAGCAGCGACAAGAAATTCAACAAAATCTTCAACGGCGAAGGGGCCGCCAAGCTATTGCTCAATTTATGGAGATTGAAACTGGATTAGTTTACATTCTTACCTCGCTCAAAGGGAATGTGTCTCTACTTGAAGAATTTAAACGCCGCTTTGTCAATCACATTACCACTAAACAATATAATGATCTCGATGATGTAATTGTCGAAGCCCAGCAAGGTCTAGAGATGGCACAGATGACTTCAGATGTTTCTGCCCGTGTCTCTAATGCCTATAGTAAGGTTCTTGACAGTGACCTAAATCAAACGATGAAATATCTAACCATTTATTCAATTGTTCTCTCAATTCCAACAATTGTATCTGGCTTTTACGGCGAAAACGTCAAATTACCCCTCGCAAACGGGACCTATTCATGGGTTTTTACAATCTTCATTACTATTGTCTTAATGTTGGCATGTGTTATCTTTCTTATTAATCGTCATTGGTGGAAATGAAAATCGGAAGCTGAGAACTTTTTCTCAAGCTTCCGATTTTTTATAAGTTATCGCCACGTTCAAATTGGAACTTAGAATTTAACAACGCTTCATGCAAAAGCCGGTTAATCAATTCATGCGTTTCATTCAGAATATGATTAGCGGGTTTCATATTTTGTTCAGTTAGGTAGTTAATTAAATTAGCTGAATTTTGAATCTGGGCTGTTCTTATAATTGTATCTACTCGTCCTACGCCATAGCTTTGACACCGATCACGGAAATCATTTACTTCACCTGAAATGTCAATTTAAATTAGAAAAAAGGTGAAAGTTGTTCTTCTGTGACATGACTCAAGAATACTTCTAATGGTGTACGATAATTAAGAGATTTTCGTGGGATATTGTTGCGACGATGCATTAGCTGAGTGACTAGTTCGTCTGGTAAATCGCGAAAATCTAGCTTTTTACTAAGACCATCACGACGCAAGAGGCCGTTATTATTTTCGTTTAGCCCTCGTTGATTGGGAGCACCGACTTCCGCAAAATAGGTGTGAAGATCATACTTATTGGCTATTTCTCGCCATCCAGCAAATTCTTTCCCGTTATCAAAAGTAATTGATTTAACAAAGTGACGTGGCAGTTTAGCGAGCCATTGATCAAGCTGGCAATTCACTGCTTCGTCTGTTTTATGATGAATATTAAGGACAATCATTACTTTGGATTGTCGCTCTACTAGCGTCATTACCGCTCCGCGGTGAGCTTTACCTTGAACTGTATCAGCTTCAAAGTGCCCAAATTCATGTTGGTAATGCGGAAAATCACGATATCGTTGATAGATACTGCGTCCTAATTGGCCAGCTTTACCACGACGTTCCACATAGCCATTGGGATGGCGTTTCCCTTTCATCGGTAGCAGTTTAACGGAAAATCCATACTGATTGCGGGCAAACATGCGATAAAGGGTGCGCATACTGCAGCTAATTGGGTGTTCATGACGACCAATAATAGTATCAGGAGTACAACCTGCCTTGATTTGCGCATGGATATAGTTAACTTCGATAGTTGGCAGTTGGGTCTGCTTCCGACCACAACGACGCTTATGTCGCTGATAAGTCTGAAGATATTGGTCGATGGTTTTACCGCCGTTGAGGAAACGATAAACACGATAGATGGTTTCTTGACTACGCTGAAGTAATTTAGCAGCCCGATAAGCTTTAGTACCTTGATACCAAAAATCAGCTATGAGAGTTAATTCACGTGTGGTAAGATGTTTATAGGTCATTTGTGATTGCCTTTCTTTTGATTAGGGATATTCAAAAGTCTATCACAAATGGCTTTTTATTTTTTCTAACTTAATTTTACAAACGACGTCATTAATAAATTCATGATAGCGTGGTTCTACAATCACTTCTAACAGTTTATTTAGCCAATAAGCACTCTTATCCGGCTGGGTATCATCGGTTGCATACTTATATTTTGCCGGAGTATCACTAATATTTGTAAAGAACGGAACGTAAGGGCTATAGCAATAAAAGCCAAAATTAATCCATTGAATAGCAGCATATTGTGCTGGGACGTCATTCCGAATTTGCAAAATACATGAACTTTGATTACGATCAAGTGCAATTGAACGGAATTTTCGCTGTTCCTCTGGTGTTCCAGAAGCATAAGTTCCCGTTGGATCATAAGGGGTACCGTTATAATGCGATGAGAGGAAGTACTCTACATCCTCAACGGCAATTTTCTTTTCTGCACGTTGAATAAATGGAATTTTTTGGCTGGTAGGCTCCTGTTTTAAGGATGGAGTAAAGAGCTTTTGACCATACCAGGAACGAGGGGTGTTGTAGTAGGCATCTGCCTCATCTTGTGTACCAAAAATATTCCGGAAATTAAATGTTTGTGGATCAGGATTTAAATGATATTTTTCAACAAAATCTTTAATTTGCGGCGCATACATGAAGCTATCGTGATCGTTAAAGTCGACCTCTTCGATACACATAATATTTGGTGCAATTGCATAAGCATCATCAGGAATCCGCTGGGCAACCCATTGATGACCTCCACCGGTCTCAAAATACCAAACTTCATCCTTATCGCTAAAGGCAATCCCATTGCTTTCACCAGTACCGTACTTTTCAATTAATGATCCAAGCCGTTGAACACCTTCACGGGCAGACTTAATAATGGTAGGACAAGATAAACCATTGAGTCTTCATTAATTCCGTTTTCTACTAACGGATCATGACCAAGCACCCTGGCATTTGTCATTTCGGTTTCTGTCGCACTCATTGCAACATTATATTCATTAATGCCTTGCTCATCCCAGCGTCCTTCATCAAGCACGCCATTGGGAGTTGCCGTATAACGGCATCCCTGTCCCTTCATCTCAACAGTTAACCCATTATATTTTGAAACATAATGTTCACCGGTGTAATCCTTGGCTGGAAATACTTTGAAAGTCTTGGGATTGACTCCATCTTCAGCATCTTCATCACGTGCAATAATTGTTGAGCCATCAATCGTAGCATTCTTTCCAACAAGCATTGCCGTACAACTACTCATTAGCTTTTGCATAATATACGCTTCCTTCCACAGTAGTTACTGTACTTTCTAATAATACCACTATCTGGAATTAACCGGATCATAAGAAAAAAGCTGAACGTTAGTAATACAAATCAATCTAAAACATCATTAATACCGAACAAAGCATTGAAAATGTTCGGTATTAGTGCTAGGATAACTACATTAAATAAATAGCCTATATAATACCGAAATATGGTCGGTTAGTCTCTACCTAAAGCCGTAAACTTTAGACTATAAGCGCTTCTTAAAAACTGACACTGTCTGTTTTTAACTTCAAGCTTTTAAGAATCGGTAGAGAGGCTGAATTTTTTCAGTCTCTTATTTTTATTTAGGCGTGTTAATTTTTGGGGAGGTATATTTTGAAAGAACCTGTTTCATCTATTCAAGCACCTAGTCGTCACACTAAAATCTATTTCACTCGTCAATGGCAAAATTTTGTCCTTGGTTTCCAGCACTTACTTGCAATGTATTCTGGAGACGTTCTTGTTCCGTTATTAATTGGACATTACTTACACTTCTCCACACTTCAAATGACTTACCTGGTCTCGATCGATATTTTCATGTGTGGTGTTGCAACCCTCTTACAATTAAAGCGAACACCATTAACTGGGATTGGCTTGCCAGTTGTCCTCGGGTGTGCAGTTCAAGCTGTTACTCCCCTCGAAACAATTGGTGGAAAGCTAGGAATCACTTATATGTATGGGGCCATTATTGCAGCTGGGATCTTTGTTTTCCTAATTGCTGGCTTTTTTGCCCGCTTAAAGAAGTTTTTTCCACCGGTCGTTACTGGATCTTTAATAACTATTATTGGATTTACCCTTGTTCCAGTAGGTTTTCAAGACTTAGGAGGAGGTACGCCAACTGCTGCTTCATTTGGTGATCCTGCTAACCTCCTTATCGGCTTTCTAACAATTGCTATCATTCTATTATTCAATGCCTTTGCTCGTGGCTTTATGAAGTCAATCGCTATTTTATTAGGAATTTTAATTTCTTCTTTCATCGCGGGCGCATTAGGCTTTGTCTCTCTTAAACCGGTTAGTGAAGCTGCTTGGTTCCACGCTCCGCAATTATTCTTCTTTGGCGTTCCACGTTTTGATATGAGTGCCATGATCACAATGATTCTTGTTTCGCTCACGACAATGATTGAGTCAACCGGTGTTTTCTTTGCCCTCAGCGACATTACTGGCCGGCAATTAACAACCACCGACTTAGAACGTGGATACCGCGCTGAGGGGATTGCTGCTATTTTAGGCGGACTTTTTAATACCTTCCCTTATTCTACTTTCTCTGAAAATGTGGGTGTTCTTAAAATGTCCGGAGTAAAAAGTCGCCAACCCGTTTACTATGCCGCCTTTTTACTCTTATTACTTGGTCTTTTACCTAAAGTCAGCGCCCTCGCAACGGTTATTCCAGAACCTGTCCTTGGGGGTGCAATGATTGTGATGTTTGGGATGGTCGGTGTTCAAGGAGTTCAAATTCTCCATAAAGTTGATTTCTCTAACAATGCCAACCTTCTTACTGCATCTGTTTCAATTGGACTAGGATTAGGGATTACCATGTATCCGCAACTGTTCCAGCATATGCCAACTGAACTTCAAATCATCCTGGGTAACGGAATTGTCGTCACCAGTCTTTCAGCCGTTCTTCTTAATCTGTTATTTAATCACCGGTGGGCTAATCATAATTAATTCTCATTCTTTTTTAATTTAGTTGTTGACATTCAAATCTCAGCACGATATTATAATTTCAACAATTATCGTTTCAGTAGAACCTTCGTTGGGCGTAAGAGAGCCGGTGGTTAGGTGTGAACCGGTCAGGCGGAGTGTTTCGAATTATCACGTGATCTGAATTATCCGGCCATATTCAGTGCCGTTACCACCTGATATGAGTGCGCATAAAATCAAGATGCGTAGGTGGGTGGTACCGCGATTAAAATAATCGTCCCGTTGATACTTTTATCAACGGGACTTTTTTATTTCTTTTCTAAGGAGGAACAACGATGAAGAGTATTCGTTTTAAAGAAGCAGTGACCCTCTTACTTATCATGCTAATAATTTTAGGGACTGCCGTGATTAAGTTTGGCTTGTCACCACAGATCCCCGTCCTATTTGTCATTGCTTTACTTATTTTTTGGGTTAAGCTTCGTGGTGCTAGTTGGGACGAGATTCATAAAGGTATCCAAGAAGGAATCGGTACCGCAATCATCCCCATCTTTATCTTTATCCTTATTGGCGCATTAATCGCCGTTTGGATTCAAGCTGGGGTTATCCCTACAATTATGATTGTCGGCTTCAAACTGATTAGCAGTCAATTTTTTGTCCCATCAACATTCATTGTCTGTTCTTTAGTCGGTCTATCCATTGGTAGTGGTTTTACAACTATTTCGACAATCGGAATTGCCCTATTTGGAATGGGAGTTGCACTTAATGCTAATCCTGCGCTAGTAGCGGGTGCGATCATTTCGGGGGCTGTTTTTGGTGATAAAATGTCGCCGCTCTCTGATTCAACTAATCTTGCCTCGGCAATCGCAGGCAGTGACCTTTTCGCCCATATCAAGAATATGATGTGGTCAACTATTCCTTCTTTTATCGTTTCGCTAATTCTATTCTGGTTCTTTGGTAATTCCAGTTCCCATATGAGCGCCGGTAAGATCGCTCACACAATGACTATCCTTAATCAACAATTTACGATTTCATGGTGGGCCCTCTTACCAATCGCCTTAATGTTTATCTGTGCATGGCGCCACATTCCAGCCATCCCAACCCTATTTATCAATATCATCGTTACAGTAGTCATGATCTTCTTCCAAAAATCAGGAACATCTCTTCAATCCCTCGCTAAATTAATTAGTGATGGCTTCGTTGCTCACACTAGCGATGCAACTGTTAATACATTGCTTACCCGTGGTGGGATTAGCAGTATGATGGGAACAGTTTCCCTGATCATCGTTACCCTTTCGCTTGGGGGAATTTTGATGAAGTTTAACATTGTTCAGTCAGCAATGCGGCCGCTCGTTGACCACCTTCATAAGCCTGGCAGCCTTATTACTGTTACAATTCTTTCGGGTATTGGAATCAATCTTTTTGTTGGGGAGCAATACCTTTCCGTTATTCTTCCAGGTAAGGCATTTAAGGGTGCGTTTGATAAAATGGGCCTTTCACCATTAGCCCTTAGTCGTGTCCTTGAAGATGGTGGAAGTGTTATTAACTACTTAATCCCATGGGGAGTTGCCGGATCATTCGCCGCCTCAACCCTTGGTGTACCAGTCCTTCACTTCCTACCATTTGCTTTCTTTAGTCTTTTTTCACCAGTTTTCTCAATTTTAAGTGGAGTTACGGGAATTGGTTTGAAGTGGCAAAAAGGAAAGCAACGCAATACTACGAATGAAAATCAAATAAAGGAAGCTTAAAAAAATCTGGGTTTGAGAATTTCTCTTACCCAGACTTTTTTATTATCCCGCAATTAATACTTCTGTTACCAATAATCCACCACCAAAGATTAAAACAAAGACAACTACCGGCCACACGAACCGCAGCCAATGGGAATATCGCATATCAAGCATTTGCAAAGTTGCCATTACTAATCCAGTCGGTGCTAAGAATAACATTGCATATTGCCCAAATTGATATGCAGTAACAACCGTATACCGTGGAATGTGAACCGTATCAGCTAGTGGCGCTAAAATTGGCATTGCTAGCACTGCTAAACCAGATGATGATGGAACGATAAAGCCTAAGACAAAGAATACCAACATCATCACAATAATGAAAAATGATCCGTTCATATGTACAACCATTTTTGAAGAAGCATAGAGAATTGTATCAGAAATATAGCCGTCATTAAGCACTTTATTAATTCCCCGTGCCAAACCAATAATTAATGACACACCGACTAAACTAGCCGCTCCATCAGAAAAAGCTGTTGTGGTCTTATATTCGCCTAAACCATCTTGGCGCCCGAAACAAGTTAAAAACATAATAATAATAGCAATTGTTAAGAAAGCTGATGCCATGTTAGGAAAGGCCCATCCTTTGGCCATTACTCCCCAAATCATAATTGGGAAAGCACAAGCAAATAAAATTAAAATAATTTTTTAAAGTAAACCGCTGATCTTTTTCTTCGCTAGTAGTCATTCCCCACATTTGATCAAATTTTTCTCGGTCATCATAGGAATAAGAAAACTGTGGATCCTGTTGTACTTTGCGTGCATACCAATGCAGGTAAAATAATAAACAAGTAACTGCAATTACCAAACCAAAAATTCGTCCTGCCATTCCTTGCGTAAAAGTTGTCCCAGCAGCATTTGACGCAATTACAACTGAAAACGGATTGATTACTGAAAATGTTGTTCCAAGCGAACTTGCTAAGAAAATAGCCCCAACACAAACAATTGAATCATAATCCATCGCAATAAAAACTGGGGCTAAGATTGGATAAAAGGCAACCGCTTCTTCTTCAATCCCACATAGGGTTCCGCCAAGTGCTAGTAAAACTGTCACGAGGAACACTAAAATAAATTCTTTCCCCTTAGTCTTGGTAGATAGTGCGGCCAGCCCAGATTCAAAGGCTCCACTTGCTTTAACAACACCAATCAAACCACCTAAGACTAGGATAAAATCATAATATCAACTGATTCAATCGTACCGTCGACCATACTAGAAAAAATATCGCTGACCGAAGCAGGATGCTGTTCAAGCCGCTTATAAGTTTCCGGCACTGAAATTGGCTTATTGATTGCACCGGATTTAAACTGGTCGACATCAATCTGAATGTGCAATTTATCTAATGTTGCCTGTGTTGCCGGATAACTAATTTTTTCTCCAGTTGGTTGTGTTACTTGGAGATGATCATTGACATATGCTAGCTTAGAATAGCTTCCTGCTGGAACAATCCAAGTTAACATTACTGCAATCACCGTTAGAAAGAATAAAATCGTAAATGCACCTGGCATTTTTAATTTAAACCGATGCTTTTTTTCCTGCTGTTGCTTCTCCCATCATCCTCACTCCTTAAGTCTTCTTTCTCCCTTCTATTAATTTTAGCAAGCGTTTTCAACAAACTTCGTAATAAGTCAGATTAATTCAACAAATGCATATTTATTATTTAAAAAGCAGGTTAAACCCATTAGATTTACCTGCTTTTTAACATTTTCACCTTTATTACTTAGGCTACTTATTATATTCAACAATTTCCATATTGTTATCAGTCAACGTTGCGCGCGTCAGGCTTCCATTTGCTGGGCGCTCAGTCACATCATACTTTCCATGACCAAACCGCTCTACTAAGCTTAAAACAGTATTTCCATGACTTACCCATAAAACATTGGCGTCGTCAGGTAAATCAGCATTCCGAATTAATTCAATTCCTTTGTCCATTCGTTGCCAATACTCTTCATTGTTTTCGGCGTCATGAAATGGATCAGCATCCTTTAACCAGTCTTTGGTTTGACCGATGGAATATGCGGTTACAATTTCACGGAAGTTCTTAAAGCCATGAGGGGCACCCGCATTGTACCAAGCAAGATCCATATTTGTTCCTTCATATGATCCATAAAACTCTTCCCGAAAATAAGGAGCGGTGACTGGATGAGCTACAGAATTAGCGTTATTAAGATTTAAAATCACTTGTGCTGTTTCCATGGCTCGGGAAAGGTCACTACAAAAGGCACCATCAAAGTGAATATTCTGCAACTTCTCACCAGCTACCTTTGCATCTTCTTTCCCCTTCATAGTTAGGGGAGAATTACTCCAACCTTGCAATTTATTGTAAATATTAAAGAAAGTCTGTCCATGGCGAACAAGATAAATATTCAATTTAGTCATAACAATCCCTCCATAATTTTATTGTACCGCTTACAAGTCCTTAAAACTATTTAAGTATTAACTTTGAGCTTTAAACACATATTCTTCATATTCTCCACGTAGACTAAAAAATATAGAAGGAAGGAATTATTATGAAGCTTAGAGATACTAGTCAACCAAATATTGTTGCTGCTAAGATTATTAATGTTACTCCGAAAAATGTTACCGTAATTACTGAAGAAGGCCACTTACTCAAGATTCCATTAACTAAACAGTATCGGGAAGATAAAACTTTACGGGCATCATTGGTTGATATCTTGAAAGCAGGGATATGGATTCCAGTAAATAAAAAGCTAAAAAAATTATTTAGTTATGACTGGCTTTCTGTTCCTGCCTTGATCCCAGCAAAGAATTAAGTTTCTTCAACGATTTCCATAAAAAGAATGTTTTATAGTAATCTATGATAAAATAATTCTTGATTTGTCGAAATTGCACTTCGATAACATAGAACAAACCATATTGATTGCGAGGAACATTCCTAATGAAAAAATTAAGCAAATTTGTGGATACTAGGATTGGTTTTTTCACCCTCCTAGTTATCCTTTTTTGGTTAAAGACCCTGTTTGCTTACTTTACTGACTTTAAGCTTGGCGTTACGGGAATTTTTCAATACCTTATCTTAATTTTTAACCCGTTAGCGACCACCTTTTTTATTTACAGTTTAGCATTCTACTTTAAGCGTTCGCGGTTCTTCTACCCGGTTATTATGGGCTTAGACATTGCAAACACATTATTACTCTATTTAAATGTCATCTATTATCGTGAATTTACCGATTTTATGACAATTGCTACGATGACTGGCTATTCAAAAGTTAATCAAGGTTTAAGTGGTAGTTCACTTGCCCTCACTAACTTCCATGATGTCTTTTACTGGTTAGATATCGTTGTAATTCTTATTTTAATGCTCTGTAAAGTTATCAAATTTGATCCACGAGCAATTGGAACAAGGTTAGCATTCGCATTTAGCTCCGTTGGCCTTGTCTTATTTGGGGTTAATTTGTCTTTTGCGGAAATGAGTCGTCCGCAACTGCTTGGCCGGACATTTGATCGTTCCTACATTGTAAAATATCTCGGTATTGATACTTTTACTGGTTATGATTTAGTAAAATCGCAACATATCAATAATATGCGACAAAGTGCTACTAAACCTGAGCTACTAAAAGTTAAGAAGTTCACTGATAAGCACTACGCTCCGGCCAATCCGCAAATGTATGGAATCGCCAAGGGTCGTAACGTGATTATCATCCACCTTGAAAGTTTCCAACAATTTTTAATTAACAAGAAGATCAACGGTCAAGAAGTTACCCCATTCCTTAACTCACTTTATAACGGCAAGGATACCTACTCGTTTGATAATTTCTTCCACCAAGTCGGTCAAGGTAAAACCAGCGATGCAGAAAACCTCCTAGAGACTAGTACATTCGGATTGCCACAAGGATCTTTATTTGCCGCGTTAGGAAGCGACAACACTTTCCAAGGCGCTCCAGCTATTCTTAATCAACGTGCCGGTTACACGAGCGCTGTTTTCCACGGAAATGTCGCTAGTTTCTGGAACCGCAATAATGTATACAAGAATTTAGGTTACCAATATTTCTTTGATGCTAGTTATTACGATACTTCTGGAGACAAGGCTACCGGATATGGACTTAAAGATAAGTTATTATTCAAAAATTCGATCAAGTATCTCCAAAGTTTACAGCAGCCATTCTACGCTAAATATATCACTGTTACTAACCACTTCCCTTACACGCTTGATGATGAAGATAAAGATCCAAACTTCCAAACAACTAATACCGGGGATAGTAACGTCGATAATTACTTTGTAACAGCTCATTATCTTGATCAATCAATTCAGGAATTCTTTAATTATCTCCAAAAGACTGGTCTTGATAAGAAATCAATTATTATGATTTATGGTGACCATTATGGGATTTCAAACAGCGAGAATACTTCCTTAGCAAGTGTTCTTGGAAAGAGTGCAGATGATTGGACTGACTTTGATAATGCTCAGCTTCAACGCGTACCACTAATGTTTGTCATCCCTGGTACGGGTCACGGAAAAGTTTATCATACTTATGGTGGAGAAGTTGATGTTCTTCCAACCCTCCTTCACTTATTAGGAATTAGCAGTAAACGCTATATTCAATTTGGAACCGATCTCTTCTCTAGCAAGCATAATCAAGTGGTTGCCTTCCGTAATCGGGATTTTGTTACGCCAACTTATACGAGTGTGGGTGGAACAATTTACAATAATAAGACCGGTAAAGAAGCTAAACTTACCAAGAAGCAGCAAGAGAAGTTAAAGAAGGATCAAGAGTTTGTAAATGAAGAACTAACTCTTTCTGATTCGTTAAATGAAAAGAATCTCTTACGGTTCTACCATCCAAAAGGGTTTAAAAACGTTAACCCAGCTGATTACAATTACTCAAACGGTCTAAAACGCGCACAGCGAATCGAAAAGAAGAAGGGAATTAAATCAACAAGTATTTACTCAGAAAATGGTGACCGTTCAACTGTAGATGACTACAGCACTGACGCCCCTGAGCAAAACCACTCTTCCACTGATTCCAACCGTATTAAGATCACTAACCCAGACGATAATAATAAATAGCACGGGTACAACATAGCATAATAGAGCCTAGCAGAACATTTTGTTTTGTCTAGGCTCTATTTTTTAAGTTTAAGCTAATTTCAATCAACTAAACTTTTCCTCCAGTAGCAAAAGTGATATTGTTAACTTATACACAAAGAATAATGGAGGGATTTTTATGGTTGAAGAATTTGGCTCACCATCGTCGTATATTCAAGGTAAAGGTGTCCTTTTTGAAAGTGATAAGTATCTTAAAAACTTTGGTACAAAGCCGTTACTATTGGCTGGCGAAACAGTCTATAAAATTGTAGGTAAGCGGTTTGAACAATATCTTCAAGAAAGCGGTTATGATGTCACCCGTGTTCAATTTAATGGTGAATCATCCACTAACGAAGTAAACCGGGTCACAGAAATTGGTAAAGAAAATAATGTAACTGTCGTTTATGGTCTTGGTGGTGGTAAAACAGTTGATACTGCCAAAGCGATTGCCGATAACCTTAACTTACCAGTTGTAATTATGCCAACATTGGCTTCAAATGATGCACCTTGTTCTCGTCTTTCAGTAATCTACACTGTTGACGGTGGCTTCGATCATTATCGTTTCTACAACCAAAACCCTAATCTGGTTTTAGTTGATACTCAAGTTATCGCTAATGGTCCCGTTCGGATGCTTATTTCTGGAATTGCTGATGCTTTAGCTACCAATATTGAGGCACAAGCAGTTGCTCAGGCTCATAGTGATACAATGCTTGGTGAAAAACAAACCCTTGTTGGAAATGCAATCGCCCAGAAATGTGAAGAGACATTATTTAATTACTCGCACCTAGCTGTAGCGGATGCGGAAGCACATGTCGTTACGCCAGCATTTTCTAATATTGTTGAGGCTAATACCCTGATGAGTGGTCTTGGTTTTGAAAGTGGTGGTTTATCCGGTGCTCATGCTATTCATGATGGCTTAACAATTTTAGAAGAAACACATGATTTAACACACGGTGAGAAAGTTGCATACGGAACACTTACCCAATTAATGCTCGAAGGTGCTGATAAAGAACGTTATAATAAATACTTCCAATTTATTCTTTCTTTAGGCCTCCCAACTACTCTTGCTGATCTACATTTAGAAAATGTTACTGATGAAGAATTGCTCAGTGCTGGAAAAGCCGCCTGTTCAGAACAAGATACCATGGATCGTTTGCCATTTAAGGTAACTCCAGATGACGTTGCGCAAGCATTACGAGCAGTTGATGTATATACTAAACAATATTTAAATAGTCACCATTGTTATCATAGCCAGATGTAATAAAACAACCTAAGATTAGTTCAGGACAGGCACTATGTCCCGTCAAGTATACAGATCAAATAGATAAAAATTTTAGGAGGCTTGATTGCGGAATTGTTCCGCGGTCAAGCCGTTTTTGCTTGTGTAAGCGCGTTTGGTATTAAAGTATTCAATGGCTCCTTTGACGAGCTGTTCTAGCTCTGCTAGCGTCTTAGGACGATTATGTTTGTTAATCCAGATTAGCTTGAAGTCATTCCACCAACGCTCTATGGGGGAGTTTTCCCAAGGATGACCGGGGTGTGACATACTATGAATACAATTTTTAGAGGCTAAGTAGTCGTTGAACATACTTGAGCAGTAAGCTGATCCGCGGTCAGTATGGACCATTGGTTGCGCATCAGGTTCAACCGTAAAAGCACGATTAAAGGTTTCAATTACTGCTGATGAAGTTTCTGTGTCTGAAATATTGTAGCTTAAAGCGTAACGACCATATAAATCTAAAATAACGTGTACTCGTACTTTATGAAGTGTGTGTTCGCCGTAGGCAACTTCCGTTGTGTCGGTAACCCACACTTCATTTTTAGTTTCACGGTCGAATTGTCCCTGCAATAAGTTGTCATTGATGTATTCTTCATGGCGTTGAATTCGATTGCGCTTCTTCTTCCTAATATTTGCTCTAATTCCATGCTTACGCATGCAATTAGTTATTCGTTTTAATCCAGCGGTAAAGCTTAAACGGTTTTCAAAGCTTAACTGTGTAGTCATCGCTAAATATCCCAGCGTCCAATTATGTTCTTCTTCTAACTCTACAATCGCTTCAAGTAACTCTGCTTGCTCATTATGATATCGACTTGGCTTTCGATTGAGCCATTTGTAATAACCATCTCGCGAAGAATCAGCTATTTTACACAACTGGCTAATTGACCATCCATTTTCTTGATTTAGTTCTTTGATGGCTTGGTACCGGAGTCCTTTTCCACCTCCCGATTGCGTATTTCTGTTAATTTTTTTGCGAACGCAATCTCCATCTCTTGCTTTTCTAGCTGAGCCCTTAATAAGCGATTTTCTGCCTTGAGTCGGTCAACTTCCGTCCACTTCTCTTCTGGCTTAGCTTTGCCTCGGCGATCACGAAGTGATTCTGGGTCATTACCGCTTTTGCGATACTTTTGATACCAGCCATAAACTTGTTGGTAACTAATATGGTACTTTTCAACTGCCCAATTGTAGTTCACATCATGCTTAATCAACTCTTCAATGATAGTAAGTCGTTCTTCAAAGTCAGTCTTTCGTCCACTCATTTTTGAATCTCGCTTTCTTGGCGTATAGGCCTTTAAGTTAGATTCATTATACCGGATAATCCATTGTTCTAGTTGCCTTTGAGATCGTAAACCGTGTTTTATCGCAAATAAATCTAATGCCTCATCTGTTTGTTGATATTGTTCAACCAATGAGTTTTTAAATTCTTTAGAGTAGCTTTGATTATGATGACTTGTTTGAAGTCCTGGCATTCCCTGATACTTGTATAGAAGACTCCACCGCCTGATAGTTTTTTGGCTAATCTTGTACTTAGTTATTACCTTATGGATTCCATTTCGTAAAACTTCATTGAGGATTAAGAGTTTTTCCTCTGCTGAGTATTTAGATTTTCTTCCCATAGAAAAAGCCCTCCGAGTATAAGATGAATTTTCTATTTCATCTGTATACTCAGAGGGCATTATAGCCACAAAAATAATTACTGTCCTGGACTTTTTTATTATTCTGAAGATAGAGCTAAGATCGATCATGCTCCCAAGGACTTCGAGTCCGTATTATAAAATGATCTCCGCTATCTTTGATTTGATATTTTGCTTTTAGGCTGTGGAACTACGAGTTCGAGTATTTAGGAAATGAAGTACAAATCTAGGATAGCGGTTATATCTAGCTCTATTTATAGAAAGGAAGTTTTTTTATGGCTGATATATTTGCCTTGGATGTTTCAATGGGGAAAAGCTACTGTGTCTGGTATCGAGGGAAACACTGTTTAAAAGAGTTTTCTTTAGTAAACACGAAAGCGGGGGTTAATGCTCTACGAGATATGATTAAGAAAGCTCAGAAGCCAATTATCTACTTTGAAGCGACTGGAATTTATTCGCGAGTAATTGAACATTTCTGCGAGACCAATGGTCTCCGCTTTTGCCGTCTTAATCCACTAGAACTTCATTTAAAGTCCGAAAGTCTACGACGAGTTAAGACCGATCAGAAAGACGCTCACCGGATTGCGCTCACTGTCCAGGAAAATACTTTTCGATTAACAGTTCCTTGGAAAAAAGACTATCTTCAGCTACATGAGCTTAGTCGGTTCTATAATCAGCTCAACGCTGATTGGAACTATCGTCTAAATCATCTTCATACTGCACTTGAACAAGTTTTTCCAGAACTTAAGCAATTATTTGTAAATAGAACATCTAAATTAGCGTTGAATATCGTGGAGCTTTTTCCTCATCCAGCACTAGTTAGGCCTTATTCGAGAGTTAAATTAAAGAATATTCTAATGGCATCTACAGATAAACGAATATCTAAGATGAAAGCTTATAAGTATGCCGATCGATTAATCGATCTCGCCCAAAAATCATATCCGGCTGTTTCTGGTGATGCCATTCAGGTTGATGAAGTTCGCTACTATGCTCGCCAATTAATTGCCCTAACCCGTAAAAAGGAAGAGGTTATCAAGCGGATGGAATCTATTGCCCAGCGCTTGCCAGAGTATATCCTATACTGCTCTTTTCCGAGAATTGGGAAACAAACTGCGGCTCAGTTAATGGGAGAATTGGGCGACATTAGTCGCTTTGACAATGCTAATCAGCTTAATGCCTTTGTCGGAATTGATGTTCGTCGTTACCAATCTGGAACCTATTTAGGTCAAGATCACATTAATAAGCGTGGAAACCCGATTGCCCGTAAGCTCTTATATTTTACTGTAGGTAATATGATCCGCCAACAACACGCTAATTCTAATCATATTGTTGACTATTACTATCGTTTAAAAGAAAAACGACCTCATCCAAAACTGAACAAGGTCGCCATGGTAGCTTGTATGAATAAAACTCTGAAATGTCTCTTATCCATGATTAAGCACCATGAAAAATACCACTATCGGTATACGGACTCAATGGTCCCTGTGAAGGTATAATCACCTCACAATTTTAATATACCACTAATTCTCGATTTTTGAAGAAGAACCGGGTTGGTTTAGTATACTCTTCTTTTCTAAATATTTTTCTTGACTAATCGTAGGAAAAGGGAGCGAGGCAGAAGTCACTTGTGACTTCGTTTTTCGACGCGAAGCTAGCCTCTGGGAGCCCCCGCAAGCAACAATAGGCCTCTAACGTCCGGCAAAACCGAACGTTAGAGGCCATTATTGTACTGTGTATTTGCTTTTTATGAAAGTAACTTAACTTATGTCACAGTTCCTTTTTGTTATTTACCCCACAAGAAATTAATTAATGCCTTATCAACTTGAGCATTATTATGAAGTTTCGAATGTTGAGCATCTTTCCCTGTTATTTTTAGGACACGGTACGACTTTGCCCGAGCAGCTACTAGGTACTTGAGTGATAATGACGATGCATTATCAACAGTTCCATCTGTATGATTACCAATATCACCGATAATATTAAGAACTGCTACTTGACCTTTAGGATAGGTTTGCCGTACTTTTGTCATTTGACGATATGTAGCGTTCATTTCATTTGGCTTCCCGTCTTTATTTAATTTCATTCCAACTGGTTGCTGGATAGCAGCAGGTACTTGTTTAAAATTTAATCCAGCAAAATACCCTGCAATATCAACCTGCTTTTGCAATTGAAGCATATTCTGATTCTTACCGTTTTGCAACATATAGTAAATAATCGAAATATTTCCCAGGGAATGACCAACCATATTAATCTTAGTTATGCGATAGCGTTTCTGTAATGCCCTTACAACATTTGTCGCATATTCGCCATGCTTATTAAAATTCAACTGTCTATTGTTATCATAATTTACCTCAACAATTGGATTGATAGCCCCTTTATGCATTGAACCATGAAGGGTAACTTTCCCGTTATTAGCAACATCAGCTCGCAGAACTGTACTCGTTACCCCGGCTTTTTTAGCAGCATTTACCATGTGTTCTTCTGCATGATAACTGCTGCCTCCACCATGGAAAAATAGCGTTGGCGTTGTTGATTGCACATATTTGCTATGTTTTTGCTGATGCCAAACTGCCCCACCAATTATTGCCAGGATAACAATTACTATCACTACCCCAATCCCAATATGGCTTTTTTTTATAATTTCACCCGCTTTTTTGTTTACTTAGATTATAAACCTAAGAACAATAATGCAGTCAAAACTTATTTTAATGCAGGAGGCGTTGCCAGAAGTTCCCGCGCCGGACATCGGTAGCACTATATAGGGAATAAGTTAAAGGCTCACCATTAAGCGTTTCCAGCTGATCACTCGTTATTCTTAAACTGCCCACACGTTCCCCCTTCCAAATAGGTGCTTCTAGTTTTTTCTTTTTATATTGTGTTCCAAGTGTATAGTTAGTTTTTGTATCGTACGGACTCCAAATGGTTACATGTTGTGGCGTAAGTTTCATTGTTTTTTCAACACCATTAGCTACTTTACGCGTTGTTACTGATGATGGAACTTTTATTTTTTGTAAATGATCCTCTGTCTTAAGGATCTTATATAAATTCTGAGTAGCCTTAAATCGATTATCTTTATTGCTTCCCTTTGAATGTAAGATAACAGTAATAATGCGATGTCCCTGATACTTACCTGTACTTGCAAAACAAGCTCCTGCTCTGTCAGAAGTTCCCGTCTTCAGTCCATCAATCGTTACTCCTTTTACAGCGTACTGCTCTCCCGGTAACATCTTATTAAGATTTTTTTCAGTCTTAACTTGATCTTTCGCTATTTGAAATTTTATTTCTTTTTGTGCTGTAATTTGCAAAAGTTCAGGATAATGTGTCACAAAGTATTGCGATAAAATGGCAACATCACGTGCACTCATTGTATTAGCAGCATTATTTGGAAGATCAGCTAACTTAAAACTTTTCATATCTCCATTATCTAATCCAACTGAATTAACAATGTTGGTCTTAGTCATTCAAATTTTTTTGGCTTTTTGCATCATTTTAAGATTAAATTCATCGGTTCCATCCCCGGTAGCGGTCGCAAGTGCCACGGTAGCTCCATCAGCTGACTTTACAAGGGCTGCATTGATTAATGTCCGAACCGAATAAGATTGACCAGATTTTAGGCCGATTGAAGAATAAGCAGCATCATTAGAAATAGCCACAATTTCAGGAGTTATTTTTACTTGAGTATCCCATGAGAGTTGCTTCTGTTGGATTTCATCTTCTATTACCAAAATAGTTAATAATTTTGTAATTGAGGCCACTGGAAGAGCCTTATCTACATTTTGCTTATAGATAATTTGCCCCGTTGAAGCATCAGCCATGATCGCTGCAGAAGCATCAATTCGATTATTTGCTAATACCGATTGACTTCCTACCATTAGCATCATGAATAGAGATAAAATAAAAACTGTCAATTTTTTCATAAAATCTATTCTCCTATTTTCTCCAAGTACGGTAAGATAAACTTAACCCGAAATGTCAATTTAAGTTAGAAAGAAAATAGTTGCTCATCAGTGACGTAAGACATGAATACTTCATATGGAGTTCGATAGCCTAGTGATTTACGGGGCAGGTTATTTCGCTTACTCATCAGTTGGGTTACCAATTCATCAGGAAGATTGCGGAAATCTAGCTGTTTCGTTAAGCCATCCCGGCGTAAAAGACCGTTGTGTTTTCGTTCAGCCCTCGTTGATTGGGAGCACCAACCTCGGCAAAGTAAGTGTGAAGGTCAAATTGATTGGCAATCTCGCGCCAGCCGGCGAATTCTTTTCCGTTGTCAAAGGTAATCGATTTGAAGAAGTACCGCGGGAATTTCCGAAGCCACTGACTTAAGTGTTGGTTAATCGCATCAGCCGTCTTTTCGTGCACATTGAGTACAATTTCGACCTTCGATTGGCGTTCGGTCAGGGTCATTACCGCCCCTTGGTGCTTTTTGCCTTGGACGGTATCAGCTTCAAGGTGCCCAAATTCAGTGGCATAGTGCGGAAAGTCCTTGGCACGCTCGTGAATACTTCGCCCCAATTGGCCAGCCTTCCCGCGGCGCTCGACATAGCCATTCGGGTGCCGCTTACCTCGCATCGGCAAGGAACGGACATCGAAGCCGAACTGGCCACGTTCAAACATCCGGTAAAGAGTTCGCCGGTTACAACTAATTGGGCGCTCAGCGCGCCCAATAATGGTATCAGGCGTCCACCCCTGGGCAATTTTGTCGTTGATATAAGTGAGTTCAGCCAGTGACAACTGAGTACGTTTTCGGCCACAACGTTGCTTATTGCGCATATAGTGATCTTGATAATCAGCAATTGAGGCACCGGTTTCCAGGTAACGATAAACGCGATAAACGTTTTCGGCGCAACGGTTGATCATTTGGGCCACTCGGTACGCTTTAAGCTTTTGCACGAAAGGTTAGTGTAAGATTTTCATAGGTTGGATGAATAATTCATCTGGTCGTGGAAATCTTTTTTGTAGACCAATTTACTTATTTACAAAAAAAGAAAAGACCAGTAGCCTTTAGTGTGTCGAATACTAAGCAAAGGCAGGTCTTTCCTCATGGATATTTTAACAGAAATCGAGCAGAATTTGGTGAAATCAGGCAGTTTATTTGAAGCTGAACAGATTATTTTAAAAGGTGTATTGGAGTTAGGACAAGTAATCATGCAAAACTTTTTGGAAAGCTTAGATCGAAGCTTAAAGTCCCAAGCTCCAGCGAACTATCAAGTAATCAATAAACAGCCACGGACGCTTAATTTTATCTTTGGCCCGGTGACTTTTCAACGACGGTATTATCAGGCAGGGACAAAGAAACGTGAATTTTACTTAGACCAACAATTAAAAATTAAACCACGTCGTCGTTTATCGCCACACTACTTAATGATGATGGCTAAGATTGCCCAAACAACTACAATGCGCAATACTGCCGACATTTTGAACCTTGTATTTGACAGCGGAATTACTGCCGATTCGGTAATGCACGCCGTGCATGAGTTAGGAAATCAGGTAGCTAAACAAACTCAAGCAAAAGAACACCAAGCTACTCCTCGCCATATGCCTAAAAATTTAACTATTGAGGGTGATGCCTTTATGATTAAAGGTAAAAAAGAAGCAGGTCAGCTGACTCTTGTGCACCATTATCGGGTTTATGAGCGAGTAGCTAATCAAATCATTAATCGGCATGACTTTCTCAGTGTTGGGCACCAAGGACGGCTTGAAGCACGACTAAGTGATTATTTAGACCGCCATTATAAGCTTGCCGGTCAAACGATCTTTTTGGCCAGTGACGCTGGCCCAGGTTACGAACCAGCTAAGCTATTAAGTCTAGTTCCTCAAGGTGCACATGGTGAATACTTTCTCGACCGCTATCATTGTTTACAGAAAATTGAACATACTTTAGGCCGGCACAACGAATTAGCCATGCGAGCAATTAAAGCCGTTCGTCATCATGATCAAGCAGAGCTAACAATAATTTTAGATACTTATGAATCACAAAACCTAACGGAAAAACAAGCAGACGACCTAATGCGTTTAAGAAAGTATCTACAGCGAAATTGGCGGTATATCCTCTCACCACAAATGCGTGGATTTAAGGATATTCATTTAATTGGTTCAGTCGAAAGTTCTCACCGGGCTTTTACTTACCGGATGAAGAAACAGGGCAAGTCATGGACTAAGCAGGGGGCTAAAGCCATGATTAGTTTAATTGAAGCCCGAATGAATGGTGAACTGCAAGCTAGTTTAAATACAATCCTAGAACAATTAACAGTTCTTCCTCGAGTGGCTCAAACCAGCCTATTACAGGAAATGCATATTCGAACTGGAGAGTTTCTAAGAAAGGCACCGACAAAGCCGTCAATTGGAGCAGTACAAGGAATAATTCCGATTAACACGGTCACAAGTAGACCAATGGGACAACTTTTTAAGGCACTAACCCACTAAAACTGTATATTTAAAGGCTACCTATGAAAACTTGACAGATACCACGAAAGAATGGGCGATGATTGTCAGCTCGTTTGTGGTAAGATGGGTGTAAGTCATTTGTGGTTTCCTTTCTTTTGTTTAGGGGTATTCAAAAGTCTACCACAAATGGCTTTTCTATTTTTCTAACTTATTTTCTAACTTAATTTTACAAACGGCGTAATAATAAATAATAAAGGAATTCATTATGAATAAAGAACTTAAATCTCTGCTTTTCATTGCAACTGGCCTATTCCTTATTTTTGTTCTAATTTTTAATCTTTATACATATAATGCTGCTAGATTTATTCCCCAAGCTAGCAAAACAAGCCAAATTCTTAACCAAAATCGACTTCGCGCCCCTAACATCCACCGTTCCTCGGAAAATTGGGCATACCCTAAGATCGATAACGATCCTATTGAATTGGTCGCCGTCAAACAAGCAAAAAGAATTCTAGTTATCAACTCAAATAAGCGACAAGTTATTTACATCATCCACGCACAAATTAATTTACCAGCACAAAAAAATTCTTTTCGCTTACTTCATGCTCGGGGGCAGCAAATTTATCACATTAATGGTTCCCAGCAAGCCATCGCTAAGAACTGGTTAGGCGTTAATGATGGGAACCACATTGAAACCCCCGTTACAGATATGAATAATCATCAGGTCCCACGCAATCTACGAAAAGCACCCAAGATCGAAAACACTATCCAAGTGTCAACCCCCGATGCTAAATGGCTTCAAACTTTGCCTGAAAATACACCCTTAATAGTTAAGGAGGACTATTAATATGATTTCACGCCTAAAACAAGGACGTTTTTTTAATCACTTACTTGGAAGCAATCTTATTTTATTAATTATAATTTGCTTTTATAATCTTCTTACGTACTTCATCCCATTAATCAAAATTTCAATCACTCAAATAATTTTCTTCTTTCTAATAATTGATCTACTCTTGATTATCTTTAAGATTTTAGCGTTACACAGTTAGCCGACAATCTCAATCTTAGTACCGACTGGCAAATTCTTTTCCATCCATTGAGCGTCTGGCACCGAAAGCCGAATACACCCGTGAGAACCCTGTGTTTTTCCAAGTTTAGCAGCTTCTTGTTCATTATATTTTCCTTCTGCTTTAGTCGGAACACTATGGAACAAGTATTCTCCATGATTCTTCCAAGAAACGTAGTAATTAGCTCCCTCTTTCAACGATTGATTGAAGAAGCTATCTCCTCGCTCTTGTTGAGCATAAAATGTTCCTGTCGGGGTCACACTTTTCAGCTTACCAGTTTTAGGATCTTTTTTATAAATTCCACCTGTGCTATACATTGTATAAATGACTTTTGAACCATCATACAAATATGTCCGATTATTCTTTAAGTCAACTTTAATCCAAAAGTCCTTCACCTTATTCAAATCTGGATACGGAACTGTTTCCGAGGACTTATGCCAATCAATTGGGATTCTCATGTGACTTTCGCTGTTATCGATTTTCTTTTCTTGTGCTGGCTTTTCAACTACTGCTTTTTTGGGATGTGCATTTGAAGCAGCATGTAATTCTAGACCAATTGCAATTATTGCTACTAATAAGCAAAATATTCCATAAATCCAATGCTTTACTCGTAAGTTCAAATTAATTTCTCCTCGTATTCTATAAATATATCCTTACGGATTTTGTTACATTACAACTTGTTTTCTGGTCACCGCATGATAACCTCTAATTATCATTGGCTTTGGTCAGCTGGTATAGGTTATTTTCTCCTGTAGTTTTAACTACTTAAAAAGTCTGCCGCCCAGACAATCAACTGATTTTCGAACTCTCATGCTGTATCGATTAGAAAGTTTGCTAATTCAGAGTAGGATTAGGTGCAGCTTTGACTCTCTAACCAATGAATACTGATACTTGCGAGGATGTTTTTAGTGATTGTAATTAGGGGCTATCATGCAGTGATCAGATTAAGACCAGTAAATTTTAATGAAAGGAGGCCATTCCAATGAAACTTTTTGTCGGTATTGACGTTAGCTCAAAAGATTTAGTCACTTCAATGATTTCTGAAGAAACATGTGATGTTGTTTTTCAAGGTAACTTTGTTAATGATTTGAAAGGCGCAACCGAATTAAAAGCCATTATTATTAACACGGCGAATTCAAATCATCTCGACCAAGTTGTGATTGGCATGGAAGCTACTTCCATTTACAGTTTTCACCCCGCAATGTTTTTTCAAGAAGACGCTGACCTCAAAAAACTTAATACGCAATCAGTAGTCATCGATCCCAAGAAAACTAAGCGGTATCATGATGTCTTCGCTGAAGATAAAAATGACCAAATTGATGCTTTTTATATTGCGGACTTCTTACGTGTTGGACGTTATTCAACAGGGATTGTTCGCCAAGAAAACTATATTGCCCTGCAACGATTAACGCGTTCCCGGTATGAGCTTGTTCAAAGCTTAGTTCGCGCCAAGCAACACTTTATTGAGAATTTATATTATAAGCTCAATAAACTAGTGATTTCTGATGAACTTAATACCTCAGTCTTTGGTTCGACGATGATGAGTCTGTTAACCGAAGATATGACCACTGATGACTTACTTAACATTTCAATTAATGATTTAGCTGATTACCTGAATGAACACGGTCGGGGTCGCTTCGCGAACCCTGAAGCCTTGGCAAAAACGATTCAAAAAGCAGTTCGCACTTCTTATCGTTTAGACAAGGTAATTGCTAATTCGGTTGATACTGTTCTCTCAGTTTATGCCGAGGAAATTAAAGCTTTTCAGAAAATGATTAAAGACCTCGACAAGGCAATTGAAGAAGTAACGAAAGTCATCGGTAAGGAGGAAGAAGTTCTGCGTTCAATTCCCGGAATTGGACCAGTATACGCTGCTGGTATCTTAGCCGAAATTGGTCAAATTGACCGATTTGATAATGAAGCTAAGCTAGCTAAGTACGCTGGGCTTTCCTGGCGAGAAAAGCAGTCCGGAGGTTACGCTAGTGACAACACTCCACTCAAAAGAACTGGCAATGCTTATCTTAGATACTATCTGGTTGAAGCTGCCAACCGCGTTAGAATTCAGGATCCAGTTTTGGGCGAGTATTATCAGCGTAAATATAAAGAAGTGAAGCATACACCATCAAAACGCGCCCTCGTTCTTACCGCACGTAAACTTATCAGGGTGATTTTCTTCCTACTCAAAAATCATCAAATCTATCAGGAGAAGAGGTAATTGGTATAGGAAGATAACTTGATTCTCGACGCTTAATTTTTAAAACACCTTGGTATCAAGGCTTATTTAAGTGCGTCAAAAATCTGGTCAAAACAAGTTCGTCAGTGATAATTTCATCTTGACTTATTACCACATGACTTTACAGATAATTCAAAACATCACTATTATAATTATAGGGAATTTTTTATTCAATATGGCAGATTGCAAGAAATAACTTGAACGAATTTAGTGACGTAGATTAAGCAAGAAGATCTCGATTGGTGTGTGCCAGTTAAGACATTTAAGTGGTCGGGAATTCAGATACCAATTGATTTGAACCAGCTGGCGATCGCTCAGCTCTTCAATGGCTTGTCCCTTGGGAATAAACCGTCGCAAAACTCGGTTACGGTTCTCATTACTACCGCGTTCATGTGGTGAATAAGCATGGGCAAAATAAACCTGAGTACCTGTTAGCTGTTCAATTGCCTGATAGTTAGCGAACTCTTTCCCATGATCCACGGTAAGCG
This sequence comes from Limosilactobacillus reuteri, assembly GCF_003072625.1. Taxonomy (NCBI): domain Bacteria; kingdom Bacillati; phylum Bacillota; class Bacilli; order Lactobacillales; family Lactobacillaceae; genus Limosilactobacillus; species Limosilactobacillus reuteri. The sequence continues at coordinate 1,949,386 of NZ_CP027805.1, forward strand.
TCTTGAGCTTGTCTTGAAGTTGACTAGCTAGTTCAAGTACGGCTTGAGTCATGGACTGACTGTCGCGACCATGGAGCCGTTTAACAATTGTCAGGCGACTCTTACGCTCCACAAAAGTCGCCACAGCTTGACCTTTACGTTTGCCAGAAAGTACGGTATCAGCTTCAAAGTGGCCGAATTCTTGGCGAGTTTCGACTTTATGAGGACGCTCCTCAATGGAGCGGCCGTGACTGAACGTACCACGCTTTTCTTTAGCACGATGACGACGAATTCCATGATCAGGCAAATCGGGTAACTGTACATCAAGCCATCCTTGATCAATCCAGTTATAGACCGTCTTGTAGGCAATCCCAACTACATGGGCAACTTGTTCAGGGGACCACTTCTGGACTTGAATCTTTTCCTCAATCAAGTGCTTAAGGCTTTTAGTGAGTGAAGACTTCCGCCCCCGTTGACTAACCTTGCGTTCAAAGTCAGTTTGCGCTAGTTCAGCTTGATACTCACCGTTAAGCCGGTGAAGTTCGTTAAAGACTGTGGTTTTACTAAAGCCTAAGTAATTAGCGATGTATCGTAAGGAACGTCCTTCATTATGAAGCGTTTCAATGACAATGCGGTTCTGGAATGATAAAATAGTGGTGCCCATTAAGGTCCTTCTTTCTAATGGAATGTTGTGGTAACACCATTAAAGACCTTGATGGGTTTTTCTGTCCACTTAAATGTTCAACTCAAATTTTACAATCTGCCATACGTAAAAAATTCCCCTTTGCACCTCATAATTCTAAAATAGTGGTACAGTAAAAATGTATCTTAACCTTAGGAGGCTTAGATTATGACTGATAAAATTGTTACTGCAGAAGAAATGCGACATTACGATTCTTACACCATTAATACAATCGGTATCCCTTCCCTTGTGTTAATGGAACGGGCTACCTTAGCCGTTCGCGATGAAATTTTACATGCTTTTCCGATTGCGCTAAAAGATGTGGTAGTAGTAGCTGGCAGTGGAAACAATGGCGGGGATGGAATAGCCATTGCACGCTTGCTTCATATTGCTGGTGTCCATGTAACGATCCTCAATATAGGTAATCCTCAGCATGCATCTACTGAACACCAAACACAAGAAAAAATCGCGCACTATTATCAAATTCCTGAAACTTCTGATCTCACTGTCCTTAATAAGGCAACACTAATTGTCGATGCCATGTTTGGAATCGGAATCGATCGCGCGGTAAAAGGAGCTTATGCCGACGCGATTAATGCGATCAATAACACTGATGCGGTTGTCGTTGCAGTAGATATGCCATCAGGAGTTAATACTGATACTGGAGAAGTAATGGGGACTGCTGTCAAAGCTACTACGACCGTAACTTTTGCCTATAATAAGGTCGGCTTAACCAAGAATGACGGAAAAGATTACGCAGGAAATGTTGTCGTTGCAGATGATATGGGAACCTATGCAGTAGACTGATTAGAATATTATTTACCGAGCCGTTTTACTATCAATCGCTGAATATTAATATTATTATAATAAGTGACGAACGTTTCAGTGAACTAATTTGGAGGTAAATAATATGTCAGAGTTAACAACCAAATTATTTATAGATGTTAAAAATTTTGAAAAATACCAATCAATGTTAAAGTGCCAAGTACACATTGAAGAAGAACGTCATGGTGATTATTGCTTACCAGGTTTTCCTGATCGTCACAATTTCCACCGTCTTCTCCGGATTTTACGTAAACATGATGACGGTTTAACTAGCAAGCAACTAATTTACGACTTCAATTACCGGCCAAGTGACCTCGAAGATGCTACCAAGGCATTAGTAACAAACAATTTGGCAACTACCACCCCAATTAACGAGGAAGACTACAAAATTCAGCTTAACACTGAAGGTATCGAAGTTGCTGATAATTTGCTAAAACGTCGTGACAAGATTGCTGAAGCTGCTTACCACACATTGAGTGAAAATGAACAACGAGAATTAGACCGGCTCGTAAATAAGCTAACTGAGGATTATGCGAACCGCGACGTAAATTACAACGCCCTTGGCAATATTTGCCTTTAAAATAGTAACCGATCAAAAACAGCGACTAAGAGAATTTGCTATGATCTCTTAGCCGCTGCTTTTTTAATGGCGTCAAGCCCTATCAGAAAGATACTTTTCCGCTTACGTTTATTTTAGTTATTTCAAATATTCTGCTGGATTTGCTACAAAATCGCTAACTTTAATAGTTGTTGCATCCTTAGTAGCAGCATTCTTTAGTTGGAAAGTTTCTTCTTCAACTTCACGAGTGCCAAACACTGCAAAGTACTTTGCGTTACGACGGAAAGCCTCTTTGATTTGCTTACCAACTTTTACCCCGCTGTAATCTTTATCAGCCACGATTCCTTGCTGACGAATTTTACTGAGGACTTCAAATGCCATTTCATCCCCTTGCTGATCTGCACTCGCAAAGAAGACATCTAATTGATCTTGAGGAGCAAATGCAGGATTTTCTTCTTGGAGTAAGAGCATTAACCGTTCAACACCCATTCCGAAGCCAATTCCACCTTCTTCAGGGCCACCGAGCTGGCTAATCAATCCATTATAGCGACCTCCTGCACAAACAGTCGTGTAGCCGCCACCAAATACTGGTGAGGCTGACATGATTTCAAAGATAGTATGGTTATAGTAATCTAGTCCCCGCACCATATTGGTATCAATTTCAAAATCGATTCCTAATTTATGTAATAAGGCCTGCACTTCGTCAAAGTAAGCTTGTGACTCTTCATCAAGGTAATCAAGGATTGATGGAGCTCCTGCAACAATCTTCTTATCATCCTCATCTTTACTATCAAGCACACGCAATGGATTCTTATATAACCGTTCTTGAGAGTCTTTACTCAATTCATCATAGTGAGGCTTCAAGTAGTTAATTAATGCTTCACGGTAGTCTTCACGAACCTTCTTATCCCCAAGAGTATTAATAACCAACTTAACATTTGGCACCCCAAATTTCTTAAAGAGAGCCATTGCCATTGAAATAACTTCCACATCAATTTGTGGTGACTCATTGTTTAATGCTTCAACCCCAATTTGGTGAAATTCACGTTGCCGCCCTGATTGTGGTCGTTCATACCGGAACATTGGCCCCATGTAATAAACTTTATAAGGTTTAGGATATTCTGGACCATAGAGCTTATTTTCTACGTAAGCCCGTACTACTCCAGCTGTTCCCTCTGGACGTAATGCAATATGACGATCACCCTTATCATGGAAATCGTACATTTCTTTTTCAACAATATCTGAAGTATCGCCCACATTCCGTGAAAAAACATGGTAGTCTTCAAACATCGGTGTTCGAATTCCACGGTATCCAAACTGGTTAAAAACTTCGCGCGCATTTTGTTCTACTTTTTCCCAAATGCTTGTAGTTCCTGGTAAGATATCTGCAGTTCCCTTTGGCTTTTGATAATCCATATGTTTCCCCTTTCGTTACGTATAAAAACAAAAGCCCTCTAAGACTTTAACAGCCTTAGAGGGCGATATTCATCACTGTTCCACCTCTATTTTACAGTAACCTCACAGTCACTGCCTCATGGAGTTGCGTTAACTCCTGACGATAACGGAATCACCGGAACAGACTACTAAAATTCATCCTTTCAGCTAGTAGAGGTGGATCATGTCTGCTCCCAGCTCTCAGCTCAACTGGATCTCTGTCAATTACACAGGCACTTTGTTTCTACGTCAATGCTTTTATAATACATTAGTGATTTTACCATAGCTTACAGATTTTGGGTATCATTTATCTAAATTAAGGCGTCGTTGAACTCGGTGTAAATGCCATAAATAAAGACAGATAATAATCAAAGTACCGGTCATTAGACAAAAGACCGAAATAAACAAAAATTGATAGCTTCCTTTTTCAATGACAAATCCACCGTACAATGGACCAATCGCCCGTCCAACCGACATCATAATATTAAGCAGTCCTTGGTAATGCCCAGCTTCATCAACATTAGTCAGTTGCGCAATCCAAGCAGGCAGGCCAGCAAAACTGGTCATTTCACCAATTGTTAAGATTACAAAATCAATAACAAAAGCTGTCAGGGTCCGAGCAAAAATTAATAAGAGGAAGGATAGGGCAAAAATAAAGATTCCCACAATAATTTGCGTCGATAACCGAACATAGGGACTTAACTTATTAACAAGTGGTTGGCCGATAATAATTAACACCCCATTTAATGTCCATAACATACTATAGGCATAGAATGGGATCCCCATGTTTGTCATATGGACTGCCATTACACTTTCCCATAAAGAATAACTTAAATGAACCGTAATATAGTTTATGAGGATAAACCAAACTAAGATGATCCATCGCGAATGTAATTCGTGGGAACCATGATAGTATTCCTGTATCTCTGAATTCTCTTTAATTGCATCTACAGCCACATTAAATGTTAAAACTACTACTAGCATTAACAAGGCATAAAAGATTGTTGCTACAGCAAAAACTACCACTACACTAATCGGTAGAAGAACGCCAACCAGCAACGTTCCAATCACAACCCCAATATTAAAAGCCATATAAATATAATTAAAAACATAGCGTGAAGAATGATCACTAACCAACGTTCCATAAGAATTAACAATCGTGGCATTGATTCCATCACCAAAACTATTAATCGTAATTAGGACAGCATACCAAGGCCAGCCATGAACAAAGATCAATAAGAATATCGCTAGTGTTGATAGACTAACCCCTAAAATGGCTGTTTGATATTGTTTCCAATGATCAAACAACCATCCTCCTAAATAATTTCCCATCATCATAGCAATTGACATTATCAATATTACAAAGCCAGCAGTTGTCAAAGTTTGTCCAAGGTAATTATGAAGATACATAGTTGTAAGCGGCCATAAAAAAGCTGCCCCAGTGTTGTTTAACAGACTCGCAAGGGCAACCCATTTTAATTTTACTGTTTGCTGTTCCATTTTAACGTTCAGATACCATATCAGAGGAAGGTACACGTAAGAGCGTATAGGTTACAGCACTATGATTTGCTTTTAATCCCAAACCATTAATAACCGTATTTTTATACTTTACATCCATTACCGCTGCAAAAGCATGTCCTGTCTTGGCATCCTCTTTTTCTAATTGCTTTTTATCCCATGGTAAAGCACTCGCATCTAAGGTAACTATCCGTGACCCATCAGCAACTGATCCGTATCGCGAATTTGTTGTGTATTTATCATTTCCAGCCCAGTACGTATATGACACAATTGGGTGTTTCCCACTTTTACTCCGGGTCGCTAAAACATAATAGAAATCATCGGACTTATTCCCCATTTGAAGTGGACGGTAGGTGATTGAAGTCTGTGTTTGTTGATGATTATTAATATCAACCGGGCGGAAAAATGTAAGATATGACATCCCCCCGAGCCAACATAGCGAGACAACTAATAAGATCACATAGCGAATCACTAAATTTAGTTTAAATACTTTTTTTGTCTTAGCAATCAGCATTAATTGCTTAACACGGATATAATGGATTACATAACAAAAAAAGGCAATTGCGCATATCCACGATAACCATCCTAGCCAATTCCAACTCATAATTTTCAATACTCCATTCTCTAATATTATTTACTATGATTATCACACAAATTGATTCACTTGTCGTTAAATCTTAATAACAAACGAATAAATTTAATAAAATAACTACAAGGATAAGTTCAAACTGTGCTAAACTAATTTTTGGTAACAAACTGTGTCTTGATTTAGAATAAGAGATAAGGTTAGTATTATTTAATAATATACCTACTAAGGAGGAATGTTTTCATGGACAATTTGAGTGAACTTGCTCAAGAATTGATTAACTTTGAGCGTGAAAATGACTTAAATGATAATGAGGTTGCTTTCGGCAGTCATTTATCTGTTGAACGAATTCACGAAATTAAATCATCTAATACCCCAGTAACTTCAGAAGAAGCCGAATTGCTTCAACGGTTCATGCAAAGTAAGTAACATTACCATTCATGCCATTGTGGCAAAATTAAAACTGAATACCTTCTAAAGCAGAACTGATAATATTTCTCTGCTCTAATCTAAAAAAGACCTTAAAAAAAACATCACTTTCTTCTAGGTCTTTTTTCTATTTATTTTGGTTGATAAAATTCAACCGGAACAAGTTTAGTTTCTATCTTTTCATGAGGTGTTTCTATTCGCTTCATTAAGGTTTCAATTAATTCATGTGTCAACAATGGGATTGGTTGGATTACTGTTGGAAGGTAAGGAGCTACTTTCCGAATTAATCGCGAACCATCATAACCGGTAATAAAGAAGTCTTTATTTATTTGCTTTCCTGCCTGGTAATAAAGATTGCTAATCGTTAATGCTTGAACATCATTAGAAGCCAGCACGCCATCATAATCACCAGGGAAAGTCGCCTCAAGATCCAAATGCTGGATAGCTAACGGTTCAAAATCTTGTTTCTGTTTATTCAATAAATCTAGTGCCCCTTGAATTCGATTGATGGTAGGTGAAACAGAAGTATCTTCATCCACAATTACTGCTAAGTGCTTTACATCATGTTCTACTAAATACTTCGCTGATAGTTCACCCCCGTGATAACTATCAGCTGCAACAATTGGAATATTGTCAGCAAGGTATCTGTCAAAAGAAACAATGGGAGCAGTAAGTTGATGATATTCCTCTATCCCCAGATTATGAGAACCCGAAATAATCCCATCTACTTGATTTGCCATCAACATATTTAAGTATTCATGCTCTATTTCTGGATTTTGTGCCGATGATGCAATAATTGTTTTATAACCCTTTTTAAATAATTCATGTTCAAGTTCATTTGCTAATTCTGCAAAAAATGGATTAATTAAATTAGGAAAAATCAAGCCAACAAACTTAGATGGTTTTCCCTGCATCGCCCGTGCCAAGGCATTTGGTTGATAATTCAACTCTCGCATCGCCGCATGGACCTTGTCAATCGTCTTTTGACTTAAAGAACCATAATTATTTATTACTCTTGAAACAGTAGTTACTGAGACCCCCGCTAATTGAGCAACATCTTTTAACTTAGCAACCATTCTAAAACTCCTTGATTAATTTCGTTTAAGTTATTCCATTATTATAGCTCACCATATTTGAACAATCGACGGTTACTTTAAATATAATTTTAATCACTATTTTTCCACAAATGGGTTCTATTACATATGTTTAATTTATCATTTATCCAAAAATATTTTTCATTTGATAAAACATGTTTTGTGAAGATGATAATTATTGATTTTATGATATTTTCTCCCCTGTTTTAAGGGATTTCACTTGCTTTTTTACCTTCAGATTAAATTGACGCTAAAGAGAATTAATGCTAGCTTATAGGTAGTTGAATCTTTAGAACTTCTTAAACTTTTTGACCTTTTTGAGATTATTTTAATTTATGAAATGATTAATAAGCCACTTTTAAGAGCAATGTTTAGGAATTTCAAATATAAATTAAGGAGTCACTGCCAATGAATCGTCAATCTAATAATGATCCATCAACCCATTTTAAGATGTACAAAAGCGGAAAAAAATGGGTCTTTGCTGGATTAACTGCTGTTACCTTATTAACTGCTAGCGGCGCTGTTGCTCATGCCGATAATGCTTCAGTTTCTTCTGCAGAACCTGCCGCTACAACTACTGCCAATACACAAAATAATACAAGTAGTGCTGCTAGTACTTCTACTGTCGCTCAAAGCACATCAACTAGCGCTTCAGCAGAAAGTACTGCTGCTTCTAATGCTAGTCAAGCTGTCGCTAGCCAAGCCGCTGCTACTTCAGCCTCAGCACAATCTACTGAAACTAAACAAGCTGCTCCTGCTGCTCCAAAGGTTGCTAGTGCCGCTGCTGCACCGCAAGAGAACTCCACAACGGATTTAAACACTCTCCATTTCAGCAATAACGCTTCACAACAAGCATTCATCCAAAGTGTTGCTCCTGGTGCAATCCAAGGATGGAATGAATACAAGGTTCTCCCTTCAATTACAGTCGCCCAGGCTATCGTTGAAAGTGGTTGGGGCCGTTCAGCCTTATCAACCCAAGCCCATAACCTATTTGGAATTAAGGGTTCCTATAATGGAAATTCAGTTGTAATGCATACGCGAGAAGTTTATGGTGGTCGGAGTGTTTACGTTAACGCCAATTTCCGGGCCTACGCTAACAACTCCGAATCAGTTACTGACCATGGTCGCTTTCTCAATGTAAATAGTCGTTACCGTAACTTACTTGGTGACACTAATTATGCATCTGTTGCAAATAAGCTTCGGCAAGACGGCTATGCTACTGATCCAAACTATGCTAGTACCTTAATTCGTTTTGTTCAAACATATAACTTAAACCAGTTAGATGCGGTTGCCCTTTCTGGTAAAGTTGTTACAAATAAGCAGACCGAAAGTGCTCAAACTCCAGAAACCAATGTAACTGTTTCTAACACCGGTTACTATACTGTTAAGGGTGGAGACACCTTATCACGCATTGCCGGACAATTTAATACGACTGTAAATAACCTCGCCGCCTTAAATGATATCCACAATGTTAACCGTATTTATATTGGTCAACGGCTCTTGGTTCGTCAACCTGCTGCTGAACAACAACAGCAACAAACAACCCCTAAGCAAACAGAAACCAATACTACCACTAACAGTAATACATACACCGTTAAAAGTGGCGATACCCTTTCAGGAATTGCGGGTAAATTTAACACCACTTATACTCAATTAGCTCAGCTCAATCATATTAGTAACCCTAATATGATTCATGTAGGTCAAGTATTAACGCTTCATCAAACTACAGCTCAAAATACTACTACTAACCATCAAGAAAGCCAGCAAAATAAACAAGTTACTACTAGTGCTAATGGCACATACACCGTTAAAAGTGGTGATACCCTTTCACAAATTGCCGCTCGTTTTAACACTACAACATCTGCATTAGCTTCAACTAACCACATTAGTAATCCTAATTTAATCGAGGTTGGCCAACAATTACGGATTAACAATAGTGCTAGTACACAAAAAACCACTTCACACTATTCCACTACTAATCATGGAAATTACGTAGTTCAAAGTGGTGACTCACTATCAAAAATTGCCGCCTACCACGGATTAAACTGGCGGTCAATCGCAGCTAAGAATAACATTCAAAGTCCATACACAATCTTTGTAGGACAACGTTTGTCACTATAGTTGATCCATCCGAAATAATTAAACAATATATAGCAAGAAGTATAATAAATTCTATACCTCTTGCTTTTTTGTTTTAAAAAAATTCTTTTCTGTTCTAGAATAAAGGTAGGCAGTTTATTATTAATATTCACTAAATTACTATTAGGGAGTTTATAGAAAGTAAGTGATATGTATTGTGGTAGACCGTTGGACAACAGATATTCCAAATGTTAATAAAATCAGTCAATTATTTAAATTACTAGGGAATCCCAAAAGATTACAATTATTATATTTGCTGATTCAACATTCGATGAGCGTTTCAGAAATTAGTATGAAGTTGAACTGGGAACAATCGGGGGTTTCTCACCAGCTGCAACTATTGAGAAAATATAATTTAGTTCAACAACGGCGAGAAGGGAAAACCGTTATCTATCATTTAGAGGATCCGCAGGTAATGACCTTGATCGCTGATGTATTAAGTCATGCAGAAAAAATCATCTAATAATTTAGTGAATATTCTTTGGGATCCCCCCATTGAAATAAAAGAAAGGCGTTTAGAACTCATCCTAAGTCAAACTTAGACGATGACTTCTAAACGTCTTTTCGTTAGTTAACAAATTTAATTTCTAATCGTTCATTTTCTAAAACTCCTTTTACAATCAATGACTTGCCATCATAGAACTGATGCTTATCTAACCAAAAACCAAGATGTGCGTGACTATAAAACTTAAAACTATACCACATTGCATTATTCAGTTTACTAACCCGCAACACACCTTGTGAGCCATCGGAACAAGTAATATTTTGTAACTGATTATTATCATGAACATAAATTATTGTCATTCTTCTCACCTCCGTTTTTATTATATTCTAATTTTGGACTACCCAAAACATTTTTAAACAAAGCGAAAAAGGCTGTGACATAAATCAGGTTCCTTTCATAAAAGACAAATGGCGCAGTACAACAATGGCCTCCAACGCCTGGCAAAAAAAGCCGAACGTTGGAGGCCTATTATTGCTTGCGGGGGCTCGAAAACGAAGTCACGAGTGACTTCTGTCTCGCTCCCTTTCCTACGATTAGTCAAGAAAAATATTTAGAAAAGAAGAGTATACTAAACCAACCCGGTTCTTCTTCAAAAATCGAGAATTAGTGGTATATTAAAATTGTGAGGTGATCATGCCTTCACAGGGACCATTGAGTCCGTATACCGATAGTGGTATTTTTCATGGTGCTTAATCATGGATAAGAGACATTTCAGAGTTTTATTCATACAAGCTACCATGGCGACCTTGTTCAGTTTTGGATGAGGTCGTTTTTCTTTTAAACGATAGTAATAGTCAACAATATGATTAGAATTAGCGTGTTGTTGGCGGATCATATTACCTACAGTAAAATATAAGAGCTTACGGGCAATCGGGTTTCCACGCTTATTAATGTGATCTTGACCTAAATAGGTTCCAGATTGGTAACGACGAATATCAATTCCGACAAAGGCATTAAGCTGATTAGCATTGTCAAAGCGACTAATGTCGCCCAATTCTCCCATTAACTGAGCCGCAGTTTGTTTCCCAATTCCCGGAAAAGAGCAGTATAGGATATACTCTGGCAAGCGCTGGGCAATAGATTCCATCCGCTTGATAACCTCTTCCTTTTTACGGGTTAGGGCAATTAATTGGCGAGCATAGTAGCGAACTTCATCAACCTGAATGGCATCACCAGAAACAGCCGGATATGATTTTTGGGCGAGATCGATTAATCGATCGGCATACTTATAAGCTTTCATCTTAGATATTCGTTTATCTGTAGATGCCATTAGAATATTCTTTAATTTAACTCTCGAATAAGGCCTAACTAGTGCTGGATGAGGAAAAAGCTCCACGATATTCAACGCTAATTTAGATGTTCTATTTACAAATAATTGCTTAAGTTCTGGAAAAACTTGTTCAAGTGCAGTATGAAGATGATTTAGACGATAGTTCCAATCAGCGTTGAGCTGATTATAGAACCGACTAAGCTCATGTAGCTGAAGATAGTCTTTTTTCCAAGGAACTGTTAATCGAAAAGTATTTTCCTGGACAGTGAGCGCAATCCGGTGAGCGTCTTTCTGATCGGTCTTAACTCGTCGTAGACTTTCGGACTTTAAATGAAGTTCTAGTGGATTAAGACGGCAAAAGCGGAGACCATTGGTCTCGCAGAAATGTTCAATTACTCGCGAATAAATTCCAGTCGCTTCAAAGTAGATAATTGGCTTCTGAGCTTTCTTAATCATATCTCGTAGAGCATTAACCCCCGCTTTCGTGTTTACTAAAGAAAACTCTTTTAAACAGTGTTTCCCTCGATACCAGACACAGTAGCTTTTCCCCATTGAAACATCCAAGGCAAATATATCAGCCATAAAAAAACTTCCTTTCTATAAATAGAGCTAGATATAACCGCTATCCTAGATTTGTACTTCATTTCCTAAATACTCGAACTCGTAGTTCCACAGCCTAAAAGCAAAATATCAAATCAAAGATAGCGGAGATCATTTTATAATACGGACTCGAAGTCCTTGGGAGCATGATCGATCTTAGCTCTATCTTCAGAATAACAAAAAAGTCCAGGACAATAATTATTTTTGTCCTGAACTAATCTTAGGTTGTTTAACTAATCTGCAGCTAATGCATCAATTGGATTAAGGTTTGCCGCCCGGCGTGCAGGAAGCAATGCGGCAATAAACGAAATTACAATCGCAATTACGATTGCGAAGATTACATTTCCAACAGTAATTTGCACAATATTATATTTAATCAAGCCATACAAAGCGTGGTTAATAATAACCGTTACAACTGCAACAATTAGCAGTGCAAGAAGTGCGGAAAACAGTCCAATAAAGACAGATTCAGACGTAAATAATCGGCGAATATCTTTCTTTCGTTCACCCAAGGCTCGCAAAATACCGATTTCTTTTGTCCGTTCCGAAACTGACATGTACATTGTCACAATAATCATTAATGCCGACACAAGTAATGAAATTCCAGCAATTGAAGCAAGAACCGTGGAAGCAAGACTAACATAAGTATTAACAGTTTTAAGGATCGACCCGACTGTAATCGCTCCTAATATCCGTTTGTTATTACTACCACGAAGATTGTCGATCTTATTCGCTACTCCTTGAACATTGTCAAGATTTGTCACATTAACGGTTGCAAAATTAGCAGCCGTAGAGGCATTCGCTTTTTGAAGCAGCGCACGCATAGTGGAATAAGTAATTGAAGTCCCGGCACTCGCACCTTCTGTAATCCCTGCTACCTTGAAGTTTCCAGAAACGGGAACTGGATTATTATTGGCATCTATCCATGTAAATGAAAGACGGATAGTTTTACCAACCATTTGCTTATAATTTTTGGCACTTGATAATTGGATTGCTTGTTGCTTTGTAAGAACGATTTCATTATTCTTGGGTTTGTGCCCCTGCTTGATTGAATTATTAGTAATCGCCTTACTCCAAGTACTTAGTGAAGTTCCACTCTGTTTCTTTCCATTATAATCAAGCTGAAAGGCACTCACCATAATTCCCGGTTGAACAGATGACACATTATCAAGCTTTCGTAACCGGTCAATATTATGATCACTAATTGTCATCGATTGAGGATTGGCTGCCATTGTTTGTCCTAACGATGATTGGATTTGTTCCTGAGTCATCTTCTTACCAGTTGTATTTTTAAATACGGTAATTGCCTGCGGGTTAGCAAGAGAGTTAATCTGATTTTGAATGTAGCCATTTATCCCATTACCTAAACCACTAAATAAGAGTACCGCAAAAATACCAATTGCGGTTCCAAGCATAATTAACGAATTACGCCAAAAGTTATAGGTCAAATGCTTAAAAGCCGTTCGGTAGCTCGCCATCGCCGGTAGAACTCGTGGAGTAATCTCTGTGGGGTCTTCTGGAATCGGATAAGCAGGACGTAATCTTTCATCGCCGTCAATTTTTCCATCGACTAAATGAACAATTCGTGTCCCATTATCCGCTACTTCCTGAGAGTGAGTAACGGCGATCACTAGTTTCCCATCGCGAGCAATCTCGTCTAGTAATGCTAATACTTCTTTTGTATTCTGAGCATCTAAGGCCCCTGTTGGTTCATCAGCAATAATAATTTGCGGGTCACTTGCTAATGCCCGAGCAATCGCTACCCGTTGCTTTTGACCTCCTGACAAATGGTTCGGATGCTTTTTTACTTGTTCACTTAAACCAACCTTATCTAAGAGTTCCAGTGCACGCTTTCGACGTTCTTCCTTAGTCAAGGTTGTCATATCTAACGCAACCAAAACATTATCCAGTACCGTCAAGTGAGAGATTAAGTTATAGGACTGATAGATATAACCCACCGTTGCACGCCGATAGCTATCCAGTTGCTTTTCCTTTTTATGGTCAAGGAGTTTACCATTTACAAGGACTTCACCTTCAAAGTTACGATCAAGTCCCCCAATGATATTCATTAAAGTGGACTTCCCACCACCTGATTCACCAAGGATAGACACAAATTCTCCCCGATCAAACTGTAAGCTAATCCCTTTAAGAACTGGGAATTCCTCTTTGTCAAGATAATACGATTTATATATGTTTTTTAATTCTAAAAAAACCATTGCCTCCTCCCCTTTACTATTTATTTAGTCCGTTTATTATAGCAAGGTTCGTGATGAAAAAGCCTTTTACTCATAATTCTTTAACATTATTTATATTATTATTCTGAGTAATTTTCACTTAATATCAGCTTTCCATCAGCTAACTCGTAAACATTATCTGCATATTCACGTAAACGTAAATCATGGGTTACAGCAATTACCGCTTTGTTTCTCTTTTTAGCTAGATCATGAAATAATTGCCCAACAATCTTTACTAAATTACTATCTAAGGCCGCTGTTGGCTCGTCTGCAAGAATTATCTTAGGATCAGTATAAAGTGCACGCGCAATCGCTACCCGCTGGTTTTGACCTCCTGACAACTCAGAAGGATATTGTTTGAGCAGTTTTTTTATCGCAAGTTTTTCCAATAATTCATTAAAGGCTTCCGATGAAACGTTCCCCCTCTTCTTTATGCGATCAACAAGTTTAAATTGATCCGCCACATTTAGATAGGGTAATAGGTTATAGGACTGAAGGATAAAGCCAATTTTCTGCAAGCGCAGTTCATCACGCTTTTTAGAAGACAGCTTTTCAATATCAATTCCGTCAATCAACACTTTTCCTGAGGTAGGTGTTTGTAAGCCGCCCGCAATTGTTAAAAAAGTACTCTTTCCTGATCCAGAAGGCCCTAAAATCAAATTTAATTCTCCCGCTTTAGCAGAAAAATTAACATCTTTAAGAACATGAACACGACTAATTCCTTCGCCGTAATATTTGTTAACATCTACTAACTTTAATTTTGACATAACATTTGCCTCCTATCTTAATTCAAGGCCTGTACGGGGTCAATTTTAATAATCATTCGCACTGGTAGTAGTGAACCAATCATCCCAAGAACTATTAATCCTACTGCCATTAAACTAATTAGTGGCCAATTCATAATAACTGGTACCGACATTGGAATTGCCACACTCGTAAGAAGGGTTAAAAGGATTCCCCCTATTACACCACTAATCATTAGGAAAATTGATTGAGTAACTGTTGCAAGAATTAAGTGCCGCGCAGGAATTCCTTGAGCGCGCATAACCGCATAATGACTTATTTTTTGCATAGTAAGAATATATAAGAAGACAGCAATTACAATTAATGAAATTACCATTAAAAAGCCAATCATAAAAGTAAACGTATTATTTTGCGCTGAATATCCAGGCAACTTATTAATATATTCGTTAACGGTGTAATATTGAAGATCAGGGTAAGTACTTTTACTAAGCTGATGATCAGAAAAGAGTCCACTAGCAACGGCCAAACTATTTAATCCTCTCAAATCTCGCCAAACTGGCAAACTCCCATATACGACGGGCGCAACACTAAATTTAGCATCATCAACAAAGCCAACGATCTTATATTTTTCATTTTGAGAGTTGATTGTTACTCGATCTCCTAAATGATATCCCTTTTTGCTTAAACTTTTATCAACAACAATCTCGTTATTTCCCTTAGCTTGACGGCCATTTGTAATTTTGATCTTTTCCCGGGAAATAAATTGGCCAGGATCTAAACCGATAAATTGGGCACTTTCTTTACTTGCTCCTTTTTCTTTAAGAACTATTGGTGCCTGCCCAACAAGCGCAACATTCTTTTGGTCCTTACCTGATAGTTGGTCACGAGTAATGATTGATTGTCCTAGATTATCATTGCTGTTCTTATTTAGAAAAACAGTTTCTGTACCCCACTCTTTAATAGCAGCATCGTTTTCATTTTGGAGTCCCAACATCATCCCCATTAGGAAAAACATTAAGTAACTAATCAAAACAATCATGGCAACAATTAATCCATAACGCAGCTTTTCATGTTTCATTTCTTTTAGTGCTAAAAACATATTCTACCTCCTACTGCAATAGTGCAGTTAATACTTTGGATAGTCGTGTAATTGCTTCACCTTGTTTATTGGGCTGAAGAAGGCAATCCTTAATTGTTTCATGACTCAAAACCATTACACTCCATTCTTGAGCACTGTGAATCTTTATTTGCGGTTGCGTACTGTCACGTAATAACCCTTCATTTGTTTGAAAGTGCAACCGCATAAAGTCCCGGTACTTACTTCCATTGATCTCATCTACAAAAGCTTTGATCTGATTAACATAATCACTCGCCGCTAAAATGTGGTTAGCATGGGTAATTGGTGTATGAATTTCTAAAATTGCCACTTGATAAAGATACTGATACGCCTCCGTTAAATCTGTAAAATACTTATAAAATGCTCCTCTGGCGATTCCAGCTTGCTTTACAATCCGTGCAACTTGGGCACTTGCTAAGCTATGTTGACTAAATTCTGTTAATAGTGCATTAGTAATGAGTTCTTTTTTCTGTTGATTTAAATTTTCAAATGTTGTACTTGGCATCTTAATTCCTCCGCCACATTGTGACACCGTGTCGCCATGAATATATTTTATACATTATCACCAAAGTGACACCATGTCAATCGTTAGATAAAAATTATAATACTGCTATTTCTGCAAATTTTGCGATTGTAGCGCTTTGCCTAAGGTTTGATTTAATTGCTAATTACATTCACTTGCATATGAAATAAAGCAATCGAGTAGGAGATAATTGATTAGTTCAATTATCGACCTCTCACACCACCGTACGTACGGTTCCGTATACGGCGGTTCGACAACTTAATCACATTGAATTGACTGGAGCGTCTTGGACATATTCATAAGTCCGAGTTGTTCCAGTTTTCTATTAGTTAGAGAATAGCTCAAGGTCTTACTATGTGCAGTTCGCCAGTAGCCCTTTCGGGTACTAGCGAAGACATATGCATCATGCTGGGACAGCCCCAACTTCTGTAAGTTAGTTACCTTAGTTTTAAACTTTTTCCATTGCTTCCAAATATACTGCCTTATTCGGACCCTCAACCACTTGTCAAGGCGTTGAATAAAGTTAGTTAGTTTCCCAATTGAGTAGTACTGAAGCCACCCACGCATTTTTCGATGAATTTCTTCAAACATTCTTGTCAGAGATATTCCACGATTACGTTTAG
Source organism: Limosilactobacillus reuteri (assembly GCF_003072625.1). Classification (NCBI taxonomy): domain Bacteria; kingdom Bacillati; phylum Bacillota; class Bacilli; order Lactobacillales; family Lactobacillaceae; genus Limosilactobacillus; species Limosilactobacillus reuteri. The sequence goes on from NZ_CP027805.1 coordinate 1,966,247, forward strand.
TTAATAACTTCAGTGCTTTCTTTACTCGTTGTTGCGATTGTTTAGCTGGACGGGCGTAGGCCCCAATGTGGTCTATACCCAACGAAAAGCCAAGAAACTTCAACCGTAGCGGGCTACCGACTTTGGTTTTATCTGGGTTCACTTTAACTTTCAAGCGCTTTTCTAGAAACTGGGTAATGCTTCGCATTACTCGTTCTCCGGCTCGTTGACTTTTAACATAGATGTTACAATCATCCGCATAGCGCACAAAGTGGTGACCACGTCTAGTCAACTCTTTGTCCAACTCATTTAGATAGATGTTCGCCAGTAGTGGTGACAATGGCCCTCCTTGTGGGGTTCCTTTTTCACTCTTAGCGAAAAGCCCATGGTCTAAGACTCCGCTAGTTAGAAACTTACGAATGAGTCTTAGTGTCCATGGGTCATCAATATATTGTTGGAGATACTTAATCATCAAGTCATGATTAACGTTATCAAAATAGGCTTTTAGGTCTAAGTCGACAACTCTTCGATAACCTTGATTATAAAGATCTACTCCTTTTTCAATAGCGTCATGGGCCCCACGGTGGGGACGGAAGCCAAAGCTATTATCAGAGAAAATACGCTCAAAGATAGGCGTAAGAATTTGGGCTACAGCTTGTTGAACCATTCGGTCCACCACCGTTGGTATTCCAAGTCTTCTTACTCCACCATTAGGCTTCGGAATTTCTACCCGTTTGACTGGAGCTGGTTTATACTTGCCCTCACGCAAACTAGCGATCAGTTCCGTCTTATTTTCTCTGAGATATGGTAGAAGGTCATTGACTGTCATATCATCAACGCCTGCTGCTCCTTTATTTCTCTTAACTCGCAAATAAGCCTGATTAAGGTTATTGCGATCCAAGACCAGGTCTTGGATAGTGACACTCATACCTTTACCTTCACCATAACCGGTACTACGCGCCCTTGTGTACTTTCGGTTTTCCAAACCTATCCTCGACAAGCGGTCAGCTTGTTGTTCTGTTTTCTGCGATTGTCGCACCTGATTACACCTCCGATATAAGTTACAAGTTATTGTCGTTCAGTCCTTCATCCGATTATTCAAACTACTATGACCTCGGCTGACTTCTGGCTTACTCAACACTGCATCACTGCATCGCTTGTTTCTGTGGAAATTAAACTTATTCCTCTTGTCGGAAACGTGTAGGCCAGATCTCCCCGGGTAAGAATATTAGCTTTCGTACCATGTCATCGTTAGCTTTACTGAAACCAATTTCGAGTAGTATTGGACTTCAACTTGTCTAGCAGCCTTATCCAGTTAATTTCAGCCTTATAGCTACTTCTTGTTCATCGATGCAGTACTTTGCCTTAGACTTCCTTCAGATTCCACCTCACGGTGGACACCCTTGTCCTCAGCTCATGGTTCCGACTACTACGGCCCATAGCGGACTTTCACCACCTAGCTAATACCCATGCCGGGCGCACTAAAAAAAGCGAGGTGAGAAATTTATCTCACCTCGTTTTCAATAGATTTAATTTTTATCTCAATCTAGATTAAGCTTCTTCGCCGCTAACCTTAACAACAGCTTTTGAAACTTTACCTAACTTACCACTAACAAAGTCTTCCACGCCATCAAGATCTAATTCATGTGAGAAGAGTGGTAGTGGGTCAACAACCCCAGAAGAAAGAAGGGCAATTGAGTCTTCAAAAGTGTAAGGATTAATGAAGGCACCTTGAATTGTAAGTTGCTTTTGGAATACATCGTAAGTGTTTACTGAGAACTTATCATCAGGGTTACCAACACCAAACATTAATACTTGAGCACCACGAGCAGCCGCTGCAAGTGCTTGTTCTTGAGTAGCTGGTAAGCCAACAGCTTCAACAACGATGTCATATGCATCAGCAGGAATTTCTTCCTTAGTAGTGTTGATAGTCTTAACGCCGAAGTACTTCCGGTTATTTTCCAACTTTTCGTCTGAACGACCAGCTAAGGTAACTTCATGAATACCACGTGCCTTTAAGATTTGTGCAAATAATTGACCTTCAAAACCATCACCTAATACTAAAGCCTTTTGGTATGGGTGAGTTTCAAGTAAGTCAACACCGTGCATTGCACATGAGATTGGTTCAACCACGGCAGCAGCCTTTAATGAAACATCATCAGGAATTGGGTAAACAACTTTTGCGGGAGCAGTAAAGTATTCTTCAAAACCACCGTTACGAGTAACACCAACAGCATCAAGATGTTCACATAATTCTGGGCGTTGAGTCCGGCAGTACTTACATTGACCACAGTAAATGTTAGGGTCAACAGTTACACGATCACCTGGCTTAACGTTAGTAACTTCTGAACCAACTTTTGTAACTACACCTGAGTTTTCGTGACCTAAAACAATAGGAGGAACAGCTGATGCGGATCCAGGAAGGCCAGCATAGAGTGCCTTATCAGTACCACAAATACCAGCGTAGGCAGTGTGAATTAAGACTTCATCAGGCTTAATTTCAGTTTCTTTAATATCTTCAATTTCAAGTTGCTTTTTACCTCGCCGTTTGTAAAATTAAGTTAGAAAATAAGTTAGAAAAATAGAAAAGCCATTTGTGGTAGACTTTTGAATACCCCTAAACAAAAGAAAGGAAACCACAAATGACTTACACCCATCTTACCACAAACGAGCTGACAATCATCGCCCATTCTTTCGTGCAAAAGCTTAAAGCGTACCGAGTGGCCCAAATGATCAACCGTTGCGCCGAAACCGTTTATCGCGTTTATCGTTACCTGGAAACCGGTGCCTCAATTGCTGATTATCAGGATCACTATATGCGCAATAAGCAACGTTGTGGCCGAAAACGTACTCAGTTGTCACTGGCTGAACTCACTTATATCAACGACAAAATTGCCCAGGGGTGGACGCCTGATACCATTATTGGGCGCGCTGAGCGCCCAATTAGTTGTAACCGGCGAACTCTTTACCGGATGTTTGAACGTGGCCAGTTCGGCTTCGATGTCCGTTCCAGGTAAGTGGCACCCGAATGGCTATGTCGAGCGCCGCGGGAAGGCTGGCCATTGGGGCGAAGTATTCACGAGCGTGCCAAGGACTTTCCACACTATGCCACTGAATTTGGGCACCTTGAAGCTGATACCGTCCAAGGCAAAAAGCACCAAGGGGCGGTAATGACCCTGACCGAACGCCAATCGAAGGTCGAAATTGTACTCAATGTGCACGAAAAGACGGCTGATGCGATTAACCAACACTTAAGTCAGTGGCTTCGGAAATTCCCGCGGTACTTCTTCAAATCGATTACCTTTGACAACGGAAAAGAATTCGCCGGCTGGCGCGAGATTGCCAATCAATTTGACCTTCACACTTACTTTGCCGAGGTTGGTGCTCCCAATCAACGAGGGCTGAACGAAAACAACAACGGTCTTTTACGCCGGGATGGCTTAACGAAACAGCTAGATTTCCGCAATCTTCCTGATGAATTGGTAACCCAACTGATGAGTAAGCGAAATAACCTGCCCCGTAAATCACTAGGCTATCGAACTCCATATGAAGTATTCATGTCTTACGTCACTGATGAGCAACTATTTTCTTTCTAACTTAAATTGACATTTCGGGCCTGTTAAAACAAGTGCCTTCATAATCAAAATACCTCTCTTGTGAATTTAATCATTTGCCAAGTGCTAGTATAGTGTGAAAACGCCTTAATTGTCAAACGTCCAACAATTACCTCACATTCTTTTTATCATCAGGCAGATTGTAAAATTTGAGTTGAACATTTAAGTGGACAGAAAAACCCATCAAGGTCTTTAATGGTGTTACCACAACATTCCATTAGAAAGAAGGACCTTAATGGGCACCACTATTTTATCATTCCAGAACCGCATTGTCATTGAAACGCTTCATAATGAAGGACGTTCCTTACGATACATCGCTAATTACTTAGGCTTTAGTAAAACCACAGTCTTTAACGAACTTCACCGGCTCAACGGTGAGTATCAAGCTGAACTAGCGCAAACTGACTTTGAACGCAAGGTTAGTCAACGGGGGCGGAAGTCTTCACTCACTAAAAGCCTTAAGCACTTGATTGAGGAAAAAATTCAAGTCCAGAAGTGGTCCCCTGAACAAGTTGCCCATGTAGTTGGGATTGCCTACAAGACGGTCTATAACTGGATTGATCAAGGATGGCTTGATGTACAGTTACCCGATTTGCCTGATCATGGAATTCGTCGTCATCGTGCTAAAGAAAAGCGTGGTACGTTCAGTCACGGCCGCTCCATTGAGGAGCGTCCTCATAAAGTCGAAACTCGCCAAGAATTCGGCCACTTTGAAGCTGATACCGTACTTTCTGGCAAACGTAAAGGTCAAGCTGTGGCGACTTTTGTGGAGCGTAAGAGTCGCCTGACAATTGTTAAACGGCTCCATGGTCGCGACAGTCAGTCCATGACTCAAGCCGTACTTGAACTAGCTAGTCAACTTCAAGACAAGCTCAAGACGCTTACCGTGGATCATGGGAAAGAGTTCGCTAACTATCAGGCAATTGAACAGCTAACAGGTACTCAGGTTTATTTTGCCCATGCTTATTCACCACATGAACGCGGTAGTAATGAGAACCGTAACCGAGTTTTGCGACGGTTTATTCCCAAGGGACAAGCCATTGAAGAGCTGAGCGATCGCCAGCTGGTTCAAATCAATTGGTATCTGAATTCCCGACCACTTAAATGTCTTAACTGGCACACACCAATCGAGATCTTCTTGCTTAATCTACGTCACTAAATTCGTTCAAGTTATTTCTTGCAATCTGCCATCATAAAACGTTAAACTCACTAAATATAAACTCAAACAAAAGCCGATATAAAAGGCTTTTGAAAAAAAGTAATATTTTTAAATATTTTTTTCTTCACTAAGTTTAAGCTTTTTTTACTATTACATAAATGGTTTTACCATCATTTTTTCAATTACATAATTTCACAAAGCTTCTTTTAGCCAATTTAAGTTTTATATTCAATAAATACAATGTTTCTACACATAAAGAAGAAAATTCTAAATTTATATAGAAAATTTCTCTACGTCTTTGCAAGCGCTTAACCTCCATTAGGTACGCCAAAACTTATCTCCAACCGGTCCTTAACGTTGCTTAAACTGCCGTTATAACGGCAATTTTCCATTGCAGTATATATTTTTTTATGTTACCCTAACAAAGTATTCGAACTTAGTTAATTATGATTTCCAATCTAATTAACAAAACTCAAATGAAAGGTGGATTTGGCGTGGACGACACAAAGAATCAACACCGTAAGCATAAATTAATTGAATATGCTAACGGTAAATCACTAGAGGAAATCAACGGAACAGTTGAAGTTCCTCGTGGAAAAGGCTTCTGGCGAACATTATTTGCTTACTCTGGTCCCGGTGCATTAGTTGCCGTGGGTTACATGGATCCCGGTAACTGGTCAACTTCAATTACTGGTGGACAGAGTTTCCAATATACCTTAATGACTACTATCTTGATTTCAAGTTTGATTGCGATGTTACTTCAATACATGGCGGCTAAACTCGGAATCGTGAGCCAAATGGACCTTGCTCAGGCAACACGGGCACGTACCGGTAAAGCATTAGGTATTATTTTGTGGATTATGACTGAGTTAGCGATTATGGCAACTGATATCGCTGAAGTTATCGGAGCTGCTATCGCGTTAAACTTACTGTTCCATATTCCGTTAATCCCATCTGTATTTATTACTGTTCTTGATGTTTTAGTACTGCTATTATTAACCAAGATCGGATTCCGGAAAATCGAAGCAATTGTTGCATGTTTGATTTTGGTAATCTTGTTTGTTTTTGCTTACCAAGTTGCTTTATCTAACCCTAACTGGGGTGGCGTATTTATGGGTCTTCTTCCATCAGCCAAAGCAATTGCTCAACATCCTGAAATCGGTGGCATTACTCCATTAACTGGTACACTAGGTATTATCGGTGCAACAGTTATGCCTCACAACCTATACCTTCACTCAGCTATTTCTCAGACTCGGAAGATCGATCATAATGATCTTGATAGTATTCGTCAAACAGTTCGCTTTACTACTTGGGATTCAAATATCCAATTATCTCTTGCGTTTATCGTTAATTCCCTCCTTTTGATCATGGGGGTTGCTGTTTTCAAGAATGGTGCTGTTCAAGATAGCTCTTTTTTCGGTCTGTATGATGCCCTAAACAATACCTCAATGCTTAGTAATCCAGTGTTAATTGCTGTTGCTAAGTCAGGTGTATTATCTACTTTATTTGCCGTTGCTTTACTTGCTTCTGGGCAAAATTCAACAATTACTGGAACATTAACCGGTCAAGTTATTATGGAAGGTTTCATTCATATGCGAATGCCTTTATGGGCACGACGGTTAGTTACTCGGATTATTTCCGTTATTCCGGTTATTGCTTGTGTTGCAATGACGAGCGGTGAAAATACTATTCAACAACACACCGCCTTGAACCTTTTAATGGAAAATTCACAGGTATTCTTAGCTTTTGCCCTTCCATTCTCAATGTTGCCATTATTAATGATGACTAACAGTGAAGTTGAAATGGGTGAATTTAAGAATAGTGGCTGGGTTAAGGTTTGCGGTTGGATTTCTGTAATTGCCCTTACTTTCTTAAACCTTTACAATCTTCCTGCAACTTACGAAGGCTTTGGTATCTGGTCTAAAGGAACATCTGACGTTCTTGCTTATACCACAATTATTATCATCCTTGCCCTTCTTATCTGGACTTGTGTTGAACTATATAAAGGTAACAAACGCTTTGCTGCTGAAGGCAAAGGATTTGGTCAACGCGAAGCTCAAATGAAAGATACAGCTGTAGAAGATTAAAATAAAAAACTGGAACTAACTTCCAGTTTTTTATTTTTGTAATGATTATTTCACAAAATGTTCATACTTGAACGGTATAGTATAGACAATCCCTAATATAAATAAACCCCTATTTTTCTTCTATACTATCCCCCTCAAATAGCTATGAAGAAATACGAAAAGTGGTCGGCCCATAATGAGTCGGCCATTTTTTAATATATCTAGGCTCTCCATGGTATAATAGGGAACTAGATATATTACTCATTAAGTATGAGGTGAAATCATTGAATAATAAAGATAATAATCAAAATAATAAGCGTCGCCCTACTCGGGTTGAGCTCTATGACACTCCTAAGCCAGGAGAAGAAAAGAAAAAACGTTCTTTCTTTAATCGTAAGCCTAAACAGACTATCCCTAACCATAAACATAAGACTGCATCTCCTAACAAGAAAAAGAATCCATATGGAATTTCTCGCCGGATGTTTAAGGTCATTTTAGGCTGTCTATTAGTTGTCTTAATTGCAACCATTGTTATTTTCCTAGTTAAACAACAGGACCCTGTCAATGTTGATAGTAATGACACTACTGTCTCCACCAGTACTTCATCACGCAAAAAACATAAAAAGAGTAGCAGTAACAGTCATAAACATCGTTCGAGTTCCAATGACAGTGATGACAATGATACTCAGGATACTTATAGTATTTCAACGCCCAGTCGTTCAAATAGTACGCCTCAGACAAATCATTCAACTAATCAACAACCAACTACTACCTCTTCCTCAACTCAACAACAAAACCAACCATCGCAGGAAGAACACCATGAGCAGGGCAATAGCCAACAACAATCTACTTCACAACCAGCAAGCAGCAATTCTGGGTCACAATCTACTCAAAGTTCGCAAAGTACTAGTTCACAATCAAATCCACAACCAGTTCAACCTCATTCTCAAAATAATTAATTATTAATTTAGAATATAGGGGTTGTCAATTAAGGTAAGCGTGCTATAATCAAGACAATCGATTGAAGGATACGCACTTTCAAAACCCTCTACAGAGAGCAGGTGCCTTGAGTGGAAGCACTTGTGGGTGGCGATGATTGTTGTACCACCTTCCCTTATTATTAGCCGAGATAAGGCTAGTCGGATCGTGTTCGTTACCGCACCTTAGAGAGGACATTACTAGTATGTCCTAAAGATGGGTGGAACCACGCTAATTTTTGTTAATTAACGTCCCTGATACTTTCAACGTCGAAAGTATCAGGGACGTTTTTATTTATATTAAAGGAGAGATTTCTATGGCTCAGGTTGCTGTTATGTCCCCAGATGGATCAGTTAAGAAGATCGATCGGGATTCACAAGAAGGTTTAGAAGCATTACGTAAACTTTCTGCATTAATGTTAAAGGCTGCATTAAAACAAGAATTTAAGGGTATTCGACTTGGTGAAGCTGTCGCTGACAAAGATGGTTTCCACATTGATTCTGATAAAGATAATCAACAAGTTTCTGCTGACGAATTACCAGCTCTTGAAGACGTAATCAAGGGAATGGCAAAGAACGATGTTAAGGTAGAATTTGTTGAAGTACCTGTAGAAGAAGCACTTGCCGAAGTAAAAGATGATCGTTTCTCAACTGAATTGATCAATGAGAATGCTAAAGACGGCAAAGTAGCAATGTACCAACTTGGTGATGTTAAAGCTGTTGCAGATGATGACATTCTTTTATATGGTAACGTTGTTAAAAACTTACGCCTTCTTTCTGTTGCTGGTGCTTACTGGAAAGGTATGTCTTCAAATCCAATGCTTCAACGGATTTACGGAACTGTCTTCTACAAGAAGGATGCATTAGAAGAAGACTTAAAGAAACGTCAAGAAGCTAAGGAACGTGACCACCGTGTTATCGGTAATCAACTTGACCTCTTCTTTGTTGATCCTAAAGTTGGTGCCGGTTTACCATACTGGTTACCAAAAGGTGCTACTATTCGCCGGACAATCGAACGTTACATCATTGACAGGGAAGTTGCCGATGGTTACCAACACGTTTATACTCCAGTCCTAATGAATCTTGATGCATACAAGACTTCTGGCCACTGGGAACACTACCGCGACGACATGTTCCCACCAATGGACATGGGTGATGGTGAAATGCTTGAATTACGGCCAATGAACTGCCCAAGTCATATTCAAGTTTACAAGCACCATATTCGTTCATACCGTGATCTTCCATTACGGATTGCTGAACTTGGTATGATGCACCGTTATGAAAAATCAGGTGCTCTTTCTGGTCTTCAACGGGTTCGTGAAATGACTTTGAACGATGGTCACACCTTTGTTACCCTTGACCAAATTCGTTCTGAATTCGCTAAGATTTTGAAGTTGATCATGAGCGTTTACGAAGACTTTGATATTAATGATTACAGCTTCCGTCTTTCTCTTCGTGACCCTAAGAACGTTAAGAAGTACTACGCTAATGACGAAATGTGGGAAAAATCTCAATCAATGTTGAAGTCAGCAATGGACGACCTTAACCTTGATTATTATGAAGCTGAAGGTGAAGCTGCCTTCTATGGTCCAAAACTTGATATTCAAACCAAGACTGCTCTTGGAAATGACGAAACAATGTCAACTATTCAACTTGACTTCATGCTTCCAGAACGATTCGGTCTTTCCTATGTTGGTCAAGACGGTAAAGAACATCAACCAGTTATGATTCACCGTGGTGTTGTTGGAACAATGGAACGGTTCATGGCTTACTTAACAGAAATTTACAAGGGTGCATTCCCAACTTGGTTAGCTCCAGAACAAGTTCACATCATCCCTGTTAACGAAGAAGCCCATGGTGAATACGCCGATGACCTCGCTAAGAAGATGAAGGCTGCTAACATCCGGGTTAATGTCGACCACCGAAACGAAAAGATGGGCTACAAGATTCGTGAAGCTCAAACACAAAAGGTTCCATACACTCTTGTTGTTGGAGACGATGAAAAGAATAACAATGGTGTATCTGTTCGTAAGTACGGTGAAAAGGAACAAAATGAAATGAGTCAAGAAGCATTTATGAATGAAATTCTTGAAGATATTGCTTCTTACTCCCGTGAAAAGTAATTAAGACTAAAAATGGCTTCATCACAACTTTGTGAAAGCCATTTTTTGTTTTAAATTTTATGAAAGTGAAATTTTTAGCATAACTTTAACCACCAAAAATAAACCGTTTTCGAAGCATTCGTGAAGTTTTGGACAACCTAAAATCAGTGATTGACACTATTAATCAAAGGTTTTATAGTAATAAACGCTCGCTTTTGAGCCACTAAATATAATAATTAATCATAAAAAACAAAAACTATTTATTTTGGAGGTATAAGATATGTCTACTATGAACGATTTATTTAAAGCAATGGGTAAAGCTACTGAAGAACATCACGCTAGCGGCCTTTTATTTGAAGCTAAGACTGATACACCTGCTGGTATTGGTCAAGGTATCCTTAACGTTCGCAAGTAATTTTAAAAGGACTGTGACATAAGTTAAGTTACTTTCATAAAAAGCAAATACGCAGTACAACAATGGCCTCTAACGTCCGGCAAAACCGAACGTTAGAGGCCTATTGTTGCTTGCAGAGGCTCCCAGAGGCTAGCTTCGCGTCGAAAAACGAAGTCACAAGTGACTTCTGTCTCGCTCCCTTTTCCTACGATTAGTCAAGAAAAATATTTAGAAAAGAAGAGTATACTAAACCAACCCTGTTCTTCTTCAAAAATCGAGAATTAGTGGTATATTAAAATTGTGAGGTGATTATACCTTCACAGGGACCATTGAGTCCGTATACCGATAGTGGTATTTTTCATGGTGCTTAATCATGGATAAGAGACATTTCAGAGTTTTATTCATACAAGCTACCATGGCGACCTTGTTCAGTTTTGGATGAGGTCGTTTTTCTTTTAAACGATAGTAATAGTCAACAATATGATTAGAATTAGCGTGTTGTTGGCGGATCATATTACCTACAGTAAAATATAAGAGCTTACGGGCAATCGGGTTTCCACGCTTATTAATGTGATCTTGACCTAAATAGGTTCCAGATTGGTAACGACGAACATCAATTCCGACAAAGGCATTAAGCTGATTAGCATTGTCAAAGCGACTAATGTCGCCCAATTCTCCCATTAACTGAGCCGCAGTTTGTTTCCCAATTCCCGGAAAAGAGCAGTATAGGATATACTCTGGCAAGCGCTGGGCAATAGATTCCATCCGCTTGATAACCTCTTCCTTTTTACGGGTTAGGGCAAATTAATTGGCGAGCATAGTAGCGAACTTCATCAACCTGAATGGCATCACCAGAAACAGCCGGATATGATTTTTGGGCGAGATCGATTAATCGATCGGCATACTTATAAGCTTTCATCTTAGATATTCGTTTATCTGTAGATGCCATTAGAATATTCTTTAATTTAACTCTCGAATAAGGCCTAACTAGTGCTGGATGAGGAAAAAGCTCCACGATATTCAACGCTAATTTAGATGTTCTATTTACAAATAATTGCTTAAGTTCTGGAAAAACTTGTTTAAGTGCAGTATGAAGATGATTTAGACGATAGTTCCAATCAGCGTTGAGCTGATTATAGAACCGACTAAGCTCATGTAGCTGAAGATAATCTTTTTTCCAAGGAACTGTTAATCGAAAAGTATTTTCCTGGACAGTGAGCGCAATCCGGTGAGCGTCTTTCTGATCGGTCTTAACTCGTCGTAGACTTTCGGACTTTAAATGAAGTTCTAGTGGATTAAGACGGCAAAAGCGGAGAACATTGGTCTCACAGAAATGTTCAATTACTCGCGAATAAATTCCAGTCGCTTCAAAGTAGATAATTGGCTTCTGAGCTTTCTTAATCATATCTCGGAGAGCATTAACCCCCGCTTTCGTGTTTACTAAAGAAAACTCTTTTAAACAGTGTTTCCCTCGATACCAGACACAGTAGCTTTTCCCCATTGAAACATCCAAGGCAAATATATCAGCCATAAAAAAACTTCCTTTCTATAAATAGAGCTAGATATAACCGCTATCCTAGATTTGTACTTCATTTCCTAAATACTCGAACTCGTAGTTCCACAGCCTAAAAGCAAAATATCAAATCAAAGATAGCGGAGATCATTTTATAATGCGGACTCGAAGTCCTTGGGAGCATGATCGATCTTAGCTCTATCTTCAGAATAACAAAAAAGTCCAGGACAATAATTATTTTTGTCCTGAACTAATCTTAGGTTGTTTAATACTATTTAACACTTCGATTTTGTCGAGTTGTTTCCGCTAAGTGGACTAAATTAGTAACAAAATTATGAGTTTTGGCTTCATAATTATATTGGCGACCCAGCTTAACAAAGTAATCATTGATATAATCAACTTCCACTGGACGATTATGACTCATATCTTGGTACATTGATGGATAATGATGCGGACAGCCAACTTTAGAGACATAATTTACACTTTCTAGTTCTTCTGCTCGCGTATTAACTAATTGTACCCCTGCACGTTCACAGACATCATATGCTTCATCGATTAATTGCCGAGATAGTTCATCAGCCTTATCAAACGCCGCATACTCACCCATTGTAATTTCAAACATAGTACAAAGGGTATTAACAACTGAATTAAAGACCACCTTTGCCATCAACGTTCCCATAAAATCATCTTTAAGAGATGGATTAAAGTTTGCTTTTTTGAGTTCTGCCATTAACGCTTGTGTCTTCTCATCAGGCTTTTCAGTATAATTAGCCCAATTAGTCGTTCCCATTCCTCGTTCTCCAACAAATTCAACTTCGCCAGGTTTGGTTAAGATAGTTGCTACTAAGGCTGTTCCAGCAACTACTTTTTCTTTTGGGAAATACTTCAATAACTTTTCAACATGTCCCATTCCATTCATCGCTGTCATCGCATATTGATCCTTCAAGAAATGTTCACAACGTTTTAACATATCGTCTAACTGCATTTGTTTTAATTCAAAGAAAACAAAATCAGCATCTGTAGCCTCGTATTTTTCGGGTGTATAAACGTTAACCGGAACAAGATGTCTATTTTTATGCTCGCGAGTTACATAAACTCCTCCTTGTTCTTTCATCTTGTTGTAATGTGGTAACCACCCTTCAACAAAATCAACTTCATTACCCGCTTCTTGTAATAGAACACCAAACCGTAATCCCATTGCACCCGCACCAACGACTGTAAACTTCATAATTATCTCTCCTTTTTATGACTATAAAAAAGCGTCCTTAGATTAAATAACTTAACCTAAGGACGCTTTTTGCGTGGTACCACCTTAATTTGCCAATAATTCACATTATTAGCCTCAAATGTTCAATGTTTCCATTAAACACGTCAGCTATAATGGGCTGATCCCACCATTAATTACTAATTTCATCATGGCACTCAAAGTGATTTTCATTATAAGCAGGTTATCCTTTTCCATCAACCAAGGACTCTCTGCTAATCCACTCATAATTACTCTTCTTTTCAACGTGTTTTTATAATCATATTTTAATTTTTATCTAATTTAATACTTTAGGTTATAAATGTCAAGATTTATTTTTTGTTACGTCGTTTGTAAAATTAAGTTAGAAAAAATAAAAAGCCATTTGTGATAGACTTTTGAATATCCCTAATCAAAAGAAAGGCAATCACAAATGACCTATAAACATCTTACCACACGTGAATTAACTCTCATAGCTGATTTTTGGTATCAAGGTACTAAAGCTTATCGGGCTGCTAAATTACTTCAGCGTAGTCAAGAAACCATCTATCGTGTTTATCGTTTCCTCAATGACGGTAAAACCATCGACCAATATCTTCAGACTTATCAGCGTCATAAGCGTCGTTGTGGTCGGAAGCAGACCCAACTGCCAACTATCGAAGTTAACTATATCCATGCGCAAATCAAGGCGGGTTGGACTCCTGATACTATTATTGGTCGTCATGAACACCCAATTAGCTGCAGTATGCGCACCCTTTATCGCATGTTTGCCCGCAATCAGTATGGCTTTTCCGTTAAACAGCTACCGATGAAAGGAAAACGCCATCCCAATGGCTATGTGGAACGTCGTGGTAAAGCTGGCCAATTAGGACGCAGTATCTATCAACGATATCGTGATTTTCCGCATTACCAACATGAATTTGGGCACTTTGAAGCTGATACAGTTCAAGGTAAAGCTCACCGCGGAGCGGTAACGACGCTAGTAGAGCGACAATCCAAAGTAATGATTGTCCTTAATATTCATCATAAAACAGACGAAGCAGTGAATTGCCAGCTTGATCAATGGCTCGCTAAACTGCCACGTCACTTTGTTAAATCAATTACTTTTGATAACGGGAAAGAATTTGCTGGATGGTGAGAAATAGCCAATAAGTATGATCTTCACACCTATTTTGCGGAAGTCGGTGCTCCCAATCAACGAGGGCTAAACGAAAATAATAACGGCCTCTTGCGTCGTGATAGTCTTAGTAAAAAGCTAGATTTTCGCGATTTACCAGACGAACTAGTCACTCAGCTAATGCATCGTCGCAACAATATCCCACGAAAATCTCTTAATTATCGTACACCATTAGAAGTATTCTTGAGTCATGTCACAGAAGAACAACTTTCACCTTTTTTCTAATTTAAATTGACATTTCAGGTTATAAATTATCTTGACATTCATATTTCATCCGCGTATTATAATGACAAGTAAATGAGAAATGGCTTAGAAAAGATGAGTAATCTTAGAATCTTATTACAGAGAATCACGGTTGATGAGAGGTGACATAAGAGGCTGAGGTGAAGATGGTCTTGGAGCTTCACGAATTACGAGTATTCTATATAAGTAGTTCACGATTGACGACCGATAAAACGTCTGGGTATAGCTTCCATTAGTGTACCTATTGAGGATAGTATTGTGAGATACTATCAAATTAGGGTGGTAACACGTTAATTAACTATTGATTAATCAACGTCCCTAGGAAAAGTAGAAATATTTTTCCTAGGGGCTTTTTTATTGCTTCAATTCTTGAACCCATCACGAATAGAAAGGATCGATTTACTATGACTGAATTCACTACACGTACTACATCACCATTTCGTTATGACATCGTTGGAAGTTTCCTTCGTCCTCAAGAGCTAAAAGAAGCTCGCGCAAAATTTGCTAATGGTGAAATAACACAAGCAGACTTAACAGCTGTTGAAGATAAAGCAATTATTAATTTGATTAAACAAGAAGAAGCTGCTGGCCTAAAAGCAGTTACTGACGGTGAATTCCGGCGTAGTTGGTGGCACCTTGACTTCTTCTGGGGATTAAATGGCGTTAAAAAAGCTACTCTAAAGGAAGGCTATAAGTTTGCAGATGAAGAGACTCGTCCTGAAACTGCTCAAATTACGGGAAAAATCTCTGGCGAAAATCACCCCTTTGTCGAACATTTCAAATTTACCCAAGCTCATACCTCTGATGGCGTTCAAGTTAAACAAACTATTCCTGCGCCAGCACAATTTTTAGAAGAATTTCTTCGTCCTGAAAATCAAGCTAATGCTAAAGAATTTTATCCCAACCAAGAAGATTTGGATCATGACGTTGCAGCTGCTTACCATCAAGTGATTGAAGATCTTTATGCTGCTGGTTGTCGTACTCTTCAACTAGATGACTGTACATGGGGAATTTCTGTTAACGCCTTTGCTAACCTAAAGAAAAAAGACCCCCATGCTGATGTATCTCAGCTTGAAGTCCTTCAAAAGCGATTCTTAAAAGTAAATAATGAGGCAATTGCTAATTTACCTGCCGACTTAACAATTAATACCCACGTTTGTCGCGGAAACTACCACTCAACCTGGGCTGCTGCCGGTGGTTATGGACCAGTCGCTGACACGCTATTTTCTAAGGAAAACGTCACTGCCTTCTATCTCGAATACGATAGTGAACGTGCTGGCAGATTTGAACCACTTAGCAAAGTTCCTGATGATAAATATGTTGTTCTTGGTTTAATTACTTCAAAATCAGGTGAACTTGAAGATAAAGCAGCAATTATCAAACGAATTCATGAAGCTGCGCAATTCCATCCATTAGATAAGCTCTGTCTTAGTCCTCAATGTGGTTTTGCATCAACTGAAGAAGGAAATATTTTAACAGAAGAACAACAATGGAAAAAGATTGCACTTGTTAAAGAGATTGCTACAGAAGTTTGGGGATAATTTAAAATGAATAAATAGCAGGGACTCAAGATACTTTTGAGAGTTCCTGCTATTTATTCTTCTCCCACTAAAGTTCCCACCTTGGGTAGATTTGCCAATACGCGGTCTTTATGGGGCGAAACCTTATACAGTGCATCCGTTAAATCATAACTGGCTTGATATCCATGATGAATCCCATTTTCCCAAGCAGGACTATGAGTCACATCGTAAACAATTCCATCGATTGCAATATATGCAGCTGCTCCATTCTGTCCATTATATTTACGCAACGCATCTCTGGTAAATGTTTGATTTGCCATCCAACCTACTCCTTAATCAGCTAATTTTCCGACAACTGTTAACTTTTTTAGAATTTCATCTTTTTCTTTTGAACGACCAAAAACGACTTCCATCAACTTTTTATGCTGATTCCTTTTTTAGGAGCATCTGTAATGTCATAAACTAGCCCATCGATTGCCATGTAATGTGGCTTTTCACCATCACCATTATATTTAGCTAGTTCATCTCGTGTAAATTTTTTCTCAGCCATGAGTTGTTCCTCCTAAGGTCCATTATTATTTTAAATATAACACTATTATTTAATAAATAAACTAAAAGCACTCCAATGACTAGAAATACAATAATTTAATTTTATAAAAAAAGGCTAAGATAAACCCAGTCTTTCTTACACTAATTGTCCTACTAACGGTAATTTGGCCAACACCCGGTCTTTATGCGGAGAGTAATTAAACAGAATATCTGTCAAATCCAATCCTGCCTTGTTTCCATGGTGAGTGCCATCTTGCCACGCTGGGATATGCGTTACATCATAGACACGATTATTAATTGCTACATAAGCTGGATTCCCGTTTTGCCCATCATATTTTTTCAATTCTTCTCTTGTAAATGTCTTTGCCATAATATTCTGCCTCCTTATTTGATAGTGTCAATTCAATATCCTCACTATATTATGGAAGCGCACACAACAAATTAATAATTACCTTACTTTAATGCAAAATTACTACTCTATTAGTATTTTCTTCACAATTAATCTAATACCATATCTAAGTGCGAAATATTATCTTCAAGGTAAACATCTGAAATCGGCTTAAATCCAAACGATGCGTAAAATTCTTTAAGATATGCTTGAGCTTGAATCTGAATTGTCTTATTTGGGAAAAGACGCTTAGTTTCATCGATCGTTGCCTGAACTAGCTGACGGCCGTATTCATGTCCACGAAATTGTTTTAAAACTAATACGCGGCCAAAAGTCGCATGAGAGCTATCCTTAGCCATAATTCGCGTATAACCCACTAATTCTCCTTGCTCGTCCTTTAACATTAAATGGTGAGCGTGATAATCCTGTTCATCGATTTCTTGGTAAGGACATTCTTGCTCAACAACAAAAACCCTTACCCGTTCTTCTGCTAATCTACACCATTCTTGAGCGGTCATTTCGTTTAATGTTTTTACTTCAACATTCATATTAAAAACCTCCTAAAAAATAAAAGAGTACTAACCAACTTCTTCATGTCATTGTGACAGGCCCTAGTAGAAGATGGCTAGTACTCTTAATGTCTTTAATCCGGGGACTAAAGACGAGTCGTTATTAAATTATTCGGTATCAGTATACAATGGATTAATTTACCTTGCAATTAGCGATTTAATACCAGGCAGGTTTATCCCCGTCTGTATTGGGTTTATTCACACCAAAGTTTTTTCGTGCATACGGTGCCGGATCATCAATGATTTTTGCTACAAAATTACCAATCGACTTTCGCGAGACCTCAGTACCTTTAAATGGTTCCCCCTTTGCAGTCGTTTCGTAATCTACTTCATCCTTATCTGTTAACCATGCTGGTCGAATGATCGTGTAATCAAGGGTTGAATTTTCAATTACATCGGCAGCACTGCGATAAGTTCCTAAATAGCTATCTTTTTGGCCGCCACCTAACATCTCATTATTCCACTCACCAAATTACCTGGAACTTCATCATAGATTCCAATCGAAGAAATCCAGACTAATGACTTTACAGCATATTTTTCCATTAAGCTGACAATATTTTTAGCTTGTTGCGTAATTTCGGGATTACGTAGATTAGCATAAACCACATCTGCTCGTTCAATTTCTGGTTCTAAATCGCCAACATTTAGAACATCCCCTTTAATAACTGTTTCGCGATTTTCATCGACAACATTCATATTTTGTGGATGCCGAGTAAATAGTAATAATTCATCATTACCATTTGCTAACAATGCATCAATTGCGTATCCAGCAATTTTTCCCGTTGCACCCAGAATCAGAACTTCTCTTGCCATTATTTTTGCCTCCTCGTAAATTCTACTTTTAGTATACAATCCTCTGTACCAATTAAAAGTAAGTACATACAAGTAAGGTAGTTACATTCAGGTAAGATATAATTGATGGACAAGTAATCAGCAAATTTTATTTTTTATTATATTTTTTGCCCCACTGGTTAATTGACCTAATTATTGGTACCAAACTTTTTCCTACTTCCGTCAATGAATACTCAGTCTTAGGCGGCACTGTCGAATAAACACGCTTTTGAATAATGCTTGCTTCTTCTAAGTCCTTTAGTTGAAGAGCCAACATTCTCTTTGAACAATCTGGAATTAATTTTTGCAACTCCGAAAAACGACAAGGTTCATATTTACTAATTTGATATATAATTACGCTTTTCCACTTTCCGTTTATTAATTTAAGCGTATTTTCAATTGGACAATCTTTTTCGACCATTTTTTCTCCTTTCTCTGGTGAAATAAAATTCACTTCTTGTATATTTTTATCTTTTAGTTACTATTAGTAAGTATATAAATGTACGGGAGTGATTATTATGAATTCACAATTTAATAGTTTAGCTGCAAATCGTCGTTCAATCTATGCGCTTGGTGATAATCTTTCACAAACACCAGAAGAAATTTTTGACTTAGTGAAGCAAACAATCAAAAACTCACCAACTGCTTTTAATAGTCAAACAGTACGGGCAGTCGTATTATTTGGCAAGTCATCAGATAAAGTATGGGAAATCGTTGAGGATGCTTTACGCAAAATCGCTAAGAGTCCAGATGCTTTTGAACAAACAAAGGCAAAAATTGATAGTTTCAAAGCAGGTTATGGAACTATCCTCTACTTTACCGACACTACAATTGTGCATCAATTAGAGAATGATTATCCATCATATGCAGCTAATTTTGCAAACTGGGCTGAACAAGGCCTCGGTGGTGCTCAACAAGCGGTTTGGACAGCACTCACAGAGCAAGGAATCGGTGCCAGTCTTCAACATTATAACCCATTGATCGATGATGCTATTCATCAAGCATTTAATCTTCCAGCCGATTGGCAATTGCGTGCTGAAATGCCATTTGGTTCAATTGAGGCACCAGCTGGAGAAAAGACTCATCTTGATGACGAAGAGATGTTCAAATTAATTAAGTAAACTTATTTTTCTTCATCCTCTTGAACGTTATTTAATTATCGTAAACGTTAAAGGAGGAATTTTAATGGAACGGCAACCCAAAATGTATAATACTGGAGCAGACTATGCTCTAGCAATCATTGGTGGTAAATGGAAGTCTGTCATCCTCTATCTCTTAGCTGGTCATCCTCGACGAACAAGTGAACTAGTTAAGCAACTGGGCACCTCATATAAAGTCTTGAGTGATCAGCTTCGCGAAATGA
Source organism: Limosilactobacillus reuteri (assembly GCF_003072625.1). NCBI lineage: Bacteria > Bacillati > Bacillota > Bacilli > Lactobacillales > Lactobacillaceae > Limosilactobacillus > Limosilactobacillus reuteri. The sequence goes on from NZ_CP027805.1 coordinate 1,985,934, forward strand.
CAGATGCCGGCCTCGTTATCCGTAAAAGTTTCAATACAATTCCTCCGCACGTTGAATATCGCTTAACTCCTGAGGGTGAGAATCTTTACGCTGCCCTTCGTTATTTAAATTACTGGGGCGAAAACAGAGCAAAACAAACCGGTGACATCAAAATCATGTGTACTGACGAAATGAAGCAGGTCGGCGATGATGGTTTGTGTGTCATCACTAAAAAACATCTTAATCATTGGCGACAAGAAATTGTAAAAAGCAAGGACAAAGATATTTCTATCTAAGTTCTTGCTTTTTTGTGTTCTTTAATCTAAACGCCAATGCCATTATAAATATAATCATGTAACCCGCAAGAATAAGATGCGTATTCATAATAATTGGAAAGCTTTGAATACTTGTTTTTCCCACCGAAAACGCACCAAAAATTCTATTCATTCCTGTTGTTCCGGCAAAAATAAATAAACTTCCCCACATTACTAATTGAGAAATTATCCCCGTAATTGATGCATAGTAATAATTGACGATCGAAGAAATACTATAATTATGGGTTGCTTCCTCGTAGTCGTCAATTGCTGTTTTACGTTCTGCACTGGCAAAACTGCGGATAATAAATACGCCAATAAAATATGTTGGCAACCAAAATGTTAAGAGAATTCCAATTGTTAGCATCACTAAATTAATCTGGTAATCCTTAAAATGGAATAGATGGTAGGTTTGTTTTACCAATAATCCTCCAAAGACGAAAGCAAATAAGTAAGCAACAATTGTCCAAGAATACATTTCTGTGCCATATAAAATGCCAATAAAAACGGTACTATACAAGGTCCAATACTGACCACAAGCACCATAAAGCATTATTCGTTGCCGTAAATGATTGGGATAATGAAGTAATTGCCGATGATTTAGCAGTAAGGCAAGAATCATCGTGATGAGGAAGATTAATAAAAGAGCGATTCCCCATTCAAGTGGTTTCCCAAAGCCTAAACTTCTCCCTAATCGCAACAGTAACATCGCACCAAGCAAAATTAATGCTAGTAAGTAATTAGCCCAATGTAGACGAACTGGCAACGGGTGAATTGCGTGGGGCGTTTTCCAAATTGATCCCACTGCACCAAAAGTAATGATTAGCATTAAAGCAAAACTAATTACTGGCTTCTTTATCCACACAATTATTCCAACACCGATCAAAACTATAATAACTTGAAAAAGTGGTTTAAGATGATCCTGTTTAGGCAATAGCCCTTGTTTCATTAATCGCCTTCGCTGACTTATTGCGGTTGGGAATAATTGAGAAGCAATCCCTGCCCCTACACCTGACAAATCCCAGAAGATTGGTTGAAACCCACCAAACATCCCTAAAAAGTAACCAATAATTCCGCTATAAAGACCAATCCAGGCTAGCCGTTGATAATCGTATTCTAAATCACGGCAAAATAATAAAATTGTATGCCGGAAAGCATAGAAAATAGCGAAAGGCAAAGCACCAACAAAGACATCAGACTGCTCCTTAGTAAGAGAAATATACAGCAGAAAAGGCATTAAATTTAATAATAAACTACAGACACCAGTCAATTTTCTAATTTTTTCATTTTTATTACCTCTAATGCTGGTCAATTGCACTATTCAGTTTCTTTCGATTTACTAGAAAAATAATAATAACTAACGGGACAATAAATAGCATTACGGGATAAAAATATTTCACGGGTAACGTACTATCAATAATTCCCCCGATGATTGGTCCAAGCGTCATTCCAATATCAAGACCGAGAAAGAATGTCGAACTTGCTAGCCCTCGTTCATTATCTGGAGCTAGCATCATTGCAGTTGATTGACAAACGGAATAAATAATACCATAGCCAAATGCCATTCCAGCGGCCGCCAGCGCCATTTCAATATTATTTTTCATAATACTTAACATAATAAGATAAAAGATTGTTGCGACCGTGCTTAAAATTAACCAGGGTTCAAAACGAACAGTATCAAATTGGGTCCGTAAGAATAACCGGCTAAGTAAAAGAACGACAGCATAAATTAAGAAATAAGCGCCGACAGCAATAGATAAGTGCCGTTGTTCAGCATATTCAACAATATCTGCCTGCGTTGCAAAATATGGGATAGCAAATAAAGCTGTTAGAAGAGCAACTGGAATAGCATCTCGCTGAATAATTTTAATATGGAGGCCACTTTGTTTTACAGAGTGTGCTACCGGTTGGGCACGATTACTGACAAACTGTATTGTGACAACAACTAGTAAAGCCGATAATGCAGAAATCACCATTGCAGCTCGATAACCAATAACTTTATACAAGTTAATTGATACAGCAGGAGCACATGCCATTGCCAAAGCATTCATTAGTCCATAAAAACTCATTGCTTCGCCAACATGATTAAAGGGAACCAAATATGATAGCCATGTTGTCATACAAACCGTACATAACACAAATCCTAACCCGTTAATCAAACGACATATTAACAGGAAAGTGCTATTAGGCGTTAACACATAACCTGCAACCCCAATAAAGCACAATATTCCACCCCAAAAAGCTAATGAATATTTCGAAAAACGGTCAGTCAGATTACCAGCAATTGGCCGCAAAAACATTGAAACAATGCTCATCATTCCGACGATTATTCCCGCAAAAGCACTTGATGCGCCTAAATCTTGAGCATAACCGTTAATCAATGGGTTACAGTACATATTACTAAACATAAAAAAGAATGAGGCTGCCATTACGAGCACAACATCCTTTGTAAAAATCGATTTTTCCTTCGCCATCAATTTTCCTGCTTTCTTTGCATGATTTCAATTAAATTCTAATTACTATCATACAACTATTTGGGGAAGTTAAATGATTTCCCAGGAAATAAATAAAGAGATTGGGTGTTGTTTCCCAACCTCTTCGTGTGTACTTCACTATTTATATTTTACTGCAAAGAATCCCAAGCTGGTAGAGTAACGGGTTCACTGTCAGCTACTTTCTTTACTCGATCGCTAAGGTACTTCTTATTAATAACAGCCTCATAAGTATACTCTTCAAACCAATCTTGGGTCATTACAAAGTATCCGTTATCGCCATTATCTTTACCCCAACTGTTTTCAATCTTCCATCGTGTAGGTTGATCATTTACCATATCAAAGCCTGTTAATGTCATTGCATGAGAAACAACGGCTTGCTTAGTTTCCAAACGGTGCTTCTTATCCATTACAAAGTCAACATCAAGCAATTCCTCTCGATGATATAGTTTTGCATCCATCAAGCCTCGCTTACGGTCCATTTGTTGGAGAACATCATTTCCAACCCAAACCGTTTCACCAGCTTGCAATTGTTTGATGGCGCCTTCCTGTAATTCTTCAAAAGGAACATTAACAAATTTAATTGGCAAACCATCAACCACACTATCTTGAGCTGGCATTAAATAACTCCGATCCATTTCATGATCAGGAGCGTTAGTAACTACAACATAGTCACTTAAGTTTGTGTCAAAGTATTCATAATAGAACTTTAATGGCGTTAAGCCAAGAACCTGGTGGAACTTTTTATCATCATCCCGATATTCAAGATCAAATTTTGCAGGCGGTTCACCAAATGAGTAGGCTGCAATCTTATAAACGTCACCCATCATTCGTTCTTGTGCTTCCTGTAATTCCGTTGCACTGGCATTAGTTTGCACCATTGCCCGTAATTCAATTGCATCTTTGCGCATTAAACTATCAAATACTTCGGCCACATCTGAAGTATCCTTCGTATTATGCGTGTCAGGCATTACATATTCTGGAACAACACCATATTTTTCGATAATAGAAGCAGCATTAGCCCATTGTCCGCCATCATTTAATGCGAAACTAAGGTAGAAATCAACGGTTCGATCATGCAAAGGCTTATCAGCAGTTGCAATAATCTTTTGGAAAAACATATTTGCTCGTTCAATTCGATCCCAGAAAAACAGATAATTTTGTGACAATTCAAAGTCCTTGAACTTATATTTTGTCGCAAACTTATGACGAAGTGTATTCAAGGCCGCAAAAGACCAGCAACGTCCGCTATGACGCTGGTTGGTTGGCTTTCCCGTTTTAATTTCATAGGAAAATGCTCGATGAAGACGTTCGCTTGCCATTGGATCTTCACTCGCAGCCTTAATTCCATTTTTTTGGATTGCCCGGGCAATAATTTCTGCATCTTTACGTGAATGAAATTCTTTCTTTAATTCTTCAACCATTTTTGAGGTTAAATCGTGTTCTTCAGTCACAATAAATCCCTTCTTTGCCTAAAATTCTAAAATGACTTATACACTATTAATGATACCGCATTTTAGACAAAATTATTGAATTAACGCTTTGACATTTTAAATCACCATTATCCTTTACCGCTTATAAAAAGTTAGCTAAAATCATACTTAGTAAGCCACTTTTAATTATAAATTGTAAAGACTGCGTTAAAATTTCATCTAGGAGGTCGATTAATTATGAAAAGAGCATTTGTTGTCGGTGGTTCAGGACGTGTCGCTACTGACTTAATTAAAGATTTAGTTGCTACTGGTAATGAAGTTACTGCCGGTGCTCGTCATCCTGAAAAAGTTATTAAGTTAAACCACGTTACTGCTGTTAAATTGAACCTACATGATAGCATTGAAAAAATCGCTGAATTAATGAAAGGCGTGAATGCAGTTTACTTTGTTGCTGGATCTCGCGGGAAAGATCTACTGCAAACTGATGCGATGGGAGCAGTTAAAACAATGCAAGCTGCCGAAAAAGACAGGATTAAACGTTACATCATGTTAAGTTCTCTCTATGCTTTGCAGCCTGAAATGTGGTCAAAGATTCCATCATTAGCTTCAATTATGGACTACAATATTGCCAAATTCTTTGCTGATAATTATCTCATCTCAAATGCAAAACTTGATTACACCATCCTTCAACCTGCTAACTTAACTGAAGAACCTGGTACCGGTAAAATTCAAATTGGTGAAGGTTCTGCAACCTCTAATCCAATTCCTGACGTTGCCCAGACTTTAGCTGATATCCTACAACACGATAACACAATTGGCCACGTAATCATGATGCGGAGTGGAAATACGCCGATTGAAGAAGCACTAGATCAAATTTAATTTTTTTACAGATTGTAGACCTATCTAAAATAACGTAAGATTGGTCTACAACTATTTTCTATTCTAAAATTAGGGTTAGTGTAAGATTTTCATAGGTTGGATGAATAATTCATCTGGTCGTGGAAATCTTTTTTGTAGACCAATTTACTTATTTACAAAAAAAGAAAAGACCAGTAGCCTTTAGTGTGTCGAATACTAAGCAAAGGCAGGTCTTTCCTCATGGATATTTTAACAGAAATCTAGCAGAATTTGGTGAAATCAGGCAGTTTATTTGAAGCTGAACAGATTATTTTAAAAGGTGTATTGGAGTTAGGACAAGTAATCATGCAAAACTTTTTGGAAAGCTTAGATCGAAGCTTAAAGTCCCAAGCTCCAGCGAACTATCAAGTAATCAATAAACAGCCACGGACGCTTAATTTTATCTTTGGCCCGGTGACTTTTCAACGACGGTATTATCAGGCTGGGACAAAGAAACGTGAATTTTACTTAGACCAACAATTAAAAATTAAACCACGTCGTCGTTTATCGCCACACTACTTAATGATGATGGCTAAGATTGCCCAAACAACTACAATGCGCAATACTGCCGACATTTTGAACCTTGTATTTGACAGCGGAATTACTGCCGATTCGGTAATGCACGCCGTGCATGAGTTAGGAAATCAGGTAGCTAAACAAACTCAAGCAAAAGAACACCAAGCTACTCCTCGCCATATGCCTAAAAATTTAACTATTGAGGGTGATGCCTTTATGATTAAAGGTAAAAAAGAAGCAGGTCAGCTGACTCTTGTGCACCATTATCGGGTTTATGAGCGAGTAGCTAATCAAATCATTAATCGGCATGACTTTCTCAGTGTTGGGCACCAAGGACGGCTTGAAGCACGACTAAGTGATTATTTAGACCGCCATTATAAGCTTGCCGGTCAAACGATCTTTTTGGCCAGTGACGCTGGCCCAGGTTACGAACCAGCTAAGCTATTAAGTCTAGTTCCTCAAGGTGCACATGGTGAATACTTTCTCGACCGCTATCATTGTTTACAGAAAATTGAACATACTTTAGGCCGGCACAACGAATTAGCCATGCGAGCAATTAAAGCCGTTCGTCATCATGATCAAGCAGAGCTAACAATAATTTTAGATACTTATGAATCACAAAACCTAACGGAAAAACAAGCAGACGACCTAATGCGTTTAAGAAAGTATCTACAGCGAAATTGGCGGTATATCCTCTCACCACAAATGCGTGGATTTAAGGATATTCATTTAATTGGTTCAGTCGAAAGTTCTCACCGGGCTTTTACTTACCGGATGAAGAAACAGGGCAAGTCATGGACTAAGCAGGGGGCTAAAGCCATGATTGGTTTAATTGAAGCCCGAATGAATGGTGAACTGCAAGCTAGTTTAAATACAATCCTAGAACAATTAACAGTTCTTCCTCGAGTGGCTCAAACCAGCCTATTACAGGAAATGCATATTCGAACTGGAGAGTTTCTAAGAAAGGCACCGACAAAGCCGTCAATTGGAGCAGTACAAGGAATAATTCCGATTAACACGGTCACAAGTAGACCAATGGGACAACTTTTTAAGGCACTAACCCACTAAAACTGTATATTTAAAGGCTACCTATGAAAACTTGACAGATACAAATTAGGTAATAATCTAGCTAATTCTTCTCATCAGCCGTATAATAAACATTAAAAACAAATTAAGAAGGGAACTTTTCATATGGCAAAACTCGAACGCTTTTATAATACTTTCCAACCTGACCATTATAATGTTTTTATCGATATTAATCGTGCAGAAAAAACAATTAATGGAAAAACAACGATCACTGGGAATGCTAATGATCCTCAAATTGCAATTAACCAAAAAAATTTGCAGGTCACTAGCGTTCAAGCAGACGGTCAAGAATTAGACTTTAATATTGATAACGATGCTGAGGCAGTTCGAATTACCCTTCCGCAAACTGGTAAAGTAACTTTTACTGTAACTTATAATACTAAGTTAACTGATTCAATGATGGGAATCTATCCATCATACTATGAGGTTGACGGAGAGAAAAAACAAATTATCGGGACTCAATTTGAAACAACTTTTGCGCGGCAAGCTTTCCCCTGTGTCGATGAACCAGAGGCCAAAGCTACCTTTAGTCTAGCAATTAAATTTGATGAGCATCCTGGCGAAACTATTATTGCTAATATGCCAGAAGATCACGTTGAAAATGGTATCCACTACTTTGAACCAACTGTGCGGATGTCCACTTACCTTGTTGCCTTTGCCTTTGGGGAACTCCAAAGTAAAATTACTGAGACAAAAGGTGGCGTTAAAGTAGGTGTATTCGCAACGAAAGCGCACCAACCAAAAGAACTCGATTTTGCATTAGATATCGCTAAGCGGGCAATCGAATTTTACGAGGATTTCTATCAAACTCCGTACCCCCTTCCCCATTCATGGCAGTTAGCTTTACCTGATTTCTCTGCCGGTGCAATGGAAAATTGGGGATTGGTAACCTACCGAGAAGCTTACTTATTACTCGATCCAGACAACACTTCCCTTGAAATGAAACAATTAGTTGCAACTGTCATCACACACGAACTAGCTCACCAGTGGTTTGGTGATCTTGTGACAATGAAGTGGTGGGATGACTTATGGCTTAATGAAAGTTTTGCTAATATGATGGAGTATGTTGCCGTCGATGCTCTCCAGCCGGACTGGCACATTTGGGAACTCTTCCAAACCTCGGAAGCTCCAATGGCATTACAACGGGATGCAACGGATGGTGTTCAATCTGTTCATGTTGATGTTAACAATCCGGCTGAAATTGATGCCTTATTCGATGGTGCGATTGTTTATGCCAAAGGATCGCGAATGTTAGTAATGGTCCGAGCTCTTTTAGGTGACAAAGCGTTACGAGAAGGCCTTAAGAATTATTTTGCTGCTCATAAATATAGTAATGCAACCGGAGCTGACTTATGGAAAGCTCTTGGCGACGCATCGGGCTTTAATATTGGAAAGATCATGAACTCATGGCTCGAACAACCAGGTTATCCTGTTGTAACAGCAAAAATTAATGATAATGGCGACTTAGTATTGTCACAAAAGCAATTCTTCATTGGTGACGGTAAAGATGTTGATCGGCAATGGCAAATCCCGCTTAATAGTAATTATGATGAAGCTCCACAAATTATGGCTGAACAAGAACTCAACCTTGGAAATTATCAAGCATTGCGCGATAAGAATAGTCAACCATTCCGTCTAAACCTCGGTAATAATTCACACTTCATCGTAAAATATGACGATACGCTACTAAACGACATTTTAGATCACGCTGATGAATTAGATCCGATTACTCAGCGCCAACTTCTTCAAGATCTGCGGTTACTCGCCCAAGGACAGCAAGTATCATATGCATCATTGATTCCATTACTAAAGCAATTTAAAGATAGTACTTCTGCAATTGTTAACGCCGAACTATACCAAATTGCTAATAGCCTTAAAATGTTTGCTAAACCTGATTCTCCTGCTGAACAAGAATTACGACAATTCTTTGATTTATTAAGTAGGGACCAGGTAAAACGGCTTGGTTGGTTGCCAAAAAACGGTGAAAGCAATGATGACCAATTAACGCGCCCTTATATTCTTAGCGCTTCACTATTTGCACGCAATAATGATTCAATTACTCAAGCTCATCAAATCTTCACCGAAAATCAAGATAAATTAGAATCCCTTTCGGCGGATATTCGTGGGTTGGTTCTTAAAAATGAAGTTCAGAACTTCGGGAATGCTGAATTATTCGATAGATTGATTAAAGCTTACCAACAAACGGCGGACGCAAGCTTTAAACAAGACCTGCGAATGGCAATACCAAATACAACTGACACAGCATTAATTGCAAAAGTTGTTAGTTACTTTGAAAATGCCGATATTATCAAACCACAAGATTTACGAGCATGGTATCGTGGACTTCTTGCCAATCAAGCAGGTCAGCAAGCTGCCTGGAACTGGCTTCGTGATGAATGGCAATGGTTAAATGACACAGTTGGTGGCGATATGGAATTTGCTACCTTTATCACTGTCACTGCTGGCGTTTTTCATACTCCGGAACGATTGAACGAATTTAAAGATTTCTTTGAGCCCAAACTTAATACACCAGGTTTAACCCGGGAAATTAAAATGGACATTAGCGTAATTGAAAGCAAAGTTAACTTAATTAACAAAGAACAAACAGCCGTTAATGATGCAATCGCTCAACAATAACGAAATTAATAGTAAATTTCACCTGTTTTGTTGATTCGTGTTTAGACTTAGCATATATTACTACTGTTGGGGTAGGAATCTCAGAGTTATTGTCTAACGGAACGGAATGTGAACGTTAGAAGGAGGCTAATAACTAGCTGCTTTATTATTCCGCATTCACCATGAACGGAAACGTCAATGTGTTCCCTAACAAAATTTTTAAAAGGGAGTGGATTGATATGTCTACGTTATCATTTACTGGACCGCGCTTTATTACAAAGAATTTAACTTTAGCTGCTATGTTGGTCGTACTGCAGGTAATCTTAAATAAACTTTCAATTGGAGATCCAGCGGTTTTAAAGTTTAGTTTTGGTTTTATTGCCACTGCACTTATTGGCTATTGTCTTGGCCCCTGGATCGGCGGATGGTCAATGGTCGTATCTGATATCATAAGTAATACTATTTTAAATTCAGGAAGCTTATTCTTTCCTGGCTTTACCCTCTCAGCATTTATTTCTGGTGTAATTGCAGGAATGTTCCTATATCAACAACGGATAAGCTGGCAACAAATTTTAATCTATGAGTTTTTTCAACTTCTTCTTACTAATGTTATCGGAACAACTTTATGGCTTTACCTTATGAGCTTAAGTTGCAGTAGTAGCAGTCATACTTTCATGGCGCTCCTCTTCATCCGTTTGCCAAAAGAGTTGATCACATGGCCGATTGATGCTTGTATTAGTTATACTGCGGCAATTATCACGATTAAATTTAATTTCAAAATAATCATGATTAGAAAAATGAAATCAACTGATATCAATAGAGTGATGGATATTTGGTTAACTACTAACCTAGAGGCTCATCCTTTCATTAATCCAAATTATTGGTATCAAAATTCGTCAAATGTTCAAAATGCAATTCAACAAGCAGATGTTTACTGTTCAGTATCTGCCAATGAGCATATTCAAGGCTTTATTGGGCTTCAAGATAATTATATTGCTGGTTTATTTATCGCAAAAGAGTACCAATCACAACATCTTGGTACTAATTTACTGAATGTTGCTAAAGAAAAACATCAACAACTCGTTTTAGATGTATATTTAGAAAACCAGCGTGCTATTAAGTTTTACCACCAAAACGGTTTTCAGATTACTAAACATAATAGTTTAGAAGCCGAGATGACATGGTTAAAATAAATTCATTTAAAAAGTATTGCATTTTAAATGAATTAGGTTAAAATACAATTAACAAAATAAAAAAGCGATGAGAAAGAAGAGTAACTAGTTGTATTCGTTCAGTGAACTGATGATAGTGAGAAATCGGTCGACCCTATGCTAGTGAATAACACTTTCGCGAGTGCTGCCAACCCAAATAAGTTTACTTAAAGTAGGCTTGGCCGGATCCGGACCGTTACCTCACCGGCAGAGCATGTTGTGCTCTTGAAGAGGCCTAGTTTTATACTAGACAATTTGGGTGGTACCGCGGAAAAAAGCCTTTCGTCCCTTGATTATAAGGGGAACGAAGGGCTTTTTTAATTCATTCCTAAATCTATTATTTTAAGGAGTATCTATTATGGACTTAACTATTCCAAAGGATTACGATCCACGTCTTTCAATTAGAGAAACTGAAGCTGCTATTCGTTATATTCGTGAAACTTTCCAAGACGAATTTGGTAAAGAGCTAAACCTTCAACGGATGTCTGCACCAATGTTTGTTGAAAAGAGTACTGGATTAAACGATAACTTAAACGGTGTCGAACAACCAGTATCGTTTGAAATGAAGGATATGCCAAGCGAAACTGTTGAAGTTGTTCATTCCCTTGCTAAGTGGAAACGTCTTGCTCTTAAACGGTACGGTTTTGGAATGCATGAAGGTCTCTACACCAACATGAACGCTATTCGTAAGGAAGAAGACCTCGATAATTTCCACTCGATTTATGTTGACCAATGGGACTGGGAAAAGGTTATAAGTAAGGATGAACGAACAGAAGAAACCTTAAAGGATACAGTTCGTGATATTTTCAAAGTAATCAAGCACATGGAACATGAAGTTTGGTACAAGTTCCCTCAAGCTGTTTACCATTTGCCAGATGAAATTCACTTTGTTACAACGCAAGAACTTGAAGATCGGTGGCCAGATCTTACCCCACTCGAACGGGAAGATAAGATTGCTAAAGAGCTTGGTGCTGTCTTTGTCATGAAAATCGGTGACAAGTTGCAACGCAGTGGTAAGCCTCACGATGGTCGAGCACCTGACTACGATGACTGGAGCTTAAACGGTGATATTATTTTCTGGTATGAACCTCTTCAACGCCGGATCGAAATTTCAAGTATGGGGATTCGGGTTAGTCCAGAATCAATGAAATACCAACTTGAACAAGCCGATGCAACTGATCGTGAAAAATTACCATTCCATAAAATGTTGCTCAATGGCGAATTACCATATACAATTGGTGGAGGAATTGGTCAATCTCGTCTCTGTATGCTCCTTCTTGGCAAAGCTCATATTGGAGAAGTACAGGCAAGTATTTGGCCAGAAGATATGATTAAGAAGTGTGAAGAAAACCACATTCAAATTCTATAATTTAAGGAAGAGTATAAAAGTGGAAACTATTACAATTAGTGAAGCACCTAAACATGTTGGGGAAACAGTTAAAATTGGTGTTTGGTTAACTGACAAGCGTTCAAGCGGTAAGATTGCATTCTTGCAACTCCGTGACGGAACTGGATTTTTCCAAGGAATCATCCGTAAAAATGATGTTTCGGAAGAAAAATTTGATTCTGCTAAGCACGATTTACACCAAGAGACTAGCTTTTGGGTAACCGGTGAAATCGCTGAAGACAAACGTTCAAAGTTTGGTTATGAAATTCACATCAAAGACTTTGACATTGTTGGCGAAAGTGAAGATTACCCGATTGGTAACAAGGAACATGGAATTGACTTCTTGCTTGATAACCGTCATTTATGGTTACGTTCTCGCAAGCCATGGGCATTAATGCGAATCCGAAGTCGTGTTAAGCTTGCGACAATGGAATTTTTCGAAAAGCATGGATTTACTCAATTTGATGCTCCAGAACTAACTGGAAGTGCTCCTGAAGGGACAACAGAATTATTTAAAACTGACTACTTCGACCGTTCTGCTTTCCTTTCACAATCTGGTCAATTATATGCAGAAGCTGGTGCCATGGCATTAGGTCGCGTTTACACAATGGGTCCTACTTTCCGTGCAGAAAAATCAAAGACTCGTCGGCACTTAATGGAATTCTGGATGATCGAACCAGAAATGGCTTGGATGCATCAGGATGAAAGTCTTAAGATTCAAGAACAATACATTGCTTACTTGGTTCAAGACTTAATTGACCACTGTGCACGCGAACTTGAAATGGTAGGTCGTAGTGTAGAAAGTTTGAAGCCATTTACTGAATTACCATATCCACGAATCACTTATAAAGAAGCAATCGAAATGCTTCAAAAGGGTGGCTTTGATGTCGAATACGGTGCTGACTTTGGTTCACCAGAAGAAACCTACTTGGCAGATCAATTCCAAAAGCCAGTATTTATCTTGAACTATCCTAAAGAAATCAAGGCTTTCTACATGCCTGAAGACCCTGAAGATTCTCGCCAAGTTATCTGTGCGGACTTGCTTGCTCCAGAAGGCTATGGTGAAATCATTGGTGGTTCTGAACGTTCTTACGATTACGAATACATCACAAACAAACTTGAAGAAAACGGCCTAAGTAAAGAAGATTACGGTTGGTACGATGATTTACGGAAGTACGGTTCAATTCCTCACTCTGGATTTGGAATGGGCCTTGAACGATTCTTAGCTTGGATTACTCTCCAAGACCACATTCGTGAAACTATTCCATTTCCACGGATGCTTAACCGTTTGAACCCTTAATAACAAAAAAGATGAGACTAGATTTTTAGCCTCATCTTTTTTTATATGCTTTTTTAGAACTCAATTTACTTTTTCTTCATAATTAAAATATGCTGTTCCTTTTCCCCAGTAAAATCCTTGTTGTAAGATAACCGGATTTCCAGCAAATTTTTTAGCTAATTGTCGATTCGAAATTCCTTCAATAACAAAGGTAAGATGATGCTTTTTCGCCAAAGCTAACCACGCATTAACAAAGCTCATCATCAGTTCATAATCTTCATCCTTAAAAAGTAAAAGTAATAGTGATAATTTGATTCGACTAACAACCTTTAACTGCCTTTTAATGAATGCATAGCTATTACTACCCGCACACACATCATCAATCGCCAATTCAAACCCCATTTTCTTGAGACGTTGGATTTCTCTATCTAAATAATCAAGACTATGAATCGTTTCGCGGCGTTCCGTAATCTCAATGGCCACGTGATCGTGATATGCTTCGCGAATCTCTTCTAAAAATTGCCAAATACTTTCAAATTTCATTTGACATGGTTCTAAATTAATATATATTTTGCGATTTTGTTGCTCGTTTAAAGCATTTTTTAATGATTTACGGCTTGCCTTAATCCATGCATCGTTACCCTCTTGTGTTGTGAGGCTGTGCAAGAAATTAATTCCTGGAAATTCGCCATTATTATTTCGAATAAGCATTTCATAAGTGTCAATTTCAGCATTCATCGCTTGATCAACACTAAGGATTGGCTGAAATATATTATACATTTTTATCCCTAACTTTTAATAATTGTTATTTATTTTACGTTCTAAACTAGGCTTTTGGGGACGTTGACGATGCTGATCAGTAACAATCCATCCCCGGCCATTGTTCTTTACACCATATAACATTTTATCAGCTCGCTTCAGGGTCGTGTCAAGTAATTCATCATTCAAACGATCAGTTAAACTGCATGAAAAGCTAATTGTTAATTTTATCCCTTCCTTGGTAACAATCGATTTATTATTAAAGAATTTTTCAATCGACTGGAGTAATTGATAGACTTCTTCTAGTGAATGGTTAGAAACTACGATCGTGAATTCTTCGCCTCCGAAACGATATACATACCCATGTTTGGGAAATGCGGAATGAATTTGTTCACGAAAAACCGTTGAGAAATAATTTAACACTTCATTGCCAACAAAGTGCCCGTATGTATCGTTTATCTTCTTAAAATGATCAATATCTAATGCCCCGATTACAATATTATGAATTTCATTATTATTAGCTAATAGATTAATTTCTTGACTAAGAGCTCGGTAATTAAGTAACCCTGTTAAATCATCACGTTCACTTTCTTTTTCAAGAAGCTTTATTTTTTGCTCATTTTTCTTTTCACTCGTAAAGAAATATTACATATACTAAGAAAACTTAAGCAACTTCAAATTAAAGTTACTATTGAAAATGTTGGTTCTTCTAAAAAGGCCTACAGCTTGTGAAGTGCCCTACAATTGTTAGACAAGAAATCTAATGATTGTGGGGCACTTTTCATATGGTCAAATATAAATCAGAATTGAAGGCACAGATTGTCCATGAATACCTGTCAACTTCACAAAGTGCTTATGATTTAAGCAAAAAGTATCAGATTAATAGACGAGAAATAGCTAAGTGGGTTCAGCGATACCGTTTGAATGGGATTAATGGCCTTAAACGTCGTCGTCAGAAGCGAACCTTTACCACCGACTTCAAGTTAAATGTGATAGACTACTATCAAACTCATGAGGATTCAATGGCCGAAGTAGCGGCTCGTTTTGATATCTTAGCGGCACAGGTCTCTGCTTGGCGCACACAATTTAAACGAGACGGGATTACAGCTTTGAAGCCTCACCCGAAAGGTAGGCCGTCAAAAGTGAAACGTACTAAAAAACAAATCCGCCAGCTCGCCAATAAGAGTGAAGTGGAACAATTAAAGGAAGAATTAGCGAAGAAGAACCAAGAACTCTATAACACCAAGTTGGAGCGTGATCTCTTAAAAAAATCGCTGTCCCTGTTCGGACCCTCAAAGCCCGGAAGAAAACCCAAATAGTGGATCAGATCAGGGACGATCAATCATCACTACCCAAGAAGCAGCGTTATAAGATTGGTGACCTTCTTAAAGCCATTGAACTTCCCAAGGCTACTTATCACGATGAGCGGAAACGAATAGCTAACCACCATGATAAATATACTGAAGTTAAGCAAGTGATTCTTCAAATTGCTCAACAGTTTCAGATTCGTGGGCGTTGGACTGCGGGCTATCGCCGCATTCAAGCCGCTTTAGATAAACTTAACTTACACTTGTCGGGTGACACGATTCGGAAGTTAATGCGTGAATTGGACGTCCAGGTAGGCCTATATAACTGCCATCGGAATGGTAAATATTCATCTTATCATGGCACCGTTGGTAAGGTTTCAGATAATAAATTAAAGCAAGAATTCAATGAAAAACAACCTTATCGGGTTATTCATACTGACGTAACGCAGGTTCGCTTAGCTAACCATCAATGGGCTTACATCTCAGTGATGATTGACGAAGCGAGTCAAGAGATCCTGGCTTTCCA
Source organism: Limosilactobacillus reuteri (assembly GCF_003072625.1). Lineage (NCBI taxonomy): Bacteria > Bacillati > Bacillota > Bacilli > Lactobacillales > Lactobacillaceae > Limosilactobacillus > Limosilactobacillus reuteri. Next base: position 2,001,736 of record NZ_CP027805.1, read on the forward strand.
GATTAGTACTAGTCCCAATAAAGACTTAATTATGCGAACTATAAAAGAATTAGTTAACAATTTACCTGATGATGCGCAACCAATTATCCATTCAGATCAAGGTTGGCATTACCAGTTAGCTTACTATACCCAAAAACTAGCGGATCTTCAGTTTATTCAAAGCATGTCCCGCAAAGGGAATTGCTTAGATAACGCTCCCGTAGAAAGTTTCTTTCACTTATTTAAGACTGAATTACTAGCTGGCTTTCCACCATGCAAGGACATTATTGAGTTAACTAAACTTTCATACGATTATGTTCAATACTTTAATCATGTTAGGACAACCTTAAAAACGAAAGGCATGACCCCAATTGAATACCGAAATCATGCCTTAGCAGCTTAATAATTTAATTTTGTCTAACTTTTGTGTTGCACTTTATTGTTACAAAGACATTTGCCATATATCACTTATTTAAAATTCAATATTCATTCTTTTAATAAGCCGGCAAATCACTGGATAGATATCACGCTTGCGCAGTGGCAACGGAGAATCGCCATTTTCAACATTGAAATGATTGTCGGCAAAATTGAAGATACTAATCAGGTTGCATTAGTAAATCAACTAAATATCCCTTTCCGTCAAGGTTATGCTTACGGTCATCCAGAAACTTTAAAAAATAAATAAGCGAAGTTGGTTTTTAACCAGCCTCGCTTATTTATTTTAGAAATATATTCGTATTAACAATAAGTTTGCGCGTTAGCTATTTGCGATAAAATCCAATAACCGATACATAACTCGCTTATTTTCAGCCGGAACACCTTGCTGAATGATTTCTTTTCCATTTTGGTGAAGATCATTATGGTCTAATGGATATTGATCATCATTTACAGCAATCTCGCGAACATTATCTGCTGTCGGCTCAAAGTGGAATTGAAGTCCAATAACACTACCATTCATAACAAAACCTTGATTTTTAACTAAGTCACTACTAAATAATAAGTCTGCTTGAGCTGGAACTTCAAACATCTCTTCATGCCAATGCAGAGCGGTTAATTTTGGAGGAATATCAGAAATTAGATCGCTTTTTAAATACACCGGTGCCCAACCAACTTCTTTATGTGGTGCCTTCTTTACGGCATAACCGAGTGTCTTAGCGATCTGTTGGGCTCCATAACACGCACCAAAAATTGGCTTACGAGCATCCAATAGTTGCCGAATTAAAACTCGCTCTTGCTTAATCCACGTTAAGTCGTCATTAGGGCTCATGGGACCGCCAGTCTCATCAGCAGTCGGCAAATTACCAAACTGATAGGGATGATAAACGTACATCTCATGTCCGCGGTCCTGTGACCATTCTTGAATTGTTCCTGGTCCTTCATTTGGCGTGTGTTGCAAAACATTGATTCTCATCGAATATCCTTTCCGTCGACGGCAATGTTGTGCTAGGTATCGCCTGCATGTACCTAAGATATTATTGTTATAACATCAAATCATGAGATTAACAATAATTTTTATTCCCAATATTCTTCATATTTTCGTGATGCTCCGGTTGCAGCATCAACGTCTGCTTCACCATTATCTTCACGGCGAAAAATAAAAACTGGCTCTTCAGTCTCTTGCTGATAATCAACAGTAACAACTAGTCCTGAGAAGAACCAAGCATCCGCAAAGTTAACATGGTAATTAATACCATCTTTGGTTATGACGATTGTTGCCCCATCGAGCGTCGATTCAGGTTCATACCCTTGCTTAGGACCATGTTTAACATTGTGTGGTTGAATCGTTTTACCATAAAGCTTTATCCCGTTTCCACTAACCAGGTTAAATTTTTGTTGGAACCATTTACTAGCAGTATCAGTAATAATTAATTGCATTTCAATCACTCCTTGGATGTTAATAATTGTTTTAATTATAAATTGATCCATAAACAAAGACTAGTGAGACCTTTATTTTTCGTCATCTTGAACCATCTTTAAACTGGATCCAAAAATTTGTTCAATCGTAACCGGATCACGGTGGTCAAAGAATTGACTTTCATTCTTGTCAAGACTGGCCATCTTCTTTATATCATCATCAGAAAGTTCAAAATCAAAGACATTGATATTTTCTTCCATCCGATTCTTATGAACTGACTTAGGAATGACAGTAATGCCACGTTGTAAGAGCCAGCGAAGAATTACTTGACCATTGCTCTTACCATATTTAGCAGCAATCTCAGCAATTGTTTCGTTGGTGAAGATATCATGCTTACCTTCCGCAAATGGTGCCCATGCTTCAACACGAATATCTTCACTTTGCGCAAACCTAACTTCTTGGGCTTGTTGATACCAAGGGTTAACTTCGATTTGGTTGACTGCTGGCTTAACAGGCATTGTTAATTCAAGGTCCTTTAATTGATCAGCGTAGAAGTTCGATACACCGATTGTGCGAATCTTACCTTCCTTTTGTGCTTCTTGTAATGCTCGCCAGGCACCCATTGCATCGCCATATGGCTGGTGGAGAAGGTAAAGATCCATGTAACCAAGGCCAAGTTTTTGCAGTGAAGCATCAATCCCCGCTTTAGCCCGCTTATAGTTAAAGTCAGATACCCATAACTTAGAAGTTACAAAGATATCTTCACGGTTTACGCTACTATTCTTAATTGCCTTTCCAACTGCTTCTTCATTTTGGTAAGCAGCAGCAGTATCAATTAAATGGTAACCGACTTCAAGGGCATCGGTAACTGCTTGTTCAGCTTGACTTAAGTCTGGAACTTGGAATACCCCAAATCCAAGGGTTGGCATTTCTACCCCGTTATTTAGTTTTACTGTTGGTACGTTTGTCATAATAATTCTTCCTTTCCGTAATTAATTGTTGTCTATATATTAATTACTAATTTACGAATTGAAAATTACTACCTTTACATGGTAGTATACAATTAATGCATACTGCTAAGGAGTGGTCTAATGATCGACAATTACCTGCTTGAAGAATTAGTAACCTTCGCCAACGAAAAAACACTTGCTAAAACTGCTGAAAAACTTAACGTTACCCAGCCAACCGTTACACGCGGAATGCAAAAATTAGAAGACGATCTTGGGATTCAATTATTTAACCGCCAACCAAATCGAATTGTCCTCACTGATACCGGAAAACTAGCTGCTGAAAAAGCTACTGAGGTTCTCGCCGTTAACCGCAATTTTGTTCAGCAGCTTCAAAATTATGCTGCGCGACAATCCGTAATTAAAATTGGCTATAATGCCCTCTGAGTATACAGATGAAATAGAAAATTCATCTTATACTCGGAGGGCTTTTTCTATGGGAAGAAAATCTAAATACTCAGCAGAGGAAAAACTCTTAATCCTCAATGAAGTTTTACGAAATGGAATCCATAAGGTAATAACTAAGTACAAGATTAGCCAAAAAACTATCAGGCGGTGGAGTCTTCTATACAAGTATCAGGGAATGCCAGGACTTCAAACAAGTCATCATAATCAAAGCTACTCTAAAGAATTTAAAAACTCATTGGTTGAACAATATCAACAAACAGATGAGGCATTAGATTTATTTGCGATAAAACACGGTTTACGATCTCAAAGGCAACTAGAACAATGGATTATCCGGTATAATGAATCTAACTTAAAGGCCTATACGCCAAGAAAGCGAGATTCAAAAATGAGTGGACGAAAGACTGACTTTGAAGAACGACTTACTATCATTGAAGAGTTGATTAAGCATGATGTGAACTACAATTGGGCAGTTGAAAAGTACCATATTAGTTACCAACAAGTTTATGGCTGGTATCAAAAGTATCGCAAAAGCGGTAATGACCCAGAATCACTTCGTGATCGCCGAGGCAAAGCTAAGCCAGAAGAGAAGTGGACGGAAGTTGACCGACTCAAGGCAGAAAATCGCTTATTAAGGGCTCAGCTAGAAAAGCAAGAGATGGAGATTGCGTTCGCAAAAAAATTAACAGAAATACGCAATCGGGAGGTGGAAAAGGACTCCGGTACCAAGCCATCAAAGAACTAAATCAAGAAAATGGATGGTCAATTAGCCAGTTGTGTAAAATAGCTGATTCTTCGCGAGATGGTTATTACAAATGGCTCAATCGAAAGCCAAGTCGATATCATAATGAGCAAGCAGAGTTACTTGAAGCGATTGTAGAGTTAGAAGAAGAACATAATTGGACGCTGGGATATTTAGCGATGACTACACAGTTAAGCTTTGAAAACCGTTTAAGCTTTACCGCTGGATTAAAACGAATAACTAATTGCATGCGTAAGCATGGAATTAGAGCAAATATTAGGAAGAAGAAGCGCAATCGAATTCAACGCCATGAAGAATACATCAATGACAACTTATTGCAGGGACAATTCGACCGTGAAACTAAAAATGAAGTGTGGGTTACCGACACAACGGAAGTTGCCTACGGCGAACACACACTTCATAAAGTACGAGTACACGTTATTTTAGATTTATATGGTCGTTACGCTTTAAGCTACAATATTTCAGACACAGAAACTTCATCAGCAGTAATTGAAACCTTTAATCGTGCTTTTACGGTTGAACCTGATGCGCAACCAATGGTCCATACTGACCGCGGATCAGCTTACTGCTCAAGTATGTTCAACGACTACTTAGCCTCTAAAAATTGTATTCATAGTATGTCACACCCCGGTCATCCTTGGGAAAACTCCCCCATAAAGCGTTGGTGGAATGACTTCAAGCTAATCTGGATTAACAAACATAATCGTCCTAAGACGCTAGCAGAGCTAGAACAGCTCGTCAAAGGAGCCATTGAATACTTTAATACCAAACGCGCTTACACAAGCAAAAACGGCTTGACCGCGGAACAATTCCGCAATCAAGCCTCCTAAAATTTTTATCTATTTGATCTGTATACTTGACGGGACATAGTGCCATTGCATCAATTGCTCCTGGACCGTTAATTCTTCTTCACACAAAAAATGCATCTTTCTCTACACAAATTTCGATTGATGAGCAGTTTATTACTCCTGAACAAATTACCACTTCACTTTTAAATAATGAAAATTCAATAATTATCATCGACCAAGAGATTCAAACTGATCAAATTGAATCTCGTTATTTAGGTACTGAAAACCTCTATGTTAATCTTGATAAATTTATGTATCTTGCTAATTCGCAACAGGTTTCTTTTAAGGATCTAGCCGGATTAAGTTTTGTTGTTTTGAATGATATCGGACCGTGGAAAGAAATTATCCAAAAACATATTCCAAATGCTAAATTTTTATATCAAGAAGAATGGGCCGCGCTTACTGAAATCACAAAATATTCCAGTTTCCCATACTTTAGCACTAATATAACAACAGTTAATCCACGACAACGTACTTCAGACGACAATCGTGTCAGACTTCCCATTACTGACGAAGCTGCAACAATGACATTTTATGCTAACTATCTTAAGAAACAAAAAAGTTCCTTAACGCCCCTACTTAATGAGATTAGCCAAAATTGGCCCAATTTAAGTTACCCGAAATGTCAATTTAAGTTAGAAAGAAAATAGTTGCTCATCAGTGACGTAAGACATGAATACTTCATATGGAGTTCGATAGCCTAGTGATTTACGGGGCAGGTTATTTCGCTTACTCATCAGTTGGGTTACCAATTCATCAGGAAGATTGCGGAAATCTAGCTGTTTCGTTAAGCCATCCCGGCGTAAAAGACCGTTGTTGTTTTCGTTCAGCCCTCGTTGATTGGGAGCACCAACCTCGGCAAAGTAAGTGTGAAGGTCAAATTGATTGGCAATCTCGCGCCAGCCGGCGAATTCTTTTCCGTTGTCAAAGGTAATCGATTTGAAGAAGTACCGCGGGAATTTCCGAAGCCACTGACTTAAGTGTTGGTTAATCGCATCAGCCGTCTTTTCGTGCACATTGAGTACAATTTCGACCTTCGATTGGCGTTCGGTCAGGGTCATTACCGCCCCTTGGTGCTTTTTGCCTTGGACGGTATCAGCTTCAAGGTGCCCAAATTCAGTGGCATAGTGTGGAAAGTCCTTGGCACGCTCGTGAATACTTCGCCCCAATGGCCAGCCTTCCCGCGGCGCTCGACATAGCCATTCGGGTGCCGCTTACCTGGAACGGACATCGAAGCCGAACTGGCCACGTTCAAACATCCGGTAAAGAGTTCGCCGGTTACAACTAATTGGGCGCTCAGCGCGCCCAATAATGGTATCAGGCGTCCACCCCTGGGCAATTTTGTCGTTGATATAAGTGAGTTCAGCCAGTGACAACTGAGTACGTTTTCGGCCACAACGTTGCTTATTGCGCATATAGTGATCCTGATAATCAGCAATTGAGGCACCGGTTTCCAGGTAACGATAAACGCGATAAACGGTTTCGGCGCAACGGTTGATCATTTGGGCCACTCGGTACGCTTTAAGCTTTTGCACGAAAGAATGGGCGATGATTGTCAGCTCGTTTGTGGTAAGATGGGTGTAAGTCATTTGTGGTTTCCTTTCTTTTGTTTAGGGGGTATTCAAAAGTCTACCACAAATGGCTTTTCTATTTTTCTAACTTAATTTTACAAACGGCGTTAAATTATAGGCGTTTAACTTGTTTCAATGAAAATCCCTATTTAAAATATTAATAAAAATGAATCATGGTGACTAAAAATGACGAAAAAATTATTACTTCTTTCAACCGGTGGAACTATTGCCTCGGTTGTTTCCGATGAAGGACTAGCTCCAGGCGAATCTGGTGAAGAATTAATTAAAATGCTTGGTCGGCTGGAATACGACATTACTGTTCGTGACATTCTCGAATTAGATTCATCTAACATCCAGCCAGAAGAATGGAAAATTATTGCTGAGTCTATCTATGACCATCGTAATGACTATGACGGGATAGTCGTTTCACACGGTACAGACACGATGGCTTATACTGCCTCAATGCTAACTTTCATGCTTCAACATATCGACATCCCCGTAGTATTAACCGGTAGTCAAGTGCCAATGAATGTGATCCTTAGTGATGCTCCTGATAACTTACGACTTGCCTTTGCGGCCGCTGCTAACTGCGAACCAGGAGTCTATATTGCTTTTAATCGTAAAGTAATGCGTGGCTGTCGAAGTGTTAAAGTGCGGACAACCGCCTTTGATGCCTTCGAAAGCGTAAATGTTCCGCCAGTAGGAGAAGTTACTTCAGATGGCTTTTCCATCAGAGATCACCGACATCCCCAACCTGGTAAAAGTCAATTAAATACTAAGATCGACACCCATGTTTCACTCGTAAAGCTTTTCCCTGGATTTGACCCTGCCTTGCTCCATGCGATGACTAAAAACGGTTGTCATGGAATTGTGATTGAAGCGTATGGTCTCGGAGGAATGACCTCTATTCGCCGGAATATGGTCGCCGCGGTTGGTGAATTAATTCGGAACGGTATCCCGATTATTACTTCCAGTCAGTGTCTTTATGAACGAAGCGACCTAACAAAATACGAGGTCGGACGACTTGCACTTCTAGAAGGAGCAATCAGTGCCCGTGACATGACTTCTGAAAGTGCCATCACTAAATTAATGTGGGGTCTTGGTCAAGGGATGGATGTTAAAGAAATTGCAGACTTCTTCAATACCGATGTTGCTGGTGAAGTAACTTTAGATTAAACGAATAAGAGACAGGATGAAAATTTTGTTTTTCACCTGCCTCTTATTTTTTACGTCAATTAAAACCAACTACGAACCCAGTTAACAAATCGTGTCCACCAAGATTGTGCTTGCTGCTTAACTGCCTGCCCATCTTGAGAATTCAAGAATTTTTTAGCTTTATTCATCATATCCCCTGATGAATTCTTTACATTATTAATCGTATCGGTTACGTGAGAGCTATAATCTTTGCTTGAACTAATTGGAGCATTATTAAACTGAACAAGGGCGTTGATAATCGGTTGTTCATGATTTTTCGTTTCATTGTAAATATTTCGTTCTTCAAGTTTTTGATTAAAGATTACTTGAATTTGATTTTGCGTTGGAGTAGTTCCTTGTTTCTTTTGTTGGTTAATTTCCTTAGTGGTATCACCAACAGCGGCCATCAATTTACCAGGATATTTACTATCATCTTTATTAGCTTCAATTGCTCCATTTGTGGCGGTTAACATTTGGTTGGCAGATTGAGTGTTTTGCGCATTTAAACTAACACCATCTGCGGCAATTGCTTTATATACACCCGTTAAAGCTGACTCTCCAGAAACAGCCCGGTTAGCACTAACGGTGATAGTAACATCTGTAACACCAGCCATTTGAGCGACCATTGCGTATTGCTGAGCGGTTACTTTTGTAATATTATCCTCACCATTAAATTTTTTCACGTTAACTTTAATTCCAGAGCCTGGATCGGTGGGAACAATTGCTACTGAGCTAACCATGGCGGCATTAGTTGTGGAACCATTAGGATTGATGTACTTTTGATAATCACTAGCAGCGGCCGTTAACGTTGTAAAATTATCGTCGACTGCTAGTACATTGTTTAATTCATTCTTATCGGCAGCCCCTGCTCCATATACAACATATGACTTATTGAGGGTATGCGTTTGCGTGCTGGAACTATTACTTGTACTTTCGCTAGTTGTTTCAGCTGCGAAAACAGTTGATTGACAAATCGGCACTGCCAATAAAGACAATGTCAAAGTAGAAGTAATTAGAATCTTGGTTAACTTATTTGAGCGCACTTTATATACTCCTTTTAAAACGAATTTAATTTACGTTAATAATAAAGAAAAACTCGCGCAAATACTAGCAGATTTTATTTTCTTTACCACAGTTTAATGATTGAGTTGATGGGTTAATCTTGAGACGAAAGCGTTTATTACATTTTTCATCCTTACTCTCCTATCTCTTTTAGCCACGCTATCTGTCCTTTTGTTCGCGAAATAGCTCGTGTCAGAATTAAATAGTGTCCATAATTCTTTTTAATTGTATCTTTATTGGAAAAAACTAGCGTCAATCGCTGTTGAAGATATTTTAACTCTTTCTCTAATAGCGAACGTTGGCGATTAATTAATTGCGGAATTCGATCATCATTTTGATCTCGCCGTTTGTAAAATTAAGTTAGAAAAATAGAAAAGCCATTTGTGGTAGACTTTTGAATACCCCTAAACAAAAGAAAGGAAACCACAAATGACTTACACCCATCTTACCACAAACGAGCTGACAATCATCGCCCATTCTTTCGTGCAAAAGCTTAAAGCGTACCGAGTGGCCCAAATGATCAACCGTTGCGCCGAAACCGTTTATCGCGTTTATCGTTACCTGGAAACCGGTGCCTCAATTGCTGATTATCAAGATCACTATATGCGCAATAAGCAACATTGTGGCCGAAAACGTACTCAGTTGTCACTGGCTGAACTCACTTATATCAACGACAAAATTGCCCAGGGGTGGACGCCTGATACCATTTATTGGGCGCGCTGAGCGCCCAATTAGTTGTAACCGGCGAACTCTTTACCGGATGTTTGAACGTGGCCAGTTCGGCTTCGATGTCCGTTCCAGGTAAGCGGCACCCGAATGGCTATGTCGAGCGCCGCGGGAAGGCTGGCTAATTGGGGCGAAGTATTCACGAGCGTGCCAAGGACTTTCCGCACTATGCCACTGAATTTGGGCACCTTGAAGCTGATACCGTCCAAGGCAAAAAGCACCAAGGGGCGGTAATGACCCTGACCGAACGCCAATCGAAGGTCGAAATTGTACTCAATGTGCACGAAAAGACGGCTGATGCGATTAACCAACACTTAAGTCAGTGGCTTCGGAAATTCCCGCGGCACTTCTTCAAATCGATTACCTTTGACAACGGAAAAGAATTCGCCGGCTGGCGCGAGATTGCCAATCAATTTGACCTTCACACTTACTTTGCCGAGGTTGGTGCTCCCAATCAACGAGGGCTGAACGAAAACAACAACGGTCTTTTACGCCGGGATGGCTTAACGAAACAGCTAGATTTCCGCAATCTTCCTGATGAATTGGTAACCCAACTGATGAGTAAGCGAAATAACCTGCCCCGTAAATCACTAGGCTATCGAACTCCATATGAAGTATTCATGTCTTACGTCACTGATGAGCAACTATTTTCTTTCTAACTCAAATTGACATTTCGGGTAATTAAATCATCAACATTAATCGCTACTTTTACGATTCGATGATGATGGACTTTTTGCTGCCGTAAATAATAGACCCCATGCCGGGTTAACTGTAGGTTCTTGATTGCTAAATTCCGCCGGTTAATTCGTTTAAAAATTTTATAGGCTTTGGGTGAGGTATATTTTCGTTTACCATCAATGATCTCAATTGCGTCATCGTCTTGACGAGCAACATAAGCATTCAAAGAAGTTTCGCTATTTTGATTTTCGAGCCAATCTTCCTCAATGGTCTCAATCACTTCTTCTGCCTGATCATCAGCATAACGATAGATTAAATTAGTGGCGGTAACCACAAAAAGAAGATTAATAACTACTAAAATCACTGCAAACAACATTAAGAAAAGACGAGTTAATTGCCGCGATGCAGTTACTGGATGTGTGTTACTCATTGCTCATCACCTAATACATAACCAATCCCTCGCACCGTTTTAATTAAGTCGCGGTATTTGCCTAACTTGTTGCGCAAAGCACGAATATAGACATCAACGATATTGGTCTGACCATCAAAATCATACCCCCATATTTCATTAAGAAGGTCATCACGGGTTTGAACGACTCCTGGTTCTTTAATTAGGGCAACCATGAGGGAAAATTCTTTAGGCGTTAAATGAACCCGCTTGCCATCAACCATAAATTGATGTTTCAGTAAATTAATTTCAAATGGTCCAAATTTATAATCATATTTCTCTGCTTTTTCTTGACCCAATCGTCGTAATACAACCCTAATTCGTGCTAAAAGTTCCTCAATTTCAAATGGTTTAGTAATATAATCATCCAATCCTTGATCTAGCGCCATGCTAATATCAGAGGTTTGACTACGAGCAGTAATCATAATAATTGGAACATTACTCGACTGACGAATTTGTCGTAGGACTGTGAGACCATCATAAACTGGGAGCATCCAATTCAATAAGATTAAGGTTATTTCTTTCTCGTTAAATATTTCCAGTGCTTCTCGCCCATCTTTTGCCCAGATAACTTCATATCCTTCTAGAGACTGTCTGAAAACTAAAAATTCAGGTATAATCTGAGGAAAAACGAATCGAGGCATTCCGATGACAACACCTAAACGATACGAACTGGAAGATGCTCAGTGGGACCGAATCAAAGGATACTTCCCGCCATACCGGACTGGCCGTCCATCAAGCCTAGACAACCGTACCGCCCTCAACGCTATCCTCTGGCTCATGCGCAGCGGGGCTCCTTGGCGTGATCTACCTGAACGCTATGGCTCTTGGAAAACGGTGTATAGTCGCTTCCGAGCCTGGGTAAGTTCAGGCTTGTTCGAACAGGTTTTTCTCAAATTGATTGACGATCCCGACATGGAAAACTTGAGCTTAGATTCAACGATCGTTCGAGCGCATCAAAAGGCCACTGGGGCAAAAAAACGCCGAATGTATGGTCGAAAATCAAGCTATTGGACTAAGTCGAGGTGGCCGAACGACCAAGATTCACGCACTCGTTGACGGATTAGGGAATCCCTTGGGTTTTCGCCTAACAGGTGGTCAAGTACATGATAGCCAAGTTGCCAGTGAGTTGCTGGAAGGCTTCGATATTTCTCAATCAAATATTATCGCGGATAAAGCCTATGGCACCGCGAAACTTCGCCAGTATATTAAAGATAAAGCAGCCGTCTATACCATTCCGCCAAAGGAAAATACCAAAGACAAGTGGGCCTGTGATTACCACGTTTATTGTGAGCGCCATTTGATTGAGAACTTCTTCAATCAGTTGAAGAACTTTCGTAGGATTGCAACGCGTTATGATAAGCTCGCTCATGTTTATCTGGCTACGGTTTACATTGCCTCAATTTGCATCTTACTTAAGTAGTTTTCAGACGGACCCTAGTTCTAATTCAGTTATTAAGAAACTTGCAAGACTTTCTTCGTCTTCAACCAACATAATGACAGCTTTCTTCATTATTTTGCCTCCAATTATTTGTCCTATATACTATTTTAGCTGTTTTGATTGCAGGCAAATAAAAAAAGTTTCATATGAAACTTTTTTGCTGGTAATTAGAATTTTTGTTCAAGCCGATATAAATCATCCAAGAAATTAGCAACAATATTTAATTCATCCATTGGATATTTTGCGGTTAGTTTATCAACCAACTTAGTCTTTATTGTTTCATGCATTTGATCATGAACTTTTGCTACTTTTTTCCCATTACTCGTTAATGAATAATATATTTTCTTTTTATCATCAGGATGTTTTACTGAAGGAAGTGATGCAATGTCGATTGGACAAATTTTTAACCAAGTCGTCATTATTTTCTTATTAATGCTTTTAGGGGCAGTTATTAGAAAGCTCGGATTTCTCCATCCACAATCAATTAATAACCTAACAAATATTACACTCTACTTTTTATCGCCAATCGTAATTATTAAAGCCTTTGAACAGCCGTTTTCGCGATCACGATTTTATCAATTATTACTATTGATTGCTGGTGTCTTTCTGACCTATTTTGTTTCAATTTTGATTGCAAAACTACTTTTTCATAAAGTAAATGACCAAAATATTCGTCAAATTGCAACTTATGGAAGTATCTATTCTAACAATGGTTTTATGGGCGTTCCATTAGCACAAGGACTTTTTGGAAGTGGGGGGTCTTCTATGCCGTCGCCTCAATGATTAGTTTTAATGTCATGTCATGGACCCAGGGAATTGGAATTTTTCAAAAACGGCAGCCTCATGATTGGAGAACACAGTTAAAGAAAATTATTTTAAATCCTAATATTATCGCTATTATTATTGGCCTTTTCCTATTCATAGTTCTTTTCGGTTGCCAAAATTAATTGCTGGTTTTATTGATTACACCAGTCCAGCGTTTACTCCACTATCAATGATTATCATCGGAAGTAATCTTGCCAATCTAAGTATTAAAAATATCAAATTACCAACTGCACTCTTGGGAAGTCTCTTCGTAAGGAATATTTTCTTCCCAATTCTAGGCACAATTATCTTATTATTATTGGGAATCACTGGTGTTCCACTCTTCACCACAGTAATCCTTAGTGCATGTTCAGTCGCTGGCTTAGTCGTCCTTTTCACCTTACAGTCAAATGGTGATGCACGGCCAGCAACTGTTTTAATGAGTATTTCAACCATTTTGAGTTTAGCAACTATTCCATTAGTCTATTGGTTTGCTAGTTTGTGGTAATAACAGTTTTTGAATAAAGCACTAAATATAATAAACAGCCTCCTTAATCTATGATGAAATTAGATATCAAGGAGGCTTTATAAATGAATAAACCATATATTATCGTCCATATGATGACATCAGTTGATGGACGAATTGATTGTGGAATGACGGCCCAATTAGCCGGTGAACCCGAATACTATTCCACATTGGACAGTTTAAATGTTCCTACAAGGATTAGTGGACGTGTTACTGCAGAAACCGAATTGACGCGTGATGGTAAATTTAATCCGCAAAACAAAGAAATCCTTAGTAAGACTGACTTTGCTAAAAATGCAACTGCTGATAGTTATAATATCGTTGTCGATACTAAGGGAACTTTACAATGGAGCAAGGAAAATGGTAATAACTTCCCTCACCTAATTATTACGAGTGAACAAGTTACGAAAGATTACCTTGATTACCTCAACAGCCAAAATATTTCATGGATCGCAACTGGGAAAGATCAAATTGACCTGGCTAAAGCGATGGAAATCCTTGCTGATGAATTTAACATTAATCGTCTAGCAATTGTTGGCGGTGGTAAAATCAATGGTAGTTTTCTAGAAGCGGGATTAATTGATGAAATCAGTATTTTAATTGGGGCTGGTGCCGATGAACCGGTCAACCAAGCCTTTTTGATGGCCGTCCAGAAAGCAATCGTCCAATTGCTCTTCAATTAAAAGATGTTGAAAGCTATGAAGATGGCGCCGTCTGGTTACGGTATTTGGTTAAGTAACTGAAATTTAAATGCATAGGGTCATGGTAAATTACTGTGATTCTATGCATTTGTGCTTTAAAAACAAGAAAACACAAGAGCTCTCGCACATACTTTGAGTATTTAAACCAAAGTAGCGAAAAGTCTTGCGTAATGAAGATTATAAAGTTGAAGTGCAAGATAAAAAGGTATGATTCCAATATTCAACCGGGATCATACCTTTTATTCTCTAAATTATTGCTTTTTAAGTTTCTTTAGATAGAAAAACAAAATAAATAATCCTATTACTATACATGCCAATGCACTCGGCCATAAATCTATTCGAATAATCAAAATAAATATAGCATATAAGATTATTGCTATTCCTTCTAAGAAAAAATATTGTTTCTTTAAACAACTAATTAGCCATAATATTGCACAAAGTAAAGAAGATGTAGAAGCAATAATATTCTTATTGCATGCATAGTATACACAAATAATGAAAATATTAATATTGCAATTATATTCCACTTATTCTTTTTCAAAAATCAATCAAAATCATTTAAACTCCCCATGATAGTCGAAACAACTTTTTACTCCGACTCTAACTATTGAACCCCAAGATACATAAGCAGTATAAATTTGATTAGTCCTCATTAAAAAATTTCTCAAGTTCCTCTTTTGTCTTAACTTCTCGAACTGGAATTTTCTTGGATACTTCTCTTAACTCCAATTCCGCCCTTTGTTTTGATGTTAAAGAAAAACTAAGAGGGATTTTCCCTGTGGCAACTATTTGTTTATACATTCCATTTATTACAGCTGTCGGGGTTAACCCAATTTCCTTTATAATATTCTCCGCTGACTGTTTTAATTCTGGATCAATGTTTACTTGAACTTTCGAACTTATTGTAATCACCTCACAATCATATGATAACGTATTGTGATCATAAAATATAAGAATCATCATGACATTTCCTAATAAGCAACAAAGGCTTCAATTAAAATTTCTTCCATAAAAAATCCCTAGCATTAATTGAAACAAGTTTTTCAGAAAAAATATTGGCTCATTTAATTGCTTAATTTGCTTTATAATTAATGTAAGCGTTTCACGACAAAAGATTTAATTAAGGAGCAAAATTATGACATTAGGAACCTATCAGCAAGTTAAAGATGCCCTAAAGAATTTCGGAATAACTGATTATACTGTGATTGATCACCCTGCTGCTCACACCACCGAAGAAGCTGATGCATATATCGCTGGGCATGAAGGTGTTCGCACTAAAACCATGTTTCTGAAAGGGAAGAAAAAGAATTTCTACATGGTTATTATGGATGATAAAAAACCAATGGACTTTCATGAATTTATGGCCCTAACTGGAGCTAAAAGGGTTTCAATGGCTCGACCAGAATATCTGCAAGAACACCTTGGCTTAGCACCAGGAATTGTTTCACCATTTGGCCTCCTAAATAATGAAGCTCATAATGTAAAGGTGTATTTTGACAAGGACATTGTCGACGAACCAATTCAGACTTTCCATCCCAATGAAAATACTCATACAATTTTTATTAAGACAGATGACTTATTCAAATTTCTTAAGCAGATTGATTTTGAACCAGAAATTATTGATTTGTAACCACCAGTCGATTACTTATCGCGATTAGCTCCCTCTTTTTTTGGGGGGAGTTTTTTTGTCTTGTAATGTTCTCACTAATAGCAAATAAGTTCAAGTAAAAAACAGAGCCACCTTCAGATATAAGGTGATCCCCCGTCAGGAAATTACATTGTGACATAACGTACCTATTAGGAATAAGTAACAAGCAATATATAAGTCTATTTTAAGCTCGTGTTCACTTTTACTAGTGTTAGTGTAAGATTTTCATAGGTTGGATGAATAATTCATCTGGTCGTGGAAATCTTTTTTGTAGACCAATTTACTTATTTACAAAAAAAGAAAAGACCAGTAGCCTTTAGTGTGTCGAATACTAAGCAAAGGCAGGTCTTTCCTCATGGATATTTTAACAGAAATCGAGCAGAATTTGGTGAAATCAGGCAGTTTATTTGAAGCTGAACAGATTATTTTAAAAGGTGTATTGGAGTTAGGACAAGTAATCATGCAAAACTTTTTGGAAAGCTTAGATCGAAGCTTAAAGTCCCAAGCTCCAGCGAACTATCAAGTAATCAATAAACAGCCACGGACGCTTAATTTTATCTTTGGCCCGGTGACTTTTCAACGACGGTATTATCAGGCAGGGACAAAGAAACGTGAATTTTACTTAGACCAACAATTAAAAATTAAACCACGTCGTCGTTTATCGCCACACTACTTAATGATGATGGCTAAGATTGCCCAAACAACTACAATGCGCAATACTGCCGACATTTTGAACCTTGTATTTGACAGCGGAATTACTGCCGATTCGGTAATGCACGCCGTGCATGAGTTAGGAAATCAGGTAGCTAAACAAACTCAAGCAAAAGAACACCAAGCTACTCCTCGCCATATGCCTAAAAATTTAACTATTGAGGGTGATGCCTTTATGATTAAAGGTAAAAAAGAAGCAGGTCAGCTGACTCTTGTGCACCATTATCGGGTTTATGAGCGAGTAGCTAATCAAATCATTAATCGGCATGACTTTCTCAGTGTTGGGCACCAAGGACGGCTTGAAGCACGACTAAGTGATTATTTAGACCGCCATTATAAGCTTGCCGGTCAAACGATCTTTTTGGCCAGTGACGCTGGCCCAGGTTACGAACCAGCTAAGCTATTAAGTCTAGTTCCTCAAGGTGCACATGGTGAATACTTTCTCGACCGCTATCATTGTTTACAGAAAATTGAACATACTTTAGGCCGGCACAACGAATTAGCCATGCGAGCAATTAAAGCCGTTCGTCATCATGATCAAGCAGAGCTAACAATAATTTTAGATACTTATGAATCACAAAACCTAACGGAAAAACAAGCAGACGACCTAATGCGTTTAAGAAAGTATCTACAGCGAAATTGGCGGTATATCCTCTCACCACAAATGCGTGGATTTAAGGATATTCATTTAATTGGTTCAGTCGAAAGTTCTCACCGGGCTTTTACTTACCGGATGAAGAAACAGGGCAAGTCATGGACTAAGCAGGGGGCTAAAGCCATGATTAGTTTAATTGAAGCCCGAATGAATGGTGAACTGCAAGCTAGTTTAAATACAATCCTAGAACAATTAACAGTTCTTCCTCGAGTGGCTCAAACCAGCCTATTACAGGAAATGCATATTCGAACTGGAGAGTTTCTAAGAAAGGCACCGACAAAGCCGTCAATTGGAGCAGTACAAGGAATAATTCCGATTAACACGGTCACAAGTAGACCAATGGGACAACTTTTTAAGGCACTAACCCACTAAAACTGTATATTTAAAGGCTACCTATGAAAACTTGACAGATACTTTACTAGTTTTCAACTTAAATTCCTAACTTTTTCATGTTATTATATCAGTAATTCTGCTTCTCTCTAGTCCCTCAGCCTACTTGATCCTAATTTTATCCCAGGAGATATTACTAAAATGAATAAAATTTATTTCTTATGTACTGGCAATTCTTGTCGCAGTCAAATGGCGGAAGGATATGCAAGAATTTTTCTGAAAGACAAGTACGAAATCCAAAGTGCTGGTCTTGAAGCTCACGGCGTTAACCCCCTAGCAATTGAGGTAATGGCAGAAGACAATATCGATATTAGTCACCAATATTCTAAAACGATTGATCCTCATTATTTTAAGACCGCCAATTTAATTGTAACCTTATGCGGAGACGCCAAAGACCGTTGCCCAGTCATCGCTCCTCCAACGCACAGTATCTACTGGCCTCTGCCAGATCCAGCACAAGCCACCGGAACTCCTGAACAGCAGTTGCAAATTTTCCGGCAAGTACGCAATGAGATTAAGCAGCGGATTTTAGCCTTAGTAAGCAACCCGTAAAATTATACTAATATCTAAAAATGCCTTCTGAGCAAAACTCATTTGTTTACTCAGAAGGCATTTATCGTTATTCCATATAATTATGGAGAATATCATCCGAAGCTGCCTTTAATTTTAGATAATCGATATTATTAGAGAACAGCATAATCATTCGTTTCGTCTTGTAATCGGCGACAAAGCAACTCTTGTACCCCGGAATACTCCCGTTGGCCCGGATTACATCCCCATCAAAGTAGACTCCACCAAAATAGGCAACTTCTTGATGCTGCGCCTGTTGGTAGTATTCATTAATCATTTTTGGATCTTTCAGCACCTCATTATATACAAACTTCCAGTAATCATTTGGCGATATAAATAGGTTCCCTGCCCCAAAGTCTGAAGAGGTCGTTACAGTTACCCGGTGCCAATCAACTGTTGGATCCATTGGTTGCGGAATTTCTTTTTTGGAAACCTCAGAAAAATCTTTAATTTGGTGAAGATGGAGCGGTTTAGCAAAGTTTTTTCGAATATAGGCATTATAGCTTTGATGCGTTTGCTTACTAACAATCGCTGCCAAGATTTCATAATCAACATCCTGATAATCCCACGTGTGCGTATGATCATATTTGAGATGTTTAAGCATATAAGCAATTTGTGCTTTTTGACCTCTAAGTGGTTCGAAGGGACGATCATTATTAATCAAGCCACTGGTATGATTCATTAATTCCCGAATTGTAATATCTTTACTACCGTCAATCTGCTGATAATACTTACTTAGCGAAGTGTCCCAAGCTAATTGCTTTTTTTGCCTTAATTGGTAAATAGCGGTTCCCGTTACAATCTTTTGAAGCGATGCCGTGGGAAATAGTCGATCCGCCTTTACGATTTGATCCTTATTCGTGGTTTCATGATTCTCAATGGCAACTGGCTTCCCATCTTTGCCATTAACTAGCATCACTCCATTAATATGATGGTCCTTCATAAAGTTGGTGTTGCTTTTGTTTGTCAACTACTTCTGCCTTTACCTTTGATGGCGTGGTCAATAAGAAGATGGCAAAGGAACAAAGCGTCAAAAAAATATATAAGTTAACTTTTTTCATAATTATCCCTTCCAGGCATCCGTTTTCAAAAAATATCTAGCTGTATTATACAAATTTTATGCCTCTTCTTACAAAGCAGAACAAAAATCTGATTTTTCTTGCTAAAACACTTTAAATTCATTCGATTTATGTTAAAATTCTAACGTCAATAAATAAAAACCGCAAAAATAGTTCGTAAATAACGAATATTATCAAGGGAGAGCTAGGATGAATAACGACGTCGAAAAAGTTTTATATACTCAAGATCAAGTCAACCAACGCTTAGATGAACTTGCCAATACCCTTACTGAAAAATACCAAGATGAATTTCCAGTTTTAGTTTCCGTAATGACAGGAGCAATGATTTTCACTAGTGAAATGATGAAGCGCCTTAATTTCAAGCTAAACGTTGATTATGTCGATGTCTCTAGTTATGAAGAAGGTTCAGAATCCACTGGAAAAGTTAAATTAATTCAAGATCTTTCCCACGATATTAAAGATCGACCAGTTCTTATTATGGAAGACATTATTGATACTGGTCATACATTAAAGTATCTCGTTGCTCTTTTCGCTGATCGTGGCGCGAAGAGTATTGAGATTTGCTCCTTACTCGATAAGCCAGACCGGCGTGAAGTTGATGTTGAAGCCGATTATGTTGGTTTTAAGGTTCCCAATGAATTTATTGTTGGATACGGCTTAGACTTTGATGGTCTCTACCGGAATCTTCCGTTCGTCGGTGTGTTAAAGCGTTCCGTATATGAATAATAGTTAAAGGCCGAGAGAAAATGTTATTTCTTTCAGCTTTCTTTTTGGATTTAAACATCTAAACGCGATATAGTACAGTTAGGCTAATAAAATTGGTAATAATTGATTTTTGGTAAAGGAGGGGTAATCGTTGCTTAGGCTTGACTGGTGTTTACGAATGCTGATGGCTGCCTTATGTGGTGGGATCATTGGGTTTGAGCGAAAAAGTAAGGCTAAAATGGCTGAATTTCGGACGCATGCCCTAATTGCCGTGGGGGCAGCAATGGTCATGATCATTTCAAAATACGGATTTTTCGACTTAATGAAAATCACCCATAGCAATTGGAACGTTGACCCATCACGGATTGCCGCTCAAGTTGTTAGCGGGATTGGTTTTTTAGGCGCTGGGACAATCATTAATCGTCACGATGAAATAATTGATGGTTTAACTACGGCAGCTGGAATTTGGGTTACCGGCGCAATCGGTCTTGCCTATGGTAGTGGTTTATACAGTATTGGGATTATTGGTACCTGTTGCGTTCTTTTAGCAGAAGTTATTGGAAAATATCTAGATCAGTTTGCACTTAGACAAGGTAAAGGATTCTCCTGCTTTATTCAATTAGAAGGAAATACTGATGATTTACATGCACTTATTAATCAGTTAAACAAAAAATATTTTGAAGTTCCGCTCAAATACTCGATCTATGATTATGGAGACGGAAAAATCTCCTGTCAACTTTATGGCGAATTAAGATCTGGTTTCAAATCAGAAAACGTCTTTACCGATCTTACTGAGCTAGGCAACATTAAAAAAGTTGAGCTAGAATAAAAACATAGGAAGTGACAAGATGGATTATAATTTCAGAAAAGAGCAGAAAGAATTGTATGTTCCCGGAAAGAGTCCTAGCTTAATCAATGTACCAGCGATGAAGTATCTTACTGTGCGGGGACATGGTGATCCTAATCAGGAAAATAGTGAGTATAAAAAAGCAATTGAAAAGCTCTACGCTGTTGCTTATACCATTAAAATGAGCAAAAAAGGCACCTACCAAATTCCAGATTATTTTGATTTTGTTGTTTCCCCACTAGAAGGACTATGGTGGCAAGATGGTATCACTGGAATTGACTACAAAGTTCTATTTCATTGCAATGATTCGCCTTCCCGACTTTGTTACTCAAGACGTTTTTGACTGGGCAATTCAAGAGGCTAGCGAAAAAAGCAACTTGATTTACATAACGTAGAATTTCTATCAATGCACGAAGGCCTCTGTGTGCAAGCACTTAATATCGGGTCATATGATGAGGAACCGGCAACGATCGACAAAATACATAAATTTATTGAGGAACAGGGCTTACAAGTCGATATTAACGATGATCGGCATTCACCATGAAATTTATTTGTCAGATCCCCGGCGGACGAAGGTTGAAAATCTAAAAACGGTATTGCGTATTCCGGTAAAAAACAATCCCGAAATGTCAATTTAAGTTAGAAAGAAAATAGTTGCTCATCAGTGACGTAAGACATGAATACTTCATATGGAGTTCGATAGCCTAGTGATTTACGGGGCAGGTTATTTCGCTTACTCATCAGTTGGGTTACCAATTCATCAGGAAGATTGCGGAAATCTAGCTGTTTCGTTAAGCCATCCCGGCGTAAAAGACCGTTGTTGTTTTCGTTCAGCCCTCGTTGATTGGGAGCACCAACCTCGGCAAAGTAAGTGTGAAGGTCAAATTGATTGGCAATCTCGCGCCAGCCGGCGAATTCTTTTCCGTTGTCAAAGGTAATCGATTTGAAGAAGTACCGCGGGAATTTCCGAAGCCACTGACTTAAGTGTTGGTTAATCGCATCAGCCGTCTTTTCGTGCACATTGAGTACAATTTCGACCTTCGATTGGCGTTCAGTCAGGGTCATTACCGCCCCTTGGTGCTTTTTGCCTTGGACGGTATCAGCTTCAAGGTGCCCAAATTCAGTGGCATAGTGCGGAAAGTCCTTGGCACGCTCGTGAATACTTCGCCCCAATTAGCCAGCCTTCCCGCGGCGCTCGACATAGCCATTCGGGTGCCGCTTACCTGGAACGGACATCGAAGCCGAACTGGCCACGTTCAAACATCCGGCCGGTTACAACTAATTGGGCGCTCAGCGCGCCCAATAATGGTATCAGGCGTCCACCCCTGGGCAATTTTGTCGTTGATATAAGTGAGTTCAGCCAGTGACAACTGAGTACGTTTTCGGCCACAACGTTGCTTATTGCGCATATAGTGATCCTGATAATCAGCAATTGAGGCACCGGTTTCCAGGTAACGATAAACGCGATAAACGGTTTCGGCGCAACGGTTGATCATTTGGGCCACTCGGTACGCTTTAAGCTTTTGCACGAAAGAATGGGCGATGATTGTCAGCTCGTTTGTGGTAAGATGGGTGTAAGTCATTTGTGGTTTCCTTTCTTTTGTTTAGGGGGTATTCAAAAGTCTACCACAAATGGCTTTTCTATTTTTCTAACTTAATTTTACAAACGGCGAAAAGTGATGTTAAGGATTTTCCCTAGCATCACTTCTACTTTCTATTTAACTCTCTTCCCCGCCATCCAGGTTTCATTAACGTGAATATTTTTAAGTTCGCTATGAGCAACTGTAAAGATATCATCATTTAAGATAACAAAGTCCGCGGCCTTTCTTACTTCAAGGGTTCCATTATCATCAAAGCCGCCAATCTTAGCACCATCCCGAGTATAACCAAGAATAGCTTGTGGAACCGTAATTGCTTCTTCTGCATTAACAACATCGTCATTAGCTGCCTTTCTCGTTACAGCCGCATAAATACTATAAAACGGACTATCAGGCTCTGCCCATGGCGTACATGGAGCATCAGAACTTAACCCTAACATTGCTTGAGAATTCAGCATTGTTTTGACGCGGTAAGCTAATTTAAACTGGGCCGGTGAAAGATAATGACGATAGGATTCATCCTCCGCAAAGAAAAAGATTGGTTGTGTGACTAACGCATAGTTCATTTCACTATTGGCAATTTCTGCAAACATTTGATCAGTCATTAAAAATGCGTGTTCAATTCGTACGGATGGCATCGTTGTTAGCCACGGCTTCATATCTTTTGTTACATCAATTACTGTTTGAATTGCTTTATCGCCCATCGCATGCACAGCTAGTTGAAGCTTATTATCACGCGCCATCTCAACTGCTCGCTTAAGCTTTTCCACTGAAGTCAAACTAACTCCCATTTTTCCCGATGGATACGGATCAGTATTATAGGCCGTTTCACCAGAAATACTCCCATCCATAAAGACTTTAATTCCAGCAACGCGGAGTTTTTCATCCCCGCTTGGTTGAAGTCCAACCTGCGGATCAATTTCATCAAAAACATAGTAGATCGAAGCCTTAGGACCAAACCCTTGTTTAACTGCATCTTGGTATAGTTTTAAAGAAGTATACGGCTTCATCCGGCCCATCATTTCACCAATTGCCACAATTCCTTCTTTAAGATAGTGTTCGGAACTATTAACCATATTAGCTACGTCATTTTCATAACTTTGTGCCGATTTAGCCCGAATAAGAAGTTGCGAGGCAGCTACTTCGCGCATAAAACCAGTTGGTCGTCCATCAGAAAATCGTTCAATTTTTCCACCAACCGGATCAGGCGTATTTTCATCAATTCCTGCAAATTCTAAAGCTTTAGAATTGCCGACAGAAGAATGACAGTCAGAACGATAAATAAAGATTGGTTGCGTTGTTGAAACAGCATCTAAATCATCACGGTTGGGACTCCGATGTTCTGCTAATTTCGTCTCATCAAAACCCCAACCTTCAATCCACACATCTTCGCCTTGGCCATATGCAGGAGAGTTGCGAAGTGCTTCTTGCATTTCCTTGTTACTATTAACATTTGGCGGGGTACAAGCAACACCATGAAGAGCATCAGCGATATATTTAGGATGTGTATGACAGTCAATCAATCCTGGCAAAACTGTTTGTCCTTGCAGATCAATAACTTTGCCTTCATTAGGTAAATTATCACCAATTCGTCTAACCGTTCCATCTTCAACTACCATGCTATTAACAAAATGGTCCTCAGTATCACCAACAAAGATTTTACCGTTAATAAATGTCTGGGTCATAATCCTAACTCCTTTCAACTTTAGATATTCTTACCAAAGATACTTTTATTATAGAATGAAATCGCTTTAAAAATGATTATTATTTAAAATCTCTTGACTCGCTTCATCACTCATCGCTGAGCTATAAGCCCACTGATGATTAGACAAATGGACCTGTGTTACATCGAATACTTACCATTACAATGGCGATTATATAAGCTTACTTGAATATTTAATTCGCACATTAACTTGCGAATAATATCCCCAGCCAAGTGAAGTGACCCCTTATAGTTGGACAAAGAATTCCAACTATAAGGGGTCACTTCAAATCCTCATGAGTTTGATATTTCTTACTTAAATTATTAGATTTCTTGTATAACCATCGTGTTCACGATATCAAGCTTGGAAAGAACCTGCAACTTCTTGCTAAACATCAGAAACTGACATTGCGATAAAATGCTTGACGCCAGCTTCGTCCATTACCTTAATTAGTGGCTTCATGGTAGGCGTAGCAACATAAGCATCAACACCAATCAATGCCCTCTTTATGCTCGCTAGACCGACCATTTTTTACATTTTTCCGCCATAAACTGGGAAGACATCAAAATCGCCGTAGTCTAATGGCTTTACTCGCCGTAATAGGTCCATATCAGCTTCAGAAATTTCAAAATCGATTTCAGCATTTTCTTTCATATGCTCTGGATTAACAGTCTTTGGTAAGACAATCATTCCTAATTGCCAATCATACCGAATGCATAATTGTGGAACTGAAACGTTGTACTTTTTCGCCATCTTTTCAATTACAGGATTATCCAAGCAGCTCCGTGAGCAACTGGTGAATATGCTTCAACCGCAATGTCGTGTTCATGAGTAAATGATAAAAGATTGAATGGAGTATGACCAATATGAGCTAAAACTTGATCAACAGCGGGAACAGTATCGCTATTCTTGATAATATTTTCAAGATCAGCTTTTTCAAAATTAGAAACCCCAATTGTCCGAATCTTACCTTCACTTACAGCATCTTCCATAGCCCGCCATGCCGCAAGATTTCCTTCAAGGTATCGATTGTCAGACTGATTTACTTCTTTCCATGGTTGGGGACTATGAATAATCATCATATCGATATAATCAAGCCCCATCTTTTCAAGGGTCTCATCAATGGACTTCTTGGTTACATCATAGTCTTTGTGTTCGGCAGCCACCTTTGAAGTAACAAAGATTTTATCTCGATCTACGCCAGCTGTGCGGACACCCTCACCGACTCCCCGCTCATTTCCATATGCTTGAGCAGTATCAATGTGCCGGTAACCAATCTTAATTGCATTGCGAACTGCTTCGGCTGCTTGGTCATCATCAATCATCCAGGTTCCTAATGCAAACTTTGGAATTTTCACACCACTATTAAGAGTAATTGTCTCATCTAAAATCATTGTTCTCCATCCTTTCACATTTCAAGTTATCCCTACAAAGCTATTGTCGTCATTTTTTCCATAAATGTAAACTGGTAAGCCTTGACCGTATCTGTCAAGTTTTCATAGGTAGCCTTTAAATATACAGTTTTAGTGGGTTAGTGCCTTAAAAAGTTGTCCCATTGGTCTACTTGTGACCGTGTTAATCGGAATTATTCCTTGTACTGCTCCAATTGACGGCTTTGTCGGTGCCTTTCTTAGAAACTCTCCAGTTCGAATATGCATTTCCTGTAATAGGCTGGTTTGAGCCACTCGAGGAAGAACTGTTAATTGTTCTAGGATTGTATTTAAACTAGCTTGCAGTTCACCATTCATTCGGGCTTCAATTAAACTAATCATGGCTTTAGCCCCCTGCTTAGTCCATGACTTGCCCTGTTTCTTCATCCGGTAAGTAAAAGCCCGGTGAGAACTTTCGACTGAACCAATTAAATGAATATCCTTAAATCCACGCATTTGTGGTGAGAGGATATACCGCCAATTTCGCTGTAGATACTTTCTTAAACGCATTAGGTCGTCTGCTTGTTTTTCCGTTAGGTTTTGTGATTCATAAGTATCTAAAATTATTGTTAGCTCTGCTTGATCATGATGACGAACGGCTTTAATTGCTCGCATGGCTAATTCGTTGTGCCGGCCTAAAGTATGTTCAATTTTCTGTAAACAATGATAGCGGTCGAGAAAGTATTCACCATGTGCACCTTGAGGAACTAGACTTAATAGCTTAGCTGGTTCGTAACCTGGGCCAGCGTCACTGGCCAAAAAGATCGTTTGACCGGCAAGCTTATAATGGCGGTCTAAATAATCACTTAGTCGTGCTTCAAGCCGTCCTTGGTGCCCAACACTGAGAAAGTCATGCCGATTAATGATTTGATTAGCTACTCGCTCATAAACCCGATAATGGTGCACAAGAGTCAGCTGACCTGCTTCTTTTTTACCTTTAATCATAAAGGCATCACCCTCAATAGTTAAATTTTTAGGCATATGGCGAGGAGTAGCTTGGTGTTCTTTTGCTTGAGTTTGTTTAGCTACCTGATTTCCTAACTCATGCACGGCGTGCATTACCGAATCGGCAGTAATTCCGCTGTCAAATACAAGGTTCAAAATGTCGGCAGTATTGCGCATTGTAGTTGTTTGGGCAATCTTAGCCATCATCATTAAGTAGTGTGGCGATAAACGACGACGTGGTTTAATTTTTAATTGTTGGTCTAAGTAAAATTCACGTTTCTTTGTCCCTGCCTGATAATACCGTCGTTGAAAAGTCACCGGGCCAAAGATAAAATTAAGCGTCCGTGGCTGTTTATTGATTACTTGATAGTTCGCTGGAGCTTGGGACTTTAAGCTTCGATCTAAGCTTTCCAAAAAGTTTTGCATGATTACTTGTCCTAACTCCAATACACCTTTTAAAATAATCTGTTCAGCTTCAAATAAACTGCCTGATTTCACCAAATTCTGCTCGATTTCTGTTAAAATATCCATGAGGAAAGACCTGCCTTTGCTTAGTATTCGACACACTAAAGGCTACTGGTCTTTTCTTTTTTTGTAAATAAGTAAATTGGTCTACAAAAAAGATTTCCACGACCAGATGAATTATTCATCCAACCTATGAAAATCTTACACTAACGCCTTGACCAGAATAATAAAAAAGAGGTTAAAGCTTAAAATTGCTCAACCTCGTAAAGTTTGCTACTCATTAAAATGCCTGCCCATCATATAAAGGGACCGCATTTGACCATTTATCTCAGAAATCTGTGGTAATTTGCCCCATTCTTTGTACCCGCAGGAAGTAAAAAGACGATAGCTTGCTTGATTTTCAATATAAATATACGCAATTACGGTTCTTATATCTAAATGATCTTCAATTTGTTTTTGCGCATATGTTAATAAATCATGGCCAAGATGTTGCCGTCGATAATCTTCACGAATATAAATAGCTATCTGTGCCGAATGATCATAGGCGGGATGCGGATAAAAATACTCAAGGGCACACCAGGCGATTACTTGGCCATCCATTGTTGCGACCCAAATTGGATGGGTACTGTCAAACTGCAGAAACCATTCACGTCGATCAGCAACTTCGATCGGTGCACTCTCATCGTTTACTTGTAGCGGAATAGCTTGATTAAATATATCGACAATCGCTGGTAGATCATCCATTGTCGATAGCCGAATTTGATAATCCATCTTAAAGCTTCCTTACAGAATTTTTTACCCACTAATTATTACTTATCATAGAAGTGCTGCCATTCTTTATTAACATTTTCGCGAGTCGTCTTTGTCCCAGTCCACGATGGAACTTTTACAACCCCATCAATCTTACTCTTAGGTACAAATCCCCAGTACCGACCATCATTAGAGACGCTTCGGTGATCTCCAAGAACAAAATATTCACCCTTTGGAACTTTTGTGGCTCCATTATTTTTCAACCAACTATTTTGAACTGAGATACTACGCAATGTCCAGTTTCCAGTTCCGGTTGTTCGTTGACTCTTGCTAATGTAGTCTTGATTAATCTTTTTGCCGTTAACATAAATGTTTCCATTCTTAGAGCTAACAGTATCACCAGGAAGTCCAATTACTCGCTTAACATAATCAGTTTTGACCGATACTTGCGGATCAACGCCATTAGCATCAAATACAACGACACTTCCATGATGGATCTTGGCAGTTTTCAAACAAAATACTCGTTCATTATTTTGTAAGTTTGGTTGCATGGATGGTCCATCAACCCGAACAATTTGGAAGAAAAACTGCTTAATTACTAATGCGATTATTAACCCGATTAAAATGGGAATAATCCAACTCATTGCTTCACGAAATGCTTTCATTATAATTCCTCAATTTCTTTATCTAACTGTTATTAATCATACAACTAGTAATAAAACCTGAAAAGTTATTTATAATAAATAATATATTATTTTCACATTTAATAACACGTCGTTTGTAAAATTAAGTTAGAAAAAATAAAAAGCCATTTGTGATAGACTTTTGAATATCCCTAATCAAAAGAAAGGCAATCACAAATGACCTATAAACATCTTACCACACGTGAATTAACTCTCATAGCTGATTTTTGGTATCAAGGTACTAAAGCTTATCGGGCTGCTAAATTACTTCAGCGTAGTCAAGAAACCATCTATCGTGTTTATCGTTTCCTCAACGGCGGTAAAACCATCGACCAATATCTTCAGACTTATCAGCGACATAAGCGTCGTTGTGGTCGGAAGCAGACCCAACTGCCAACTATCGAAGTTAACTATATCCATGCGCAAATCAAGGCAGGTTGTACTCCTGATACTATTATTGGTCGTCATGAACACCCAATTAGCTGCAGTATGCGCACCCTTTATCGCATGTTTGCCCGCAATCAGTATGGATTTTCCGTTAAACAGCTACCGATGAAAGGAAAACGCCATCCCAATGGCTATGTGGAACATCGTGGTAAAGCTGGCCAATTAGGACGCAGTATCTATCAACGATATCGTGATTTTCCGCATTACCAACATGAATTTGGGCACTTTGAAGCTGATACAGTTCAAGGTAAAGCTCACCGTGGAGCGGTAATGACGCTAGTAGAGCGACAATCCAAAGTAATGATTGTCCTTAATATTCATCATAAAACAGACGAAGCAGTGAATTGCCAGCTTGATCAATGGCTCGCTAAACTGCCACGTCACTTTGTTAAATCAATTACTTTTGATAACGGGAAAGAATTTGCTGGATGGCGAGAAATAGCCAATAAGTATGATCTTCACACCTATTTTGCGGAAGTCGGTGCTCCCAATCAACGAGGGCTAAACGAAAATAATAACGGCCTCTTGCGTCGTGATAGTCTTAGTAAAAAGCTAGATTTTCGCGATTTACCAGACGAACTAGTCACTCAGCTAATGCATCGTCGCAACAATATCCCACGAAAATCTCTTAATTATCGTACACCATTAGAAGTATTCTTGAGTCATGTCACAGAAGAACAACTTTCACCTTTTTTCTAATTTAAATTGACATTTCAGGACATTAAAAAGATATTAAGGCTCAAAAAAGGAACCGTGACATAAGTTAAGTTACTTTCATAAAAAGCAAATACGCAGTACAACAATGGCCTCTAACGTCCGGCAAAGCCGAACGTTAGAGGCCTATTGTTGCTTGCAGGGGCTCCCAGAGGCTAGCTTCGCGTCGAAAAAGGCTCTACAATTTTAAGTACTGATGGATTTAACATCAGTGCTTTATTTGTTTAAAATTTAAAATAAAAAAGCGAAAGATGGTTGGACCCCGTCTTCGTTAAGAAAGGACCATCTTTCATGAACAATTCTATCAGAACTATCTTAGAAATTAAAGATCCCTATCTCAAACTAGATGAAAAGAACTTTGATAATCCAATTGAAGATCAACCTAATCAAATCATTGTCCATCTCATCCAAACTTATCCTATGCACTGCCCACGATGTGGACAGCTAATGTGTAAGAATGGCTATAAAACAGTTAATTGCTTGGGACCAGAGCTTCACTTTAAACCAACAATCTGGTCGATTAAAAAGCAAAAATATATCTGTAAAGCTTCCTCTTCTTGTCCTGAAGTAATTACTAAATTAGCGGCTGTTAGAGATATTAATTATCATGATCATATTTCTTTAGCGATAAAACAACGAGCCATGATGTTTCTGACGAAAAATGAATCACAAAGTGATTTAGCCAAAGAACTAAATGTCTCTGACTGGACAATTAGACGAGTCATTACAAACCTTGATCAATTTTTCAAGCCTAACTATCATTGGTTGCCTCGCCATATTGCTTTTGATGATTTTAAATCTGGTCGCTTTGCGCCCAGTGGAATGAGTATGATTCTAATGAACATTGAAAATAAACGGACACTTGACATTATCCTGTCACGAAAAAATAGTTATTTGCGGAACTACTTTCTTCGATATGACCGTTCAGCACGCCTAGCAGTTCAAACAGTAACAGTTGACTTATACACTCCATATCGTCACTTAATTCATGAACTCTTCCCTCACGCTATAATTATCGCTGATCATTTTCACATCGTTGCTCAAGCGTATCGTGCATTAAATAAAATCAGGATTCAAGTAATGAATCGCGCTGGTGCTGCCACTCATGAGTGGCGTGCACTTAAGCATTTTTGGAAATTACTCTTAACACCTGCTAATGAGCTTAAATATAATAATTATTGGCCAAGACGTAACTTTAGTTACGCTCAATTAACCGATGTTGAAGTTATTCACCGTCTCCTAAGTTTTGATAATGAATTAAAAAAAGCTTATGAATACTATCAAGACTTAATTATGGCGATTGCTCATCGTAGTAAGAAAGAATTAAAAAACTTACTCGTAATTAAATGGACACAGCTTCCACAAGCACTACAGAAAGTTCAGCGTACCCTTCGTAGTCATAAACAAGAAATCTATAATAGTTTCAAATATGACACCTATACAAACGGTCCTGTTGAAGGAACTAATAATAAAATTAAAGTTATTAAACGAACTGCTTATGGCTTTCGTAATTTCTTTAATTTCCGGATTAGAATTCTTCTTGCATTACCAAATATCTATATCGCAATAACTTGGCGAAATAAACAAACAGCTCATGCCAAAGTCCAGGCACAAGCTGCTTAGTAAAATTATTTTATTTTCTCATCAGTACTTCTTGACGAAGAGCCATAATTATTTTTGTCCTGAACTAATCTTAGGTTGTTTAATTTTTATTTCTTTTCGACAAAGTACTTTTCGAAGTTCTTTTGATAGTTATGATTAATCCGTTGTTCCATTAACCACCGCATGAAATTCATGTCCTTGTCATAATGGAAAGTTATTCCATAGCGGCCTTCTTTAATAAGCCTTTCAGCCTGCTTTTTAATTTCATTATTTTTAGCATACTGAAGGAAAGTCTTTTTTGAAACCCCAAGCCATAACTTGTAGTTACTTTCATCCTTGTTTCCATAAATCGTCTCTTGATCTTTTAAGCTATCAAAAACGTAATCTTCAACGGGGAAAGTAGCAAGTTGATAGCCATTTAATGAAACGAAGAAACTACTACGACCTTGGCGAGGATTGAGGTCAAATACCTTGAATTGGCCATCACGACGGTCATATTTTAAATCAAAGTTAACAAATCCAGTAAATTCAATGCTTTCAAGAAAATTCTTGATGTTGTCATAGATTTGTTGGTCATATGCTGGCATAATCGCAACGTAATTACCAACATTTGCTGGATTACAATCTTCAAGTAGCGGGTGACCGAGACACATCATCTTTACCTTATGATCTTTATCGACATAACAATTGATGGTCCGCATATTACTATCATCACCAGGAATAAATTCTTGTAAAACAAGATCGCCATTATATGGACTATGTTCATAGATAATCTCAAGAACTTCCGCTAATCTTTCTGGTGTTTTAATAATATAAGCCTTTTCGTATCCTTCAAAGTTTCCCTTATGCCATTGCACCGCATCAGCAGCCTTCAAAGCAATTGGAAATTCAAATGGTGATTTATAGTTCTTATAATCAAGGTCTGGTTTTAAAATATCGGTTTTAGGATAAGGCAAACCATACTTTTCACAGACATTGTAGAATTTCTCTTTATCCGTTAATGTTGCCACTTCATCATAATCAGCATATGGACAGAACATGTGCTGAGAAAGTTCTTTACGATTTTTCGCAACTAATTCAGTATAGTCATCCCCGCAACTAATTAAAACGGTCTTCTTGCCCTGCTTAGCAAACTCATCTGCCGCTTCAATTAAAACCTTCGTAAACACTTCTGGTGATTGTAATTGTTCATTATAGTGCAACTCGACAATTTTTGAATAACGGGTTGGTGCCAATGGTTGGCGAGCATATAATTGCGACTTAATCCCATACTTTTCATACATTGACCGTGCCATTCCATAAGCGTTGAAATCACTACCTAGAATCAATGGAACAAAAGGTTGTTCACTCATTAGATCCCCACTCCTCTTTATCTTTCTAATTCATTAATATAATCACGTGCAATTTTCACATCAGTTGGGTAAGGGACATCTTCCCCATTAATCTTTTGGTACGGATCCTCACCCTTCCCTGCAAGGACTACAATATCATCATTTTCACTACCGTCAATTGCCTTTTTGATCGCCGTTTCGCGGTCCATTTCAAATTGAATATGTTTAACCTTATCCTGATCAATATAAGAATCTATTTCCCGGGCAATAGTCATCGGATCTTCAAACCCTGGATCATCAGTCGTCAAAATTACTTCATCTGGTTGTTCTTCAGTTAAAGCTTTGCCAAATCCTGGACGGCGCGAAATACCTTTATCACCGGTCGCTCCTAAGACAACTGTTACTTTACCAGCATTAGTTTGTCGTTTTAAGAATGCCAAGAGGCGCTTCAAGCTAGCGTAATTATGGGCATAATCAACATAAATTGTTCCATGAGTATTACTGTTAATCATTTCCATTCGACCACGAATGTGAACATGATTCAACGTTTCTACGGCATCGTTAGCACTCGCCCCAGCTAATCCACTGGCAATGATTGCAGCGACCGCATTTCCTTCATTATAATCTCCAGGGACACTCGTTTTATAACGACCACCTAAGTTCAACTGCTTTGCTTTCTCAGTTAAGGCGGTCAACTCAAATTCACTTTCATGAAGATCTTCTAAATCATTTCGATATTCAAAATCTATTTGGGCATTATCAGGTAATTCGATGTTCGCTCCCCGCCGTGCAAATAAGAAAATGTCTTCTGGCTGTGTAGTTGCCTTAGCAGTGTAATAAACATCGGTAAATTTTTCAGTTTCTGCATTGATTAAGCATTTAGCAGAATTTACTAATAATTGTTCCTTACAGTGAAGATAATCAGCAAAAGTTGGATGCTCATTTCGTCCAATATGGTCTGGCGAGATGTTTAAGAAAATTCCAACATCATACTTTAAACCATAAATCCGGTTTTTCTTGTATGCTTGCGATGATACTTCCATTACTAAGTGCGTCATTCCATTATCAACGGCAGCGCGCATATCATGGAAAAGGTCTAAGGATTCAGGAGTAGTCAAATCAGATTTAAATTTATCTTCCGGCTTATTGCCTAAAATCCGATCAAGCGTTGAAAAAAGGGCAATATGATTAGCTGTACTTTGGGCTAGAATATGGTCAGCAAAATAAGCCGTTGTTGTTTTTCCTTTTGTTCCTGTAATTGCAATAATGAACAAATCATTTTGCGGATAACCATAAAATGCTGCCCCCAGTAAAGACATTGCTTTTTGTTCGTCGTTCACGATAATAGCTGGCAATCCTTCACCTTCTGGATATTCTTTTTCAGCCACATACGCAATCGCACCTTTTTCTTTAGCGGATGCTAGGTATTTAGGCAAAAAATTTCCTTTACAAAAGAATAAAGTTCCTGATTTTACCTTCCGTGAATCATAGGACACGCTAGTTGCGGTAAAATCAGTCAAATTACTAACATGATCTAATAAATGGTGCTCGCGCAATAATGCTAAAGCAGGTGTAATATGCAATTTCATCTTGCAAATGACTCTCCTTTAATCTAATCTGCCCTATATTATTTCATTTTTTATCATAAAAATAAATAAGGGTTACCAATTAACAAAAAAAGGAGACTTAGAAGAGTCCTACCCTTCGCCAGCCTCCTTTAATATTTTTCTATGCTTCTGTTGTAGCTGTTTTTTGTGCACGGTCAATTCCCGATTCATCAGGTTTGAAGTTATCAATGAAATATAACTTATACCACGTTAAGAAGGTGTAGATTGTCCAAATCTTACGACGACCATCCACCTTACCTTCGAAGTTATCATCGGCAAGTTTTAGAAGCTTTTCTTGATCAAAGAACTCTTTTACGAAGTCTTGTTCAAATAATTCACGTACTTCTTGGTAATACTTCTTTTCTCGAAGCCATGCACGGACTGGAGTTGGGAAGCCCATCTTAGGCCGCGTAGCCCATTCTTCCGGTAAATGCCGATTAGCAGCCATCCGGAATGCCCACTTTGTATCCTTATAGTTAAAGAGGTACTTAGTTGGTGTCGTTTCAGCTACTTTCATTACCTCTTTATCAAGAAGTGGTACCCGGATTTCAACAGAGTTAGCCATACTCATCTTATCTGCCTTTAAGCAAATATCGCCAGGCATGAAACGGTGCAAGTCAATATATTGCTTCTTTGCGACTTCATCGATATCTTTATCTTCCATCTTATCAAAAAGTGGATTAAGAATGTCGGCAATACTTGGTCCGCAATCAAATTCTGGTTGCAAGTAGTCAGCGGCTTCTTCCGGACTAAAGATGTATGCTTGACCAATAAAAGTATCCCGTGCTGGCGCTAAGTTGCGATACATATGTTCTTGGCCGTGGAAGTGTTTCCCATCTAACCACTTGGCAAACTTATACCGACGTTCACGAGGCATCTTCCTTAATTGATCAGTTACCCACCGGATAAATTTAACTTTCGTATTAAAACCATAATCAATGTATCCCGCGAACAATTCATCGGCACCTTCACCTGAAAGAAGGGCCTTATAGCCGTTATCCTTTGCTAACTTGTTCAAGAAGTATAAAGGAACAACAGATGGGTTAGAATCGGGTTCATCTAGGTAGTATTGAATCATTGGGAATGCGTGGAAAGCTTCTTCGTTAGTCAACTTTTCATCAGTATTCTTCAAGCCCATCTTAGCTGCTAATTCACGTGCTTGTTTGGTCTCATCGTAAGTACTATCAAATCCGATTGAGAACGTATTATCTGGACGCATCAAAGCCGTTACTAAACTTGAATCAACCCCTGCGGAAAGGAATGAACCAACCTTAATTCCTTTATCTGCAAAGGTATGTGCCTTAACAGAATTCTTAACAACATAGTCAATCTTGTTAACAGCTTCATCAAACGTCTCGTCTTCTGGCTCAAAGTTTTCGTCCCAGTATTGGGTCATTTCAAACTGACCGTCTTTATAAGTGAAGTAATGCCCTTCTGGAAGACGGTAAACACCCTTAAAGAAAGTTTCTTGAGTAACTGGGTATTGGAATGTCATGTATGGTTTAAGCGCTTCTTTATTAAGTTCCTTCTTAAAGTTGGGGTGATCAAGAAATGCCTTGATTTCAGACCCAACAAAGAAAGTACCGTTCATTTTAGCGTAATACAATGGTTTAATTCCAAAATGGTCACGGGCACCGAACATTTCTTTAGTCTTAAAATCCCAGATAACAAAGCCAAACATTCCACGCAGCTTGTTAACAACATCCTTGCCCCATTCTTCATATCCGTGCAAGATTACTTCAGTATCGGCATGTGTCTTAAATGTGTGACCCTTACTGATTAATTCTTCACGTAATTCTTCAAAATTGTAAATTTCACCGTTGAATTCAATGGCTTTTGAGCTATCTTCATTAAAGATTGGTTGATTACCAGACTTAACATCAATAAAACTCAAGCGCCGGAAGCCAAGTGCTACATCATCATCCACATATTGACCTTCCGCATCAGGTCCCCGGTGAATAATCCGGTCCTTCATTTTTTTGATTAATTGGTCTTTAATTTGTGGTTTTTCATTATCAACAAATGCAACAATCCCACACATTATAAATTTCCTCTTCTTTCTCTTAAATTCACGGATCACAAAATAGTTATTTAAAATTCGTTATTAAAACTTGAACCTAAATTATACCATATAATGCCAAACTTAAGTATATTATCCCTTTGCTTTAAGAAAACCATAATAAAATCTGGAGAGCGGAGTCATTACTCTATTTCTCCAGATTTTATTTCCCAGGAAATTTTATTTGCGATCCTTCTTGGAAAACTTCCCCTGGCGGACGTAAACACTCAAGATTGCAATATCAGCGGGGTTAACTCCACTAATTCGTGAAGCTTGGGCTAAAGTTTCTGGACGAATCTTTTCAAGCTTTTGACGTCCTTCAGTTGCTAGACCATCAATATCACCATAATCGATATCATCTGGAATCCGTTTAGCTTCCATCCGTTTCATCCGTTCAACCTTAACTTTCTCTTTCTTAATGTAACCAGCATATTTCAATTGAATTTCAACCTGCTCAATCACATGACGATCAAGTTCCTGTTCCGGTGCCGGAATGAATTCGGCCAACGTTTGGTAATCGAAATATGGTCGCTTCAAGAGGTCAGCTGCTGCAATCCCATCTTTTAAGCGATTATCCCCGTGAGCTTCAATAAACTCGTTAACCTTATCATCACTAGGCTTGAGCTTAATCTCTTCTAATCGTTTGATTTCAGCTGCGACTTGACGCTTCTTCTCTTCCATTTTAGCAATCCGCTCATCACTAACTAAGCCAACATTATGGCCCATTTCCATTAACCGAAAATCAGCATTATCATGACGTAAAATTAGCCGATATTCTGCCCGACTTGTAAGTAAACGGTAAGGTTCTTTTGTTCCCTTTGTTACTAGGTCGTCGATCATCACGCCGATATATGCATCAGAACGCTTAAGGACAAATGGTTCCTTACCTTGTGCCCGTAGTCCTGCGTTAATCCCCGCAATCAGTCCTTGACCTGCTGCTTCTTCATAACCTGAAGAACCGTTTGTTTGGCCAGCAGTATAGAGATTCTTAATGATCTTGGTTTCCAGGGTTGGGTGAAGTTGGTACGGCGCAACTACATCGTATTCAATTGCATATCCAGGACGCATCATTTCAGCATTTTCCAATCCCTTGATTGAGTGCACGATCTTTTGTTGGATTTCTTCTGGCATTGATGTTGAGATTCCATCAAGATAGTACTCATCCGTATCCCGTCCTTCTGGTTCAAGGAAAACTTGATGCCGCGGCTTATCAGCAAAACGAACAATCTTATCTTCAATTGAAGGACAGTAGCGTGGCCCAACCCCCTTGATAACACCGGAGAACATCGGTGCCCGGCTAAGGTTTTCCCGAATAATGGCATGCGTCCCTTCATTTGTATAAGTTAACCAACAAGATAATTGTTCGCTAATTGGAATATAGGCACTATCAGGAGTATCAAAACTAAAGTGATGTGGTTCCACATCCCCTGGTTGTTCTTCCGTTACACTATAGTCAATTGTCTTTCCGTTAACCCGTGGTGGTGTTCCCGTCTTAAAACGTTCAAGATCAAAGCCAAGTTCTTCAAGGTTTTCCGAAAGTTTTACCGCTGACTTAGAGTTATTTGGACCAGATTCATACTGTAATTCACCAATAATGATCTTTCCGCGCGCCGCAGTTCCAACCGTTAATACAACCGTTTTAGCGTGGTAACGAGCTCCTGTATTAGTAATTACACCTTTACAGACACCATCTTCAACGATTAATTGGTCAACAGTTGCTTGACGGAGAGTAAGGTTTGGTTCTTCCTCAATCGTCTGCTTCATTGCACGGTGGTAAGCATGTTTATCTGCTTGGGCTCGTAATGCACGGACAGCGGGACCTTTACCGGTATTTAACATCCGCATTTGGACATAGGTCTTATCAATGTTATGACCCATTTCACCACCAAGAGCATCAATTTCGCGGACCACGATTCCTTTTGCCGGACCACCAACAGAGGGGTTACATGGCATA
Source organism: Limosilactobacillus reuteri (assembly GCF_003072625.1). Classification (NCBI taxonomy): domain Bacteria; kingdom Bacillati; phylum Bacillota; class Bacilli; order Lactobacillales; family Lactobacillaceae; genus Limosilactobacillus; species Limosilactobacillus reuteri. The sequence continues at coordinate 2,039,637 of NZ_CP027805.1, forward strand.
AAAGCAACCATTTCAAGATTAATTGTTACCAATAAGGTTTTATTCCCCATCCGGGCTGCGGCAAGGGCGGCCTCACTTCCGGCATGACCCGCCCCGACAACAATTACATCGTATGATCCCGCTTCGTATTGAACGGCATCAGATGTTTGCAATGCTTCTGAACTCTTCATTCTTTTATTCCCTACTTTCCTAAACAGAATTGACTAAATAACCGGTCAAGTAACTCATCTTGGTAACTATCCCCAGTAATCTCACCTAATAATTCCCAACACCGGGTCATATCAATTTGAACCAGATCCACCGGCATGCCATCATTAATTCCTTTTAATACATCGCTTAAAGCATCATTAGCTTGGTGTAGTAAGCCAATGTGCCGAGCATTTGTAACCATTACATTATTTTGGTTACTTTCAATTCCCTCGTTGAAGAACATGTGACCAATCTGCTCACCAAGTTGGTCCATTCCTTCATGATTAACGATTGAAGTTTCAATAACGGCACTCTTGCCAGCTAGTGATTTCAATTCCTCTAAATCAACCTTGCGTGGAAGATCCGTCTTATTTAAGATGATGATCCGCTGCTTATCCTTGGTTGCTTCAAGTAATTGGTGATCCTCCTCAGTTAATTCATTTGAATTATCAATCAAGAGAAGTACTAAATCAGCGGCCCCCAAGGCTTTGCGACTCCGCTCTACCCCGATCTTTTCAACTTGGTCATTTGTATCGCGGATTCCTGCTGTATCAATTAACTTCAATGGCACCCCGTTGACATTGACGTATTCTTCAATTACGTCCCGGGTTGTCCCAGCAACATTTGTAACGATCGCTTTGTCCTCGTGAAGCAAGGAATTCAACAAACTTGATTTACCAACATTCGGCTGCCCAATGATGGCCGTTGCTAAACCATCTCGCAAAACCTTTCCTTGTTTAGCTGTTTTAAGAAGGCCTTGGATTCGTTGTTGAATGTCCTCTGCTTTTTCTTTTAAGAGCTTCGTCGTCATTTCTTCAACAGCATCATATTCTGGATAGTCAATATTAACCTCTACCTGCGCTAATACATCCAAAATATCCTGGCGCAAATTACGAATTAACCGCGACAAATTACCATCAAGCTGATTTAATGCAACCTTCATCGATTTATCTGTCTTTGCACGAATTAGATCCATTACCGCTTCTGATTGGGATAAATCGAGACGACCATTTAAGAAGGCCCGTTTAGTAAATTCACCTGGTTCTGCCATCCGGGCGCCAAAGCTCAGTACCAATTGCAGAATACGGTTGGTTGCTAACAATCCCCCGTGACAGTTGATTTCAATCACGTCTTCACGTGTATAAGTGTGAGGAGCGCGCATTACTGAAACCATCACTTCATCGACTTCTTGATCCGTATCAGGGTCGACAATATGACCATAGTTAATGGTATGAGTTGCTACTTTGGCGAGATCTTTTCCTTTGTAGATCCGTTGAGCAACTTTCACCGCATCATCCCCACTAATTCGGATAATGGAAATTCCACCTTCACCAACCGGCGTCGAAATTGCTGCAATCGTATCATTCTCGCTATTTGCCATCGCTACTTTACTCCTTTCTAACAAAAAAAGCGCCAGTCCATGCATAGTAATAAAAATATCACTAGCATGGTCAAAGCACTTTCACTACTTTAACGAATATTAAATTTATAACCGCTCATATTCTAAGATCATTACCAGAAATTGTCAATAAATAAGTTAGTCTTGGGGAGCAATCACGATACTCCTGTAAGGTTCCCGACCGTGGGAGTATGTTTTTACGTGGCGGTTATTCTCAAGTTCATGGTGAATCTGTTTCCGTTCACGAGCTGGCATTGGGTCCATAAAAACAGCTTTTCCGCTTGCAACTACTTCCATCGCTGCCTTTTGCGCCAGGTTATGAACTACTTCTTGACGCCGTTCACGATAATTGGAAGTATCAAGTTCAACATTTACCTTTGCCGCTCCATGGTAATCCATGAATATATTACTAAGCTGTTCCATCGCATTGATCCGGCGACCGTGCTTCCCGATCACTCGTCCATTTTCCTCAGTTTGAAGATCAATTTTGAGGTCATGAGCTTCTAAATTAATAATCCGTGGTTCAACAGCAATACCCAATTCCTTAAATACTGTTGTTAGATACTCAACTAATTCTTTACTAGTTGCTTGAACTTTTTTAAGATTGGCCCGTTGCCGCCGCTTGATTTCAGCAGGATCGAGCTCACCTTCAGCGGAATTTAAGCTTGCAGGCTTTTGCTCTGGCTCTTTTGCTAGCTGCTCGTCTTTTTCTTCCAGTGAGGGCATCGCAATTTCTTTATCTTTTATTACTGCATCTACTTGCGCTTGGCGTCGTCCAATTCCTAGAAAACCGTGCCGCGGCTGTTGAAGAACCGTAAATTCAATTGTCTGATTAACGGTTGGCTTCAATTGTGTACGGGCCTTTTCTTTTGCTTCTTCAATTGTTGTTCCAGTAAAAACTACCATTTCTATCCCCCCGTGAATTTAATTAATTTCCACTCTTTAAATTTATTACTAAATAAAAAGGCTCGCAACAACTTTACTTGTCACAGCCTTAATAACTTATTTCCGCCGACTTTGGTAAGCGCGACGTTTTGCTTTTTCAATCTTGCGACGTTTTGCTTTTTCAGCCCGTTGCTTTTCTTCACGTTCACGACGAATCTTAAATGGATTCTGGATGATGAGCGTTTGGACAACTTGGAAGGCATTTGTTACTACCCAGTATAAGGTAATAGCTGAAGAGAATCCCAATGCCATGAAGAATACCATAATCGGCATAAACCACGTCATTGTAGTTGTCATTGAGTTTTTTTCGGGCATTGAAGCCATGGATAACCATGAACTAATGAACGTAAATAATGCCGCTAGAATAGGCATGATGTAGTATGGGTCCGGGTGACCTAACTGAAGCCACAAGAAAGTTCCATTCCGTAAGGCTGAGGTCCGCCAGATTGCTTGATAAAGAGCCCACATAACTGGTAACTGAACCAGTAACGGAAGCATCGAAGTCCATGGATTAACTCCTGCTTCTTTATAGAGCTTCTGCGTTTCCATTTGCATCTTTTGCATTGACTCGCGATCACGTGATGAGTACTTTTTCTGAATTGCCTTTAGTTGAGGAGCAAGTTCTTGTGTCTTCATCATGGTCTTTGTTTGGTAGAACATCAATGGCAGTAAGATAATCCGGATGATGATCGTAAAGATAATGATCCCCATTCCATATCCGCCAAAGTGCTTTGATAACCAAATGATAAATTGTGAACAGTTATAGATAATGTAGTGGTCCCAGATACCAGTACTATGACTAGTAATTGGCTTATTGGAGCAAGCAGCTAAAAATAGGGTTAAGCTCATGATTGCTCCCAAACTTAGGAATTTTTTTGTTTTCTTATTCAAATCCTAATCCTCACTTTTTTCATCTAACAAATGTGCCCGCTTTAAAACGTGCACTAGGTTTTTCTTTGTTTCTGCCATTGATAAACCATCTGCCGCTGACCGAGCAATAACCAAGAAATCAACATCGGACCGTAATTGCGGTTTCACCTCTAATAATGTTTGACGAATACGCCGCTTAACCCAATTACGATGAACAGCATTTCCAATCCTTTTTCCGACAGAAATACCGACACGAAAATGTTTTTGTCCTGGTTTTTCCATTTGATATACGACAAATTTGTGGTTGGCCACGGAATTATGGGTTTCAAAAACCCGTTGAAACTCACTTTCCTTTTTTACGCGATATGATTTTCTCATTATATATAATCCCCAGCCTTAATTTAAGTAGATATAAAAATAGGGCCGGGCATACGACAACTTTAACGATTCAAATGCTCGCCAAGCTGACTGCCCTGCCCCACACAATAAAAAAGCCACTATAAAAGTGGCCGTGGTTATGCAGATAATACTTTTCTGCCCTTTTGACGCCGACGTGCTAATACCTTACGGCCGTTACTGGTGCTCATGCGCTTACGGAAGCCATGGACACGTGCACGGTGACGCTTCTTTGGTTGAAACGTGCGCTTCATACAATTGCACCTCCTATTAAATTCGAGTGGTTTGGTTTCTAGAGTCTAAAAGACGATCTCTTCAAACATACTTTGGTAGTATAACATACTTACTGAAATTAATAAACGGCGAATTTTTATTTAAATTTTTTTGATTATTAACAAAATTGGTAAAATAATCCACAGCGTTGTGTAAATCCATAATTTGTGGACAAGTTATCAACAGTGTTTTTCAGCAATTATCCCCAAATCCACACCTGTTGATAAAGTTATCCACAGCGATCCTTCCATATGTTGATAACTCTCTAGTTTACTGCTATATCAATAGCATATATCAACACAATTCTGTGGATAAGTGATAATAGAATCTCCTTTTCCCCATTTTTCACAGCAATATTATGAATTTACACACAGTGTTGTGTAAACTTTTTTATTATTATCCACTTGGCTGTGGAAAACTTTCCCATGTAATGATAAAATACCGTTTGTAATTTAATACTTTAGGAGGAAATTATT